>NZ_JBBWFK010000001.1:0-940559 GCF_052353105.1 Vibrio sp. YIC-376
AAGACAGTAAAAGAAATGGAAGAGCGTCAGTTAAAACGCTCTGGGAAGGATGGCTAAAACTACAAGCCATCCTTGAAGGCTACGAACTCGCTCTGTCTCTTGAACAGGACTTGTGATCAAGAGACAGGGCAAGTTGCCTGGCTTTTATTTTTTCAACAAAAATCAAAAAATTTTCCGCTGACTCAGTATCAATTACTTTTGCTTCAGTTATAGTAACTACTTTAAAGAATGAATATATTGGTACTCTCTTGCAAGGCACATCTAACGCGTTTTGCTGGCCGATCACTGTGTACTATGAAGACACAGATGCGGGTGGCGTTGTATATCATTCAAACTATCTCAAATTCTTTGAGCGTGCCCGGACAGAAATGTTGCGCGCGAAAGGCATTTCTCAACAAGTGCTGCTGGAACAAAATATTGGTTTCGTTGTCCGACACATGGATATCGATTTCAAGCAAGGGGCAAGACTGGACGAACATCTGACAGTTGTAACCCGAGTGTCAGAAATAAAACGTGCGTCTTTACAATTCTGTCAAGAGTTGGTCAATGATCATGGGCGCATATTGTGCAAGGCCCTTGTTAAGGTAGCATGTATCGATAATAAAAAAATGAAACCAATAGCTATTCCAGCATTTATTAATTCGGAGCTAACAAATAGTGACTGCTGATATTTCCATTTTAGACCTCTTTCTTCAGGCGAGTCTGTTAGTAAAACTTGTGATGCTGACACTGCTTGGTATGTCGATTGCCTCATGGGCGATGATCATCAAGCGCAGCAAAGTGCTTTCGCACGCAACCAAAGATGCAGAATCATTTGAAGACAAGTTCTGGTCAGGCACCGACCTTTCTCAGCTATACCAAAATGTGAAAGGCCGCAAAGAAGAAATCATCGGTACAGAAGAGATCTTCTATGCCGGTTTTACCGAGTTTGCTCGTCTGCGTAAGAGCAACGCAAACTCTCCAGCTTACATTATGGAAGGCACAGGCCGAGCAATGCGTGTTGCAGTTGCTCGTGAAGTGGACGAGTTAGAGACCAGCTTACCTTTCTTGGCAACGGTCGGTTCTATCAGTCCATACATCGGCCTGTTCGGTACAGTATGGGGCATCATGCACTCGTTTGTCGCGCTGGGTGAAGTAAAACAGGCAACGCTTTCAATGGTTGCACCAGGTATCGCCGAAGCGCTAATCGCAACGGCAATGGGTCTGTTTGCTGCAATCCCTGCGGTAATGGCCTACAACCGACTAAGCAACAAAGTAAGTAAGCTTGAACACACTTACGCGACTTTCTCAGAAGAATTCCACAGCATCCTTCATCGTCAGGCGATGGCTGGCAGAGACAGCGTAGATAAGGAATAGAGCATGGCGGGTTACCAACCTAAAAAGCGAAAAATGACGGCAGAGATTAACGTTGTTCCTTATATCGACGTAATGCTCGTACTGCTGATCATTTTTATGGCCACCGCTCCATTTGTGACTCAAGGTGTTGACGTAGAACTGCCAAAAACGTCGAACGCAACACCAGCACAGGAACTAGCGGGCGATACTGACAGCAGTTTTATCATTATCGAAATTGATCGCGATGGTAACTTAGGTTTGAGTGTCAACGATGAAGAAGTTCAGCGTGGTTTAACGCTGCAAGATGTTATTGTACGTGTTAAAGCAGAACGTTCACTTAAACCTGATTCGCCTGTTGCGGTAGGCGGTGATGCAGCTACTCCTTATGCGGATGTAGTCCTTTTACTTGATGAATTGAGTCGTGCTGGTATCCCTAAAGTAGGGCTCCTGACCGATATCCGGGAATAGACGCCAACCATTCATGAAAGAAAAAAAGAATCAGACGAAAGAGTACACCAAGCCGATAGCGATATCGGTGGGTTTGCATGCCCTCTTGGTAGTCGCTTTGCTTTGGGGTACTGATTTAACAATGTCAAAACCTGAACCAACGGGACAGATGGTTCAGGCCGTTGTTATTGATCCTAAAGCTGTACAACAGCAAGCGAAAGAGATTCGTCAGCAGCGCGAAAAAGCAGCCAAAAAAGAGCAAGAGCGTCTTGATAAGTTAAGACGTGAAGCCGAGCAGCTAGAGAAAAATCGCAAAGCGGAAGAAGAGCAAATTCGTAAGCTAAAAGAGCAGCAAGCGAAAGATGCTCAAGCGGCACGTGAAGCAGAAGCGGATCGCAAGAAAAAAGAGCAGGAGCGCAAAGCTGAAGAAGAGCGTGTTCGCAAAGAAAAAGAGCGAGCTGCTAAGCTTGAAGAAGAACGTAAAGTCAAAGAAGAGGCGGTACGTAAAGCGGAGCAGGAGCGTGTAGCGAAAGAAGCGGCGATTGCAAAAGCAGAACAGGAACGTTTAGCGCGTGAAAAAGCTGCGCAAGAAGCTGAACAAAAGGCAAAACGTGAACGTGAAGCAGCGCAAAAAGCAGAGCAAGATCGCATAGCCAAAGAAAAAGCGGCCAAAGAGGCAGCTGAGCGAGAACGTAAAGCAAAAGAAGCCGCAGAAAAAGCTGAACGCGAACGTAAACAACAAGAAGCGGCATTGGATGACATTTTTGCTGGTTTGGAAAATGAAGCAAGCAAAAACAGTGCGGCACGCAACCAATTTATTAACGACGAGCTTTCTCGTATGTCATCCATTTATACTCAGAGCATTCAGCAAAAGTTGATTAAAGATGACTATTTGCTGGGAAAGGAGTGTAGGGTAAACATCAAACTGATTCCTACTGGATCGGATATGATGGTTGCTGGTGTTACCGTACTAGGTGGCGATACGCGAGTTTGTGCAGCAGCCAAAAGAGCGATTGCACAAGTTGGGACGTTCCCTAAATCGTCAGAAGCTGCGGTCAATGAAAAACTGAAAGACATCAACTTAACGGTTGCTTTGGACTAAAAGGAATAAGACGTGATTAAACGCCTTTTACTAGGAATGTTTGTACTGCTAAGCAGTATGACGAATGTAGCGCATGCTGCATTGGAGCTGGTTATTACTGATGGTATTGATTCAGCACGACCAATAGCTGTAGTTCCATTTAAATGGGAAGGTGCCAAGGCTCTTCCTACGGACATTTCGGCTGTGATTGCCTCTGACTTGCAACGCAGTGGAAAATTCAGTCCGGTACCAACCAACAAGATGCCGCAAACGCCTTTTAATGAGTCAGAAATTAACTTTGATTCATGGACCAATCTTGGCGTGGACGCACTACTGACGGGTTCCATCACACAGAACGAGCAAGGTAACTACGTCGTTAACTACCAGCTTGTTGATGTTGTTCGTGGTCAGTTGACTGGTGGTAAAGGACAGGCATTAGGAAGTGATGGCGAATTAGTGCTATCAAAAGACCATGTCTTGTTTAATAAAGTAGCAACAGTCGAAGCATCGCGTATGCGTGAGTATGCTCACCGAATTTCTGATTTGGTTTACGAGCAACTTACGGGTGACCGAGGCGCGTTCATGACGCGTATTGCTTATATAGTGGTTAACGACACTGAGCGATTCCCTTACCAACTGCGTGTTGCTGATTATGATGGTTTCAATGAGCGTTTAGTGCTTCGTTCTAAGCAGCCGTTAATGTCACCATCGTGGTCTCCAGATGGTCAGAAGCTGGCTTATGTTAGCTTCCAGAATGGCCAATCTGAGATTTACATCATGAACATCTACACGGGTGAGCGTGAAAAGATTACGTCATATCCTCGCCATAATGGTGCGCCAAAATTCTCGCCAGATGGTAGTAAACTGGCGCTAGTTCTGTCTAAGACTGGCTCACTGCAGGTATACACATTTGATTTGAAATCTCGTCAGCTCACAGAAATTACGAGTGGCAGATCAAATAATACAGAACCGTTCTGGTACCCGGATGGAAAATCGCTAATTTTCACATCGGATAGGGGTGGTAAACCTCAGATTTATAAAGTAGATTTGGGCAGCGGTACAACTGATCGATTAACTTGGCAAGGTAGCCAGAATCTGAGTGGTCAAATCACTCCTGATGGTCGATTCCTAGTGATGGTGAATCGAAGTGATTCAGGTTTCAACTTGGCAAAACAAGATTTAGAAACAGGTGCTCTTCAAGTACTAACTAAGACGTTGCTTGATGAGTCTCCAAGTATCGCCCCTAATGGTGGCATGGTTGTGTATAGCTCGATTTACAATAAACAAAACGTTCTATCGATGGTGTCAATTGACGGCCGATTCAAAGCTCGATTGCCAGCGACAAACGGGCGTGTTCGAGCGCCTGCATGGTCACCGTTTTTGTAATAATAAGATTGATTAATAAAGGAAAATAAGATGCAACTTAACAAGGTTCTAAAAGGGCTACTAATCGCTCTTCCTGTAATGGCTATGACAGCGTGTAGTTCAAGTGACGACGCTGCTTCTAACACAGGCGCGGCAACCAACGGTAGTGGTGTAGTGGAATCTACAGTAGTTTCACCTATCGACCAAGCTGGCCAGCTAACTGAGCAAGAGCTAAAAGAGCAAGCACTTCGCGAAACTCAAACTATTTACTTCGCATTTGATAACTCTACTATTGCTGGTGATTACGAAGAGATGCTAGCTGCTCACGCTGCTTACCTAAGCAAGAACCCTGCTCTACGAGTTACTATCGAAGGTCACGCGGACGAGCGTGGTACTCCTGAGTACAACATCGCTCTAGGCGAGCGTCGTGCACAAGCGGTTGCTAACTACCTACAAGCACTAGGTGTTCAAGCAGGCCAAATCTCAATCGTTAGCTACGGTGAAGAGAAGCCACTTCTTCTGGGTCAATCAGACGATGTGTACGCTAAAAACCGTCGTGCGGTTCTAGTATACTAATTCGAGGAAATCCTCATGTTGTTCAGTAACACTAAGCGCGCTGTTGCGCTTACGTTACTGGCAAGTGCAGCGAACTTAGCGTTCGCTGCACCAGCTCCAGTATCCGATCTCAACAGCACATCTTCAGTCTCTAAAAGTCGTTCATCCGAAACGGATGTCGAGCGTCTAGAGCGTCTGCTACAAAGCCGAAACCGTCTTCAGTTCCAAATGCAAGAGCAAATTGACCAAATGTCACGAGAGATCAGTGATCTAAGAGGTCAGTTGGAGCGAAATAACCACGAAATGCAGCAAATGTTACAGCGTCAACGAGAGTTGTTCGTTGAGCTTGACCGTATGCGTGGTGATATGAAGTCTGCACCAGTATCTCAACAAGACTCTGAGCCAGCAGAAATCGGCGGTCAGTACACACCTAATGCGGATGAACAAACGGCCTATCAAAACGCCGTAGACCTTATCCTCAAGAAGCGTGACTACGCAGGCGCTATTGCTGCATTCCAGCAATTCCAGAAGGATTATCCTGACTCCACTTACTCAGCAAATACACACTATTGGTTAGGCCAATTGTATTTTGCTAAGAAGCAGGATAAAGAAGCGGCTCAAAGTTTTGTCGCAGTGGTTTCTTACAAAGATTCCAACAAACGCGCGGACGCATTGGTTAAGTTGGGCGATATCGCTGAGCGTAACAACAATGCAGAGCAAGCGAAGAAATTCTATCAGCAAGTCGTTGATGAGTACCCAGGTAGTGCCTCTGCGAAAATAGCGGCCCCTAAGCTGAAATAGACATCTTGGGTTTATAAAAAGGAGCTTCGCGGCTCCTTTTTCTTTTATTGGCTGGTGTGTTCAGTTAATAAGTGTTAATTGGAACAAAGATATACGGCTAGAGCTCTATAAATCCTCGCTATGGGTTGGTTTTTGAAAATTAACGAGGTTACAATACGCGGATTAAAGGAAGTTGCGTAGAGCAAGAGCAATGAGCCATATACTAGATAAAATAGACACTGTTTACCCATTCCCTCCAAAACCAGTTCCGTTGAGCGCTGAAGAAAAAGCGTCTTACATCGAGCGCATCAAAAAGCTGCTTAAGGAAAAAGACGCCGTACTGATCGCGCATTATTACACTGACCCTGAAATTCAGGCGTTGGCGGAAGAGACTGGCGGTTTTGTTGGTGACTCGCTAGAAATGGCGAAGTTTGGTAACCGTCACCCGGCAAGTACACTGATCATCGGTGGTGTTCGCTTTATGGGTGAATCAGCTAAGATCCTAACGCCAGAGAAACGCATTCTGATGCCAACTCTAGAGGCTGAGTGTTCACTCGATCTTGGTTGTCCTGCTGATAAATTTAGCGCGTTCTGTGATGCTCACCCTGACCATACGGTTGTGGTTTACGCAAATACTTCGGCTGCGGTTAAAGCTCGTGCAGACTGGGTGGTGACATCAAGTATTGCGCTTGAAATTGTCGAACATCTGGATGCAGAAGATAAGCCAATTATCTGGGGGCCTGACCGTCACCTTGGCTCGTACATTGCGAACAAAACGGGCGCAGACATGCTGCTATGGCAGGGTGAGTGTGTGGTTCACGATGAGTTTTCTGCTGACGCACTGCGTAAGATGAAGAGCGTATATCCTGATGCCGCGATTCTTGTTCACCCTGAATCTCCAGCGAGCGTTGTAGAACTGGCAGATGCCGTTGGTTCAACGAGTCAGCTGATCAAGGCGGCAAAAGAGCTTCCTCATAAGCAAATGATTGTTGCGACTGATAAAGGTATCTTCTTTAAGATGCAGCAGCTTGTTCCTGAGAAAGAACTTATCGAAGCACCTACTGCGGGCGCGGGCGCAACATGTCGCAGCTGTGCACACTGTCCTTGGATGGCGATGAACGGTTTGAAAGCGATTGAACAAGCACTGCGTGAAGGTGGAGAACAGCATGAGATCTTCGTTGATGAAGAGCTGCGTGTTAAGTCTCTTATCCCACTGAACCGCATGTTAGATTTCGCTGAGCAATTGAACATGAAGGTAAAAGGTAACGCGTAATATTTCGCATTATCTAAGACGAATCTCAAAAACCAGCCGAATATGGCTGGTTTTTTTGTGTCTTACAATCAATCGGTTACTATTAAACAACGTAATGCATTTAGGAACTGAATACTTATGGCAGTGTGGCTGGTCGTTAAAAAGTGGCTAACTTCGCACGTTTTTAAGTTAAGCACCCGCAATCTCCTCGTTCTTAGCCTGCTCTATATCGGCCTCTCTTGGGTGTTATTGGTTCTGGCAGGCGAGAAAGAACTCACCGAGAACTTTTCCAGCTTTATTTACTATCTGATGGTAACGGCGAGTACGGTTGGTTACGGCGACCATTCTCCGGTGACAGACTTGGGTAAATGGGTTGTTGTATTGTTCGTTATTCCCGGAGGCTTAAGCCTGTTTGCAGCGCTTTTAGGACGCGTAGCTGGGGCGGCGGTGGATTATTGGCGAGCGGGTATTATCGGTAAACGGAGAGTGAGAGTGGAAAACCATATTGTTTTGTTAGGCTGGAACGGTTCAAGAACAATGCACCTTATCCGCATGTTACAGCACGAAGAGGCAGGTAAACGTCCAATTGTTCTGTGTAGTCGTTCGGATATTGAAAACCCGCTACCGGGTGAGATTCACTTTATCAAAGTGACCAGTTATACCGATTCACAGGAGATGACCAATGCCAACATCACAGAGGCAAGCTGTATCATTGTTGATAATCTTTCTGATGACATCACTCTCTCTGCGGCGCTTTATTGTGCCTCAGTAAATCCTGATGCACATTTACTCGCCTATTTTAAGGACGAGGCTCTAGGTCGTTTGCTGAGTCAGCATTGCCCTAAAGCTGAGTGTATTCCGGCTGTGGGAGCAGAGATGTTGGCTAAGGCTGCTGTGGATCCTGGTTCGAGTGCGTTACATCAGGAATTACTTGCCTCAACTCGCGGCATGACTCAATACTCGGTGATTTATCCAGAACACCAACCAATGACGAAGATTGAAAACATCTTTAGTTTTATTAAAAAGCGCCATCATGCAACGCTCATCGCTTTGGACTCCGGTAATGGTATACAGCTTAACCCTGATTTGACTACCGATGTACCACCGAATACCAAGCTGTTCTATATCGCAGACGAGCGAATTGGAAACTTTGCATGGAATGAAATGAATAAGGACAAGTAATGCATATTATCGCAGACCTGTTGGCGGGTTTTCCCAATTTCTTACTCTATTTTTCAGTGTCGATTGTCTTTGTTCTGGCATTCAAATTTGTCTATATCAAGTTAACGCCTTATGACGAATGGCACCTGATCAAAGAAGAGCAGAATACAGCGGCAGCCGTGGCGTTAAGTGGTGCTTTTCTTGGTTACTGTCTGGCAATTTCGGGTACGGCGAAAAATTCCGTCAGCATTATCGATTTTATGGTGTGGGGAGTGGTTGCGCTGCTCGCACAGCTCATCGCGTTCGGTATTGTCCGCTTCATTCTGATGCCAAAAGTCTCCGAACAAATTGAGAACAATGAATTACCCGCAGGTATCGTGCTTGCCGCAGTATCGGTGTCCGTCGGTCTGCTTAATGCCGCATGCATGACCTACTAGGAGGAACGATGAAACGCAGCTCTAACGTTAAACGTTCTTCTATGGATAAAAGCTTTAAAATTGCTCGGATCATCCCATTTGCTGCATTTGGGGGGATTTTTTACCTTGCTACTCAGGAATCGACAACCGAAGGTGCGATTTACCTTGATGCCAGCGAGTGTCAATCCTCTGAGCCCGGATTCAGCGAGCAGTGTGACATCGCGTATCAGGAAGCAATGGCGCGGGCAGAACAAAACGCGCCACGTTATACCAGTGAATACGAGTGTAAGAATGATTTCTACCAAGACGACTGTTACTACAGTTCGAGCTATCACTCCTATGTTCCTTTCGTCAGTGGTTTCTTTTTCAGCCGTGCTCTTAGTAACCTGAAAGGCTATAACAAGAGTTACTACTCAGAGCCAATGTATCGTTACAAGTCGAAATACTACAATGGAGCGGGGCAGTTTTATGGCTCATATCGAAATCAGTCCACCAAAGTCGCGACTAGTAGATTAAACAAAAGTGGTGGCGGTACGATTGGGCGTGCCATGTCTCGTGGTGGTTTCGGCAAAGCCGTTTCAGTCAGTCATGGTGGTTAACAGACATTATGTTTCGACGAGAAATACAAGAACGAGAAAACTGGCGTGAATTAGCACGTCAGTTTGGTTTTGGGTTTCATTCTATGTACGACCAGCCTTACTGGGATGAGTCGGCTTACTATCAGTTTACCCTTGAGCAAATCGAACAGGATCTTGAAGCCCCGACAGAAGAGTTGCATCAGATGTGCCTTGAAATCGTTGATGAGGTAGTACGTAGCGAGCAGTTACTGACTCAGTGTGCAATTCCCGAAGCAATGTGGTCACAAGTGGCCTCTTCATGGCGACGTAAAGAGCCGTCGCTCTATTCACGCATGGATTTTGCCTACAACGGATCTGAGCCAGCTAAATTGCTGGAGAACAATGCGGATACGCCGACGTCATTGTTTGAAACCGGATTCTGGCAATGGGTGTGGTTAGAAGATGTCGTCAACAAAGGACGCATTCACCAAAGCGCGGATCAATTCAATATACTGCAAGACTTTCTTATCGAGCGATTTGCGGAAATCGGTAAGTTTCAACTGGGGCAAACGCTACACTTTAGCTGCTGCAAATATACGGAAGAAGACAAAGGCACCGTGCAATATTTAGAGGATTGCGCGCGAGAAGCAGGCCTGTCGACCGCTTTTGTTTATATTGAAGATATTGGTGTAACGGAAGAGGGATTATTTGTCGACGCTGATGACCGGGCCATTCGCTGGATGTTCAAACTCTATCCATGGGAGTTTATGTTTGAGGACGAATTCAGTCATTATCTGGCAACCGCGAACGTCAATTGGCTGGAGCCGATGTGGAAATCCATTCTTTCGAATAAAGCTCTGCTGCCGTTACTTTGGCAACGCTTCCCTTATCATCCCAATTTGCTGCCTGCGTATTTTGCCGATGATCCTAAAGCGTCCAGTTTAAAAGACTATGTGATTAAGCCGCTGTTTTCCCGTGAAGGGGCGAACATTGAGATCGTCAAAAATGGTCAATGCGTGGTGAAAACACCGGGGCCCTATGCATCAACCAAAAGCATTGTTCAGCAGTATCATCCGTTGCCAAAGTTCGGACAAAGTCACACGTTAATCGGAAGCTGGCTGGTTAATGACAGAGCGGCAGGTATTTCGATTCGTGAGGATAGCCATTTGGTGACTCAGGATATGGCCCGTTATATTCCCCACGTTATTTTGTAGCTCTGGACTCTTTCTCCGGGTCGCAATAGGCGGATTCGCGAAGTTGAAGATAAGGAGCCTCCCCAATCGAGAGGCTCCTTTAATGTTAATGAATATGATTATTTGCTTCGACAGCGAGTTCTATTTCTACTTTTCCTGCGTATTTAAATTCAAGCGTCATAGGAAAACGCTCGCCCTGTTTGAATGATTGCTCGGGATTGAAGATCATCAAGTGATAGCCGCCCGGCTCAAACATCACACTTTTCATTGTACTTACACGGACATTATCGATTTTCTTCATTTTCATTATGCCATCACTCATTTCATGCTTATGAATTTCCACTCGCTCGGCAATTGGTGTTGTTACGCTAATCAAAAAATCATCTCTGGTTGACAGGTTCTTTAGCTGAAAGAAACCAGCGATAACGGTTGCATTGGGTGGAGCTTCCCTGCTCCAAGGGTGGTCAATTTGAATGTTTTTTGCAGTGTATTCATGGCCACTGACTGCGGTAGTGAGCAGTGCTGCGATAGATAACATGAAGCGGATTAGGTACTTTTTCATAACGATCTCTTTTGTATTTATTGAGCTGACCATGTCAGGCCGCCTTGATATACAAGCCAAAAAGCGGTTTGTTCGGTTTGTGAAACGGATTCGTAGTTGCTTTGTAATCGCAACAGTTGATATGGAGCAAACCGCCAGTTAGCGACAACGCTAAAGCGCAGGGGAGTATGGCCTAATGCATCTAATGCGGTTTCAAACTCCTCACTTGTATTGGTGATATCGTTATCGGTCAGAAGCCAGTCATAGCGAACGCCAAGTTCCAGGTTGTTGTATTGCCAACTTAATTGGGTAGTGATGCCATGTTGAAATGCATCGAGTTCCGTTTTGATTTGTTGCGAGTCCATTAGCGTGGAATCAATAGATTGTCCCATCCATTCAAGCTCCCAATTAAAGTCATTCCACTCTAGGCTGCCACCAATACTTACCAACGTGGTATCACCATCAAAAATAAGCAAGTCAGACGCCTGAAGAGAGTGTGAATGCCCGTCGGTGTCTTGCTGGCTTCTCTGCGTCGCTTCAAAGTAGGCGACACTTGAGACGACTTTCAGTTGGTAATCATTGCGAAAGCGGAACCATTGATAATGAAACCCGTAAGCGGAAGATGACGCGGAATTTTCATCAAATTGAGCAGGGAAGTTGTTTCCCCGTCCAACCCAGAAGGTGAGATCGTAACTATTCTGAGCATAAGTTATTTGCACGCTGTCATCGGTGTATTGGCTACCCAGAAAAGCCTGCTGAGTCAATGAAGTATCTAAAAATCGCCAATCATGCTCATGAGTACTGTTATACAGACCAATTTGACTGAGTTGACGACCGACGCGTAACGTCCAATCCTGATGAAGATAAGGCTGAAGCCATAGCTCCTCTAACTCGATAGATTCACCGTGATGACTGCCTATGATCAGTTTTGTCGCCAGAATGTTATCCATACTGGCTAAAAAGCCGAGTTCACCATGCATAAACTGCAAGCCTTCTTCATAGTGGAAAGCACTATTGTCCGTTATTACGCCGGGAATCATATAGACGGATTCTCTGTCCGTTTGGTAGTAACCAAACTGAGCAAAGATATTTGTCTGGAAATTCACTTTGTCTAGTAAGGCTGGTTCAGCCTTGAGTTCCGCTCGTAGAGGATTCGCGATAAACAATAAGGCGAGCAAAATGAGTGAACGAGTCATTGTGCATTCTCCTCAACGAATGGGTTGGCATAGCGGGGATTGGAGATGAACACCTCATCGCTTAACGCATTTAAAAACGCCAGCATGTCTTGTTTTTCCTCTTGGCTTAACGTGAAGCCTTTAACAAATTCACTTTTATTCGGGTTATTGCGCCCGTCTCCCTGATATTCGCCTGAGGTGATGTTTCTCCCCCCATTGGCGTAAAAATCCAGTACTTCACCAAGGGTCGCGATGCTTCCATCGTGCATATATGGCGCGGTGTACGCGACATTTCGCAGCGTTGGCGGACGGAACTTACCTTTGTCTTTTGGATCTTGCGTTACGGTGAACAGGCCATTGTCTTCAATGGGATAACTTCCTTCCGAGTCAATGTTATATAACCCCGTGTTGAAGAATGGCCGCGATACAAATACAGAGTCATCGTGCAGAGTTGAATCACTGAAATTAAACCCGCTGTGGCAATGGAAACACTCTGTTTTCTCGCTGTTGAAGAGATCTTGCCCACGCATGGCGGCACTACTCATCGTACCGCGATCATAATCAGAGTCTTTTGAAATCAATGCGCGAGTAAACACACCAAGTGCTTTGATGATGTTAGGGAAGGTCACCGTATCCTGTTGGTCGGGAAACGCGGCATTAAACAAATTTTGATACCTGACATCAGTCGCAAAGCGTTCCAGAATCTCTGTTCGATTTGAGTCGTTAATACCCAGTTCGACAGGGAACTCTCCAAAAAGTGGAATGACCAACTGCTGCTCAATCTCTTTTAAGACTGGGTTTGCCCAGGTATAAGACGCGTTATAGGCAACGTTGGTTAATGTTTGAGAGTTTCTATGCAGCACTTCACCCGTTGAACCGGTTGGTAGTTTTACCCCATCGGAAAACGCCAGTGCCTGCTGGTGGCAGGACTCGCACGACATTGTCTGATTGCCAGAAAGTTTGGTGTCGTAAAACAGATGTCTGCCAAGTTGAAACTTTTCCTCAGTTGCCGGGTTATCTGCCGGTTCTTTGGGTTGAGGAAGAGAGCCAGTTTGAAAGTCAAAACCAGATTCATTCACTGAGCTTGATGGTGTAGCGTCATAACTCGATTCGCTGTCACAGCCTACGATCGTGAATATCGTGAGCGATGCCAGCAAACCGAACTTGTGGTTTGCTGACATAAGACTTACTCCACCGATACCCAGGATTGAGAACTACTGCAATTACCCGCAGTACATTCACCGGTGACTACATCAAGTCCGAGGTTTGCGAACACTTCCTTACATTCCGGATCGACACTGGATGACATACAGCCGAGCGGAGTGTCAGCGGTGTTAAATGTGATATCACTATTCGCGACTAGGCGTTGGTAATCAAACACAATGACGTTGGTTGATGGGTTGAAATCATCGAACTGGTAGCTAGGGCGATTTGGGCGCGATGAATCGCAATCAACGGTTTCGGTGTTGGCGTCAATCACTTCACAACCCGTTGTTCCCAGGTGGATATTCCAGCCAGTTACATCCATGCGCAGGTGTTTATGTCCGTTCTGCCAACTCCAGTTCATGCCCATCACATCGAGCGGAGAGATTGCGTCATCACCGTCTATACCAACGTGGTTCAACTCAGCAGGAACACCGAGAGTAAAGCGAACACCTGTGTAGTTGCCTTGAGGTACTTGCCCTGTGATCTGATGATTCAGTGCCTCGTTACCATTTGCACAGCTATCCGTGCCAGTCTCAAAATCCAACAGCGCGACATTCTGGTATTGCCACTTACCATCTTGGGTAAGTTCGAGTGGAGTAGCTGTGCCAGTATCATCTATCAGCTCAATTTCAGAGACATACATACGCACATCTGTAAATTCAGGCTGAGTGTTGTTGACTCCTGCGATTGCAGTGTCCATTAACTGACATTGAATATCTTGCTCGCCAACACGTGCTGCAAATTCGAGGGTAACATTTTGAATGGCAGGCTCTGCTTTTGCAGGCGAACTTGAATCAGAACCGCCGTTACAAGCGGAGAGTAAACCAAAGCTAAGTGCAGTAATGAGTGCTTTTGTAGTTTGTGTTTTGTTGAACATGGACTTTCCTTTCTAATTATTTTCAGTCGACGTCGATGTTTAATCAGACGTACGAATGCCTCCCGCAGCTTTTTAAGCAAAGGCGGGTGCGATTATTTTTTTGGATAAATTAGGCGTGCGGCATGAAAGCCGGACTAGGCAAGGAAAGCCTGAGGTGGTGACTGTTTAGGTGCTAATGAGAGGTAAATTTTTCGCTGGCACTGAATATGCGAGTAGTCGGCAAAGGGCGCCGTTACTCGGCATAGCCATAGAGATATAGCAGCAATAACAATCGCAAGTAGAGAGATTGAAAACTGACATACGTCTAACAGCGGACAGCTGAATTTAAGCGGATCATGAAATTCAGAGTTAGAAGATGAACTGATGGTGTTATCTTCAATCAGCTCTTTGATGTCCACCCACTTAAAACCTTCTGCAGTACAGAGAAGGATCTTTTCTCCTTGCGCTTCAGAGAGCCAGTTCTTGTTATGAACTTGTGATGGATTGAGTGCCATTGTCGCCAGCAAATAAATCTGAAACAGCAAAGCAGCAATGACGTATAACGCCATTACTTTTTGTTTTATTTGCCGATTTGTCGCTATTTGCATCACAACATTCAATTAACCAAAATTGGGCGCAGATACTAACAAAGAAAGTAAGGAATTGTAATATTGTTTTTACAAAATAGTGACATGTGTAATTGGGATGAATCATTTACTGAAATAAATGTCGATGCGGTGAATAGTATTTCGAAAGTTGGGGAAGTGGGATGTAAAAAAGCCGCTGATGGGCAGCGGCTTAGAGAGAAACGATTACTGCTCTTCAGCGAGCGTGACACCACGCTGAGTTAGGCCGCAGAGCATTAATGGCATCGCGTTGAAGATCTCTTCAAACTGTTCTAACCCTACCATGCCTTGTTCAGCTAATGTATCGATGGTGGTTTCTGGATCATAAAGCATAGTCAGAGAAAGCAGCACGCCACCAAGTAGTGCGTTGTCTTCACTCTCTTCTGGCATCAAGGTTTCCCAATCGTCACGCGCCAACTGCCAACCCTGTAATACACCTTCACAGAAATCACGAGTGGTGGTCGTCACGATATCTTGTTCATCCAGTGCGCAGCCAGCAGGCCACTCCCAGTTACCTTCTAGCAGTGCAGGGCGAGTTTGATTCCACAGTTGTACTATCTCATCAATGTACTGCTCTAGCTGTTCGCCATCACTGAAAGGTGCTGTTTCTTCACCACCCCAAAGGAATGGGAGCCACTCTTGCGGCATCAAAACATTTGGTGCTGATGCCATTGCTGTTACAAAGCCTTGAGTTTTCGCTAGATTTAGTAGTTTTCCATCAAGTTCTGGAAGAGAAAGAATGTCGTGTAGTTTCAAAATAGAATACCATTTGTTCATGGGCTGGTTTGTTGCGGCCATCTTACCAATCAATTAGTGATAAATCGATAACAGGGAAGCTTTGTTAACGTTTATGGAAATTCGCTCATCACTCAGAAGAAAAAGTATTCTCGCGCTCACGCTTTATCTGTGCTTCTTTATAGCAACGGTTGGCTCTGTGGTGTACTTAGTGCTTGAACCACCTGTCCGTGTAAAGTTAGAAAGAAACCTAGAGTTAAGAACGCAGCTTTTAGCCTCCCAAATCAAAGAACCGTTACTTACGTCAACCAGTGTCCTCAACAGCCTAGTGGGGTTGGCTCAGAGCCCCAACCAAAGTGACTCTTTCAGTACGATCATTCCGCAGATATTGCGTTTAAGCGATGACATGATTGTCAGCGGCGGCCTGTGGCCTAAGCCTCAGCAGCAAGCGGATAATTGGAAGTATTCCAGCCTGTTTTTTAACAAGAATCAGGAAGGCGTCATCGATCAAATTCATTCTTACAATAACCCTGAATCTGACGGGTACGACAAGGAATACTGGTACGTCGCTGCTGCCGACGCACCATCGGGTTCTATTCATTGGTCTTCCGTCTATATTGATACCTTTACTCAAGTTCAGATGATCACTGCTTCTGCACCTTACTATCGAGAAGGTGAGTTTGCGGGTGTAGCAACCGTCGATCTCTCCTTAGAAGCGTTATTTCAGTTTATTCGTGAGCATACTAGCCAGTACTCATTGGGCGTGACTATTCGCGATGCTAATTTAAACCTGATAATCGAGCACAATTTCCAACTGAGGAAAAATATGCATATCAGTGAATTTCTCTTTGGAGAGTTCAACTGGAAAATGGAAGTGGTGAACGCGAAAGAGCGTGTTGCTGATCAGGTTTTCTCTCAGGTGATGAGTGTCGAGAGCGGCATCATTCCGTTTTTGCTACTGTGTGTACTGGTCGGCTACTACTTACTTAACCGATATATTGTTGATCCAATAGTGAGGATCTCTGCCAAGGTTGACGACTCAAAAACGGGTGGGATCATAGACATAGATTATGATAGTGACGATGAAATCGGGTACCTCATCAATAAATTTAATGAGAAGACGATTTATCTGGAAGAAGAAAAAGTGAAAGCTTTGGCCTCCACCAAAGCGAAATCAGCGTTTCTGGCTACATTGTCTCATGAAATCCGCACGCCAATGAACGGGGTTTTAGGTACCGCACAAATTTTACTTAAAACCGAGTTAACTGATGAGCAAAGAAAGCAGCTCAGTACGCTGTATGAATCTGGAGATCATATGATGACATTGCTCAATGAGATTTTAGATTACTCCAAAATCGAGCACGGTCATGTGGAGTTTTCTAACTCACCATTCCCTATAGAAACCATCATTGGCAGTATTAAGAGTGTTTACCATACATTATGTGCAGAGAAAGGGTTGCAGTTACGCGTTGTTTCACTTGTGCCTTCAGGTCGCTGGTATAACAACGATAAATCGAGATTACGCCAAATCCTTTTCAATCTGCTTAATAATGCGGTCAAGTTTACAGACCAAGGTGAAATAGAGGTAACGTTAAGCGAGCGTGTCAGCCAAAACGCAACAAGACTGAACATTGCAGTTAAAGATACTGGTATTGGAATTCCTCAAGAGGCGCAGAAGCGAATTTTCCAACCATTTGAGCAAGCAGAATCATCGACGACCAGAAGATACGGCGGAACGGGGCTCGGATTGGCTATTGTAAAAGAGATTGCCGAACATATGGGGGGCAGTGTTTGGGTTGAAAGCCGTCAAAACATTGGTACCACTTTCACCGTAGATATTGAACTGACCCCATGTGAGCCTGGCAAAGTGGAATCACCCCACAGACATAAATTGGATTGCCGTGGATTAAAGGCTCTGATTGCTGAAGATAACACTACGAATGCCATGATCATGGAAGCCTTTTTAACAGCAAAAGGCTTTGAATGTACAAAAGTTGAAAATGGTCAGTTAGCGGTCGAGCAAGTAAGTGCTCAACAGTTTGATTTGATTATGATGGACAACCATATGCCAGTTTTAGACGGCATTGGAGCCACATCTGCCATTAGAGCGATGGATTCTTCTGCTAAGTCCGTACTTATCTTTGGTTGTACCGCAGATGTGTTTAAAGAAACACAAGACCTTATGGTGGAAGTGGGAGTGAACCACATTATTGCCAAGCCTGTTGTAGAATCCGAACTTGATGATGCCTTGAACCAACACACCGACTTGCTCTATCAGTACCAATAGCGGCAAAACAACAAAATAACTCTATCCATAACCTAAACATGGATTCTCTGTTTCTTGGCTTCTACACCAAGTTACTTTGCGAGTAAATGGACTCTAACTCTTAGCTGTGAAAGAGCGCTAAGTTCAGGTTAGCTCTGAATTTTTGCCAGTTGGTAGCAGAAGCGCTCTATCTGGATGTTTCTATCCCATATTTAATTCTGATAATTTACCATTATTCATACTCCAACTCCTTTAAATGTAGAAAGTTTCTGGCTTTTTACACCATTTTTTACCCAAAAATGCCGAATTTTGGCCGGACAGGTGAAATAAACTACTTTTATTTCAAATTTTGGTTATTAATTTACCACTGTATTTTAAAAACAGAACCATAAACTACATATGTTGTGTTCTAATAGCGCCATTATCTGGATGATTGGCTAATATGTAGTTAATCATTTTTAATTGTTAACTTATTGTAGTGTTTGATTTTAGAGGTTGCTAAATGAAGTCTCGCGGACCATTTTGTATTCGTAATGCCGCAGCGGATACTTTTGCTATGGTGGTTTTTTGCTTTGTCACAGGGATGATTATCGAGATTTTGATTTCAGGGATGACATTTGAACAGTCACTGGCATCACGTACGTTATCCATCCCCGTAAACATTGCTATCGCTTGGCCGTATGGTGTTTTTCGTGATTGGGTGTTACGCCAGGGTCATAAAGTTTCGCCCTCTTCATTTATGAAAAATGTATCTGACTTAGTCGCGTATGTGCTGTTTCAATCACCGGTATACGCGGGCATTCTACTTGCTGTAGGCGCATCTACTGATCAGATCATCACTGCGGTTGCGAGTAACGCTGTTGTATCTTGTGGTATGGGTATTCTGTATGGCCACTTCTTAGACATGTGCCGCCGTTGGTTCCGAGTTCCTGGCTACTACCAAGGCGTTTAGTTGACACTGTTTTGTTCAATTTAGTTACTTAGTGAGCAAACAACAGAAAAATGGGGCTTTTTTTCATGTTTAGCCTTGACCATAGCACACATAATCATTAAATTAGCGCCTCGTTAGCCAACGATGCTAACCACAATCAGATTCGGTGAGTTGTCCGAGTGGCTGAAGGAGCACGCCTGGAAAGTGTGTATACGGCAACGTATCGAGAGTTCGAATCTCTCACTCACCGCCACATTAGCTGAAAAAGACGTCTTAGGACGTCTTTTTTGGTTTATAAATCAAGAAATTACCTCTCATTAACGTCCACGCGCCTCACTAAAATCCACGCATTTGATGTATAAGACAATGTATAGTTTACTTTCCTTGTCGACAGCGTTATACATTTTTTTGCGAGAAATCTTATACCAAACGTATACTCCGATAGGGCGAGTTAGAATACGGTAACTTTTTGGTTTACATCTCGTTTCTTCGAAAAAACGTATAACGAAAATTGAGCTCAATGAAGTCAGAAAAAGTTATACATTTTTGATAGAAATGAGGCGGCTATGAAGCGAAAGTTAACAAGTAAATTTGTTGAAAATGCCAAGGTCACAAACGGCAAAGATTTTCAAAGATTCAGCGACGGTGATGGACTGACTCTGGTTGTGAGGGCCTCGGGAACCAAAACGTGGCAATTTCGGTTTGTTAAGCCCGACGGGCGGGATGCAAATCTAGGGCTAGGGCGGTACCCAGAGATCACGTTGTTGGATGCACGCAAAACCGTAGCGGAATTTAGAAAACTCAGAGCACAAGGCTTAGATCCAAGTGTGGTGCAGCGCAATCGAAAAATAGAATTAAAACGTAGCGCCAGTAATACGGTTAAACAAATAGGTGAGATGTGGCTAGAAAAAGCGGCTACACGCGTTGTGCACAAGACCGCAGAGGGTTATCGGCAAAAGCTCAATAAACATATTTACCCTAAATTAGGCTCTATCCCGGTTTCCGAAATCAAGGCTGCGATGCTGATTGATGCGATGCGACCGCTGGAAAAGAAAGGAAAGTTGGAGACAGTGACTCGTACTATCGCGCTGTTTCGTCGACTCATGAACTATGCCGTTAATAATGAATACATTGACCATAATCCGATAGGTAGCATGGCTGACGTATTTGAGAAGCCCAAGCGGGGTAATTTTGCTTGTATTGATATCAGTGAATTACCTGACTTATTGACCATGGTCGTACAGTCGACGATGCGACCCGCCAATAAGTTGCTTTTCGAGTTCCAATTGCACACGCTCACTCGCTCTAAAGAAGCTACCGGCACTCGTTGGGAAGAAATCTCCTTTGAGGAGCAAATATGGTACTTGCCAGCGGAGCGTGCGAAAAATAGGTTAATGCATAAAATTCCTCTTACACCCGAGGTTATCTCTATTCTGAAAGCTGCTAAGTATCTATGTCGCGGCAGCGAGTACGTGTTTCCTTCAAGAAACTCTTTAAGAAAGCCCGTGCATAGTGAGACGGTAAATGCGGCCTTTAAAAGGATGGGACTGGGAGGGAAGATGACATCCCACGGTACGCGTTCGTTAGGCAGTACAACACTCTATGAACGCACTGACTTTGAGTCGGTAGTTATAGAAGCGCTGCTTTCTCATACCGACAGAGATGGTATTCGGGATGCCTATAACCGCAATAAGTTTTTCCAGAAAAGAAAGAGGGCGTTAGAGTGGTGGAGCAAGCATGTTGTCGGTTTGACGCATGGATTAACAAGTTACTCAACGATCGAGTTGTAACAAAATGAAGTAAAGGGCACTACAGCTATAGTGCCCTTGGTCTTTTATTAAGCTATCTCGTCTAAGCCACTTTGCAAAAGAATGTCGTTAATTTCACTTAACAGCCAGCCAGAAGCCCTTTTGCCCAGTTTGATGGGGCGGGGCAAATTGCCCTTATCTACTTGGGCGTAAATATGTGATTTAGAGACATTTAAGATACTGGTCAGCTCTGAGAGTCTGATCACTCGCTCTTTCTCAATTTCACCTTGATAGTGTTTGCAACCCTCTCTTGTATTTATAACGTTACAAAGCCAAGTGAATACGTCGTCTTTTTTGTAGAGCACCAGATTACTTAGATATGGACTGTCAATTTTCGCGGGAAAATTCGGTAACTTGGCTATCGTTCCCTCTGAAACAGACAATATTTCGCTAATTTGATGCCTTGTGAACATATTTTTAAATTCCAATTTTTTTAATGGGGAATATGTAAAAAGATGAGAGTTAGATTTAAAAGATTGTTCTAACTCTCAACGAAAAGTATGAGCCTGCAGAATTTGAGTTACTTCTCTTTAGGTGGTAAAAGTTTGAGTCGAATTAGTTCATTCTCAACAACATCAGTGCAGCTGCAGTCTTTTGTGATTTCTTCGTACATGTTTCCCCATAGGCCAAGGACATCCCGGCGCTTGCCTATGAATTTATTGCGATTGTAGATTTCTCGAATGTGATCTTTATCTGTATGAGACAGTATCATTTCTATGATCAATGATTCAGTGATGTCGAGCTCTTCGTGCATTTCGCTACTAAAAATAGAACGAATACCGTGCGCTGACATTTTTCCTTTAAGGCCCAGACTTCTGAGCAATCTTCCCATAGTTTCTTTGCTAACTGGCTGATTAAGACTCGCTCGCGGAGAGGGAAAAATATAGGGACTACCATTTGATACTACTTTAGCCAATTTCAATACTCGGTGAGCTTGTTGCGAGATAGGGATAATGTTCTCAAGCCCATTTTTTGCAAGTTCAGCTGGGATTGTAATAGTCATATCATCAAAGTTGACGTTGTCCCACGTATTTTGTGTTGCTTCTTGAACACGCTGTGATGTTAAAAATAGATAATCCCAAATCAATTTTATTTGTAATGAGCAATCTGAGTTAGCTATAAGTGTGTTAATAGCAGAGAGCTCTTCAAACTCCACAGATGCATGTGCTTTAGTTTTATGTCTGATGAGAAAGTGTCCAATTTCGCTGAAATCAATCTCATCGATTCCATAGCGCAACTTTCCAATATAAAAAGCACGACTGAGTAGTGAAATTACTTTTCGATGTTGGGATTTATATCCTTGGCGATCCATGGCTCTTGCAAAGTCGTATGCATGCTCTGCAGTAAAGGATGGAATAGGTATCGCTCCGATAGATGAATTCAAGAGGTATTTTTTAGCGCGGTTAAGCTCACTTTTGTAAGTATTTTCTTTCCAAGTCGGACGCTTTTCTTCCAGGTACTCAGCGATTAATTCAGCGACAGTTGTCGAACTTTTGCCAAGGATCTTATTTAGAACATACTTGGGTTCTTTGCCTTGTTGTCTTTTTTCAGTCAGTGTCTCACGTAGTTTTCTGGCTTCTTTCAGACTGACAGAATCAAGCGAACCCAACGTGAGAAGGGTTTCTTTACTGTTCAAGCCTTTAATTCTCATGTGCCATGCTTTATGTCCCGATGGGTACACAATCAGAGCTAGACCGCCCCCATCGTATAACCGTAGTGATTTGCCCCCAGGGGTACATGATGAATTTTTAACAGTGATAGCAGTAAGCAAATTCTTTTTCGCCATGTAGTTACCTTTTTTTCGTGTTTTGATCGTTGACATATGTACACGTAAAGAGATTCGGGAACTTATCGGGGTCATATTTTTGCGTAATTTCTCGAGAAAATAGTGTTTTGAGAGCTTGACTGGACGGATGTGTTTAGGTCTGGTGAAGGCCGCATGAACAGAGCTAATGCTTATTGTTAGATATAAACAGATATACAACCCAGTGCAATTGGCCCGGTGTGATGATCGTCTTTTTTTGTGTTTCAACAGATTTTAAAAACTATTCATATCGACTTATTACAAGAGTCCAACGACGCACATCGCGCGATGTGACGAAACATGAATTTTAAATCTTGAAGGAGAAGATCATGGAAAAAGACTCAAAAGACCAACAAGGCTTGGTCAATGCCACACAACAAGCAGAGCAAAGGCCATATGGCATTGCTGAACCATTAACAGATGACGCTTCGGTGAAAGCAGAGCCTGTTGTGAACGAGGAGTTTTTACGATTCTATTCAACTTATCCTAAACATAGGAGGATGGATGTATTAGATGCGGAAAGTGCTTGGAATAACGCTGAATTGTCTGATGAAGAAGTCATTGTTTTACTTAATTGGCTGAAAGAAAGGCAGGAAGAAGACCCATCATGGCATCCGCGGGCTACAGGTATGTATGTGTCTAAGCTTGATAGCTTTCTCAAAAAGCGCTGGTGGCTAAGTCCAAAGGCTCGCATGAGACCATAGATAGTAATTGTTCTCGATTATTGTTTTAGTTTCAATGGACGCCATTTGCCTAGGAGAGCGGTGGCGGCCCATTAGTTTGTCGTTGAACTATTTTTGGTTGATAAGCGGATAAACAGCTTCTCCCCAAACTTTGTCTGCGGAGTCCATCATGATTTCAATAATACTGGGTACCAGTTTTTTTAGAATACCGGAGCAGTCTCTGAGCTGCTGTCTATTTGCTGAGCTCAAATAAGTCGCGCCGCCGTGGATAAGCTGGTTACGCAGGGTGTAAAGGCGAGAAAACAATATAGATAGAACCTTTGCAGTATCGTTTTGGCTTAGCGCTTTGTTAGCTGCAGCTTTAGCTTTACTACGCTCGTTTTTCCAGCTTTCTTCTGTAATTCTACCAGCATGAAAGTCCCAATATGCCTGCAGAATAAACTCATTGTCTAAGATCACTCGAATAGTGTTGGAGTACTCATCCCACACTAAATTGTGTAACTGTTCACGCTGATCACAAGTGATTAGCTTTTCCAAAAACTTCCCATAGAGCCCTTGCTCGCCAAATTGTTGTCTTTGTTCAAACTCTTGTGCATAGGCGGAGTTGAAGGCGATCCACAGGAAGATGAATTGAGAGTCATCATCGTCGCAAAGTTCAGATTTATTCAGCCAACTTAGTGCGCGATGAATTCGAAGGCTAAGATTTTGAGGGTAACTATTCCGTTCAGCCCTTTGGCGTTGCTTTAACTCTTTGAAACTATGCATGCACTTACTCGGATAGCGATAACAGCTTTTAATTATATAAGCATATTATTGAATAGTGTTTGCGACAAAGCACAAATTCATCTGAATCATCAATTTATGAACTGATACTTTCACCTTTGATTTTGTAATCCCACTGACACATTTATCCAGAAACGCGTTAGCGAGGGAATATTGCTAGCTTGTGATCACTAAGAGACTATACCCACCGACTCTGTGACTCGCCTCTCACGTTTTTACCTCTTTAAACTTGTTCAAAATCTCCTAAGTTAAATGGACAATGAGATTGATATTCACTTTTGTGATTACGAAATAATGTTAATTGCAGGAATAAAAAGCCTTCAGGTAGGTGATGAAAAACGTTAAAAACCGGAGATAGAAATATAGACGGCTAAAGTGTCTATACGAAATACGTTCAATCTAAGTACGTTTATCCGTCATTCGCAACCGCCCACAAGCGCAGACAGTTCAAATAAAAACCACAACAGGATTTCGATGAAAATAGTTAGGCGTAACAATTTATGCCTCAAGACGAGGCGTTTTTCCGTCCTAATGGTCAATAAGGAGTATGAAATAGAGTTTGCTCCTTTCTCATTGGTACAGGTACTCAATGTAAACACGAGCAACTCACATCAGTATCGGTGGGTTTAATTTCTAGAGTTAGACCCACCGATTTTTATATAAGGCTTCTACGCCGATTACGTCTGTATTAGCGTCTATTCTTAGGCTACCGTCCCCTCTGAGCCTATATTCAACCCTCTCGTTGTCGCTCATTTTTCTTGGTTCAACATATTCCAATTCTGCTCATCGTTGTCTTACCCCAGATGCAAACGCAATGGCGTTTATGTTCTGTCGCATAACTGCATATAAAGGATAACTCACATGAAAATACAATTATCGCTTACCTCAATGCTCGATGTTCCTACTTCTTGGTTGGGCTCTATTAGAGGGGCTTTCCGAGAACCCTAGTTCGAGAAAGAGGAAACAGCGATTAACCGATGCACAAAGGTGCATCACCGCTTCGTCTAATTTAAGTTAAGAAATTAGACGAAGCCGCAAACTTTAACCCAATCCAGGACTGGTAAGGGGTGCGGAACAAAATCTAAAGAAGTGAATGGAAGTTCAGGCGTTATTCGGTGATTGAGAACGATGGCAGGCGACATTAGTCCGGCGCTGTTATCCCAATGCCCACTCAATACATAACGTCACTACGCACAAAAAAACACATAGCCCCCTGGTGGAGGATGCAATAAGCCCAAATGCAGCTGTCGACTGCGCCACCAGTCAGAACGAGGATGCAACACGCCCAACTGATCCACAAAAGGTGGAAAGCGTTCTATAAGTGAAGGTGAGGATGCAATAAGCCCATGTTGACCTCTGGAAGAGGGAACACCTTGACTCCCACGACGTCATCATTTATCGAAACAGCCTGTGTGCTGCGCAATTGCTATGTACCAATCTATTAATCAATGACTTTGTGACTTTATTTCAATTGGTTACAAGTTTAATTAAAAATAAACATTAACACTTTGTCTTAATTCCGCGCTTTGCACTACTTCGTTGACGGACGTGATCGTCATGTAGTGTGAATATAGGAATTATGATGGTAACAAAAAGAAAAGAGTCAGACAGTGCCCAAAAGAGCAGGCGAGTTTTTAGTCAAATTCTTTGGGGTGACCATGAACCGCGACACTAAAAAGCAAATTTTGACTGTAATGGCGCCTTATCACAAACGAGGGATCCCGTTTAGGCGCAAACAAATTAAGCGCTTGATTGCGATACTCGATGACATCTTTATACATGAGCCGTATCTCGGCGAACGACTACAGAAAGTCGGCAAGCGTCAAATCATTGGATATTGGCAGCGTACTCGCTGTGAAACCGCGCAAGTGAGGGCAGAGAAGTACGCCATTTTAAAATTGTTTTTCGAAACGGCGCAGTTAACCGGGCGTGTTCCCAGACCCAAATGATGGGTTTGGGATGTTGAGTGGATAAGGACTCTCTTCAACTTGGACAACACAGCGATAATTGTCGCAATGACACTATTATCGGCTGGTTTTTCCTGGCGTGTCATTTTTATCATTAAACAGTGTTCTTAATGTTTTATAAATAACTGAAATATATAGTTTTGTATTAACTTGTGGGAGAAGGCAAGTCTGATTTAATGGTTAGTGAGTAATTCATATAAGGATATTGCTATGACCATGTTTATATCACGTACCATCAACTTCTTTAATTTAATGAAACGTCTGGGGCTGGTATTGCTCTTGTTTGTTTTAGGCGCTTGCCTGTTAACCCTAAGTACATACCTGGTTTCTGCTTCTGGCCAGTGGGGATGGCTGGCGTTTGGGATTTTGGTTGGTACTCTGCCGTTCCTCGGCTTTTATCTCGCCGGTTTTTTGCTTGCGCCCAAACGTTTTTATCAGACCAAAATGTGGAAAAATCAATCCTCATCGCTGCGTTGGGGCGTTGTCATTGTGTGCGCCGTGAGTAGTTATCTTTCAATGGGAGAGTTAAACAGCGTGGCTGATATTTCAGCTGTAGAACAACCCATGCCTCTGCTCGAACAGTTACTGGTCACAGTCGGTGCTGTGATTTTGCTGACGGGTGTCTATATGCCGTTAAGAGCGATAACACTGTTCCGTTGTCTTGGAATGGGCAGGACAAACGCTATCGGTGAAGTCTTTGACGAACACAATAAAGACACGTATTCCTCGTTGGCGATACCGCCGCTGCCGATGAGTATCATGATGTTAGTGATGATGTGTTATTCACTGACTGCTTTGAGTACTTCGAATGCGCCAGAAGGGGCTAACTACCTGCTTTTCTTCCTGCCAGAAATTACCGCTGCTTTAGACATTGCGTACGTCTATCGAAACCGTACAAAGGGTGGCCCTCATCTTCACCTTAAAGACCCTGCGGCCCCACAGGCATGAATGCCTGAATAGTTTCTGAACTCGAGTGCGTGGGCCGTTCTCCCTCGCACTCGTTAGCGTCTTAAAAAACAGGAGGGCATCATGCTTTTGGTACTCCGTATAGGGTTGACTCTCTATTGTTTTCTTACCGTGGGCAGCGTGTCGGAATGGTTGGCCATCTCACTCAGTGGCGTGCTGACGGTGCTGATTTCGCTTTTCATCATTGTGCCCAGTTTTAAGCTGTCATTTTGGCGAACTCTCCGGCAACTGACTTGCAGTCGGCTTGTGCTGACTGGCATCAGTGTATTTGTCATCGCAACGTTTGTTTATGGGCAACTGACACTCTTAGTCGAACTCAACCAACCTCTGTTAAAGGGGCTTCATCGTCCAGATTTTCCGGGTTATTGGGCCGCTGCCCGGGCCTACGATACCTTTTTCGTTTGGGTTGGATTGTTCCTGGTCTTAACCATTTTGCTGGAAGAGTGGCGGGTGCTGTTTTCCCGCCCGCCAACGTTTAACTGGTACTTCTTACAGGGTGTGTCGGTGACGTTGGCGTTTGCCGTTGTGGCGTGCGGTGAATACCTCGGGGCAGCCACACAAGCCTGGCTGAGTGCGGTGGTCTCTTACGTCGTCATTGTTTTATTCCATATTGGCGGTTTTAGGTTTGAACAGAAGCAACCGAAACGAAACAAACGCTGGCTGGTTTAAGCCGTTCGGTTTTTAACAAGAGAGACAGAATATGACTACGGACAGAAAAGAGGTAGAAGTGCAACCAATCAAACCCGGCATCGAAATAATGGCGATTACGATACTCACGATACTTACGGTAATTTTCCTGTTAGCGAACCACATATCTGAACCAACCTTTCAGGCTCGCTGCCGGGGTTATGAAGAGCGGATTGAAAAGTCGATGAAACAAACGATGGCCGGTGAGGATGAACTTCATTTAATCCAAACCAATTTCCAGCAATACAAAAAAGATTGCAGTGCGCATTAGCAGGGTGTTCGGGCGGACATGAACGAAGGTTAAACACGAAAGAAAGGGAGTTCACATGACAGAAGAAGAGAAAGCTGAAGTGAAGAAACTCATTAACGAGCAAAACAAGGCTATAGGTCAACGTATAGAATCACAGGAAAGAAAACTCGATGCGCTACTTAACCGAGCACCATGGTGGCACTGCTTTTTTAACGAGACGCTTGATGTGATTTTGGCCACGCTCTGTAAAGGCATCATTTTGGGAATACTGGTGTTCTACCTGCTGATCAACCCAATTCTTTCAGGTTAAAGACGTGGGCGATAAGAGAAGCCTCGTGTTTTCTGCCTGGAAAAGAGGCTACTCGACAAACGATGAGCGCGACCAACGTGTCGATAAGGATAGCAAATGGGACAAGGTGTAACTTTAAATCGCAGCGTCTATCTGGGCCTGATAGTGTTAATACTGTTTGGTTGTAAAGTTGAGCACATAAAAAGCGATTATTTATGCTTCAATTGGTTCAGCGTCGAAAGTCTATTGATGGAACGATAATACCGACCAAATTGATTGTCTGTATACGTAGCACACCGACACGGTTTTTGATATTGGGTGTCAAAATGAAGCGAATTTAGACCAGCAATATCTCGGTCTTAGGGCTCTGCTTGAGGATTATTTCCAGTATCTGTCCCAACCATTTTTATATGAAACGGAGGAAGCTGAAATCCAACTTCATATCGATCGCTATTAATCAAAATTCATCTCAGGCGATACGATATCCTCGTTCTGAGAGGTGATGCCTGCGCTCATGTTGCTCCTAAATAGTGACTGAACACAATTGTTCGTTGTGTCGTTTGTCTTACTTCCTTCTCGAAAAAGGAGTAAGTCATGAAAAAGAGCAACTACGTTGGTCATCTGGCAAAGGCCCCAAGAGACTTTAATAAGCCGAATTTCAATTTGGGGTCGAGAGACATGGTTAAAGCGCTCATTAATGCCAGTTTTGAAAATCAGGGCGGCATGGTCACTAACACTCACAGAGCCAGGTTGCCGGCTTTGAAGCACTTTATCTCTTTCATCAAAACCAATACGTATGTCAAACGGTTAAACGAGATAGAAAAGCAGCACGTCGTTAGCTTTGGTGAGTTCCTGAAAAACAACGCCGACGAAGAATTGTTATCTCCAGCAACCGCCCGCGATTATCTTTCACATGTCAATCGAGCGCTTGCACAAGCAAGAGGGGATGAAGCGTGTGTTGTGAACGCGACACGTGATTTAGGTTTTACTCCAAAATCTGGCATTGCCACCTTCGATGGCTCAGTCAAAGAGGCACTTCATGAAAAAGTGCTGACACATGTCACCTCTGAAGTCGGCTTTGTGATGCAATTGCAGCGTGCCTTTGGTGTCAGGTTCAGGGAAGGTGCGCTTTTAGAAGCGTCGAGGGTTTTAGAAGAGCTACACAGAGGACGGATACCGATGTTGTTACGTGGCACGAAAGGTGGTCAGCCAAGGCCGTTGCCTGTGGATTCGGAAGAAAAGTACCGGTTGCTGGTGAGAGTGGCGGCATTTCAGCAGTCCCTTGGGCAGGATTCACTTATCCCTTCTCACCTGTCATTTAAAGCTTTTCAGAGCGACGCGTGGCGACAAACCAAACATGCAGATACCTCTTACCTGAGCCACGGCGAACGCAAACACTTTGCTTGTGAAATGTACAATCAGCTCATGGGTGTCCGTTGTCCGGTTCAGTCCAAGGCGGCACATGGAAAAAAGCATCATCAGTACATTGCGAGTACGCTTAACATCAGCGAAGCAGAAGCGAAACAACATGATTATGAAGTTCGTCTAAAGATCTCCAAACTACTTGGCCATCATCGAGTGAGTATCACCAACGCGTACTTGGGATAGGGGAGTTGCTGTCGTAAATCCGAGATAAACGACAGAATCGCTTGGTGATCACACGCTTCTGTAAAGTGTCGTAACTCAGAATTGGACAAAAGTGAGTTACAGGTGAACCGTAAATGGAGAACCTAGAAATTATCTTGGTTTCTCAGGACTTACCACAATTAAAATGGTCTGCACTTTCCCAGACTCTAGAATGCTCTATAACTTCTAGAAATTCTTTGCCACTAAACCCATTTTCGTACAATGAGTGCGCTTCGGAAACAAGGTTCACCTGTTCACCTGACGCTAGTGATGACGAGAATTTTTGTTCTTGGTTACATAAGAAGTGGGCATTGTCGGCTAATGCAATAAGAAGCTCTTCTATTGTTACCTTCATAAAACCTGAAAAATACTCATGGTCAAATTCAATGGATGTATCGGCAATCAACCCAACTACGTTGGGAGTATCGGTAGTTAACTTTAAAGTTTTCCTAAGCTGATCATCTACTTGAATCTCCCTTATTATTGCATCAACTTTCTTCCTCACTTGCATACCTGCTTTGCGTAAAGTTTTATCTCGATGATAAAAGATTTCAGACTTGGTCGTTCTGCAATACGTAGATTTAACTTCGATAACAATCACGATGTTATCTATTACACAAATTAAATCTATTTCCCCAGCTTCTGAACCCCCACAGCTTTTAGCGGTAAAGTTTTTTAACACTGAGAACCCTCTGAGCTTAAATTCATCACCCAGCTGGTTTTCGATTCTTGTTGTCTCATCCCTCAATGAGCTACGTTGATTTGCAAATCGGCGTAGATTATTTACAGCATTAACTGAACTTATTTGAGCTGACATTAGCCAAGGGAGTTGAACACAATAACTACCGATTTTAAAGACAGGTTTTTCGGTTAGTTGTTGAAGTTCACTGGTCGGTGAGGCTTTCAAAAGCGCACTGCGTTTTTTCAAATCAAGGCACCAGAAATCTAAAATTGCTTTAGCTGCATTGATATTGCCATTAGGGAAATCATCCGATACCGTCCAGCCGACAATATTATTGACCTTATCTTTCCAAAGCGACCATGTGATGGGGAATCGATTTTGTCCTGTCGCTAGTCCTTGTATGGCAACTAATCCAATGGCTTTCTTCCAATCACCTACCTCTGCATACTCTCGATCAAATGCTTCGATATACTCCTTGAAATAAAAAGATATCATTAGCTCTTGAGCTAATAGTGCCTGGAACAGATTGACGTTGAATCCTGAACTAATGGTCACGGATGATGTAAATCCATACACCTTTTGAAGTTCGAGTAAACTTGCTATTGCTTTGACGTAAGCTAATTGGTTACTTTCATGGTTCTCACTTGTTCCAATTTGTTTGGATACCATACCAGAACTTATGAACTCATTTACTGCTAAGTTAAACCAATAACCCTTAAGCATTTTTTGTCGATTTCCATTCCGCTCCCATGTATCGTCTAAACCACTATCTAGATGCGTCAATGTTAAACGTTCATTTTTGACCGAAAAAAGAAGCGAATCATCAAAACAGAATGGATAAACACTCTGAGATATAAACTCATCGAGTTCCACTTGAGCTTGCACTAATTGGCTGAAAATTTCTAAAAAAGCCTCTGCTCTAGAATTATCTTCATTTGAAGGAAAAATTAGAGGAGCATGATATTTCTTTAAAGACTGTGAAATCTTAATATCGTTTAAGGTAAAACTTTCATTTGATACATGTCTCAGCTTCCATTGCATTAACTCTGTTAACGCTCTTAACTGTGAATCTGCACTTATGAGCCCACCGTCAAACGAAACAGCCTGTTCCTTTAAGTGTTTAAATGAGTAAGCAGCAGATAATGACATCAACTCAAACAAAGTTAAAGGCTGTAACGGTTCGCTGAATTCCTTTACTAAATTTAGCCTGTCTTTATGTGCTGATTGGAATGCTTCGCATGTAGTGATGAGTTCTACTAGTTCATGTGGGTTTTGATTGGCTAGTGTTCTAATCTCGTTCCACTTTGCATGCTCTTTCTTTAAAACCAATTGAGAACGACGAATTGCAGTGCGAATAGTCACTGGAGACTCTGCGTAAATCTTAGTCATTAAGTTGAAATTTTTGGCGATATCCTGTGTGAAGTAGCGTGTTAACGCGAGGATGAAAATATCAGTTTTATATGTTGATAGTGGAATGTCAAAAACAAACTTTGAGTTCCAAAAGGATTCATCTCGGTTTAGTTGGGGTTTTGTTTTCCTTTTCTTTGAAGGATTTCTGTAAAGATATGCCTCGATCACAAGCTTGTATGGACAATAACTATGCTCTCTCTCCTTTAAATCTAAGAAAAGTTTATCAAAGTAATTAAGTTCACAATCTAACATCAGGGATTCCATTCACTATATAGTGTTACGCCATTTCACTAACCTAAACCATTGCACAATGAAGAGGAACCGGTATGCCCCACGATTCCCTAAACACACTTATGGTATAAGCAGAAATAGGGAAATACTACCAGTCCTCGTTGCTATCTGAGCTAGCTCAAACACGTTTTGGGGCATAAGCTTCTCAGTACGTAAGGCACGATCCGTACATTAGGTACTGCTTTAGGGCAAGTGCTACACCGCATTTACTCATCCTTATTGATTTCCAACTTTTTATCGCACCAAGCTATAATTCTCGCAGCATAGAAGGTCAAAACACCAACACCTAACATTAGGATAATATAGAGCCATCCAAGCCAGTAAAAAACCTTAGGTACATTTGGGGCAATAACTGCGGCTACGCTGCCTAACGACATTAATGAGAAAACAATTTTCCAGAAGACTTTCTTCATAGTGAACCCCTAACTTAAGTTAATCGAACACCCAAGCTAGCATGTCTTTTTTATTTCCAAAGTCCCCACAACGCAACCTAAAAAACTCATTGGGGAATCCTATCGGAATCACCTCTCAGTGACTCCATAATTCCTTTGCTAAATTTGAAGTTAGGTTAGTCACAAACAACGTGGTGAAACTAAGCAATGAAGAAGATGAATATTGGATTAACTTTAGCAGTTGTTACTGTCATTCTTACTTTTATTGGCTCAACAAGTAAAACGTTTATAGGACACTGAGGACAAGGGTTACTAGTAATGTTTTGGATTTACTACCCACCTTTGATTCTTGTCGGGATTTTTCACATATTGAGTCACCGTAAAGTTATTTATTCGTTTAAAAATGACCTTTGGGTCATGGGAGCTTTGGCAAATACACTACTTCTCATCTCACCTTTATCTCTTTTACGTGATGATATTGGTGTGGGGTGGCTTTTATTATTTACAGTAACAATTATAGATATGGTTATTTTGTTCACTAAGAAAAAATGAAGTAAATGCTGAGTTAATATCTAGCTGAACAGTGTGGTGAAGTTCACTGCGGGCGAAAGCACTGATGAAGTAGCTGTCTCTCAATATGAGGGAATAAAAACCAGACGCAATTAGAGTACGTCTGGCTGCATTATGATAATTCAATTCACTAACAATGTTAGTTGGCTAGGTGCCTGCATCTTACTGACTAACTTTAGCTAACTTCTTGCCAATCTCAATCGCCGCAGTGAGCTCTTTTCGTGCCTCAGCTTCGCTGATTGTTTGTTCGCGCGGCTCAACTTTCATTAGTAGAAATGAGGTTTTGTTGTTCTTATTATCCTGAACACCTTTCTCAACCACTTTCAGATTGCTATAGACGGTATCGAGTACACAAGCACCGATAGCTGCCGTTCCAGTCGGTAGTTCGCGGTCTGCTACTAGTTTTGCTGCTGCTGCGGTTCCCTCAGGGATTTCTAGTTCCTTCGGTTGGATGCCAGCTTTCCAGGCGTTAATCTGTTTCAGAGCGGCAGGGTGGGACGCTATCATAGTAATGGCCGTATCATTAGCAACGTCTTGTTGGTTCATCAGTACGCACATTTCTATCGGCGTTTCTATGAATGCCTTGACGCTGAGTAGGCGGTATTGCTGAAATGCTTCCACCGTGGCTTGTACCAGACGACCGTCAATAGTGCTATTTTCAACTGCACTGAACGCTAGGGCACTGTTGTCGATCGATTGTTGAAAAGTATTGCTTGGCGTACCTGCAAACGTCACAGAGGCACTCAGCGATGGTTGCTGTTCAAAAAGCTTTGTAATAGCAGCATCGTTGAAACTCCCTCTCGAGGCTTGTGCAAAAACTGACTCACTGGCAGTCGTGAGAGTTGAAAACATAAGAGTGGAGGCGGCAATGGCGATTCCTAGCGGTTTTAACATCCGTATTTCCTTTACAATATATGGGTAAGAGAGGTTTAATAAGATAATTTTATCTTGTTGATTTTACATATCTTATCACTAATTATGGTCAGAGCAGTTTATCTCAGATAAATTTGACTCCGAGGTTCCGCACTCTGATGTGTGAGTTCCGTTTTCATAAGCCGTGTAGCGACTCCATCTTCCATCGCTGGTATGCGTTGTCATTACTTGGGTTGGTTTTGTTCCGAACTCATTTTTTGTTCGACTCCAATATTTAGCCCCATGACCTTCTTCACTATAGAAATCGGTATCAATAATACTTCGTACAGGCGTTAAATCATCTGTTGTGATAGTGTCAATAACCCCGATTAAGTGCTTAAATCCACTATCGTTTTCCCCCAAAATAAGTATGTTCTGTATAGCTCGTTAAATGATTACCGTCATAATCTTTGGTGACTAGTGCTTGCGTGACAAATTATTCTGAAACGTTACCACTCGAAATCTCGTTAGATTCATCCTTCTTAACATATCGATGAAGTACTCTTTGACCTAATTGAGTTAATGTTCCTAATATAAAATAAGTGGCCTATCAAGTTGTTGGCTATTCATACAAGGTAATGGCGCACCAACCTCTCTGAACAATGTCTGTGATGATTTAGTAGTGCTCGAAAACCTAAGTGTTGGTAGTAACGCAGTACCTGTTTGGGACGTATCACACAAAATTCAATGGAGTGACAATGACAAAAAGGTTATTTGAACGACTTACTACCGAGATGACGGAGCGAGAGTATTACGATAGGTATGGACTCGATATAGAGATTTTTCAGTATCTATGGAACCCTGTTTTTGCAATAGCTATGAATGGGGAGCCATTACCCCAAATAGGCAAAACAATACAGGACATGTTAAATCTATGGTATGGCTGGGTCGATAGCATGGAGGATTATGAAATATCGAACATCGGTAATAATAACGGTGTAGACAATGACTACGTACGTGAAGTTATTCGCGATTTATACTGTGATGTATTCAAAGGTGTGAATAAAAAGCTAATACTTCCTGTCATTATTCATCCTTATAGACACCCTGGTTTTATTGCTGACATTACCGATGTGCAAAATGTAGGGGAAAAGCTAGAGGCAACATGCATAGTTGATGAGGCTGACATCATAGCTTTCTCACCCAAAAACCTAGTAAAGCATTTCAAATACACTGAGTTTGACGCTAAGGCTCTCTTCAAGAACCTTCAGGAGTCGGATATAACCAGTAATGTCATGCCACTTAAAATGATAAAACCAAGACCAATAAAAGAACCGTTCTTTAGATTAATAAATATTCTTCCTCTGACCGACGGTATAAAGTGTTCTTGGCCACACTGTTCCAAGTTAAACTCTCTAAATAACGAACAAGATGCTGAAATTTTTGAAAAAGAACTTAAAGCATTACCTAACGAGCCCATCCCACCATTCCCCGTCTCAACATGGAGAAATATAGCTAAAGGTCAGTATGAAAGGCTTAACCAAGGTTCTGACTGGAATAATTTAACCAATGAAAGCCAGAAAAGACGAATAGTAAACTCAATCCGCCACAACTCAGTTGGATACATGCTTTCTTGGTCTCCCACATATGACAAAAACGAAGCGCATGACCGAAGTTTTGAAATCATTATGCGGAAAATTATTCAAACCTACCCATACCTAGCTGACGAATGTCGCAAACAGCTTGATGCTCGAGGAATTTGAATTAATGATGGATATTAAAGCCAACTTGTTTCGAATTTTAGATGAAGATAAAAAATTTCTAGTACCGAAACGAGAGGAAAAATATGTATTCTTGCCCAGTACTGAAGAGGTTTTTACTTATCTTGGCCTCGGGTCATCATATCGTAATCTGATGAAACATATATCAAAGGTTAGTGGAGGCAAAATCCCTGTAAGTGATAGTACTCTGGATAACATCCATACAACCGGAATATCTCCCAAGTCAGCGAAGAAAGTACTTTCATTTATGTTTGATGAGTTGGGTATTTGTGAATCAGACTTACTTCATATGGTGCCTCCGGAACCCGTTGCTAAGTTTGATACTACGTATGAATGGATGGGGCTGATTAAAGGCGTTGAATTACGTAACGATAAAATTTACGACAAGGCCTATTACATTACATATTTAAAAGAGCGAATTGGTACTGAACAACAGGCTTTGGAAGCCTGGGCCCAAGGCGGTCAGGAACAAAAAATAAGGGCATCCAATTATTTCAAAGTAGGTCTCGATAACTCTTTACTGTCTGATTTGGAAACACAAGCATTCTTGCAAGCACAAGAGCGTGTGTTGGGGATGAACGGCATTCCATCTATGAGTACTGATGATATCCAAGTGATTATGCGATACAAGCTTGATTTCTACTTGTCTCTTTTGGCTTCATTTGATGTCACGATTTTAAACAAAATGCTTATAGAAGGCGGTTATACCGAAGCTGATATGGAAGACGCTTCAAAATGGCCAAAATATGGCATTTTTTATGAGATTTTCAGTTTTGAGGGTAAGTGTCATTTTGATTGTTTTCTTTGCTATATCGCTAAGTTACTCGATGTTGAGGTAGGGGCCTTAGCTAAGTTTATTGACATTGATAGGCAGGATTCTGGAGAAGGCGTTACGTTAGATATGGCTCGTTCTCATCGGTTAAAAGAGTGGAGAAGAGGGGAAACGAAGCCTAGCTTTGATAGGATCGAAAATTTTATCTATGAAGCTTTTAGTCGTAATGGGTTTGATTTTGCTGTTATCGGTTTCCTCTGTGAGATGTTGGACAGGTTGTATAATGCAGTTAAAGGCATTACTTGGAATGAGCTGGTAAACCCAGACGTATATAAAAAATACTACCAATATCATAAGAGTAAGGCAGCCTATTAAACGGCTGCCTTTGTACTATTTGCGCGGAGGGTTATTGCCCCGGTCTTTACCCGAAGGGTTACCAGTTTTACTTGGTCCGTTTGGTGGAGTTTGTTTTTTACTCATTCCATATCCTCCCAGTCTTCAGGCCGTTCATCTTCGCCTCTGGACTGCCAGTAGGCATCATTGTTTGGGTTCAACTGATCTGAATGGTTATCCAGATCATCCTGAGTTGGCTCATAGCCGCTTTTAAATCCTGACATTTTACTAGTCCTTGATTCCATATCAGGCGGTATTACCTGATGGGAATAACTATGACTGGTTCAACATTGAATTACACAGGGGGGCGGGAGCCCAAAAAGTACTTTTAGAAATAAATTTATTTGCAGAGTGATTTGATAAAGCGAAAGGCGTTATTGATATCAACTCATATGATGAAGCCGCCATTGTTGGCGGCTTCATCGTGTGCGGAATACGAATAACTACAGTATCATTGCTCATCCAGCACTGCTTGAATCGCTTTATCCAGTACATCAGATGGGCATGGCTCAAGTCTTGGTTCAGGGCGATATCCAGAAATCAGAAAACTGAGAGCTCAAGGTTTGGATTCGTGTGTAGTTAAAAGCAACTTAAGCGCCGCGGAATCAATACGGTTAAGCAAATCGGTGGTATGTGGCTAGAAAAGGCAGATACACGCGTTGTCCACAAAACTGCTCAGGGGCACTGGCAAAAACTCAATAAACATATTTACCCTAAGTTAGGCTCTATCCCGGTGTCCGAAATTAAGGTAGCGATGCTGATTGATGCAACGCGACCGCTGGAAAAGAAAGGGAATTATAGGCCGTAACTTATACTATCGCGCTGTCTCGTCGGCTCATGAACTATGAAGTCAATAATGAATACATTAACGACCCTATAGGTAGCATTGTTGATGTATTTCAGAAGCCCAAGCGGGGTAATTTCGTTTGTGTTGATATCAGTGAATTGCCCGATTTATTGACCATGGTCGTACAGTCGACGATGAGACCCGCCAATAAGTTGCTTTTCGAGTTCCAATTGCTCACGCTCTTTCGTTCTAAAGAAACAACCGGTACTCGTTGGGGTGAGGAGTAAATATGGTAGTTGCCAGCGAAGCGTGCGAAAAAGAGGTTAATACATAAAGTTCCTCTTACTCCCGAGGTTATCGCTATTCTGAAAGCTGTAAAGCGTTTATGTCGCGGCAGCGAGTACGTGTTTCCTTCAAGAAACTCTCTAAGAAAGCCAGTGCACAGCGAGACAGTAAATGCGGCCTTAAAAAGATGGGGTTAGGCGCAGCGTGGGCGTTTTAGCTTCCGTGTATTCTCTAGAGTATCTGGTTAGAAATGAGGTCTTAGTCAATGAAATTTGTTGAATATTCAAATCCTTAACAGTAATATGGGACGCAGTATTTATTAAGTTATTAGGAGCAACTGTGCATCTAGTAGGCGCTAAACTGAAAAACTTTTATGATTTTACTAATAAAAACGAAGGTGATAATCATTTAAGTCCACACGAAGTGCAGGTTAAAATACCTCATTATCAAAGACCCTATGAGTGGACTAAGGATAACGTTTCCTTGTTGGTTAATGATACTTTAAACAATACTGACGGTAAGTACTTCTCTGGTGCATCTGTAAGCTCTATTCATAATGAGTACTGCCATGAGCTTGTTGATGGGCAGCAGCGTTATACTACACTTTTCTTGATTAATTATTGTGTTTTTCTTATTTCTAGAGTTGCTCTCCGTGAGGCTCTTTTATGTGGTGCTTTTGTGCACGCTAATTCGTTAGCAGAGACATTAAAAAAATCAATGGAGTATGTATTTATACTTAAGAAGGATTGTAGTAATAGCAAGAATGAAATAAGTGAACTGAATAAAGAAATAGAAAAGCAAATTCAGTTAGATGATCCCGATTACGAAAAGATAGCTAATATAAAAAAACAAATTAAATCTTTAAAAGAAAATGATGGTAATGCAGTAGAGCCTTTCTTTAAGTCTGTTTTTGATAATGGTTACCAAAAACTACTAGTTGATATAAAAGAGAAAGGTAATTCTACAACAAAGAGTGAGTGTGACGATGTTTTGGATAAGTACAACTCTTTAGGTGTTTTAAGTTCATTGAATCAGAGTGATAGTGATTATTTTGAAGAAAATAAAAAATTATTGGATTACTTCTTTGAAAACTCTAAGTTCAGGATTACTTATTCTAGAAGAAAGCACGTCGAACTAATAAAGAGTTCGTTACTTTCTATTGATTTCATATTATCAAGCCAAAGTTGCTTGGATTTGTTTGATTCTGATCCAAAGGTTGAAACAACATATAAGAGCGCCATAAAAGCAATATTTGAAGAGGTTAGTCTCCGTGTTGCAGATAGCCATCCTTTAGATAATGCAGTACAGACGTTAAAAATTTTAACCAATATACTAGAAAGTCTTGATATCTGTGTAGTTCAAACAGGTAACCAGAGTGATGCAACAGTTCTTTTTGATGTTTTGAATGACAGAAGTAAAGAACTAAGTCAGCTATCTCTGATTAAAAATGAGTTCTATAAACGAGTTGTTATCTATAACGATAAAAATAATTTATTATCCGATGAGCAGGTTGATGAGCACATCGATGAAGTTGATGAATTATGGGTAGATGACATTTTTAATGCAAGTTTATCTGATGCAGCTCTTGTTTCATATTTAGGTGCTTGTTTTTTAAGTGGAAGTACTAATACGAATTTTAGTAGTAATGGTAAAGAAACCAGAACTGCTATATCAGAATATTTAAAAAATCAAAGTAAGTACTCTGTAGAGGACCTTAACTTTGATATTAGTGTTTTCCATGCCATTAAGGTTATTCTCCAGAGAGTTGGTGTTAAGTATCAAAAAGTATTAGATGTTTCTCTAACTGCAGAGGCTGAACATAAATCTATTTTTGAACGAGTAGTGAAACTACTTATTGCTAAAAAACAAGAGGGGATTCTTTCTGGAGTAATTAACTTTATTCTATGGAAGGCTATTACTCAGCAAGGTGCTGTTAATAGGATAAATATTGATAGCTTGAACTCTATGCTTGATGATATATTAACCTCTTCTTGTGATGATGTTAATAAGCAATGTTTAGAGGTATGGGTGTCTTCTCTTTCATCAAAAGATTATACTTTACCTAGAAATCTCTCCAAACAACTAATTTCTGCTTACAATAAGGTTAATGCGACAAGGTCACATAACAGTAATGCAGGCCCTTTTGTGAGAAGTCCTAATGCTAGACAAGAGTTAGTAAGTTGGTTGAGTGATTGGAAGTATAAATCATCTAACCAATTTGAAATTAAAGTTTTGTTAATTAACCTAATGAGTCGAGACCCTAGTAAAGGCGTTAAGCTTAGTGATAAAAAACCTCAGTTCTTTTCTGGGTTTGTTAATGCTGCAAGTTGCCACCTTGACCACTTTGAGCCTAAGTCTTTGCCTGCTTCAAATCCAAGTGCTTACTTCCAGTCAGAAAGTCGAGACGATTTAGTTAACTCCCTCGGTAATATGATGCTGTTAACTCAGGTCGATAACCAAAGAAAAAGTGATTCTCCTGCTTCTGTTGCTAATGATTATTATGCAAGTAGTGATATCGGCAATAATTGGCTATATCGAGCTTTAGATGCAAAATATTCTGCCTATTCTGTTGATGGTGTTCCAACTGAAATGTTCTTTACTGAAAGAAAGAAGGAGTTAACCTCGCAAATAGCTGAGTTACTTCATGGTTAGATAACCGACCATAAAATAAAAAAGGAGTGACATTGTCACTCCTTTTTTATTTTTAAACTACTTATAACAAGTCACACAAGCACCGCCACCTTCTTCAAGGTCATACATCGCGTCCATGTCTAAAGTATCGATAAGCATACTTTCATCAACCATGGCATGCATACCTAAGCGGCGTTTGCGTTCACGTGCTTTTTTCTTCTCGAAACGTTGCTTAACCTTTTCGTGGTTTGCTTTGATCTCTGCAATACGTTCAGGGTTTTCTAGAGTCGCTAAAGGCTCATTAGGGCCCATCCAGAAGAAGGTTTCACCGTTAGCGCTGGTATCCGCTCGTTTCTCATAAGCTTTCGCTTCTTCAAACGCTTCCGGATGAATCTCTTTTAGGCGCACCCACTCTATTTTTCTTTGGAAAAAGCAGAATGTACAGCCAGAGCGAGAGCGCCAGTCATAGTATTTAGGTAGACCTAGGCCAGCGCTGTCGAGAATATCTAAAACACCCTGTTTCTTAATGCCATCTTCAGCAAACGGCATTTTAATCTTCAAGTATTTTTGGCTTTCGTTAGGGCGGTAACCGTCACGCCATGGCTCATCCGCTCGGATACCCACGTAAGATACAACTTCGTAGCCTTCATCAAGATAGGGTTTGATCCACTTTTCAAATGGCTCAAGCTTCATACGAATTGTGCACCAGCGCTGCTGCCCCGCAGGAAGAAAGTTATTGTGCTGTTCAAGCCAATAGTCGAAGCCTTTTTTGTCGTTAATGTGAGAAATTGGCTTACCGAGAACAATCTCAAGCTGTTCCAAATATTCGTAAACTTCAGGCAACTCTTTACCTGTATCGGTAAAGAAATAATCAATATCGATCTCAGGATAGTTACGTGCCATATAAATAGCTAAGGCTGCGCTGTCTTTGCCGCCTGATAAGCCAAGTACATGTTTTACTTTGCGTTCTTCACTCATGATTAATACCCATTTTTAACCTTGAGCTTCCAGTGCTTCTTTTAATAGTGTTTGGAGTACGTGAATACGTTCAAACTCATTCAGATTCAGCGCGTTTAGTGTCCGGCTCACGTCTTGTACTTTGATGTCTGAATTTGAACTATCTGTCACACGGACTTCTTTTTTATAGGATTTTAGTTGGCCATCATCGTCTTCTAAAACCAGAGAAACAAGCTTAGTTTTTGTTGCTTCTGGTTTTGCATCGGCTGATACATCACTTTGATAGCTCGATTTAACAATGCTTAAAAAGTCTTGCGAAAAATCACTGATTTTAGCGGAAGCGGTTAATAAAAGACCTTCGTTCCAACTCTGCTTACCACGGCCGATGACAATCTGAATCATGCTTTCTAGCCATTGCATTAAGCCATCTTCGCTCTTTCCTAATTCTCGAGCAAATGCTTTTAGGCGTAAATCACCGGTTCTGTCTTCAACAAGCTTACACATTGAAGCAAGTTCTTTACCAGTTTCAGGGAAGATGATTTTAACTTTGTCTTTGATTTGTCGAAGCATTTGTTCATGCTTACCACGCAGAATCTTAAAGCAATTTTCTAAAACATCGATTTGCTGTGAATAGCTTGGGCTGTCTTCCGAGTTTAATAACTTCGGCAGGTCTTTAATTAAAAGCGCGTGTGGGTCGTTAGCTTGTAAGAACAGGTCACGAATCGCGATCACTTGCTTGTTGGCTGCCAAATCGTCTTCAATAAAGTTATGTGCGTTTTTTACCCAATGAGGCAAATTATGCATCGTCGTTACCAACGGTGTTGCAACAGCTAGCACATTGTTCGCAACATCTCGGCTTGTTTCGGTCGCTGCAAATACAGACAGTTTTTGTAACCACTCTTGCTCAGATTGGTCGAGTACTATGTACTTTACTGCTAGCTCATGTTGAGAGCGAATTAGCTTGTGTACGTAATCTACATCTGGCTCTGCGATAAATGCATATTCGCCGCCGAGGTCTTTTTCATAAAAAGCAATGTCTTGTCCAAGCGTTTTCAAAAATGCTAGCAAGTATATTGGTATTACACCTTGAGTTAAACCAAATGGCTTCTTACTCCACAACTCTGCGATTTCTGATAATAGAACAGTTTGGCCAGCTTTATCTTGAAGCAGTGTGTTTGCTACTTCAAAAATGTCCACTAACTCAGGGGTAAGGTGATCCTTGTGCCAGTGCGAATCTTGCTCGAGTTCGTATGTATGAACAGCTGTGTTTTTAAGACAGCTGATATACATAGACATCTCTGGCGGAAAGCCTGTAATACCTAAGTTTTCTTCATCTTCGTAATCTAGCATTGCTTCAAGCAGCTTTTTCAATGCAGAAACGGCTGTACCTGATAACTTATTGCGGTTAACCAGTTCATTCATTATCACCGGTGTTTTATTGAAAATCTTGCTTGCTGTTTGACTGACAATCTCACTAAGTGTTTCGGTTGTAGAATGTTTACCACAATAGAACCAAGTCGCAGTGTTAAAGCCTTCATCAATAGCATTTTTAAGTGCTATTTCCGCATTGATGTAACGGCCTTGATACTCTTTTTGCGCGACATTGTCGTGCTGTAAAATTCGACCGATTTCTTTATCTGCTTTGATAAGCTCTAAGGCATACACTTCTTTTGCCAGAGCAATAATATCTTCAGAGTTGTTTGCATTTGCTAAAATCAGTGTTGAATTCTTTTTGGTATGTTCGCGTAAAGTAGCTTTGTCTTGAGCTTCCAACAGAAGTAACATGTTCGCAAATTCTTCTTTACGGTTCGCAAGAGTCTTAGTGCATTGCTCTTGATCGAAACGTTGTATTAGTGACTGTTCAGCCCAGCGAAGAGTACCGACTTTATGATAGTAACCTTTAGCGATGATCTGTTTAGAAAATACAATATGATTGATAGCTTCGTCACTGCTACCTAGTTGCTCAATTTTCTCTTCTATCAAGCTTGGAATATCAAGGTCTGAACCTTCAAAAACAACCCAAGATGACAGGTGTTTTCGATAGATGATGCAAGAGGCTTCTTTGAGTGTTTTTAAGTACTCATCAAGCTCTTTTTTATCATCAATATCGTTAGCAGCTAACAGCATGTCTTCTGTCGCTGATAGGGCCGCAGGCCGTCCAAATAAAGTGAGTAGCGCAATGGATTTAAGTATTTCAATCGCTTTTTCTGGCGTTTGTTTCTTAGTGGCTTGGCGAATGGATTCAGTCGCCGCCGCCCAAGCGTGACCATCTGGAGAACCTAAAATTGCATGCTCTAAGTTTGTTTCCAGGTAATCCCACAAATTTTCCAACGTATAACGCGCATTCTTGTTTGCATTTTGCTTGAGGAACATTTGAAAGCTGTGCTGCTCATGCGAGTTTAAGAAACTGAATGTACTGCGTTCGTTTTGACTAAAACGACGCTTTGAAATTGGGCCAAGTAGTAATGCGGTTAATGGGTGTAGAGGTACACTTTGCTCTAAACGTTGTTTGAGCTGTTTCTTTCTCTCAGATTTACCAGTTAGTGCGTTGAGTACTTTAGTCACACGCTCATCGTCACGGTTATCTACTGACTCTATGTTCACGATAGATTTAGCAATCAGTGCGACTGTTTCATCGGTCGATACGTTATAGAGAATATCGTTGTAACGGCCTTGAATTTTGCCCCACTCTTCCTGGAGTTTTGTGCCTCTGTCTTTGGCATATTCGCCAAAAGCTTGGTGAAGTAAACCAAGGAAAATAACGGGTGTTTTTATGCGACCTAATACTTCCGCCAAGTCTTGGAAAAGGTGCAGTTCACCACGGTTTTTATTAATAAACTCAAGGCTCTTACCCATTTCATCAGCAAGCAGCAATACACCGTCGACCAGGTCACTAACTTCTTTGAAAAGCTTTTCCCAAGTATCAATTAATGCAGATTCAGTTTTGATCTCTACTTTGGCGTACTTTTTATAAACTTTCGTGGTGTTCGGGTGTGACTGTAGTGCTTCTAACGTCGCGTTCCAGAAGGTATCAACAGGATTGTTGACACCACCCACTGAGCGTATTTGTAGCCATCCAGAACAGTAAGGAATGCTTTCTTCTAATAAGTCTGTTGATTCTTCATTAATGACTTCTAGCGCCGCATGACGCATAGCATTGCTATGATGCAGTAAACCAGTGAGCAATAACGCGATGGTTGATTTACCTGAGCCATATGGACCCGTTAATGTGTAAGCTCTTTGGCCAACTTGAGAATATTGTCTGAACAAAGTCTCTAACGCAGACTGAGCGGTACCGTGATAGACCAAACCTTTGAAAAAGTCTGGATTAAGGTCACTATCAATACGTGTTGAGCGCTGTTGGCGTGTAGCGATGGAGTATTGGTTTATTAGTGTCACTTTTGTTCTCCCTGGTAGTACTTCTGCAAAAACATACCAGGATCTACAGCTTGTAAATCATCGTAGTTATGTTGAATTTGTCGTAAGCCTTGAGTATCAGTCCAAGCAATTTTGCCTTCACTTAATACTTCTAGTTCATCGAGCTGTTCAGTTAAGCCATTGGCTGTCAGGCGGAATACTCTACCTGGAGAACCAACCTCATCTAGCAAGGTGTCAAACGATAAAGTATTGTTATTATTTATTTTTTCTCCATTGCTATCGAGCTGAGCTCTTGCCATATAGTCCATAACCGCATAAGCAAACACTTCTACAGGTAAGGACTTTTGCGTTTTCAATTCAGAACGATAATCTTTTGCGGAGTCTTGATAAATGAGCCCCAACTCAGTAAACGGAGAGGTAAAACTATCTTCGTTCACTTTCGATGCTGATGCTGATGCTGTCTTCACTGCATACATTTGAAATAGACAGTCAATGTCTTTTTTTAGTGTTGCTTCCGTGAGCTCTTTTTCATGATTAGCTAAAGACATCATAATCTGTTTTGAGAGATTAACTTTATCGATGCGTACACCGTTAAAGTAGTTAAAGAACCAACGAGCAGTGTTGAGTTCAGCATTTTGAGAATTAATCGATTGAGTCAGCCAGTGAAGGAGCCAAACCGTACCAACTTTATCCAAATACTCATCGTAAGCATCGTCACCAACGAATAGCTTTTTAGCTAAATCCGTCAGTTCGTATTGCTGAGTTTTTTTGTCAGTACAGGTAACCAAGTTGAGCGTTCTGATCCAGTGCCTTACCGACAGCACCATATTTTTACCCATCCCCATAGAGATCATCTGATCTTCGATGTTTTCTTTGCTTGATAGGGAATGACCTTTGATAACTTCTTGAATTATTTTGTAAATCCAACCGTATCGAATAGGGAAAGTTTGATGCCCTGAAAATTTCAGGTTACTCGACTCAATGCTCAATGTGCTTACCTTGTTTGCTGAATTGGAGATTTTATCCAAAGACGTCGCGATTGTAACAGGAAGGAAGGGTTCAAGATAGGGGTAACCTACAAAATTGAGCGCATATGTAAGTCGTAGAATAGCAAGTAATACTAAATCATGATATAAGTGTGGTCTTTCATAGCGAAATTCAGGAAACATTTTCTATGCAGAAGTCCTTAGATATATTCAAGGCGGAACCGCAATCAGTATTTGATGTTATTTGTGATAGCAATAGTACAGGATTTTACATGCCTGCATATCAACGCCCTTATGCATGGGAAGAAATGCATATTAGGGATTTGTTTTCTGACTGTGAAAATGTCTTTAGAAATCTTTTAAATTCTTCAGATGCAATTATATTTTTAGGTTCTATTCTTAGTGTGGATGATAGTCAGAAACAAACTGTTTTCCCTATTATAAAGTCTTCTACACCTAGGCATGTGAAGTTAATTGTTGATGGACAACAGCGGTTATCAACGTTGACGTTAATCATCATGTGTCTTAATGAAAGGCTACGGATGCTTCTTCCTCGGTTAAAGAAGCAAATAGATAATGAAAAAGATGAAATCACAATCGATACTTTAGAAGGTCTTCGAGAAATTGTCTCGCAGATTATACTGGATACATCAAATTTTGTTATAGAAACAACTGCAGAGCATTCTCTTTATAAGTTTTTGCCTAAAATTGTACGTTCTCAAGTGGACTGTTGGGGGAAAGATGAACAAAAAGCTGTCTATGAAAGTCCGCTTTCTGAGTTGTTGATTAACTATCAAAGACATATTGTTGAATCTCAAGGTTCTCCTGTTTTTTCTGAATTCGATCTCTCTCAATTAAATGAGTCATCTAAGCGAGTTGTAGCAAACGTTAAAGAAATAAGAAAACAACTTAACTGTGTACAAAAAGGTTTTCAGTTTAATAATTCAGATGAAGATGAAGCTATTCAAGTTTCAGATTTAGTTAACGTTAGTACACTAGATGCTTGTCTAGATTTTCCTGTCGATGAAAACTTATTGAAAGCTTCAGAAAATGGCAAGGTAGCGGAAATTATTTTCATTACTGCTTTTGCTAAATTCTTGCTTCATCGAGTCTGCCTCACGTATGTTGAGGTAAATAACGAATCCTATGCCTTTGATATGTTTGAAGCTCTAAATACGACTGGTGAGCCTTTAACAGCAATAGAAACATTCGTACCTAAAGTTATTGAACATATTAGTGCTAAACAAAAAGATGAAGACTCTAGTGTTGATGAAGCAATGCTGTTACTCAACTCTATAACTGATCGTTTTGAGAATATTATCAAAAGTAAAGAGAAAAACGACAAGACGAAAGCTCTTATTTTGGCTTTTGTACGAGCGTATGAAGGTAAAGTAAAAGTTACTAGTCTTCGTGATCAGCGTGACGCAATGTTAAAAAGTTATGAGCAATGTTCGTATGTTGATAAAGATGAATACCTTGCACAACTTGCAAAAGCCGCAGACTTTTTATTTGACTATTGGCAGGCACGTGTACCTGAAGTAAACGGGCTTGTACCTTGTAATGATACTGAAACCGCTAACGTTTGTTTACGTTATCTCATTGATATAAATCATGATATTGTTCAATCGTTGTTGATTCAATTCCTTCTTCAAGACGAAAAGTATGACTATGTGGGAACTGAGCATTCCAGCTTTATCAAAATACTCAAAGCTGTAACAGCATTTAGTGTTTTATGGCGAGCAATGAGTGGCGGCGCTGATGGTATTGATGGTGTGTATAAAAAGCTTCATGAGAGAGGTTTTGAAGTTTCAGGTGTCCACTCGAAACCATATGCCCTCAAAGACAGTTCGTTAAGTTCTGAAGAGTTTAATGTCGAAGCGATTAAAACCTTCTTCCGTCATGAATTAGAAAACAAAATTAATAGTAAAGGCTCTCCTAAAGACGGAATGTACGAGCAGTGGTTAGATGTATGTTCTAAGCAACCTATCCTAACTAAGTCAAAAAGTATTAAACTGCTTTTATTGGCTAGTTTTCATGGGGTAAAGCTGGAAGACACTCAATTTATTCGTTCTGAGGAACCCACAACGACGTTTTTAACAACGACCATGTGGGAGCTCATATCAAATAAAGATCGAATTAAAAGAGTGTATAACGGTAACACCTCAGTCGGTTGGCCTGACACTGGTATTCAAAATCCGGAAGAATTCAATAAATTAGGTAATGTATTAGTCGATGCTCGTGACAACATTGCTAATGGTTCAGGACAATCTTGGTACACTATAAAACAGGCGATGCTCGAAGCTCTTTCCAACGATTCTTTGGAAGAGATTAATACTATACTAGAATCTCAGGCCGGACTATCTGATGAAGTCAAACGGAATATGTCTGTCCTTTTGTTAGAAAGTAAGTATGCAGAAATCACGTATGCGGAAGACTGGAATAAATCAGCAATAGACGAGAGAACCCAACTACTTTTGTCTAATGCTTGGGAAAACTTACATCAGTGGTTGAACTAGGTACAGATAATGCTTTTTTCATCGCTCCAGTTAAAAACGAAATATGATTCAGATGAAGACGATATTTTGCATAGTTTTCATATGCCATTATTTGCAAATGCGAAACGTTATGATCGAGCCGTCGGTTATTTTTCATCCGACGTTTTAGCTGCAGCGGCTGAAGGACTAGAGAAATTTGTATTATCTGATGGGAAAATGAGGTTGATTATCGGAGACCCTTTATCTGACAGTGAATACGAAGCTGTTATGGAAGGGCTCTCTAACCCAATAATACGGCGATCTATTGAATTAAGTGATCTATTACTCAATACCAATGATTCAAATTTACAACTACTTACTTATTTAATTGCTAATGGGCAGTTAGAGATTAAGTTTGCTTTCACTCACCAAGGTATGTTTCATAAGAAAGTAGGTATTTTCTATCAAGATGAAGAGGTCGTTGTTTTCAGTGGGTCAGCCAATGAGACTCTAGCTGGTTTGTCGAAATACAACTCAGAAGAGATAAAGGTATTCTTTAACTGGCGATCTTCTTTTTCTGAGTACGGTCAGGATGAGATTGAGCACTTCAACTCTCTTTGGGAAAACAACAGAAAAAGAACGAAAGTCCTTGATTTAGATTCTGATGCCTATAAACAAATACAATCTGGAACTAATTTAAGTCAGTTGAGAAAACAAATATTAGGAGATTGTGACCCCTCTTCGAAACCCAAGCCATTTTTTACATACAGTTTTCCAAGGTCTGAACAAACAAAATTCAAGCCAGTCGTTGAGGCTAAATTACCAATCAAGCCTTTGGTAATTAAAGATAAACCATTTCAGCTATTTCAGCATCAAACGGATGCTATCGAGAGTTGGGTTAAATCTGATTACCAAGGTCTATTTAAGCTTGCTACTGGGTCAGGAAAAACCTTTACTTCGATTTCTGCGTTAGTTGAATTGTATGAAGAGCGACATAAAAAAAACTTACCGCTTTTTGTTGTCATTAGTGTCCCTTATATAGAGCTAGCTAATCAATGGGTCAAAGAGCTAGCACCATTTAATATAGATCCTATTCAGTGCTATGAAAGTTCGCAGAAATGGGGAGGTATATTAGACACAAAAATACTTCGTTTTTGTAATGGCGGAATAGACTTTGTTTGTGTTGTGGTTGTTAACCGAACTTTGTCATCTGATACATTCCAATCAAAGTTAAAGCAAATTCCTCTTGATAACATGTTGGTTATTGGTGATGAATGCCATCATCTTGGTGGAGAAGGTTTATTTAATTCACTTCCGCAATGTAAGTTCCGAATAGGGTTATCAGCGACACCATTTAGAAGTGATGAAGATGAGCTTGAAGGCTCCCCTTTCCCAGATGTCGTTAAGTATAATTTATTAACTTACTTTAAAGGGATTGTTAGTGAATATACTCTGAGCGATGCTATTTCAGATAAAATTCTTTCACCTTACCGCTATGACATTGTTCCTGTTTATCTTGATGAAGAGGAACAGGCGCTGTACGAGGAGCAGTCTTCTAAAATTCAGAAAATGATCTTAAAAGCTAAAAATAGTGGCTTAACTTCTGATGAAAAATCGATGTTAACGAGCTTATGTGGTGCTCGTTCAAGATTGCTGGCAACGTGTAAGGATAAGCTTGGTGCTTTACTTAACTATATTAATGAACACCCTCAGATACCGCTAACGCATTCTTTAATATATGTAGGAGAAGGTCATGCGATGGACGATGATGTTTCTTATATTACTCGGGTCACAAATCGACTGCATGCAAATGGTGTTCGCGTTGCTAAGTTTACGTCACAAGAAAGTAATCAGGAACGTCATAAAATAATGTGTAATTTTAAAGATGAAACGATTGATTCTTTGGTTGCAATGAAAGTTCTCGATGAAGGCATTGATGTACCTGTGTGTAAGACTGCCTTCATATTAGCAAGTACACGAAATCCTCGGCAGTATGTCCAACGTAGGGGACGCGTGTTAAGAAAATCTGAAGGAAAGAGAGAAGCATTAATTGTTGATTTTGTCGTCCTTCCTCAGCCCGGTATTACTAATAATATAAGTCAAAATCTACGTAGAGCTGAGTTAGGTCGAATAGAAGATTTTAAATTGACGTCTCTTAACCCCAAAGAGGTTGAGAAAAGAATTATTGAGTTGGGGATATATTAATGAACTTTGACGATTTGAAGGCAGTGCTTGAACAAGCTAACAAAGAAACTGAGATGGCTCATGAAAACTATGCTCAAAAATCAGCTGTCCATAAAGCTGCTTTGCAGATCATGCAGTTTGAGAAAGAGCTGCATTACGGTGATGCCTCAACAGGGCACCACATTAAAAAGATAAAAGAAATTATTGATATAAACGCGGAAGATATTGCAAATGAAACTGATTAGGTTAGAAATTAATGACTTCCGCCAATTCTACGGTAAGCAAGTTGTTGATTTCTCTTTCGATGATGATTGTGGAGTTACACTTATCCATGGTGAGAATAATGGAGGTAAGACTGCTCTGTTGAATGCCCTTAGATGGTGTCTATATGACGAAACGACCGATAATCTACAGGAACCAGATAAATTACTGAATAAGCACGCTCTTAATAGCGGTAAAAATTCTTTTAGTGTGAATGTTCAAGTAGAACACGATAACCAATTATTTGAAATTAGGCGTGTTGGCTCACATTCTACAAGAACTAACAACCTTAAAGTTTTTAAAATTATTGACGGGTGTTATTCAGAAAAAACAGAAAATCAGCCGAATATATTCATTAACACGATTTTACCAAAAGAAATGGCACAGTACTTTTTCTATCAGGGGGAGGGGACCGGAACATTAAATAGTCAGAATGATTTTTCACATATTAAAGGTGCGATCAGTAAGGTCTTAGGGCTAACTGTTGCGGAAAAGACACTAACGCATCTGAATAGAGTAAAAAGTGACTACCAAAAGGAACTAACTCAATATGATACAGGTAATGAAATTGAGCAGCTGTTAGCTAATAAAGCAATTCTTGAAGCTAAACTGTCACGTGATACCGTATCTTTAGAGCAGAAGAAGGTCGATTTGGCTACTGCAGAAAAAGAGCATGAAGAACAGATAGCACAGCTTGCTCGTTTTGATAAATCGGCTATCGAGAGTAAATTAAAACTGCGTAGTCATAATGAAGGGTTACTCACTTCATACCAAAGAGAGCATCACAATTTAGTTAATAAAAAATTAAAAAGCGTTTCTAGCTGGATACACCAGTCCTATGGAAGAAAGCTAGGTTCGGTTGATTTGTCTGTGGTTGATACACAAGAGCTAAATACTACTCATCGATATTCGGTTGATAAGCAACTAATCAAAGATATTTTGGAAAATAACGAGTGTATCTGCGGCTGCACTATAGAGGAAAACAGTTCTGCAGCAAAAATTATTTCGGAACTAGAAAAATCTGCAGTTGATCCTGAACTTAAATATCGTTGGAATAGCGCTGTTTCTCTACATTCTAGGTTAGCAAGCTACTCCTCTCCCAAACATGAAATGATTAAAGTTCTAAATGATATCGATGACTATTCAGATAAAATTCATGAGGTTGAAAAAAACATAGAAGAAATAAGCCATACGATTTTTGAGGCGGATATCGATGATATTAAGCTTATTGAGCAGAAAAAAAACGCTGTAAAGTCAAAGTGTGATCAATTAAATCGTGAAATTCCAAATTTGGAGAGGGAAATATCTAAGACACAAATTGATTTGAAAGATATAGATATAAAGGTTAATAAATTATCAGCAACCCAACCTAAAGCAAAAAGAATCAGAGATTTGATTGCCGCGGCTAACAAAATAGTGGATCTTTATCAAGAAGCTATTGATTCTTCAAAGAAAGGTGTCGATCTGATTTTGTTACACAAAATGCAAAACTTGTTTAGCCGAGTAGCTTTTAATGGCTATACAGTGAAGAAAGTCTCGAATGGCGGCAATAACGACAGTTTTACTTGGGCTATTGTCGATAAGGCTGGAACTAGGGTTGCTGCTGGTAATGGTTATCAGGCAATGCTTGCTATTTCTTTCATAATTGCGCTAATACAATTCTCCAGTGAACGAGCAAGTAACAAACAGCACCTTTTAACTCCAGGAACTATTGCCCCATTTATCGCGGACTCAATTCTGGCATTTATAGGCCCGGATAATGGTCGTGAGTTAGTCCGTTACATAGCTGAATCTGTTGAACAATCTATTTTTATGTTTTCTCAAGCGCAATGGACCGAAACACATATTGATCAAGGTATTCGGGATAAAATTGGGAAAGAATATAATCTTGTTCAACATACGGTCCTGAGTGAGGCAGAATTTAAAGGTCAATACCCTACTCGTTTGTCAATTCAAGGCAAAGAGTTTGATGTCGTTCGCTTTGGTAGTGAGTTTGACAAGGTTACTATTGAGGAGATTGTGCTGAATGGTTGAAATATTTGAATGGCGTAAGTTACGTGTCCATAGAGATGATAGATTTGAACAATTGGTAGACAAACTTTGCTCGACGAAAGGTGGGGCTGACAAAGATTTTGTATTTAATACTGTCAAAGAGTTCATGGTATTTGCTGCTTTAGTTGGATTTCAGTTAAATCAATATAAACCTTTAGCTTCGAGATCCAATACAACTTCCATAGCATTAGATACTTACGCTACGACGAAACATGATTCATATATATATCTTATAGCTTTAGCTAAAGAACCAACATTAGATATACTCAAGGATCAAAACCTAAGAGATGCTATTGGTATTTTCGAAGGATATTGTAATGCAGGGTTAATACACATCGATAATTGGGTTCTGAACAACATATCTGAACCAGTTTTAGAAGAGACCTTGTTTAAAGAAACGCTAGATTTTTTGATAGACAATGAATAACTACTTCGATTACGCAGCATCAACACCAGTATCTTCTTCTGTTTTAGAAGCGATGTATCCGTGGCAAAGTGAAAGCTATGCCAACCCCTCTGCAGCTCATAATGAGGCAGAAAAAGCCACTAAAGCGATTCAACAAGCAAGGGAGACTATTGCGGACAAAGTTGGAGCTATGCCTAGTGAAATTATTTTCACTAGTGGTGCAAGCGAGTCAAACAATCTGGCGATTAAAGGGATAGCGTTTAAGCACCTAGAAGATAAAGGCCACCTCATTACCTCTGCTATTGAGCATAAATGTATCTTAAACACTTGCGGTTTTTTGGAAGACATTGGTTTCGAAGTTACTTATCTGCAGCCAAATAGAGACGGTATCATTTCAGCTGAATCTGTTGCGAATGCAATTCAGTCAAATACACTATTAATCTCTATTCATCATGTGAATAATGAGTTGGGCTGTGTGCAGCCTATCGCAGACATTGGCGAAGTTGCGTTTGATAACAACATTCCTTTCCATACAGATGCGGCACAAAGTTTCTGTAAATTGGATATTGATGTCGATGACATGAATATCGATATGTTGTCGCTATCTGGCCACAAAATCTATGGGCCTAAAGGTATTGGTGCTTTGTACGTTCGTGATGCTCGAGATGCTGATTTGGTTCCGTTGATCCATGGTGGTGGTCAGGAATTAGGAATACGCGGTGGTACTTCTCCTACTCCTTTAATTGTTGGTTTAGGAGCGGCTGTAGAGCATTTCCCTACAGAAATAAGCGCGCAGCAAGATGAGTTTGAGAAAACCATTAGCAGCTATCAATACTCACGTAATGGCGGGAATAACCTTGTAACAACGACATGGAATATTACATTTAGAGATGACGATGAAGCAAAACGCTTTCTTAAGGAGCAGTCGTGGTTAATTTCACAGGGCTCGGCTTGTAATGCACTCTCAAATGTTGCATCGCATGTACTCTTAGCAATTGGTATGAGTGAAGAGTCGGCTCGTAGAACATATCGTATAAGTCTTCCACCATATCATTTCAAAGGTTAGCTAATCGGTATGAGGAGACCCTTTTACCCGCAACAGAAAGCTGTTCTTTAAACTGTTGTCTATGAATTATTACTTCTTCGTCGCTACTTAAACCTAAAAGCTTTGATAGCCTTCTGTCAAAGCTTTTTTGTTTTTCGTAGTTTTGATCCTTAGTCGGAAGAAGTAGGTGCTTATTCAGTAAAGGTGGTCTACGTTCTTCATCCACATAATCAAAGAAATCGATATCCTGATCGGCCATTTTGATTTTGATTCGTTCAACCAAGAACGGGACCGATTTTTCGAAGTCATCATAAGCGGTTAAGGTGAGCTTTCCTGAAGTGATATGGATTTTGATAAGGTCAATTTCTTCATCAAGCTCTCCATACATTTGTAAGCCTGCGGTAACGTATACGCGAAGAAGTAACGGCAAATCGTCTATATAATCGCGATGAAAGATGAGCGAATGCCCTTCATTCATCAAACTTGCGGATAGCTGTGTATGCGCTTTTGCACATTGCTCATTTATCAGTTCGGTATCAGCAATGGCGAATAAAAGTTCTGTCGCGAGATTTATAGCGGTTTTGTAATCGTCGAATAGCGCTTTTATATCTCTCTTGAGGGATTCTGGCTGTTGTGTGTATGGCTTTCTTTTCTCAAATAGCCCAACAGCAAAGTAAAGCAATAGGTCTTCTTTACGGCTTTTCTCTGCTTGTTCAAACTCTTTGGTATCAAACATCTCTTGCAGCAAACTGAACACTTTTTTGTGTGAGCCAATCAGTTCTCGGGCTTTGTCAGATTGCTCAAATTCATCATTGGCCGGTATACGACCTAGTTCCAAACATGTATGCCAGAAGGCGTTGAATAGTTCCTGATTTTGGGTAATCAACAGCTTGGCTTTGTCTTTAGATTCTACAGGTTCTGGTGAGGTAAGTTGCTGCCATTGATGATGGCGTTTGTACTTGCTTTGTAGATACTGTTGTTCTTCTAGTTTGTCTTTGAAAACGTAAAAAATGCCGGGCGCAACAGTGATGGCATCTTCTTGCAAACTCCTTTCTATGTAGGCTTTTATTTCAGACTGTGCGTAATATTTTTGAAAGGTGTTGCGAGAGGTGATTACACCATCTTTATAAGGTTTAAATTGGGAGATATAGCTTTCATTAGCGAGCATTACTGAAACAACAAGGAATTTATCTGCCAGCTCCCACGCGCCTAACAGTGCTTCTAAACGTTCGTCTTGGTCTTCAATGACATTAAGTACAAAGCCTATATTTACTATGTCTGATGAAACTTTGTCGTTGTCTGGTTGGAAATTAGGGTCCCAACCTAAAGCGTCTAGGCCATGTGCTTCTAGCTCTCGTAAATCATCGCCTCGACCACAACCATAATCAAAAATGGAGTAGGAACCTTCAAGATAACCATGCTTTACTAGTGTTTTCATTGGAGCAGAAAGCTCATGTCTCACCAAAGCGGTTTTGTGTCGGTCAATACCAGACTCTTCTATTTGAACTACAGCGGAACTTCGAAACAATCTTCCGTCGACAAGTTCATAACCGTGACGAGCAACGAGGTTTATCCATGATCGCTTAAAACCGATTAGGCGGCTGTTTTCATATAAGCCCGCGTTTTCGCCTTCTTGTGTGAGGGTGATAAAGTGCTCGTAATGTTCACTCTCCGGCAAAATCATCGTTTCTTTTCGGTGCAAAATGGGTGGATTGTCAGAATCCTCATAACTTGTGATTTTATGGCTCAGTTTTGAGAGGTCGACGTTCAAGCTTTGTCGAAGAGCAGGGTAGGAGTGTGTGTAGAAATCAGGGTAATGCAGTAATGATAAACGGAACTCTTTTTTAAACAGTTTTACTAGGTTCCAATGGTCTTCTTCTAAGCTTACAGCCTTTGCGACTGCGGGAATGAACTGTGCCATTACAGTAGGCAAAGCAGAGAACGCATCTCTATGAAGGTAAACTGCATCCGGTAGTTGTTTTCCTACTTTTATGTCCGACACAAGTTTTGCAAATAGCTCTTCGTTCATCCCTTACCCTCAATGTGCTCCTATGATGTTTCTAAGGATTATAAGTTATTAAACAAGTCCCGTGTGGCGGTTCCTTTTGCACTTTTCGTATTAACACGAAGTCCATCACTGCGAGTTGTACGAATCAGCGCATAATGCGAGTTATCAGGCCCAACGCTGATGTGAATCGGTCTGTCTTTACCATAAAAGTAGAGACGATCGAACTCCAGTTGCTCACAGATATAGTGTGCAACTTCATCCATTCGATCTTCGAAGCCGTCGACGAAAAAGTCGCAGGCGGCACCATCACGTTTGCAAATGCGGTTGTCTTTGCTGTTTAGCTCCATCGAAGCGTGTTGATCGATGTCCGGAGCCATATCACCAGGACTGTTTTTTAGGATATAACGAAGCAGAGAATGTCCGGTGAAGCCGTATGTAATATGTAAGGACCCGAATTTTTCCTGCAGGGGAACTAATATATTTTCCGTTAGGTATTGAAGCTGCTGAGTCGATTTCGAGTTTGCTAGGTTTTCACCCGAGAAATTAGGGTGACGCTTTCTATGCCAATTAAGTAATGATATTTCCAATTGATTTTCCATGGGGCGTATAAATCCAGGTCGCATATAAATTTAGGAGAGTAATAATGTCTCTGTTCACAAAAGTATCATCCTAGAGGCTACTCACTTTTGGACAAAAGCATTCCGCGTCCACATTCTGCTATCTTGAATCGCCTTATTTTTGAACAGCAATGAACAATTCAAGATAGAGTCAGCGCTCAGTCGAATGCTTTTCTTACTGACCTTCAAGATACTGTTTAAAAAACGAAGTTAACGGATGGTAACCAGCAGACACGTCAACAATATAAGCGATGGCAATATGCTCATTAGTCTTAATTTCAGTAGAGAACCCTTTGCTATTGAAGTCTCGATAGTTTGAGCTTGATATATAACGAGACTCTCTACCAACCTTAATGGCCACATTATCTAATTGCTGTACGCGGCTATCCATCTGGCTTTTATATTTTGGATGTAGACAGATGGTTAGTTTGGCGTCTTTGAGTCCAGTGACCCTACTAATGTAGGCTATAACAGAGCCACCTGACGTTACGGCAAGTTCTTTCGACTGCCGTGACTTGATAGGGTTAGTGGTTAAACCTAGCTCAGACAATGACGCCCTCAATTGCTTTTCTACATCGTCGCGCATAAATCTATCATTTGGAGAACGTAGATCGCTCATTTGTTTATCGCAGGTTGAAGTGTTCATGGTTTTTATACCTTCTGTAGGAATTAAATTAATTTGTTTGTACGGTTCTTCTTGGCTAAGTTTGGAAATCGAGTTACCTGTACATTCAAAGCGAGGTACTTTAACTCCAAGATCTGTTAGTTGCTGGAATAATGCCGCTTTCATCTCATCCAATGTATTGCTATTGGTTTGGTTAGACAGGTTTTGTTTGTCTTTTCTGCCCATGTAGTAGGCTATCCTTTCAGCGTTGGCGCCTGATGGGTGTGGAATGCCAGTTAAGATCTGCTCGTGTCCAATGTGGCCCTGTTCGGCTAGATAACCAAGGATCTCTGCCGTTCCTTTACCAAGCGGAATATACAAGACATCGGAGGATAAGATCTGGCATTCACTCGTCAGATAGGTGTCGACCATGAATTTTAAGGTTGCTTGTTTAAGCCCTTGTTGCGCTGAGCTGATAGGCTCGCCATTCATCAATACTGGGTAGCGAAAAACGGAGGTGCTATGCAGTAGATGTTGGTCTGTTGTAAATAACTGGCTTGCGGATGTTAAGCCCCAATGTTTGCTCAGTCCAATGTAGTCTAAAAGCGCAACCAGGTTGTTACGAAGCGTACCTGAAAAGCTAGCGGTATTTTTGGCATTCTCTAGGATCGTTGAGGTTGACGCTCGACGATTTAGCCACTCGCACGCGCACGCATTCGCATTATCAGCTTGCGTTTTCCCAGGCGATATCCCAACGATGCATATCTTAGCTCTTGGGTTTACCGCATCAAAGGGAGAGTAGTAAACCTCGATCGGTCCGTCACTCATCATTTTTAATTCAGGAGCGAAGGGGTAATTTTTGCTGTAATTCAATAAGTACGGTTTGTATGCTTCAAATTGATTTTTCATAATGTCCTACTTAGTTTCGTTTAATTTTGCCGCTAAAGTAATAGCCGCATGTAATCATTGAATTATCTTCTTCGCAGATGATTAGATAAGGAGGATGCTTTGCGCTGAGCTTATCGATTAGGTGTCTAATTGCTTTCTGTTTGCGTTTTTTAACTCTTGATGGGATTTCGTTTGAACTCCGCAGGTAGTTAAGAGCTTCCTTGAGTGCGTTCAACCACCGGCTTTTTTCTTTCTGGGAGATGGTGCAAAGACCTGTACCTCCTTTTTGATAGAAATCCTGGCCTATGGAAGACAAAACATTAAGTTCATCTTCACTAAAACCGCGCTGGTTGGCTCTAATGCTTCCGTGCTTAGTTGTACGCATCTTGGTTCTCCTATTTTAGTCCTAGGGCTCTTAAGATAAGTGCGGCGTCTTTTGAGACTTGTTTGCTTGACGTTTGTTGTTTTGAATTAGCCATAAGTGGTTCCTGTCATAATCAGGATTACTTGCGGTTTAAGCTGTTTAGCCAACGAATTGTTTCTTCACGCGTTACGAACGTTGACCGGCCTTTTTCTTTCTTTACGACGGCAAGTTTTCGATGCTCTGGGGTTGAAGGCGAGGCGAGGTTTCTGACTGCACGCTCGGTCTGGTAGCCGCTCAATAGCGTTAGTTCACGAAAGCTAAATAATTCAGTATCGAGACCTAAGCTTTCTACGTGTTCACAATGAAAAAACGTTTCAGGAAAATGACCATTTATGCCGTAATCTATTGAGCCATAAATAAGCTTTAAGTTCGCAAAGAACGCGATCAGCAGGCGGTGGATTTTATTGTCATCATAGTAATCTTCCATGATCCCGTTTTGGAGAAGGGATTGATAGCACAGGCATGCTGGTATTGTGTCTGCAATAAAGTCATTTAGTCCGCCAAGTACTCCTTGCGGAATGGTTGACTTCTCCAAGTAGCTCTTTTTGTCCTCTGCAATAAAACAGAATTCATACATTTGTAGAAGTCTTGAATGGAGTGAGCAGTCAGCATATTGAATGTGTTTGGTATTTTCAGGCTGAAATGGTGCCACATCCATATCTGAGCCGCTTTCTGGGTCTTTGAATAAAGACTCTGCATGCAGGTAGCCATTATTGACTACCTCAAGATAGCGATGCAGCGTCTGCTTCACATAGAATGCCATTTCGGCGATGTCTTCTTCTTTGAATGCTGGGTTCTCGGTGATTTCATTAACGTGTATTTTGAAAGCCATGCTAACCTCTAATAAATGGTTACATTAGGAATGTAATCTTATAATAGGTTACATTTTCAATATAATGCAAATTTAAATTACATTAAAAATGTAACTTCATAGTAAGTATCTGTTTTGTATTTATAAATTATTAAAATAAAATGCGAGGGTTGGTGAATGCATTTGGGTTAAAGGCCGAGACACAACCTATTTGACAGTTTACTTTTGATAGAAAATGATTGCCGTGGGGCACTGATGAGTCAGCATAGGTTTTGCTAATGACACCAACTAGCTCGACCCAAAACCATGTCAAAGCCAAAATAAAGCGTTACACGTTTGCTTGTTCAGTGGTTTGGTCCTAATACAGTTGTCACCTTCATTGGGAGGGAGATATTTGATAACAAACCATAAAGGGATCTAATATGAACAACAAAAAGACTTACATTGAATTGCTAAAAATCAGCATCAAGCTCGACGCGTTTACTCAGAGTATTAATGAGGAAGTTGGTCGTTTGAAAACGCTGGCGGAATCGCAAGAACCTGAGCCTCAAAAGGTAAAACCAAGGGATAAAGAATTCTACGGAACAAATATCTTATAGTTATAATTAGCACTTGCAAACTGTCCTACAAGTTCAGAGATAAGTCGAACGTAAAAGCAGAGAAGATAGTGGTCTCGATAGGTTATTTAACGATAAATGTGAACGTCATAACAGAAATGAAATTGTATAAAATGGCGTGTAAGAAAATTGAAAAATTGATATATTCCCTTTTAAATTCAAAGTATTACTTATGTCGTTTGACGTTCTCACTCACCGCCACATTCCCTAAAAAAGACGTCCTTGGACGTCTTTTTTTGTGTCTGAAAATCAGCACGCCAATATGTACTGTTGTCTTTTTCGATATCTTGTTGTGACTAATGTCACAATAAATCATCATTTATTAATACTTAATCGCCTTATGCAACCAAGCTATTTATCATCATTGAGTGGTGGACGATGGCTTGATTTATGTCTGTAAATATCTCTTATTACAATAAAAATGCTGTTGAGTTAGCGAAGCAATACAACTCTCTTTCATTTGAGTCTGTGCACAGTTCATGGAAACAGTATTGGCCAGAAAAAGGTGCAAATGTTCTGGATGTTGGCGCTGGTTCTGGGCGAGATGCTCAGTGGTTTTCTCAACAAGACTGTTCTGTTGTTGCTGTTGAGCCCGCCAGTGCTCTTCGTCGATTGGCTATCTCAAATTCTTCGGCACAAATTTTATGGGTGGAAGACTCACTGCCTGCTTTGGCAAGTGTTAATGAATTATCCCGCCAGTACGACCTCATTTTGTTATCTGCGGTATGGATGCATTTAACGACTAAGCAGAGAACCGAGTCGATGAAGGTTTTATCACTTCTTTTATCTGAGAAAGGAAAATTGGTGATTACTTTACGTCATGGGAGTTTCGTTGATGGACGCGAGACATACGGTGTATCAGTGACTGAGATAGAAGAGATAGGTCGATACCTAGGGCTCTCTGTTTGTCATGTTGTTGACGGTGAAGACTCTTTAATGAGAGCAGAGATTATGTGGCAAACCGTTATTCTAGAAAGCAGTAAAGTTATTAACGTTGGAAGGTAAACGATGGCGCTTGAGTATTATTTAGAACGATTCCAAAATTTAAAAATGAATAGTGCTGGTGGTAAAAAGAGCCCTCATAAAGTGTGCATGTTGTTAGCCGTAATGGATCTTATCCAAGCGGGGCATATTGCTTCTAATAAGATTAAATTCAATAAAATACTTAAAGACCAATTTACTCGCCACTTCAACACTTTTGCACAAGATACGGATAAAAATACACCGGAAAATCCTTATTTCCATTTGAGAAGTGAAGGTTTTTGGCACCTTTCTTACAACGAAGGATATGACGAAACGACCACAAGCCGTTACTCATCTAAGGCTGTAGCGTATGCATCTATTGATGAAGAGCTGTTTACTTACATGAAAAGCTATATTGTTTCTAACGAGCTTAAACAAGCACTGGTTTCAAACCTTTCAGATTTAGCAGCGCTCTTTCGCCAATGGTTAGTAGATATCGGCAAATCGGAGAAGACTGCGGTTAACTACCTTGGAGCTATTCGTGGCTCAATGTCTAATTGGTTGATAGATGCGGGAGAAATTGATGAACCACTAACCAATATTAATTCATACCGAAAATTTCTTGATTACGAAGAAAAGGTAAGGAGGTTAGAGGAATTTCAAGTTCGTGACGCAAAAGGGAAAGGAATGTACAGTGCAGCCCTCTCTCATTACCACAAGTTTCTCGCTGACTTATCTCAAATCGATATTAATGCTGATATTAAGCAAGTCATGTCGGATAAGACATTATCGGAAACAGAAAAAACAATTCTAGTAAATACTAGAATGGGTCAAGGACAGTTTAGGTCAAAGTTAATTCAAATGTGGGGCGGGTGTGCTGTTACCGGATACAGAAATACACAAATGCTGCTAGCCTCTCATATCAAGCCTTGGCGTGATTCAAGTAATGAAGAACGTCTGGATAAATTTAATGGACTGCTATTACTGGCTAATTTAGATAAAGCTTTTGATATTGGCTTTATTTCCTTCGATGATAATGGAAAAGTTATGATTTCTAACTATTTAGAAGAACCTGCAGTTCTTGGTCTTAGAGAAGATATGTTTTTTCATGTTAGCAGGGAGCACAAATCGTATTTAAGTTATCATCGCACGGAGTTGTTTAAAGGTTTCTAGGTTAGATGGTGACTGATATCAGTTTTAATAAACCGTTACAAATAAAAATCAAAACACTTCTAAAGGATGCTATAAGCAAAAAGTGTCCTAGACTGACTAGTGAACTATGTAAATACTCAATAAGAAGAGAACTACTATGTTTACTATTTCCTGCCCTAAAGCTATCAGCGTGCTGACTAAAAAGCTGTGGTGTGTTCTGTCTCTCGCTCTTATCTCTATTTCCGTTCAGGCGGCTTCTCCTGCGGTTCGTGCTGAATTGGAAAATAATCCTTCCTTAGAATATGCATCGGATTCGGTTCTGATACGTTTTAAACCAAATACGAGTTCTGCTGCCAAGCTACAAGCGAGGCAATTGGTGAATGGTACAACGATGCGCCAATATGCCATTGTTAATGCACTCGAACATGTGAAGTTAGGTCCCGGGCGCAGCGTAGAAAAGGCGATTGAAACGTTGCAGAGCTTACCGTTTGTGGATTTTGTCGAGCCTGATTATGTTATTCGTACTTATATGGAACCCGATGATTACTACTACACAATAGATTTTCAGTGGGCGCTCAACAATAACGGCTACCCTTTGTTGGGTTTGCTTGCTGGAAAGGAAGACGCAGATATTGATGCCAATCTTGCCTGGGATATAACCACGGGTAGCCCAGACGTCATTGTTGCAGTTATCGATACCGGAGTGGATTATAACCACGAAGATCTCGCCGGCAATATGTGGGTAAACACGGGCAGTACCGAGGGTGTTCATGGTTATGACTTTTTTAACAAGGATAACGATCCTATGGACGAGAATGGGCACGGAACGCACGTATCTGGAACAATATGTGCCCAAGGGAATAATAAAGTAGGTGTCGCGGGCGTCGCGTGGCAATGCCAAATCATGGCACTGCGTATTCTTGGGGCGGATGGTTCGGGTGTGGTGAGTGATGCGATTAGCGCGATTGAATACGCTGTAGCAAATGGCGCAAAAATATCAAACAACAGTTGGGGAGACGAGCCCTATTCAGTTGCTCTTTACGATGCAATACAGAGTGCTGCAACTAGTGACCACCTATTTATAGCGGCTGCTGGTAATGGAGGTAGTGATGGAGTGGGGGATAATAACGATTTGACACCAGATTACCCTTCTTCCTTTGACTTAGATAACATCATTTCGGTTGCATCGACAGACACCTTAGATGCGTTGTCTACTTTCTCTAATTTTGGCGTCAATAGCGTGGATATAGGTGCTCCTGGTGAGTGGATCACTAGCACATATACGATAGAGGGGGACTATGAACTACTTTTCGGCACTTCAACGGCAGCTCCTCATGTTACTGGTGTCGCAGTCTTAGTCGCAAGTATGCACCCTGAGTGGGGTTACGCAGAGATTAAGAACCGTATCTTGAGTACAGTACGACCACTGACGTCTCTAGAAGGGAAAACGGTGACTGGAGGTCTTCTTAACGCTTTTAATGCTGTTCAGGAACAAGCACCAACCGCTGAACCTAGCGCACCGACAGCATTAATCGCAACAGCAACTTCGGATACAGAAATAGCCCTTCAATGGACAGATGAATCCAACAATGAGCAAGGTTTCCGTATAGAACGCGATAGTGGCTCTGGCTGGGAAGATCCCGTTAGCGTTGGAGCAAATGTCACCGCCTACAGTGATACGGGTCTAACGGCTGACAGCACTTATTACTATCGAGTTCTTGCCTATAACGTAGTGGGTGATTCCCCTTATACAAATGTGGCTTCAGCGACCACGGAGGCTACGCCTTCTGATACCGTTCAAACTACCTTAGTCAGCAGTGAAATTCCTGGTGCAGGCACGGTAACGGGCACTTATTCAGATCTCGCTGCGGCGGATGGCAACGATCAAACGATTATCGAGCGTTTATCCGGAGGAAAACCAGCCAATCGTTATAGCTACCTACAACATACGTGGGTATTTACAGGCGTTCCCTCAGGCACTTCCACACTAAATGTTAAGGCTGGTTCCACTATTTCTTCAGACGGGGAAGCATTCCAATTCAGCTACTCTGTTAATGGGTCAACCTATTCAGACTTACCTGACGTATCTGTTAGTGGTCCAACGAGCACCTACAGCGCTAGTCTGCCAGCGGGAACCGACGGTACGGTTTATATTCGGGTAACAGATAAAGATCGCGCTGCTGGTAATACTGAGCTAGACGAAATCTTTGTTGATCAACTTGTTATCGTAACTGACGTTGGGGCCTCGCCACCTTCTGAACCTGATCCTATCCCTGTGGACTCCTTTGGGTTAACTGCTGAGCCTAGCACCGCAAAATCAGGTTGGCACGATGTGGTCCTGAGTTGGAACGATGCGACAATGAGTGTGGATGTTTACCGTGGTGGAAACTCGATAGCTACCAGTGTGTCTGGAGGAACCTACACCGATGCCAGAGTAGGCAAAGGCAGCGCTGAATATTTTTATGAGGTATGTGAAGCTGGTGGAATGGATAACTGTTCGAGTGTAGTCGTCGTTACTTTCCCATAATAGATACACTCTTTTCTTTTTAGAGTTCATCAAGCTAACGTAGATAACCCCAGTAGAGTTGCTGGGGTTTTCTTATTTGAGGCGTTACCTCGAGACCGAATCTAACCGTCGTTTATATACTCATACAAATTTTCACTCTATATCAAGTGGAAGCGCTTCAAATTTTAACCAACTAATGTACTATTCAGGTTTTTTTATAACCGTGACTTATTGAATAGTATGTCTGACCTATTCGGAGGTTTGAGTTTGGTTTTTATGGGGTAAGGGAGTAACCATTACGTTACCGCTACGGGGAGTGCTACTTGGAGCATTGATTGTTCCGTCTATAAGCTATTCCGGTACTGATATGGTGGAGTTTCGAGGTTTTGGATCGCTAAGTGCGGCTTATTCAGATTCGGCAACGTTAGGTTTTCGTCGCGATATTACACAAGAAGGTAAGACTCGGGAGCTGAGCTTAAGCCAAGATTCCCTCATCGGATTACAGACGGACACTCAGTTCACAGATGCGTTAAAAGCATCAGTACAAATTGTAGGTAAAGACAGAGTAAACAACAGCTTGGATGAAGCCCTAATCTGGGCATACGTCAGTTACGACTTCAATAACGCCTGGAATGTACGAGCTGGAAGAATTGGTAGTGATTTAACCCTGATCGGTGACGTAGGTAATATCAGCTATGCCTACGATTGGGTGAGACCACCGATAGTCTGATGAACAGAATCGCAGATTTTTATCGCAGCGAAGCAGATAAAAATAAGCAAATCATTCAGCTGGAGCGTCAGTTTAGGATCATATTTGAACACTCGCATGCGAGTATTGCTCTCATTGATGACAACAATCAGATCTATTTGGCAAATCAGTCATTTAAATCTACTTTTCACTATGACTAATCAATGCAGGATCTAGTCGCTCTGCCAGAGTTTTTTGACGATAAAGAAGAGTTTGAGTTACTCCTGAAAGAAGTGCGTGAACAAAACACCAGTTCGTTTAAAGATTTCCGTTTAAACAACAAGGAAGATGTTTGGTTAAGGGTGATATGTTCTCGGGTAGCCCATCGGCATAACCGAGAGTTAGAACGCTTTGTTGAGCTGGTGGCGTACGATATTTCAGACCGGGCACATAAAGAAAAAACGTTTGTTTATAATGCCACTCACGATGCTCTGACCGGAATTTATAACCGTCGAGGAGGAGATATTCGTTTTAAAGAGTTGAGCGCAATTGCTCAAGAACGGGGATCTCATCTAGTGATGATTTGGCTGGATTTAAATGACTTTAAGCTCGTAAATGATGAGTACGGGTATGAAGCCGGCGATATCGTGTTGAAGGAGCTCAGCTCTCGTTTAAGAAGTATCTCGCGTCCAAACGACATTATTGCTCGCTGGGGAGGCGATGAGTTTGTGGTTGCGATTAAATTGAATGACCTGTCTATATTACCCAATATTCTAAGTGATATGGAAAACGCTTTTACTCAAAGTATTGAGATTAATGACGACCTGTCCGTTTCTGTCGGTGCCAGCATCGGAGTGAGTACGTCTCTCCACACCGGTTACGATGTTGAGAGGCTACTCATTCGAGGCGATCAGATGATGTATCGAGTTAAACGTGAAGGGAAAAATGGAACCATCGTGGATGGCTTACCAATTTAGCCGATACCGTTACGTAGCTTCCCTCTACTGAGAACCCCAAGCCAGATGCTTGGGGTTTTTCGTTTTTCCCAGCAAGTTAGAGATGTTTGGGACGAACTCAAATTTAGATTCCTGAAAATGACGATAGATGAATGTCTTTTATAGTTGGTCACTATATCGGGACATATTGCAGCATAAATGCATTGAATTGGTGCAATATGCGAAAGGTTTTCTGATAAAGATGAGCAATTGCATAGCCATCGGCTATTCAATTGTGTGGCAGGGATTTTGCTTATTTGTTAATAAAATATTAATGTATCGTTTAACGGACTGAAGTAAAGCTCATCAAGGAAAATAATAAATGACCACTAAATTTACCTTAAAACAACTGAGGTATTTTGTTGTTGCCGGGGAACATCAGAGTGTGACCAAAGCAGCAGCGTTAATGTTTGTTTCTCAGCCTTCAATCTCTTCTGCGATTCAACATCTTGAACATGTTACTGGGCTACAATTGTTTGTCCGTCATCATGCTCAGGGGCTATCGCTTACGCCTCAGGGCTATCGGTTTTTCAACAAAGCCAAGTCACTGCTCAGTGATGCTGATGATTTGTCTCGTTTTGCGGAAACTCTGGGAACAGAGATTTCAGGTGTACTCAATGTCGTTGGGTTTCCGACGTTCACGTCATTGATGATGCCGTCAATGATCAAGCGTTTTGTGGAAAAATATCCCGCAGTCGATGTTCAGTGTGACGAGATGCATCAACAAGATATTATTCAGGGATTAAGTAACTGCAAATATGAACTTGCTATCACTTATGATATGCAGTTACCTGAGAGCATCGAATTCATACCATTGATGGTGATGCCACCTTACGTAGTGGTCAGTAAACACCACACGTTAGCAAGTCGCTCATGTTTATCGATAGAAGAGTTGGTTGAGTACCCTATGGTGATGCTCGATTGGCCGATGAGTAAAGAGTATTTTTGCTCTTTGTTTTATAGTCATGGCATCGAACCAAAAGTGGCTTTCAAAGCTCACTCATTGGGTATGGCGCAGGGGTTGGTAGAAAATGGGTTAGGGTACTCTCTTCTTAATACACCGATGCGTGGTGAAGATGGAGTGAACAGTAAGCTTGTTTCTATTCCTCTTAAAGGAAACTTACTGCCTTTGACCATGGGAATTGCGAAACTGAAGCAATCTCGCTTATCCCCGGTAGGAAATGCATTTGTGGAAGTCTTAAAGGACTTTAACTCTACCATTCAAAAGCAAACGCCATTTTCCGTTATAACGTCACTTGCTTCATAACTCCCTCTGTTTGAGCTTTCTGAACTCGGTCGGGGCTAGCCTCGACCAACGTTTAAACGCATGACGAAAACTGGCGGTATCGCTGTAGCCTAGTTGCTCTGCGATATCTGCGATGTGGGTATCGGTGGTTTCCAACAGTGTTACTGCTTTCTGGTAACGTACTTGATTAACCAGTTTTTGGAAGCTGATGCCTTGTTCTTTTAAGCGTCTCCTTAGCGTTCTTTCAGTCATCCAAAGCTCTCTGGCTACGTTGGTCATAGAGTAAGATGCGGGCTCCTGCGAAACGAGATACTTGATTTTTGACGCCAAATCCTGAGAAGTTCTGGCGTGCCATTCGCTCTCTTTTATCTCACATTGTCTGTACAGATCTTCGAAACTCACTTTATTCGCAAGCGGGCAGAGACTTAAGAAAGTGCTCAGTTCAAACGTAATCCCATCGTATTCGCAGGGCTCTACATTACAGCCTAGAAAGGTCGCAACTTTTTGAAGATGCGGTATTGAGGAGCCGGTGAGTTTAACAGCCACAGGCTTCACGGCGTGACCGAGTAAATCTTCAATTAATGTCAGCACAGAAGAGAGCGCCATCTCGATGCTAAACTGTTTCAATTTATCTGAATAACAGTAGTCACTGATTTTAAGCGTTACGGTTCTCTCATCTGGTTCCAGCTCAATGTTGAAGTACCATCCAAGTAATAGTGGGAAAGCGATCAAACAGGATATCGCCTGAGCTACATTCTCACTGACCAACATGGCGTAACCGGGCAGGCCAAGACAGGATACTTTAATCGACCTTCCTATTTGCAAGCCCAGAATCTCACTCTGGGTAATATCCAACAGACTTTCAAACGTCGATATCTCCTGAAAACGATTGAATTCAGTTTCTGGCAAATAAAGTGATTCGCTGGTTAGACCCGCACTGGTTAATACATCTTGAGTGCTTATCCCATTTTGTCTCGCAAGTTCGATGGCGATAGCAATGACATGAGATGTCGCAGGTATATGTCGCGGGTCTGTTTTGTTGATTAGTACATTTTTCTCCGTATGAACATTGCTCTGCGTTAGCGGTGCTGAGTCTGGAGATTCCTTGTAATCGTTGATGGTGACGATTCCTTTTATCACGTTGATTTCAATTATTCGGGAGCCAATTCCTTTGAGTCCCTGTGTATTTTGTCAATATCGCATATTGTCCGAAATTATCCCATTTTTGTCCTTGTTTTGTATGACGAGATGAGCGCTAACGCAAGTATTGTGGGGGGGTTGGGTCGTTAATTTAGGTCGGTGGCTGAAATTACCCCTTGACCGGAAACAGAACATGAAAGCTAGGAGAAATTGATATGGATATTGATATGCAGTCTATGCAAAAAAACAACGAAGAGCTGCAGCGTCTGGCTAAAGAGCACCTGTTGATGCACTTTACGCCGCGTAAGTACTACCATGAAAAAGCATTAACCGTGATGGATAAAGGTGAAGGCTGCTGGATATGGGATACAAACGGTAAGAAATTTTTTGATGCGTTAGGCGGGTTGTTCTGCGTGCAAGTTGGTTATAGCCATGGCGAAGAGATTGGTGAAGCCGTTAAACGTCAGATGAGTGAATTGCCTTACTTTACTAACTGGAGCGTAGCCCATGAGCCTTCCATCCGTCTGGCAGCAAAAATTGCTTCTCTCGCTCCCGGTGATTTAAATCGCGTGTTCTTTACTTCCAGCGGTTCAGAATCGAATGAAGCGGCTATCAAACTCGTACGCCAGTATCATCAGGCGAAGGGTGAACCTTCAAGAAGAAAGTTTATCGCCCGACGAGTGGCATATCATGGCACCAGCTACGGTGCTCTGTCTCTGAATGGTATGACTGATCTGCGTAAAGACTTCGAACCTTTGATGTCCGGGGTTCGCCATGTGTCTAATACCAACCGCTATCGTCGTCCTGAAGGTGAAACTGAGGCACAATTTACTGCATTTCTTTTAGAAGAAATCGAGTCTCTAATCATTCAGGAAGGTCCGAGTACGGTAGCGGGCATTTTTATTGAACCGCTACAAAACGCGGGCGGCAGCTTCACTCCTCCTGCGGGATACACCAAGGGATTACGTGAAATCTGTGACAAATATGGTGTGTTGCTGATTGCCGATGAAGTCATCTGTGGCTTCGGTCGCCTGGGTGAATGGTTTGGTTCTAGTCGTTACGGTTTAGAACCAGATGTGATTACTTTTGCAAAAGGCGTCGCTTCTGGTCATATCCCTCTAGGGGGCGTGATTACTTCGAATAAAGTGATGACACCGATCCTTGAGAACGGCGCGCAGATGTTCCTGCATGGGTTAACCTATGGTGGTCACCCTGTTGCTTGTGCCGCAGCGCTGGCGAATATAGAAATAATCGAGCGAGAAAACATCATTGGCAACGTTAAGGAAAACTGCGAGTACTTTAAAGCGTCACTGCAGAGCTTACGCAATATAGAGCTGGTTGGCGATGTACGTGGTGATGGCTACCACTACTCAGTCGAGCTTGTGACTAACCAGCAGAAGTGCAGTTGGGAAGGATCATTGACGGTAGCTGACTTTGTCGCCGAATATCTGGAGCCTGCGTTGTACGATAAAGGCCTGCTGTTCCGCGTTGCGATCGACCAGCGAGGAACGCCATTAATCCAAATGTCGCCACCATTGATCATGAAGCGTGAAGAGATCGATTGGTTGGTATCGGAACTCAACCAAGTTCTTGCGCAATTAGCGAAATTGGTCGCAGTTTAGATAGTGTTGGTAACAACAAGCGCACCTCTTTTTGATGGTGCGCTTTTGGCTTTTGGATTCTAAGACTTATGACTGAGTGCATACAAGCGGCACTCTGCGATGCAACTCAAAATCCCAATTTCACGCTCTTTTGTTTTTAGGCAAACCAGCGAGACCGTTTGAGGCTCGGGATTGGGATGAACGGTATCGATTTCAACGAACGCAACGTGTGGCTGATATCTCTCTTTCAAGCGTGCGGGTACGATGGAATAGCCTACGCCGGATTGGATTAAGTTCATCAGCGTAAAAATGTCTTCCACCTGCATTCCGATGACAGGCTTAAGGTTGTCCCTTTGAAAGCATTTTAAACATTGCTCATAGGTTGCAAAGCCGGGAGATAGGGTGATGAGCTTTTCATTGGCTAATTCTTCCAGTGCTATCTTAGGTTTGCTTGCGAAAGGGGAAGAGTTACATATCGCAATCATCATGTGATCTTGATATATCGGCATGACGGTATAAGTGCTACTTGCCGCAGGATGGGGTTGTGCAATCAGTGCAACGTCTATTTCCATTTTGTCTAAACGTTGCAACAGGGTTTGATTCGAACCTTGAGTGATAGAAACCTGAAGCTCAGGTCGTCGCTTCTGCAGCCCTGAAACGACAGTCGGAACAAGGTCGTAAGTCAAAGAGTATAAGCTACCCAGTGCCAGCTTATCGGACTGAATCCCCAACTGGTCTTTGGCTTCTTTGATGGCGGAATCCAGCTCGGCCAATAGTTTTGCTGAATACGCGTAAAAAGTTTCCGCGCTTTTCAGCGGACGGAGCGTTCGGCCTTGAGTTTCAAAAAGTGGGCACTCAATGGCTTCTTCCAGCGAATGCAAAGCTTTATGCACACTAACGACACTGATATCTAATTTCTGCGCAGCATCTTTCATACTGCTGTTTTTCATAAATTCATGAAAAATAGTAATTTTCTTTAAAGTGACACCGTCGTTAATCATGTTTATTCGAATCCGTTTCAATAATAGAGCAACCTTATCATTGTTAACTTTAGGTTAATAGTGTGACTGGTCAGTTAATTGAATGTGATCTCATTCGCGAGTAGTTTGAAGGTATGGAGCATTTCAGAGCGTTGTCACTGACATTAGTTCAAGGAAAGCAATGCCATGGAATAGCAGGTTATTTTTAAATCGTAAAAATAACAGCGTGATTGAAATATATCGTGAGGCACTTTTATGACCGAAAAAAAGAAGTGGGATATTAAGCGCACCTTAAAGAAGGAGCGAATTAATTCAGTTAACTCAATAACGGAAGGTAAAGTGATTCCAACTTCAAATATTGTTGAAGTGATGGAAAAGATAATCCGACCGGGTGATCGAGTTATTCTCGAAGGTAATAACCAAAAGCAGGCTGACTTCTTAGCCCGTAGTTTGGAAAAAGTGAACCCAGATGTTGTCAATAATCTCCATATGATTATGCCGAGCGTGAGCTTGCCAGAGCATATGAATATTTTTGAAACGGGAATAGCCAAAAAGCTCGATTTCGCATATGCCGGTAAACAAAGTGTGCGTATTTCTCAGATGCTCGCTGATGGGATACTAGAAGTCGGAGCAGTGCATACCTATATCGAGCTCTATTCGCGTCTCTATTGCGACTTGATTCCGAATGTTGCGCTCGTTGCAGGTTATACGGCAGACAGAAAAGGCAACTTATATACTGGAGCATCAACGGAAGATACGCCTGCGCTGGTGGAAGCGCCAGCCTTTAAAGATGGTATCGTCATCGCTCAAGTTAACAAGATTGTGGACAGTGTTGATGATCTTCCTCGTGTCGATATTCCCGGAGATTGGATCGACTTTGTCGTCGAAGCCGACAAAGATTTCTTTATCGAACCTTTATTCACTCGCGATCCGCGCCTGATTAAAGATACGCATATTTTGATGGCGATGATGGCGATTAAAGGGATTTATGCCAAACATAAAGTCCAAACGTTAAACCACGGTATTGGTTTCAACACTGCAGCTATCGAATTGCTATTGCCTACCTACGGCGAAAAGCTGGGGCTGAAAGGCAAAATTTGTAAGCACTGGACATTGAACCCTCACCCGACACTTATTCCGGCCATAGAATCTGGCTGGGTTGAAAGTGTGCACTCGTTTGGTGGCGAATTGGGTATGGAAGAATACGCTCGTCATCGACCAGACGTGTTCTTTACCGGGTCTGATGGCTCGATGCGTTCGAATCGTACCATGTGTCAGATGGCTGGCCAGTTTGCAGCAGATATGTTTATTGGTGCAACGCTGCAAATGGATGCGGAAGGTAACTCCTCTACCGTGACTCATGGTCGTCTGTCAGGCTTCGGTGGCGCGCCAAATATGGGGCACGATCCCCGCGGACGTCGACACGCCAGTGATGCATGGCTGGATCTCATTACCGATCACGACAAAGACATCCTCAAAGGTAAAAAGCTTGTGGTGCAAATGGTCGAGACATTCCAAAGCGGTGAAAAACCAACCTTTGTCGATAAGCTTGATGCCGTTGACGTTGGTCAGCACAGCAATATGCCAATTGCCCCTGTCATGATTTATGGCGATGACGTTACTCACGTATTGACCGAAGAAGGTATTGCTTACTTATTCATGGCTAAAGATCTGGAAGAGCGTAAACAGATGATTGCAGCGGTTGCTGGTGTTACCCACTTGGGACAAACCGTAACTAAAAGTCAGATTGACAAACTTCGAGCCGAAGGCAAGGTCGCCACACCTCAGGACTTAGGGATCAAACGCTCTGAAGCCACTCGAGATTTATTAGCTGCGAAAAACATGAATGAACTTGTCCAGTGGTCTGAAGGCTTGTATGAGCCGCCTGCGAAATTCCGCAGTTGGTAGGCAACTTGGTTTATTGAATGACAAGCAGTTTATCGAAAGCTCAGCATTAATAGGTTGCTCCGTAGCGGGTAATTATAGCGGGTAATTAGGAAGAGGGTATTTCAATGTCGCACATCGCTCAGCAAGTCCGCCCAAATTGGGAAGAGTACTCACCACTTTCCCGATTGGCTAATCAGATTGGTTTATTGGCCCGTGATGCACTGGTCGCAGAAGTCGTGCTTTCGCCAAAACCCGGCTTAGTTGATCAGTGGAATACAGGGTCACATAGCGACCTGACTGTCGAGTTGATGGTGCGTTCGGCCAACTGTCTGGCTCCTTATTTTGTGCAAATGGCGGCTGAGGGGCAACGATATCAATCGAGTCAGTCAGTGGATTCATTGCTTCCTCTGAGAGAGCAAATCGGTCGTATTGGCCGGGAAGCAGAGTCCCAAATGATGAAGGTGACAGATGGTGTGAATACGCATCGTGGTGCGATTTGGGCTCTTGGTTTGCTTGCTACATCCGCTGGGATGCTGGGCGAAAACGCGACTTCAAATGATCTGTGTGCGGTAGCTGGACGCATGGCTTGTTTGCCAGATCAATTCGTCAAACAGATGTGGAGTAAAGGACTTAAGGCGACTCGCCAATACCAAGTCAATGGCGCTCGAGAGCAAGCTCAGAACGGGTTTCCTGCTATCGTCGACATCGCGCTTCCTGCTCTCCTCACAAGCAGACAGAAGGATCACTCTGAATCCCATGCTCAGTTGAATTCGCTAGTGGCACTGATGGCAAATCTGACCGATACGTGCGTGTTATCCCGAGCAGGTATGGCGGGGTTAACGCTCATGCAACAAGGCGCTAGTGACATCATTCAGGCCGGAGGTGCCGCAACGGAAGTCGGTTTCAGCAAGCTTATCGAACTAAACAAAAGCATGGTTGCTATCAATGCTTCACCGGGAGGCGCAGCAGATCTGTTAGCGGCGACACTCTTTGTCGACGCAGTAGCAAATCGTAGCATCATTTTGGTTGATCAATGATTCATTTCATTGATGTATAAAGGAGATTATTGGCAATGGAACAACTGCAATTTACTTATCCTGGCCAGCACTCAATTTCGAAAAACGTGCGGGTGGGTAATGTGGGGTCTGGTGACTTAGAAGTTTTGCTACAACCAAACTCAAACCCACAAATTGAAGTGAATATTTCAACCTCAATTAACCATCGCCATGAGGTATGGCAGGTGATCTTATCTCGTGCGTTTGATGAGGTAGGTGAAGCAATGAGTGTCACCATCAATGATTTTGGTGCGACACCAGGAGTGATTAACCTCAGATTGGCACAAGCGTTAGAACAGTTAGAGGAACAGCAGAGTCTTGCTGCTGGAGAGATCACACCTTTTGGTCGCTCATTCGTGGAAATGTCGGTTCGTCAGCGCTGTCAGTTCCTGTTTGATGAAGGTTCTGCGCGTGAGCTACTCGGTTGTGAAGCTCAGCTCACTTCACCATGGTTACCTAAGCAGGGTATCGTCGCTCAAAGCGATGATGGCGGTATTGTGATGATTGGAAAGATCGATGGTCAGCGCGCCGTTGTTCTTGGTATCGAAGGTGGTTTCCAGGGCGGCGCAATCGGTGAAGTTTCTGGCGCGAAAATGGCTGCAGCGCTCGATCTGGCTCTTCAAGACAATCAGCGCGGAATTAACACGCAAGTTATCTTAGTGCTGGAAACTGGTGGCGTTCGATTACAGGAAGCTAACCTTGGACTTGCTGCCATTGCGGACATTCACTCTGCCATTATTTCACTCAACGAGTATGTCCCAGTGGTCGGTATTGTTGCCGGAGCCGTTGGCTGTTTTGGCGGCATGTCGATAGCCGCAGGTCTTTGCAGCAAGCTTATTGTCACCCGTGAAGCGAGATTAGGCCTGAATGGCCCCGCTGTTATTGAACAAGAAGCGGGCATTGCAGAATACGATTCGTCTGACCGACCTTTTATCTGGGGAATCACGGGCGGAGAGCAGAGATATCGTAGCAAGCTGGTGGACCATTTAGTCGAAGATGGTGCAAGTTCGATCAAATCTCAGCTTGTTGACGCTCTTCAGTCAGGTAGGCCAGAAATCACCAGAAGTGAGCAAGTTGAGCATTATTTATCGATTTTGAATCAGGTGGATACCTCGGTTCAGGCAACGCCTACACAGGTATGTTTAGATTTAGCAGGAGGAAAGGCTGATGAGTAAACGAGGTGATATTTGGATGAAAACGCTGGCTTATGATGGTCAGGTTGTTGCTGGATTTACGCCATCAGTACAAGTCATTGACGGTCAATTCAATGGTCTTCCGGTTCGTTATATTAATGTGACTCAAGATAGCAACAATGCTTTCCCTAGAGCGAGAAATGGTGAAGTCGGGTTACTGGAAGGGTGGAACATCGCGAAGGCGGTGAATGAGGTCGTCGAACGCGATAAAGACAGCCACTCAAAGTCTGTTATCGTGGCGATTATCGATGTTCCTTCACAAGCGTATGGTCGTCGTGAGGAAGCTTATGGTATTCATTTATCGTTGGCGGCAGCAGCTAATGCGTATGCTCAGGCGCGTAACGCTGGGCACCCTGTTTTAGGCTTGATTGTTGGCAAAGCGATGTCAGGAGGATTTCTTGCACATGGTTATCAGGCTTCTCGACTGATTGCACTGGACGATGAGCAGTGCAGCGTGCATGCGATGGGTAAAGCCTCTGCAGCGAAAGTGACACTACGAACAATAGATCAGTTAGAGTCACTGGCAGCCGAACATCCACCGATGGCGTACGACATCAACAATTACAATACACTGGGCCTACTTTGGGAAATGGTCACAGTGGAGAATGCCGACCAGCCTACCAATCAGGATATTGACCGAATCCGCTCTCTCTTTTCTGCTGCATTGGAAGACATCAATATCAAAGGGAATGAATGGTCACATCGTTTGCAAGGCGAGAATCGACGTGCGACACGTGATATTCGCGCTCAGATGCAAAAAGAATGGATTTATTAGGACTTATGGATAAGAAATTGAATTCAATCGTAAAGCTTAACGCCACCGAACTGTCTGAACAGATTCACAATGGGTCATTAAGCTGTGTTGAGGTAATGAACGCGTATTTATCTCACATCAAGCATATTAATCCGAAGGTTAATGCCATTGTTGGGATGCGTGATGAAGCGTCTCTGCTGCAGGAAGCAAAAGAGAAAGATGAATTGTTAGCGCAAGGCGTCGACCAAGGCTTTCTGCATGGATTTCCCACGGCGGTCAAAGATCTTGCGTCAGTAAAAGGGATGCGAACTTCAATGGGATCGCCAATATTTGCAGACTGGGTTCCGGAACATGATCAGATACATGTAGAGCGAATGAGAGAGGCAGGAGCAATCTTCATTGGTAAAACCAATGTCTCTGAGTTTGGTCTGGGGTCACAAAGTTATAATCAGGTTTACGGCACAACCAAGTCGGCGTATGACACCTCGAAAACTGCAGGCGGCAGTTCAGGCGGCGCGGCTGCTGCGGTAGCGGCTAAGTTAGTGCCGGTCGCTTGTGGTTCCGACATGATGGGTTCGTTAAGAAATCCTCCTGCCTACAATAATGTGTACGGTTTCAGACCTTCGCAGGGGAGAATTCCTTTTGGCCCCGCAGGCGAAGTCTACTATTCACAGCTTGGTATTGAAGGGACTATCGGGCGCAACGTTAAAGACATCGCAATGTTATTGTCTATTCAGGCTGGCTATGATGCCCGTGCTCCGTTATCTATTAAAGAAACCGGAGAGCAGTTTAGGCAGGATCTGGCTGCTGATTTTAAAGGAGTGAAAGTTGGCTGGCTGGGTAACTTCAACAACCGAATAGAAATGGAAGATGGCGTTTTGGATCTTTGTGAAGAATCGCTTGAGGTGTTCAAAAAACTAGGATGCCAGGTTGAAGCGGTTGACGTTGATTTTGATTTGAATGAACTGTGGCAAAGTTGGGTGCATTTGCGCAACTTTAATGTCGCTGGTTTGCTCGCGCCTTTTTACCATGACCCGATTCAACGTGAGTTACTGAAGAAAGAAGCGGTCTGGGAAATTGAAAGCGGCCTGAAATTATCGGCGATGGATGTGTATCAGGCATCGGTGATTCGCTCCAAATGGTATGCCTACGTATCGTCTCTCTATGAGCAGTATGATTACCTGCTGCTGCCAAGTGCTCAGGTCTTTCCTTTTGACTCGAATTGCCACTGGCCGCAAAGCATTAATGGCAAACCAATGGATACTTATCACCGCTGGATGGAGATCAGCATCATGGGGACATTGGCGGGTTTACCTGTCATGAATGTACCGGTTGGATTTAGCAATAGTGACTTGCCGATGGGGTTACAGATCATGGGAGCGTATCAGCAAGACCTTTCAGTGCTGAAATTGGCTTACGCGTATCAGAATAAAACGCAGTGGCATGAAGTAGAACCTTCGATTCTGTTGTCCTAAAGTGAACTGGCTATTGCTGACTGAAATAGCCTTAAAGCTTCACTTTCTGCAACTGGATAACAAGGAGTCTGTTTATGTCCTATAACGCTCATGATTTACTGTGGGTCGATGAAATAACCCTGGAAGGGAATGATTCTCCAAGCTGGTACGCACGCCACAATAATTCACTGCCTGTTGTTGTCCGTCGGGCTAACCGTCACACCCTAATTCCTGTTGGTGTGAGAGGCAGAACCCGCAGCGAGCGTTTGGCTGCCTGGGTATGTAAATCATCGGTTGTGAGGTCTGTGACGCCAAGACAACTGGCTCAGTCCAAGCATTCCCGGGCCTATTGGCAGTCGAGTGATTTAGTGTCATTTCAAACTCTTACGGATGTCGATGCGATATGTCAGACGCACGGTATTGAGTGGGGCGTGACAGGAAGCCTGGGTTATGAACTGGCGACGGGAATGGAATGTGCTCATCAGGACAGTGATATCGACATTACCGTTTACTTGCCGGAGCCGTTGCCAATTAGAGTGTTAGAGTCCCTAAACCATCAATTAGATGATTTACCTTGTAGGGTCGATACGCAGATAGAAACGCCATCAGGCGCTGTAGCGCTAAGAGAATGGGTCTCGCGTCGTGGGCAGTCTAAAGTATTGATAAAAACGGACACCGGTCCACAACTTACCGGTAATCCTTGGGCATGTAGTCCTTAATTTCATCCTCCTATCGCCCAGCTAAGTCTGCTTGGCTGGGCTTTCACTAGTAACAGAGAAAACATGATTATGAGTATTCTAATGACTTTTCCCGGGCAGGGAACACAACGTCCAAACATGATATCTCAGTTACCTAGTCACTCCGAAGTAGAGTCTGCTTTGCAGCAGATTGAGGCGATATTGGGTTACTCTCCTACTAAATTCGATGATCTTGATGAGAATAGTTCTAACAGAGATGTTCAGTTAGCACTTACTATTGCTGGATATGTGCAGTATCGCTACCTCAGAGCGCATGGTGTGACGCCTAACTATATGATGGGGCTGTCAATTGGTGGTTTTACGGCGGCGATTTGTAGCGGCATTTTAGATTTAGAGCAAGGGCTGAATATTGTCGCTCTCAGAGGCGAACTGATGGCTCAGGCTTATCCACACGGCTATGGCATGGCAGCGATAATTGGCCTGTCACTAAATCAGGTTAACGAACTGGTATTACATGCGAGAGAGCAGGGATACCGTGTTTACGTTGCTAACATCAATTCAGAGAATAAAACCATTGTTTCGGGCAAGATAGATGCGCTGGAATATGTATGCCAACAAGCGATAAAAATACAGGCTCACAGTGCGCGACGACTCAATGTGTCGGTACCTTCTCATTGCGAGTTACTCGCCTCTCAGGCAGACGTTTTGTATGAAGCCATGCAAAAGGTGACCTTTAACCGACCTAAGTGTGTCTATGTCAGTGCGAATCGTGCTCGGGTGATGAATGATGTAGAGAGCATACGCCATGACTTAGCATTCAATATGAGTCAAACCGTTAACTTGTGGGATACCTTATCCATGATGGGACAGCGTGGCGTGAAATTAGCAATGGAATGTTCTCCGGGGGCGGTTCTCACGTCACTTTGCCAGTCATCAATGAACCAGACTCAATGCATCAGCTTAGACAGTACTAATTTGGACAATACTCTGGAATGGGTAAAAAGGGCGAGTTAACCTGATGGGCCCTTTTAGGTAGGTAAATTTAGTTAAAAAAAAGCCAGAGGATCCACACTCTGGCTAAACACAGGAAGAAATAAAGCCCAACTATTCGTTGCCAGGCACTCCATAATTGGGTGCACTGTCTGGGGCATCGGCTCGTAAAATGTAGTCTTTAATCTGAGGCTTATATATTTTCCAGGCTTCTTTAAGTGCCTGAATGGGAGATTCGTTCCAATCAACTCTCAAATCAACTTCCGGCCACGAGTGATCGATACATACCATCAGTCCGGCAGATTTAAGCTCTCCTAATTCTCCCCCTTGCTTAACACCTGCACTTAGGGCGTGGATAAGTCGAGAACCCAGATCCATGTCAGCACTGGACTCAAACGCGTCAATCATAGCTTGAGGCACTTGCTCATTTGCCAGCAAATTGCCCATGGCGATGCAGTTATTTCCTTGGCTGGTACTAAAAATGCCAAGCGCTTGCTTCCCGCTGAACGTTGCCCCGTTTCCGGACGCATCCAACACTCCAAGTTGACGGTACTCAATATGATCATCAACGAGTTTGAGTTGTTCGAGGGCTTGTGACGCAGTCGCTCCCTCGCTCAGTAACAACAGGCCTAGCGGGCCCAAAGCCGGATTGGTGACATTTTGCGTTAATGTCACACCGGTCTTGGCTTTTACAAAAGCACAGCGGCTAGCCACACTGATGCTCGATGAAGAAATAGCACAGCCAAATGTTCCAGTTTTGGCGCAGTAACCTGCTATCGAAATGGTCATAAACTCTCCTGTGCCATTATTCTGGAATGACGGCAATAACATCAATTTCCATTAGCCACTCGGGTTGCGCTAATCCAGCAACCACAAGTCCGGTAGAAATTGGGTAAACGCCTTTCAACCATTTACCGACTTCGCGATAGACAGGTTCGCGGAATCGAGGGTCGGTAATGTAGGTGGTGGTTTTCACGATGTGGGTCAGGTCTGATCCACATTCTTTTAGGAGCTGTTCCACGTTATGCATTGCTTGTCGCGCTTGTGCTTCTGGGTCGCCAAGTCCGACGAGCTTACCTTCGAAATCAGTACCTACTTGACCGCGAACATAAATGGTATTGCCAGCAATGACCGCTTGGCATAAATCGTTATCAAGCGATTGATTTGGGTAAGTCTCTTTGGTGTTGAACATGCGAATACGAGTATGCGTTGGCATAGATAAATTCCTTTTTCTTTCTGGTGCTTATTAGACTTAATTTTATTTAACGAGTTGATTTACAATGCGTAATCTTCGTAATTACGTTGAGTGTCGATATGACCGGCAATGTATTTTGCATCATGCCAAACACCCCAGATAAAGCTTGAACCTCTGCGAGATAGCCAAGGCAGACCAAGGAAATACACGCCTCTAACCGGAGAAATACCGCGCTGATGAACTGGGTAACCACGTTCGTCCAGTACATCGCATTTAAGCCAACTGTAATCGACGTTAAAGCCCGTCGCCCAGATGATGTTGGTAATGCCGTTTTGCTTTAAATTGAGCGACAAAACAGGGTTTGTCATGCATTCAGGATTTGTTAAACGAATTCGTGCCTCTGGCTCTTGTGGAAAGTCCAGACCGTTTCGCTCGATGTAGGCATCCGCTTCGTCCAACAACGACAGGTAGTTTTCGTCACCTTGAGCGATGTTTTGATTTAGGTCACCAGCAAAGGTGAGTACGCCATCGTCGAACGATTCGGTTCTGCCTAACAGGGTGATACCGTCGTGGGCTAGCTCGCGGAAATCAACCGTCTTACCACCTTCAGCGCCACTCACTGCAATGGTTACGTGCTCCAGACCTGATTTCATGGCTGCTTGATCCCATTTCCCGAGTACGCCAAGCCACCATACAAAGTCCTTTCCTCTGTACGCACGCGGTGGGCGATCGTGAGGGCCAACAGAAAGGAACACGTCTTTCCCTGCCTGTCGTAACTCTTTGGCGATTTGGACGCCAGAGGAGCCCGCACCAACAACCAGTACCGCACCGTCATTCAGTTGTTCTGGGTTTCGGTACTGAGAAGAGTGTATCTGCTCAACTTCTTCATTCGGCACAATAGCTGGAATAGATGGCAACTGAAATGCGCCTGTAGCAGAGACGACTCGCTGGGCAATGATGTTGCCTTGAGATGTCTCGACCAAGAAGCCTGGTGAGTTTTTCAGCGGGGTTACTTGGGTGACTGCAACTCCTGTGTGTACTGGTGCCGAAAATTTTGCAGCGTACTTTTCAAAGTAAGCTGCAATCGCGTCTTTGTTAACAAAGCTGTCTTTGTCCGCATCACTAAACTCAAGGCCTGGAAAACGGTCATGCCAGGCAGGGCCATTTGCAACCAAAGAGTCCCAACGCTGTGTTCTCCAGCGTTCAGCAATTCTGTCTCGTTCAAGAACTAAATGGGAAATATCGAGCGCACTCAAATGTTCACTCATTGCAATGCCAGCCTGACCGGCACCGATGACCACCGTATCTACGTTTATATTTTCAAATATCACTATTAAATCCTTTAATTATTAGGCTTTCTCCATGGGGAAATAGTAGGGCAGTCATTTAGAGTGATAAAATAATATTAATTAAACCTCTACATAAAAAAATACTATCCAATAAAGTCATCGGTTAAGTTTAACTAATACTCTATTTACGGTATTAATAATAAGGGAGAAAGTACTATTGATATTTCAGTTTTAAAGGAATAAACGAGGAGAATATCTTGGATAAATATACCAAAAGCTACTGGATGGATAAGCTATTAACTATTGAATTAAAAAATAAAGCCTATATTAACGGAAACTTTGTCGATGCGACTGACGGTGGCACTTATGAAGTGGTTAATCCTGCAACCGGACGAATACTGGCAGAGGTGACGGCGTGTACTTCAGAAGATGTTGATGCTGCAGTCACAGCAGCACGCCAGGCATTTGAGCAAGGTGTCTGGTCAAAAAAATCACCTCGCGAACGCAAGCAGGTCATTAAAAAACTGGCTGAGTTGATATTAGAAAACCGTGAAGAACTCGCGTTGCTGGAAACACTTAACGTGGGCAAACCAATCATGGATGCATTCAATGTTGATATCCCCGGCGCGGCAGGTTGTTTTGAATGGTATGCAGAAGCGGTGGACAAAATCTATGGTGAAGTCGCGCCAACCGATGGAAACAATATTGCCATGATCACACGCGAAGCCATCGGTGTCGTTGCCGCTATTATTCCGTGGAATTTCCCGTTAGATATTGCTGCGTGGAAATTAGCGCCAGCTTTGATTTCAGGTAACTCCATGGTACTTAAACCTGCAGAGCAGTCGCCGCATAGCGTGTTACGTCTTGCCGAGTTGGCTCAGCAAGCGGGTTTGCCAGATGGTGTACTTAGCATAGTGACGGGGACTGGTGAAGTGGTTGGTCAAGCGTTAGGACGACACAATGACATCGACAGCTTAACGTTTACTGGTTCTACCGCAACGGCAAAGCGTCTGATGTCATACTCTGCTGAATCGAACATGAAACCAGTATGGCCGGAGACAGGTGGTAAGAGCCCAAATTTAATTTTCTCTGATTGTGATTTGGATGCGGCAGTGCAACATGCTGCTGCAGGTATTTTCTTTAACCAAGGTGAGGTTTGTTCGGCTAACTCCAGAATTCTTGTCGAACGCAGTATTCAGGAGGCGTTTACGCAGAAATTCATCGAACATACTAAAGAGATGAAGCAGGGCGATCCACTGGATCCGCAAACCCAGATTGGTGCGTTGATCAGCAAAGAGCACGCACAAAAAGTTCGTAGTATGGTTGCAGCAGCGGTAGATGCAGGCGCAACATCGGTTTGTGGTTTTGAGAAAGCGGATGCCACTAGTAACTTTGTTGAGCCGACTATCCTAACCAATATTACGCCAGAGATGACCATTGCCAGAGAGGAAGTCTTTGGTCCGGTTGTGGTTATCATTCCGTTCGATACGCAAGAGCAGGCAATTGAGATAGCGAACAATTCAATTTATGGTTTGGCTGCATCGGTATGGACAAAAGATCTAACGCGAGCGCATTCGGTGTCAAAAGCGTTGAGAGCCGGAACCGTGTCAGTGAACACCATGGATGCGTTAGATTTCTCTACACCTTTTGGCGGTTATAAACAGTCTGGTTTTGGGCGTGATCTTTCGCTGCATGCGTTTGATAAATTCACTCAACTAAAAACAACGTGGATTAAATTAAATTAATTCAACGTGTAATAGTCAATAAAAAGGAAGCATCTCAAAAGTACTTCCTTTTTTAATTTTACTTAATTGAATGATTAAATGAAATTATCATTAGATAAAGAGTGAGCAAGCGCATGAATAAATGCTTCGGCTTTCTCTAATTGTTCATATGTAATATATTCATTTGGTTTGTGACCTTGCTCCATATTACCAGGCCCGCAAACTAATGTTGGTATTTTAAGCTGTTGTGAGAATAAACCACCCTCAGTGCCGAAATTGACTCGACTGATTTCAAAGTCCTGAGCGAGATTTTGCACATAAGTAATCAGACGAGTATTTTCAGATGTGTCCAAACCTGGGTATTCGGTCAGAATATCGATACTGAAATCACACTCTTCGCTCACTTTACGCATTTCTACGACCAGTTGTTGCGCATACGTCTGAAACTCACTGAGTATTTGTACTGGATCGTCGCTGGCGATATTTCGCATTTCAAAATCGAATTGGCAAAGATCTGGGACGATATTCAGAGCTTGACCGCCATGGATTGTCCCAGTGTGAATCGTGGTATATGGGATTTCATACTCAGAGTTAAATGGACCGTGGTCGCGTTTTGTCAGCGCCATATTCTCCAACCAGTTCACCAGCCGAGCCGCATAGTTGACGGCGTTAACGCCATATGGAGCCATACCCGAGTGGCAAGATTTACCTGTTATTGTTACTTTTGCCGCCAGTTTTCCTTTATGGCGAGTGGCGACTTTCATTGAGGTTGGTTCACCGACAATACAGGCTGCAGGCTTGATGGTCAGGTGCTGAAGCTGTTCAATTAATCCGCGTACGCCCAGACAGCCAATTTCTTCATCATAAGAAAAAGCAAAATGAACCGGGTAGTGGAGGGGGCGAGCTAAAAATTCGGGAATCGCGGCTAAGACCACTGCGAGGAACGACTTCATGTCAGTTGTACCACGGCCAAAGCAGCGTTCGCCGTCTATGACTAGTTCGAACGGGTTTGTATCCCATTGCTGGCCTGTCACTGGCACGGTATCGGTATGTCCGGATAGCATAATTCCGGCTTTGTCTTTGGGACCGATAGATGCAAATAGGTTGGCTTTGGTTTTGTCGTGATTAAAAACTAACGTTGATTCGATTCCGTAGTCACCCAAATAGGTTTGAATGTAATCGATAAGCGGCATGTTGGAATGCGCGCTGGTGGTATCGTAGCTAATAAGGGTAGAGAGAATGTCCAGTGTGTTTTGATTTGGCATAGAAAATACAACTCGCTTCCATGTGATGAATATTGGTATAAGGCGAAAACCCATGATACCCAACAAGCAGGATATCATGGGTTGAAGAGAAAAAATTAATGTACTTCGAGCAAGTCGTCGTGCAGCAGTGACAATATTTCTTTCTTCAATGTCAGGAATTCGGGTTCCATCGCCATATCAAGTGTTCTTGGATGGGGGATATTTACATCCAGAATTTTTTGTATACGGCCAGGCTTCGAACCCATTACAAACACTCGGTCACCAAGCATGATCGCTTCATCAATATCGTGAGTAACGAACACAACGGTTTTTCTGCTTTTTTCCCAAACTTTCAATAGCAGTTGTTGCATTTGCAAGCGTGTCTGGCTATCCAGCGCACCAAATGGTTCATCCATCAACAGGATTTGAGGGTCGTTAGCCAGTGACCGGGCGATGGCCACGCGTTGCTTCATCCCACCAGAGAGTTGCTTCGGAAAATGGTTGGCGAAGTTTTCTAAACCGACTTGCTTGATGTAGTCATCAACGATTTTCTTACGCTCACTTGCCGGCATTTTCTTTTGCTTTAGGCCGAATTCAATATTCTGTGCAACGGTTAGCCAAGGGAAGAGGGTATAGCTTTGGAACACCATACCGCGTTCAGCGCTTGGACCTTCAACTGTTTTTCCAGCAACGCGTATTTCACCCTCAGTCGGATTATTTAATCCGGCAGTTAAGTAGAGTAAGCTCGATTTACCACAGCCTGATGGTCCAACAATTACCACAAACTCTTCATTTTTTACTTCTAATGACAGGTTTTCTATTGCTGTGAATTCTCCGCCATCTTTGCTTGGGAATTTCAGCGTAATATTGTCAATGTGCAGTTGCGTCGGTTGATCTGATACTGATTTTAAACGTCTAAGTGATTGCGAATCGCTGCTCTCAGTGTCATGGAGAGGCGTCGCCTTTGTTGCTATTTGTCCCATGCGCTTAACCTTAATCGTAAAACTTTAAAAAATTGGTCCGTGATTAGGCCGAGTAGGCCGATGATAACAATGGCAAGGAAGATAATGTCGACCTGGAATCCTCGCATTGCTTTTAGGCTGATGTAGCCTAGACCACTGTTTGCGGCGACAAGCTCCGCGACCACCAGGTAAGTCCACGCCCAACCGATAGTTACTCGAAGTGCATCCAGTACGCCCGGTACTGACGCTGGCATAATGATTTGTGTGAGTATCTTTTTACGGCTGGTACCCAGTGTGTATGCCGCGTGAAGCAGGTCTTTGGATACACCGCGAGAGACGTCTGCAATCATGACCACTTGCTGGAAGAAAACACCGAAGATAATCACCGTCACGCGTTGTTCGATACCGATACCAATCCAAAGGATAAAGAGAGGTACGAAAGAAGTGACCGGTAAATAACGGATGAAGTTAACAAGCGGATCTAAGAATGCCTGTACGATACGGAAGCTACCCATAAGCAGACCCAGTGGGATTGCAACCAGCGATGATATCCAGAAGCCAATGATGACAACTTCTAAACTGGACCAGATATGAGTAAACAGAGAGCCATCTTCTGCTAAACGCATTCCGGTTTTAAGTACTTCTAGCGGCGAAGGCAGGAACATACTTGGTACCCAACCGGTATAGGAGAGAAGTACCCAAGCGGTCAGCAACACTATCCAACTGATAGCGCCAGCGCTGATGACAACCTTGTTAGGTATGTCCTCTTTTGGCGCAGTTAGCTGATATAAAGAGAATGATTGATTAGCCACGATAGATCCTCCACTTATTGCTTAACGAATCGGTTGTCGACTAATTCTTCAAACGTCACCTGATAGTCTTCTTTTTTAAGTTGGCTCCAGGTTTCATTTGCCAGTTTTATCACAGGTGCGATCTCGCCTTCTTTGCCCAATTCACCAAGGAGTTTGGTACTCATCTCTTGGTCATAGAAGCGCACGGTCGCCGCTGCTGCTGCAAGATCTTTTGGATCCGATAAGTAACCACCAAGCTGTTTCGCCATGATTTGATAAGCTTTTTCCGGGTTGTCTTTGGTGTACTGAACTGCTCGATATAAGCCATCGACCAACGCAACCACGTCGTCAGGTTGGTTTTCAATCACATCACAACGCAAGTTAACTACGTCGACGATAACGCCCGGCGTTTTACTGCTGTCGATGAGTATTTGTCCGACATTTTTCGAGCGAGCGTAAGACAGGTTCGGCTCCCATGTCACCGCTGCAGGAACACGACCAGAAATAAATGCGCTGGCAGCGTCATCCGCTGTCATGTTTTGTACCGTGATGTCAGACATGGTCATGCCTGCTTCTTTTAGAAGGTTTGACAACCAAAACTGAGATACTGAGCCTTCGTTAACCGCGACAGTTTTGCCTTTTAAATCTTGAATGGAATTGATACCGTCCTGCACCAAGATTCCGTCACCACCGTAGCTATCATCCAATACAGCAACGGCTTTAAAACAGAATTTTGGACGATATTTTAATATTTCGTCGATTGTCGAAGCGGAACCATCAAGGTGACCAGATGCCGTTGCCGCCATATACATTGACGCTTCCTCTATGGTCTGAAGATCAACTTCTAATCCTTTTTCTTTGAAGTATCCCAACTCATCAGCAAGATAAAGTGTGCCGTAACCGACCCAGGTCGTCATCCCGATAGAGAGCTTTCCGGCTTGAGCTACCTGGCTAGAAAGCGCGAGTACAGACAGCACTTTTGCTGCTGTTTTGATATGTTTTTTTACCGAACTATCCTGTTTATGCATATTCAAATTCCTTTTGAACTGAAAGGTTTTTATTGAGCAAATTCAGTTAAACACGAGTAAAAAATGTGAACAATTATTAAAAACTTAGCTTTTGGATAGGTTTTATTTATGCACCTTAAAACTGCTTTATATTTATGATTTTATTGATATGAATACTGGAAGAACAACTCGTATGATGGTTGGGCGGTCAATACGTAGGCTTGTTTTAAGAAAACAAAAGTGAGCCAACGACAACTGAAAACACAGTTACCGTTGGCTCACTTACTCATTTATGTGAACTATATGGACGGTGAAAATTGGGCGAGCAGTTTACCCGGATTATTGCTTAAGAAATCGGTTATCGACGAGATCGTCAAAAGTGACTTCAAACTTTTCTCCCTGAAGTTGACTCCAGGTTTCATTCGCAAGTTTGATAACTTGCGCCAGTTCACCTTCTTTACCATTTTCACCCAGTAGTTTGACGTTCATCTCTTGGTCGTAGAAACGCACAGTAGCAGCTGCTTCAGCAAGGTCTTTTGGGTCAGATAGGTAACCACCTAACTTTTTCGCCATGATTGCGTACGCTTTTTCTGGGTTTTCTTTAGTGTACTCAACGGCGCGGTATAAGCCGTTTACGAGTGCAGCAACATCATCAGGTTGGTTTTCGATGACATCACAACGTAGGTTTACAACATCGACGATAATACCCGGAGTGCTAGCGCTATCGACCAGAACCTTGCCAACGTTGTTCGTGCGAGCGTAAGTCAAATTTGGTTCCCAAGTCACAGCAGCCTTTACGCCACCAGAAATAAAGACGCTTGCGGCATCGTCGGCGGTCATGTTTTGCACATTGATATCAGACATGGTCATGCCAGCTTCTTTCAAAAGGTTTGATAGCCAGAACTGAGATACAGAACCCTCGTTCACCGCGACAGTTTTACCTTTTAAATCTTGGATTGAGTTGATACCGTTTTGGACTAAAATGCCATCACCACCAAAGCTGTCATCCAGTGCTGCAACGGCTTTAAAACAGAATTTAGGACGATACTTGAGAATGGCATCAATCGTAGAAGCGGAGCCATCAAGGTGTCCCGATGCTGCGGCTGCCATATAGGTAGAGCCTTGCTCAATCGTCTGAAGATCGACCTCTAATCCTTTTTCTTTGAAATATCCCAGCTCATCAGCGAGATACAAGGTGCCGTAACCGACCCACGTAGTCATTCCGATGGATAGCTTACCTGCATGTGCGAGTTGGCTAGACATCGCAAGTACTGACAGGACTTTAGCTGCCGTTTTTACATGTTTTTTTACTGAGTTTTGCTGTGTTCGCATATTCAATTTCCTTTTGAAATTAGTGGGCTTTACTTGAGCAATTTCAGTTAAACATGTGGGCAAAAAACGAACAATTATTAAAAACTTAGCTATTGGATAGGTTTTTCTTATTAATTGAATTTATAAGGCGATAGGGCAAGGACATTGCACGTAGAGAAGATAAATGTTTGCCGGATTGAAGGGGGGGAGGGCTAATTTAGGAGCAATGAGCCTCTGCTTTATATAAGCATCAGAGGCAAAGTGCGGTGGCAAATTTGGGATTATCTTGGATAACAGACAATATTTTGAAATGTGGTTGTCTCTGTTGCGGCTTCGTAACCATGTGGCTGATCACTGAAAAAGCGGATACTGTCTCCGGTTGTCAGATGATGCCATTGATCGTTGAAATAAACATTCATTTCACCGCTTAGTACGTGAATATGCTCAATCACACCGACACCGTGAGGTGACGACATTTGCCTGTGAAAATTGGTCAACGTGATCTCAAACATTTCCAGACCAGAGTCCGCTTTGTAAGGGAAAAGTGTGTTCACTTTCATTTTGGAGTCGTCTGGGAACGTAAATTCACCAGAGCGTAACTCCGGAGCATTGGCAAAGAACGCAGAGAACGAAGTTTCCAGCCCACTGGCAATCTTCCAAAGCGTTGAAATTGTCGGACTTGATTCTTCTCTTTCTATTTGTCCCAACATTGCTTTTGAAACGCCGGTCAGTTTGGACGTCGCATCTAGGCTCAACCCTCTCTTTTTCCTCTCAGATTTAAGGTGGTGAGCGATTTCAGATTTAAATGCAGATTCATTCATAACTAAATACCTTATTGTGCGTTATTGCGCACAATGTTATCTTTCTGTTGTATGTTATAGCGCACAAGTAATCTTATCACAAAGCAGGGAAGAACGAATGATGAAAAAGCTATTCAATTTAAGCCACGTATCCGCCGGGTTTACGGCTGTGTTAGTCGGCTATACCAGTTCGGTAGTGATCATCATTCAGGCGGCGACTTCGGCTGGAGCAACACCGCTTCAAATAGAAAGTTGGTTGCTGGCATTAGGCGTCACAATGGGCTTGACCTCTATCGCGTACTCCTGGATGTATAAGACACCGGTTTTAACAGCATGGTCAACACCTGGTGCGGCGATGTTAGTCATCGCTTCTCAACAGTATGAATTACCCGTTGTTGTCGGTGCGTTTGTTGTTTCGGGCGTGCTGATTTTGTTAACGGGATTGATTACGCCATTAAGCAAAGCACTTGAGCGAATACCGCCACAATTGGGTACAGCGATGTTGGGCGCAATTTTGCTGCCTTTCTGTCTGGATAGTTTTAAAGCGGTGAGCAGTGCACCCATTACCTTTGTGTTTATGTTTGCAGGCTTCTTAGTGGCAAAGAGTTCGATTCCCAGATACGCGATGCTTGCACTTCTTATCATTGGCGTTATTTGTTCTATCGGCATTGAAGATGCAGTGATTGATATTGCGGATTTATCCATCGCGACACCCGTATGGGTAACACCGGGATTGGATATTGGCGCAATACTGAATTTATCCATTCCTCTCTATATCATTACGATGCTTTCTCAGAACTTGCCCGGTATTGCGATGATGAAAAGTTACCAATATGACACACCAGTAAAGCCTATTCTGATTGGTACAGGTTTAACTAATATCTTAGCGGCGCCATTTGGAGGCTTTAGTGTCAACCTTGCGGCGATTTCAGCGGCGATTTGCATGACACAAGAAGTGGACTCTGACAAACAACAGCGTTATCGCGCAGTAATATGGGCGGGTGTGTTTTATTTAATTGCAGGTGTGTTCGCAACGACTGTTGTGGCGATATTTTTATCCTTACCGCAAGGAGTGATAAAGATTTTGGCCGGTTTTGCGTTATTAGGCACTTTGATGATGTGTCTACAAGCGGCTTTTCACGCCGAGGGCTACCGGGAATCCGCACTATTTACGTTTTTAATTACCCTATCAGGGATCAGTTTTTTAGGTGTGAGTGCTACTTTATGGGGCTTGCTAGTCGGAATGATCCATTTGCGTGTGACCAGTAAACCGAGGCATCAAAGTGTGTAGTCATGGATGAAAAAACGTTCTTGTTAATTGATCTGGTAAACGGTACTGGTACTAAAAATAAGAATGTGGGTACAAATTACCGCCATATGGAGTGCATTTATTAGGATTACTTTTATTATTCTAGAACGTCAATTATGAATTATTCTTTATACAAATATGGAATAAAAGTGGACTTGGGGTCAAAACTTTGCGCAAAGATTTGGTGGATTTATGTACATTTTGAGTTCTTTTTGAACGGTGTTGTTGTTCACAAAAAAATGTGATTTCCAACGCAAAATTACCATTAATGAGATCTAAAGCACATCTTTCAGACAAACGTATTCTGTGAGCGTATAGAAGTGTAAATGTTGTTGTATGTACAACACTGGATAATTATCATCCTAAGTAATTTTTGAATATAACTTCATCAATTATAACCACATTTTTTTAGGTGTTTTAAAGTGCCTAAATGGTTTTTAGAGAAAGTAAGAAGAGAGATGTTTAATGAGACGTAAAACCACGCTATCGCTGTTGATTGCGTCGAGCCTGTTTATGGCCGGATGCCAACCAAGTCAAGAAGGAACGAAGCAAAGCGGTGGTGCCGCTCAAACAACAGAAGTCGAAGTGATGACTGTTGAGCCAGTTCGTCAAATGTTAACTGTAGAGTTGCCGGGTCGTAGCCGTGCGTTCAAAGAAGCAGAAGTCCGTCCGCAGGTAAGCGGTATTGTCTCTGAACGTAATTTTGTAGAAGGCAGCATTGTCCAACAAGGCCAATCTTTGTATCAGATCGACGACTCGACCTATCAAGCGGCTCTATTAAGTGCTGAAGCAGAATTGATCCGTGCTAATGCGACTGAAGAATCAACCTTCGCAACGGTTAAGCGCTACCGTGCCCTCATTTCGAAAAAATCAATCAGTCAACAAGATCTGGATGAAGCGGAAGCGGCTTACAAAGAAGCAAAAGCTCAAGCGTTAGTAGCAAAAGCGGCGATCAACACTGCGAAAATCAATTTGTCATACACTCAGGTTAAGGCACCGATCGGTGGTGTTATCGGTAAATCGAGTGTAACGGCGGGTGCTTTGGTTACCGCAAACCAGTCTGACACGTTAGCGACGATTCAACAGCTTGATCCAATTAATATCGACATCGTTCAGTCATCTGCTCAGCTGCTGCGTCTGAAATCTGCTCTTGCTAAAGGACACATCCAACAGGATGAGTCAGCCCAAGTGACTTTAGAATTAGAAGATGGCTCGACTTATGCCCATAACGGCACGATGAAGTTTGTCGAAGTTAATGTCGATGAGAGCACCGGGAGTGTAACGCTTCGTGCAGAATTCCCTAACCCGGATGGGTTGCTTTTACCTGGTATGTTTGTTCGTGCCACGGTGATTACGGGCGTGGATCCGGAAGCTATTCTTGTTCCTCAAAACACAGTAACTCGTGATGCAAGGGGACAAGCGACCGTCATGGTTGTTAACAATGATAACGAAGTCGTCGCGACTCCTGTGTCGACAGCTGAAGTGATTGATAATCAATGGCGCATTGTCGATGGCCTAAAAGCGGGCGATAAAGTCATTACGGCTGGTCTACAAAAGGTAAAGTCGGGTAGTTCTGTAAGCATTCAAACCGGTGAACAGGAGTAATCATGGCACGATTCTTTATCGATCGTCCGGTCTTTGCTTGGGTTCTGGCTATTCTGACCATGCTGGCGGGGATCATGTCCCTGATGAATTTACCGGTATCGCAGTACCCAACCATTTCACCGCCGACGGTTACTATCACTGCTCGTTACCCGGGGGCGTCTGCAAAAACGGTTGAAGATTCCGTTACGCAGGTTATTGAGCAAAACATGACTGGTCTTGACTACCTACGTTACCTTTCATCAAGCAGTGATGCGTTTGGTAATGCGACGGTCACGCTGACATTTGATAGCGAAGCTGATCCAGATATTGCTCAAGTACAGGTACAAAACAAGTTACAGTTGGCGCTGACTTCGCTACCGAGTGAAGTACAAAGCCAAGGTATTGTTGTCGAGAAATCGAATACCTCTTTCTTGTTGGTTGTTGCACTCTATTCTGAAGACCCAGACTACACGCAGAATGACATCGCGGACTATGTTGTATCGAACATTGAAGATCCAATTAGCCGTGTATCCGGTGTAGGTAAGGTTCAGGCGTTTGGTGCTCAATATGCGATGCGTGTTTGGTTAGACCCATTCAAGTTGGCACAGTTTAATCTGACTGCGATTGATGTCGCTGGTGCGATCAGTGAGCAGAACGCTCAGGTTTCGTCAGGTCAGCTTGGCGCAGCACCAGCACAAAAAGGACAACTGTTGAATGCAACAATCTCTTCTGCAAGTCGTTTGAGCAGTGTTGAAGAGTTTGAAAATATCATTCTTAAGTCCGATACCAGCGGCGCAAACGTGTATTTGAAAGACGTGGCTCGTGTTGAACGTGGTGCGGAAAGTTACGATATCAGGGGGCAATACAATGGCTTCCCTGCGTCGGGTTTGGGTCTTTCTCTGGGGACTGGAGCGAATGCGCTGGAAACCGCTGCAGCAGTAAAAGAGCGATTGGCGCAGTTGCAAGAAAACTTCCCGGCTGGTTTAAAGATTGCTTACCCATTTGAAACCACGCCTTTCGTTCAAGCATCGATTCATGAAGTAGTGAAGACGCTACTGGAAGCGATTGTTTTGGTGTTCTTGATCATGTACCTGTTCTTACAGAACTTCCGTGCGACGCTTATCCCGACCATTGCGGTTCCGGTTGTTTTGCTCGGTACGTTTGCTGTCTTGTATATGACAGGCTTTAGTGTGAACACCTTAACCATGTTTGCTATGGTTCTGGCGATCGGTTTGCTGGTGGATGATGCCATCGTAGTTGTAGAGAACGTTGAGCGTGTAATGCACGAAGATGGGCTTGAACCTAAAGAGGCGACCAAGAAGTCGATGGGGCAGATCACTGGCGCATTGGTTGGCGTCGGTTTGACCTTGTCTGCGGTATTTGTACCAATGGCATTTATGACGGGCTCAACCGGGGTTATTTATCGTCAGTTTTCGATAACTATCGTCGCAGCAATGACGCTTTCTGTACTGGTTGCGATCATTCTTACGCCAGCACTGTGTGCGACCTTGCTGAAGAAAGGCGATGCGGAGCTGTCTGAGAAGAAAGGTTTCTTTGGTTGGTTCAACCGTAAGTTTGAGTCGTTAACCTCAAGATACGAATCGGGCGTAGCAAGATTGCTAAAACGCACGGGTCGTATGATGCTCTTGTTTGTTGCGTTGGCCGCAGGTGCTGGTTGGTTCTTTACTAACCTGTCGACGTCTTTCTTACCTGACGAAGACCAAGGCACTGTCTTCTCTATGGCAATTTTGCCACCGAACTCGACGCAGGAGCAAACTGAGAAAACGCTCGACAAGATGCGTGAGTTCTTCCTTGAAGAAGAAAAAGATGCCGTAAACTCGATATTTACTGTGGCTGGCTTTAGTTTCGCTGGTCAGGGACAAAATATGGGGATGGCATTCATTAACTTGAAGGATTGGTCAGAGCGTAAAGCGCCTGGAATGGATGCAGCGTCATTAACGGGCCGAGCGATGGGGTATTTCTCGACCATCAAAGAGGCGTTGGTCTATGCCTTTGCACCTCCGGCTATTCAAGAGTTGGGTAACGCCACTGGTTTTGATTTCTATCTTCAAGACTCGTTGAACCAAGGGCATGATGCATTGGTCGCGGCACAAGGTCAGTTGCTTGGTATGGCGGCACAAAATCCGAATCTTGTTGGTGTGCGTCCTAACGGTCAGTCTGATGCACCGATGTACCAAGTGCTTGTTGACCACGCTAAGTTACGAGCTCTGAACGTGAGCATTGATGATGTTAACCAAATCTTGTCTTCTGCATGGGGTGGCGCTTACATCAACGACTACATTGACCGTGGCCGTGTTAAAAAGGTGATGTTACAGAGTGATGCTGAGTTCCGTATGCAGCCGAAAGACTTTGATTCTTGGTACGTGCGTAACTCCAACGGTGACATGGTGCCATTCTCTGCGTTTTCACACGGTGAGTGGACGTACGGTTCTCCTCAGCTGCAACGTTTTGATGGTCTGCCTGCCATGAACATTCAGGGTGGTGCTGCTCCGGGTGTGAGTACTGGTGATGCGATGGCAGAGATTGAAACGCTGGTAAAACAATTACCAGAAGGCTTCCAGGTGAAGTGGACGGGTATCTCTTATGAAGAGCGACTATCCGGAAACCAGGCTCCTATGCTATACGCGTTGTCGATTCTCGTTGTTTTCCTCGTGTTGGCTGCGCTTTATGAAAGTTGGTCTGTACCGTTTGCGGTCGTATTAGTGGTGCCTTTGGGTGTGCTTGGTGCGGTACTTGCGGTGATGGGACGAGGCTTGGATAACGATGTGTTCTTCCAGGTAAGTCTATTGACCACCGTCGGTCTGGCGACCAAGAACGCTATTCTGATTGTTGAGTTTGCCAAAGAGTACTACGAGAAAGGTGCAGGGCTTATTGAAGCGACGTTGCATGCGATTCGAGTTCGTCTCCGCCCGATCATCATGACGTCACTGGCGTTTGGTCTGGGTGTTGTTCCTCTGGCAATCAGTACAGGTGTAGGTTCTGCCGGTCAGAACGCAGTAGGTACAGGTGTACTTGGCGGTATGGTCAGTGCGACCTTGCTAGGTATTTTCTTTGTTCCGATTTTCTTTGTCGTGGTTGAGCGTTTATTTGATCGCCGCGCCAAAAAAGAAGAAAAAGTTGAACAAATTGAAACTGCAGCCAAGGAATCTGAATCCTGACAGTAAGACTTAACGGTTCTAACTAAGTTATACTACCGATAATTACGGTAATAAAAGAGCGCTTCGGCGCTCTTTGTTTATGCTCTCAATACGACACAGCACCAACTCACTTTAGCTATCCTTAAAGTGACGAATCGCTTCTAAAAAGAGCGCCATGTTCAGAAAGCATGAACCTAAGCTACAGAACGAATACACGACCATGAAAGACAATAAGATTTCTCCCATCACTATTCTGGATCAAAGCCCAATGTTTGTTTGTGGTGTCATGCAGAGAATTTATCGAAATCGCGCTCAGGCAGAGTTATCTCGCCAGAATTTAATTACTTTAGAAATGGCGACTGCGTTAGCGGCAGTGGAAGAGTTTGAACCCATGTGCCAGCAAGAGCTAGCGAATGCAGTGCTCAGTGAACGCAGTGTCGCTAAACGCATGGTGGATAATTTGGAAAAGCGAGGTTTAGTCCAAGTTTCTAAATGCGAGACAAACCGAAGACTTAAGATGCTAAGCATAACGCCTGAGGGTAAAGCAGCGGTGCGGCAGGTACATCAGATCATGACCGAACTGCAGCGAGAGTTCCTTTCGAGTTTATCCCAATCAGAGTCGACAGAGTTCTTTCGTTTGGTGAGAAAGTTAACGCTCGCCAACCATGCTCAGTGGGGAGAGAACAACAATTAACCTTAATCATAGGCAAACGCAGAATTGCGTGAGCGTGTGAGAGTTATATTAGCGCTAAGGAATTCAACACAATAATCCCCAGCGTACAGGTAACAGTAGAAAGTACCGTTGTCATAGCAATAATGTTTGCCGCTAATACCGAGTTACCGCCCATGGACCGAGCCATTACGTAACTTGCGGCAGCAACCGGAGAAGCATTCATAAAGAATAAAATACCAAGCTCAACTCCACGGAACCCGACCAAATATGCGCCCAATGTAACTACCATGGGTGCGACTATCAGCTTATAACTGCTGGCAAACCAAGATGGCCCTTTCTCTTGTCTCATCAATCGGAAATCTAACGAGCCTCCGGTGCATAACAACGCCAGCGGTAACGTCATTCTTGATAAGTAATTCCCTGCATCAATGGCAATTTGGGAAACCGGGATAGACAGCATGTAAAAAAGCATCCCGAGAACAATGGAAATTATTAACGGGTTTTTAGTCAGCGTGCGTACCATTAGTTTCGCTGCCTGAGAGACGGATGTCCCCCCTTTAGGTGATAAGCAAATCACGGCTTGTACGTTGTAGATAAAGGTCGTCACTGCAACGTAAAGTGCCGCTAAGGCGACACCTTGTGGGCCATAGGCGCTTGAAACATAAGCGATACCTATAATGCCAGTATTCGCACGATAACCACCTTGTATCAGTACGCCTTGATCGGGTGATGATGGGAAAATGAGTTTGACCGAAGCGTAAGTAAAAATGAAAAACGCGATACTTGCAATGACGCCATAATTGACAAAGCCACTGGCAGCAGAAAAGTCATGTTCAGATGAGACGATGCTGATAAATAGCATTGCTGGTAAGGTTACTTTAAACACCAGTTTAGAGCCCACATCGATGAAGTGAGTATCAATGATGCCAATTCGTTTAAAGATTACGCCCAACACTAACATTAAGCAGATCGGGCCTGTTATCGAGATTGAAAATTGCAACTGGTGTAAAACGGAATCCATGTAAGTAGCCGCAGCAAAACAAGTTTTATTGTTCTACTATTAAGCCACAACTTAGGGGGTAGAGAATAGGGATGTGATGAAATTTTATTTAACTGATGATTCTGATGTAATTTTCATTTCTGGATGAGGCAATTATCTCAGTTTGACCTGTTTAAAAAATAATCTAACTCCATGTGCCTGCAATACTGCTCGCCCCTTGCTCATAAATTACTTCCCCTTGCAATAACGTTGTCATGTTCAATCTTTAAGGTTTGCGACTGAAATAACCAAGCCGGATGGCTTAACCCCTAAAATTGCAGATTGGATTATCATGGCAAGAGCAGTAAATCAGGCCGACGAAGTCATCATTAAATTGCTACAACAGCATGGCCTTATCAAAAGTGAAGCGGAAGCGCGTTTAAAGCGTGACATTTATCGCTTACAACCGAGTGAAATAGAAAAAGTCAAAAATTACGCTCAGCACTTTGGTATTCATGCGAAAGAGAAATTGATCGATGAAATTCTTGAACTACGCCGTGAATCATTGCTGGCTAAGCTCACTCTGCGGTCAAAATAAAAATGCCGAACATGAATGGTCCGGCAATTCCGTTTTTTATGTAGCAAATAGCCTTTTAAACAGGTATGCCACTGTGGAATTTGAAGTCAGAGTCTGGTGTTGAGATGAGGTCTGCTTCAACACGTCCAAAGTAAGCGATGCGTTCACTAATGCCTTTGCCTGCGATTTGCTCTGCTAATACTAAGTAATCTTGGTAGTGTCTAGCCTCTGAACGCAAAAGAGAAATATAGAATTTCGCGATATCTTCTTCCATGTGAGGAGCTAGCATTGCAAAGCGTTCACATGAGCGCGCTTCGATGTACGCACCAATAATGAGCTTGTCGATAAGAGTTTCCGGCTCATGAGTTTTCATATGTGAAATCAGCCCCTTTGCGTAGCGACTCGCCGGAATATTCACATATTCGATGCCACGACTATCCATGATTTCGAGCACTTGATAAAAATGGTGTAATTCTTCTTTGATTAACAGAACCATTTTATCAATCAGATCTTGGCTATAAGGAGAGTCTGATTTTGCCATGATCGCTTTGGAAATATTGCTCTTACCTTTAAGTGTTTCCAGTGAGCCTATATTACGGTACGCAAAGTCTTCATATGGTTTGAACCAGTCAAGTAGTGCGTGTGAACTGGATTGATCGATAGCATATTTACGAATCAAAAACATCGCCGATTGGCCTGCTTTTAGTTCGCACAATAGGTGGTCTGTTAATATGGTTTGCAGGTTCTCTGGTTTCTTCGCTTCTTCAACCCACTCATCAGGGGTGCTGCATTGTAGAAACTGATTGATAGGAGTAAGAAGATCTTGGTAAGCGTCGAGATTAATCATTTTAATTCTTGGTACTTTACATTCAAATTTGGGGTCTCCAGTCGCGTATCTATGCGAAGGCTGGATAGAAAAAAGGCTGCAAACGCAGCCTTTCATCGAATATTGCGGAAAGCTGGTGGAGATATTACCACTTTTTCTTCTCACCGAAGAGCACTTGCATATCATTGTCACGTTCTTTATCGGCCAATTGCTGCATTTCAGCGTCGCTTTTATCCTGACGTCTCTTATCTAAATCACCCAGCATCTCCTCAAGCTTTTGCTTTGCCTGAATTGAATAGGTGTCATTTCTGGTACTAAGTACGTCGATACCTTTACGCAGTAATTGTAGCGCGGTGCCTGGTTGACCACGAGCAATCGAGTCGTTGGCTCTTTTAATCACGTTTTCAATATTGATACGGATTTGGATCGTTTCTAATCGAGTGTTCTCCGCCACATAAGTTTGAGTGTCTAAGCGGCCTTTATTATGCTCGTTGCGAATGGTCTCTCTTAAGCGTTTGACCAACTTTAGCATTGCAATGGCTTGTTTATCACTGCTTGGCATCTTGAACGTCGTGCTCTCACCAGCGTGCTCGTTTATTTTTAACTGCACAATTTGCTGTTTGAGGTTCTCGATACGTTGGGCTAACTGCTTATTTCTTGGATCAAACTGCTGCATATTTTCCAGAGCATCAAGAATGCGATTGTTAAGGCATAGCAGAAGCTCAAAACTGAAGGGGATATGGTGCGCGTGACCTAAGAGATCTTCAGTACTGTCGATCAAAGAAACGTAGCGAGAAGATTCCTGTCTTCTGGCAGTTTCTATTTTGACCTTGTATTGCAACATGATGTTATAGCCAAGGATTAAGACCAATAAAACGGCTACCAAAGCGATTATTAAACCAATACTCATATCGATGCATTTGCTGTTATTTTCTACGACTAGCGGTCAAGAATACATGAATCTCATATTTCAAGGCACCTTATTTGTTGGATTATTTTGTCTCACACGCGTTTTAATTTATATCGTTATCAATATTCCCATGAGATAGGAAAATTTAAAATTCAACCGTGTGCATATTCTTTGATTCTTTGGCTTGATAGGGGAAGTTCGCGATTTCACCCGATGTTTTTCTTGAAGTAACTCTAGTGACAATGTAAGAAATCTAGCAACTTAAAGTAATTTAGGTATATGTTAGAAATTCCTGTTCATTTTGCGGTTGTAGCGTTATAACTAATAATTATATCGCTCAGTAGAGTGAACAATTTAATTACCTATTTAGTGTCTCGCCAACGAGTAAGGGATTACGATGAAACTGCAACAACTGAAGTATATTGTTGAGGTTGTAAACCATAATTTGAATGTGTCTGCTACAGCAGAGAGTTTGTATACCTCCCAACCGGGTATCAGTAAACAGGTTAGGCTGCTGGAAGATGAGTTGGGTATCCAAATCTTTGAACGTAGTGGTAAACACTTAACCCAGGTGACACAGGCTGGTGAGCAAATTGTACGTATTTCTCAGGAGATTCTTGGGCGTGTAGAGAGCATTAAAGCAGTTGCGGGAGAGCATACCCATCCAGAAATGGGGACGCTAAATATCTCAACGACACACACTCAAGCTCGTTATGCTTTACCTGACGTAATCAAAGGGTTTACGACTCGATATCCAAAAGTTTCTCTGCACATGCATCAGGGTACGCCTTCGCAGATGTCTGAAGCGATTGCTAAAGGAACCGCAAATTTTGCGATTGCGACCGAAGCACTGCACCTTTATCAAGACGCTATCATGCTGCCTTGTTACCACTGGAATCGTTCAATTGTTGTACCTAAAGATCATCCATTAGCGAAGAAAGCCCATGTCACCATCCATGATTTGGCTACTTACCCATTGGTGACTTACGTATTTGGTTTTACTGGCCGTTCCGAGCTTGATACTGCATTCAACCGCGAAGGGTTGACGCCACGAGTGGTGTTTACGGCGACGGATGCTGATGTCATCAAAACCTACGTAAAAATGGGTATTGGTGTTGGCGTGATTGCAAGTATGGCAGTTGATGAGAAGCAAGACAGTGATTTAGTTGCTATCGATGCGAGCCATTTGTTTGGTGCAAGTACAACGAGTATTGGTTTCCGTCGTGGCACTTTCCTTCGCTCTTATATGTTTGATTTTATGGAGCGCTTTGCACCGCACTTAACTCGCCCTGTGGTCGAGCGTGCTATTTCTTTGAAGTCGAATGCCGAAATCGAAGAGATGTTTAAAGATATCGATCTGCCAGTTAGATAACTTATCTTCTTTGTATGTATACCCAAGATCGAGGTTTGCGCTTACGCCTCTTGGGTATACAATACGCGCCTGCTAGTAGGGGGCATACCAGTTCCAGCAATTATTTCATCATTTTTGCTGATTAAAACCGCGTACAGCTTCGTTAAAATTCTTGTCATTAGAACCACTAGTTACTGCAAATTTAGCCTTACTCCAAGCGAGTTTTCCTGGGCAAATTTCTGATATTAAAATTACTGGTATTGGTATGAATGAACACTCAATTTCAATTTATTAATGACTGCTTGTTCGAGAATCAATCGTTATGGCGATTCGACCCATTTAAGAGCAGTATTCATTCGTCCTTACCCTGGCAAGAAAAGCACCCCGAACTTTGTGATTGGTTAGCATCGCTTGCCCCTTCACACATCGAATTTTTAAAGGCAAAGCCGGAAGAAGTTTTGGCTGAAATCATCCTTTATTTACCAGTACTGCAGAAACTAGCCGACTGCACCCAACTGGATGCCATATCGCTAAGTGGTTTAGAGCTCGAAAGAGGGTTAGATGATGGTGTCCCTGGTCGTAAACTTGAACAAATAACGGCAATGGGCGAGGCGGCGATCCAGCATCATCGTGGGATAGAGTGGCTTGAGTGGTGTTCGGGTAAAGGGTATCTCGGGCGTATTCTAACCACACAAACTGAGCAGCCAGTTACTAGCTTTGAATATCAGCAAGAGCTATGCGATTCGGGACAGCAGGTTGCGGATGAGCATCATTGGAAAATGACCTTCATTCAGGGGGATGCATTTGACGCCGCAGCGAAAGCGGTGTTTAAGCCAACACAGCATGCTGTCGCTTTACATGCCTGCGGTGATTTGCATGTTCGTTTACTCCAGTACGGCTGTGAAAGTGGTGTCGCAGCAATGACCATTTCTCCTTGTTGTTACCACTTGATTCAAGCTGAGACCTATCAGGCACTCTCTGAAAGTGCTCAATCTTCAAAGTTGAGGCTCTCCAAACAGGAACTTAGGATCCCGCTACAGCAAACTGTGACTGGCGGTGAGAGGGTACGTCGACATCGCCAACAAGAGATGGTTTTCAGGTTGGGTTTCGATTTGATTGCTCGTCAGGTCCTTGGTTTTGAGGAGTATCAGCCTGTTCCAAGTATTCGTAAATCACAGTTGAGTGAAGGTTTTGAAGCTTTCTGCCTTTGGGCTGCTGAGCAAAAAGGAATCGAGATGAATCTAGAAATCGACTTCGATCAGTTTGAAGCTCTAGCTGAAGTGCGTTTTTGGCAGATGGAAAGAATGAGCTTAATTCAATTGGTTTTTCAGCGACCTTTAGAGCTGTGGCTGGCTTTAGATAAAGCACTTTATCTTGAGGAACAAGGTTATCGTGCCAGAGTGTTGGAGTTTTGCGCTAAATCTGTTACTCCTCGAAATATTTTAATTTGCGCATATAAAAAATAGTTATCATTTATAGCTAAATGCTCTATATGAAAAAGCCCACTTGGTAGTGGGCTTTTGTAAATAAAACGTGACAGAATTGATTTATTTTATCATTAATTGAACATTGCAATCGCCTGCTCTGGTTCTACGTACTCAAGCCCAAAACCTTCAGCAACTTCTTTACATGTCACTTTCCCGTGAATCACGTTCAGGCCTTCAAGGAAGCCTTTATCGTCTAGAAGTGCTTGTTTGTAACCTTTGTTCGCCAGTTTCAGAATGTAAGGTAAAGTTGCGTTGTTTAGGGCAAACGTTGAAGTACGAGCAACTGCACCAGGCATGTTTGCCACACAGTAGTGTACGACTTCATCAACGATATAAGTTGGTTCTGCGTGAGTGGTTGCGTGTGAAGTTTCAAAACAGCCGCCTTGGTCGATGGCGACGTCAACCACCGCTGAGCCTGGCTTCATCTTTGCAATGTGCTCTTTTTTAACTAACTTCGGAGCAGCGGCGCCAGGGATTAGAACCGCACCAATAACAAGGTCTGCTTCTAGAACATGCTTCTCGATAGCGTCTTCCGTAGAATAAATCACTTTCGCTTGACCGTGGAATTCTTCATCCAGTTTACGCAGAGTATCTACATTACGGTCAAGAATTGTTACGTCAGCACGCAGACCAATTGCCATACGAGCTGCGTTTGCACCAACGACACCGCCGCCAACAATGACCACTTTTGCTGGCGCAACGCCTGGTACTCCACCAAGCAGTAAACCACGACCGCCTTGAGATTTTTCTAACGTTTGCGCACCAGCTTGGATAGACATCCGACCTGCTACTTCAGACATTGGTGCTAACAGTGGCAAACGACCCATATTATCTGTTACAGTCTCATAGGCTATACAGACAGCTTTGCTCTTGATTAGCTCATCAGTTTGTGGAAAATCTGGTGCTAGGTGTAAATAGGTAAATAAAATTTGTCCTTCGCGGAGCATTGCTCTTTCAATTGCTTGGGGTTCTTTTACTTTTACTATCATTTCTGCTTGCGCGAAAACGTCAGCAGAACTCGGGAGAATGGATGCGCCGACAGCGATGTAATCATCGTCTGAAAAACCAATGCCGGCACCTGCATTGGTCTCAACTAAAACTTGGTGACCATGTGAGATTAGCTCTCTCACGCTAGCTGGGATCATGCCAACACGGTATTCGTGGTTTTTGATTTCCTTAGGTACGCCAATGATCATCCTGAATCCTCTTTCTATAATGGTTGTATTGACTATTTGTAGGGTGTTATTGTCGAATTAAGAACTAGTATAGTTATTGGTTTGTAATATTTGGCACCAAATATTAAAAAGTTGTAGTATATTTTTTTGCAAGGAAGTAATAAGGTGGAATAAAAAATGGCAGACAACTATAAAAAGCCGTCCAAGGATCTAGACCGTATCGACCGCAACATTCTTAATGAATTGCAGAAAGACGGTCGTATTTCGAACGTAGAACTTTCAAAACGTGTTGGTTTATCTCCAACACCATGTTTGGAGCGTGTACGTCGATTGGAACGTCAGGGGTACATTACAGGGTATACTGCGTTACTGAACCCGCAGTTTTTAGATGCTTCACTATTAGTGTTCGTTGAAATTACGTTAAACCGCGGTGCACCGGATGTGTTCGAGCAGTTTAACACTGCGGTTCAAAAACTGGATGATATCCAAGAGTGTCATCTAGTATCTGGTGACTTTGACTATCTTCTTAAAACTCGTGTATCAGATATGGGTGCTTATCGTCGTCTACTTGGCGATACGCTACTGCGTTTACCAGGTGTAAACGACACTCGTACATACGTTGTTATGGAAGAAGTGAAACAATCTAACCAGCTTGTGATTAAAACTCGTTAATTCTTTGCAAAGAAAGCGGTATATGCTTCCGCTTTCGACAGAGATTCATTGGGTTTTTCTCTTTGATATGGTTAAATCAATTTACCGAGCGGCTTGATGCCGCTCGGAATGTTTTGCAAATTCCTATTTCATTTCCATATTCAAGTTGATTTATGTTCAGAGAGAACGCAAAGAAAGTCGAAACCATCATCAAAACCAGTGAAGAGCCTCAGTCTTCACGTTTAAGTGGCTTCCAACGCTTGAAAGAGTGCTGCTTTATCGTTGGCGTTCTTAGCTCGGTATTGCTCGCTGTAGCGTTGTTTACCTTTAGTCCGGCCGATCCTTCCTGGTCCCAGACCGCGTGGGGGGGAGAGATCGATAACGCTGGTGGCCTGTTTGGCGCATGGCTCGCCGACACTCTATTTTTTACTTTTGGCTCACTTGCCTATCCTGTGCCTTTCTTACTGGCAGCAGGAGCATGGGTGATCTGTCGCAAACGCGGCGAAGATGAGTCGATTGATCTCATGTTGTGGGGTACGAGACTACTTGGCCTTACGATTCTCATCATGACCAGTTGTGGACTGGCAGATATTAACTTTGATGATATCTGGTATTTTTCATCTGGTGGTGTCGTAGGCGACGTGCTCACGAGCTTGGCACTTCCAACGCTCAATATTTTAGGTACTACGCTTGTTCTGCTGTTTTTGTGGGGAGCGGGCTTCACGTTGTTCACGGGCATCTCTTGGTTAAATATTGTTGAGTGGTTGGGAGACCGTTCGCTAAGTGTTATCAATGGGATCGCCAATATACTACGAGGCTCAAAGCAGGAGATTTTAGAACCGCAGCTTGATGAGCTTGTCGAAGATAAAGTCGTCACTAAACGTACGCAAGATGAGTCGGATGAGGATTTGCTTCCTCATTTGACGGCATACGATATAGATGAGCCTAAAGAAGAAAAAGCTTCGCACGAATATCCAATCTATATACCGCAAACTCAATCTGAGAAACCGATGGCAAAAAGAGTCGTCGACTCGACGGTTCCTACTGAAGCCGCTGCGGTACGTGTTGCTCCTGTTTTTGCGAAATCTGAGCCACAAGAGCAGGCTATCAACACGAATAACGTTGATCCATTAGTAGATCGTACTAAACAGCTCAATGTGACTATCGAAGAGCTTGAGGCTGCCGCGCAGCAAGCGGACGACTGGGCAACGGAAGAACAACCCGCTCAACCATTTACTCAGACTCTTTCTTATGAAGAGCCAGTAAACTCTGTTGAAGAGACAGAAAACGAATCACTTCATTTCGAGCCTGATTACTCCGAATATGCTCAATTTGCTGCTGAGCAAGAGCAGAAATCTGAAGTTGAGACTATGGCATATGATGAGCCGACGATTGATACCTGGGCTTTGGACAACATTTCTGATCAAACAGAACCTAGTCAGCATGTTGAGCCTACGATTTCAGACTTTGATGTCCTCGACGATGAAGATGAATATGTTGCGCCACAACCTATGCAGAATGTGCAAACGGTACAAACGACAGTAACAAGTCAAAATGCACAGTTTGCTGCTCAACCAGCCGTTCAGACCACGGCATTTGAGCCAGAGCCGATGGCAGAAGTAGAAGAAGTCACCGAAAGCGATGAAGATGTTGCCGCGTTCCAGAATCTGGTATCGAACGCACAGGCGAAAGTGGCGGCTACTCAGAACCCGTTTTTGATGAAACAGGAAGAGAATCTGCCAGTTCCGACAGAACCACTGCCAACATTAGAGCTTCTTTACCATCCAGAGAAACGCGAGAACTTTATTGATCGCGAGGCTTTAGAGCAGGTAGCTCGATTGGTAGAAAGTAAGCTCGCGGATTACAAAATTAAAGCGGACGTAGTGGGCATTTATCCGGGTCCAGTTATCACCCGCTTTGAGCTTGATTTGGCTCCGGGTGTGAAAGTCAGCCGTATTTCTGGCCTTTCAATGGATTTGGCTCGCGCGCTATCAGCAATGGCGGTTCGTGTTGTCGAAGTGATTCCAGGCAAGCCTTATGTCGGTCTGGAGTTGCCTAACATGAGTCGCCAGACGGTATATCTCTCAGATGTAATCAGCAGTCCGCAGTTTGAGCAAGCTAAGTCGCCGACGACGGTGGTACTTGGTCAGGACATCGCAGGTGAAGCCGTAATTGCCGACATCGCCAAAATGCCACACGTGCTGGTTGCTGGTACTACGGGCTCTGGTAAATCGGTCGGTGTGAACGTCATGATCCTGAGTATGCTTTACAAGGCATCTCCGGAAGATCTGCGCTTTATCATGATTGACCCGAAAATGTTGGAGCTTTCCATTTACGAAGGTATTCCTCATCTTCTGTCTGAAGTTGTAACCGACATGAAAGACGCCTCAAACGCACTACGCTGGTGTGTGGGTGAGATGGAACGTCGTTACAAATTGATGTCAACGCTAGGCGTGCGGAACGTAAAAGGCTTTAACGAGAAGTTGAAGATGGCCGCAGAAGCGGGGCATCCAATTCACGATCCATTCTGGCAAGAAGGCGACAGCATGGATACTGAGCCGCCGTTGTTAGAAAAATTACCATACATCGTTGTGGTCGTAGACGAATTCGCTGACCTGATGATGGTTGTAGGTAAGAAAGTCGAAGAACTGATTGCGCGCTTGGCTCAAAAAGCACGTGCGGCGGGTATTCACTTGATTCTTGCAACTCAGCGTCCATCGGTTGATGTTATTACTGGTCTGATCAAAGCCAACATTCCAACACGTGTCGCATTTACCGTATCGACTAAGACTGACTCTCGCACAATCCTGGACCAAGGCGGTGCAGAATCGCTATTGGGTATGGGTGATATGCTGTACCTGCCTCCGGGCTCGAGCCATACGACACGTGTACACGGAGCATTTGCCTCGGATGATGATGTTCACGCAGTAGTGAACAACTGGAAAGCACGGGGTAAGCCAAACTATATCGACGAGATCATCAGTGGCGACCAAAGTCCGGAAAGCTTACTACCAGGTGAGCAAATGGAGTCGGATGAAGAAGTGGATCCTCTATTCGACCAAGTTGTCGAGCACGTGGTTCAGTCTCGCCGTGGTTCGGTTTCTGGTGTACAGCGTAGATTTAAGATTGGCTACAACCGAGCTGCGCGAATCGTTGAGCAACTGGAAGCCCAAGGCATTGTCAGTGCACCAGGTCACAACGGTAACCGTGAAGTTCTGGCTCCTGCACCGCCAAAAGATTAATGAACTTGTCTTACTCACCTCAGTCCAAAAGAGGTGAGTAACTTTAGGTCTTTCGACCCCGTGATAGGTATTTGAATGAAAAAACTATTTTCAGCGAAACTATTCTCTGCGCTTGTATTAAGCTTCTCTCTTTTCTCAGCTGCCAATGCAGCGTCTCCAAAAGCTGAGTTAAGTAAGCGTTTATCAATGAATGAAGGGTTTAGTGCTACTTTCTCTCAGCAAGTTATCAGCCCTGAAGGTGAAACGGTAATGGAAGGCGAAGGCACAGTTGAAATTGCTCGTCCTAGTCTTTTCCGCTGGAGCACTACATTACCAGATGAAAACCTGTTGGTTTCTGATGGTAAAACATTATGGTACTACAGCCCATTCATTGAACAGGTCAGCATTTACTGGCAAGAACAAGCTGCCGAGCAGACACCATTTGTGCTGTTAACACGTAATCGTGCAAGTGATTGGGAAAATTACCAGGTTTCGCAGAAAGGCAACGAGTTCACTCTGGTTCCTACCGCAGTTGACTCCACACAAGGCCGCTTCCAGATCAATATTGATGCAAAAGGTATTGTGAAAGGCTTCAATGTGATTGAGCAAGATGGCCAGAAAGGTTTGTTCAAGTTCAGTAATGTGAAGCTTGGTAAACCGAAAGCAAACAGATTTACATTCACTATCCCAAAAGGTGTGGAAGTGGATGACCAAAGGAATTAATTGGTAGTGTCAAATTACACATTAGATTTCTCAGGGGACGAAGATTTTCGTCCCCTTGCTGCGCGTATGAGGCCGCAAACCGTGGAGCAGTACATCGGGCAGCAGCACATTTTAGGTCCTGGTAAGCCATTACGTCGTGCGCTGGAGGCGGGTCATATCCACTCCATGATATTGTGGGGGCCTCCAGGAACGGGTAAAACTACGCTTGCTGAAGTTGCAGCCAATTACGCCAATGCAGAAGTAGAGCGTGTCTCTGCCGTTACTTCGGGCGTCAAAGAGATTCGCGCTGCGATTGAAAAAGCACGCGAGAATAAGATGGCTGGTCGCCGCACTATCTTGTTTGTGGACGAGGTTCATCGTTTCAACAAGTCTCAGCAAGACGCATTCTTACCTCACATCGAAGATGGCACCGTGACCTTTATTGGTGCGACAACTGAAAACCCTTCGTTCGAACTCAACAACGCTTTGTTATCCCGAGCTCGCGTTTACAAGCTGACCTCTTTAGACAAAAGGGAAATCTTACTCGCGTTAAACCAGGCGATAGGTGACAAGCAACGAGGGTTAGGCGATACACCTGCTCATTTTGTCGATAACGTTCTTGAAAGGCTTGCTGAGTTGGTTAATGGTGACGCAAGAATGTCGCTCAATTACCTTGAACTGCTCTACGACATGGCGGAAGACAATGCTCAGGGTGAAAAAGAGATTACGCTGAAGTTGTTGGCTGAAGTTGCAGGCGAAAAAGTTTCTCGCTTCGATAACAAAGGGGACATCTGGTACGATTTGATATCTGCGGTTCATAAATCGATTCGTGGTTCCAACCCGGATGCGGCGTTGTATTGGGCAGCGCGGATGATCGCAGCAGGCTGTGACCCGCTGTACATTGCGAGACGATTATTAGCGATAGCTTCGGAAGATGTCGGGAATGCGGACCCTCGTGCTATGCAAGTGGCGCTATCTGCATGGGACTGTTTTACTCGTGTTGGTCCTGCAGAAGGGGAGAGGGCGATTGCTCAAGCGATCGTTTACCTAGCCTGTGCGCCTAAGAGCAACGCCGTATATGTGGCTTGGAAGCAGGCATTATCGGATGCGCATAACTTGCCAGAATACGAGGTGCCTCATCATTTGCGAAATGCACCAACAAGTTTGATGAAAGACATGGGTTATGGCGCTGAATATCGCTATGCTCACGATGAACCTGGCGCATACGCCGCTGGCGAAAAGTATCTGCCGCCGGAAATGGTGGAACGTAAGTACTATCAGCCGACGAATCGCGGTCTCGAAACCAAAATCGGCGAAAAGTTAGATTACTTGGCTACTTTAGACGCAAATAGCCAACAAAAGCGCTATGAAAAGTAGGCGTTTTTGGATACATTTATTCGGTAAATTTTTATAGCGTACCAGCAAGATGTTGGCACGCGATTTCACAACTACAAAAGCATAGGATTAACAATGCTGGATTCTAAATTACTTCGAACTGAGCTGGATGAAACAGCTGCAAAACTTGCGCGTCGTGGCTTTAAGCTAGACGTAGAAACTATTCGTAAACTTGAAGAACAACGTAAGTCCATTCAAGTAGAAGTTGAAAATTTACAATCCACGCGTAACTCCATCTCCAAGCAAATCGGCCAAAAAATGGCGGCTGGCGACAAAGAAGGCGCAGAAGAGATCAAGAAGCAAATCGGTACTCTAGGTAGCGATCTTGATGCTAAAAAAGTTGAACTTGACCAAGTAATGGCTCAATTGGACGAAATCACGCTTTCTGTTCCTAACATTCCTGCGGATGATGTGCCTGATGGTAAAGATGAAAACGACAACGTAGAAGTTGCTCGTTGGGGTGAGCCGAAGACTTACAACTTTGAAGTAAAAGACCACGTTGACCTTGGTGAAATGGGTGATGGCCTGGATTTCGCGAGTGCAACTAAGATCACTGGTGCTCGTTTCATCGTCATGAAAGGCCAATTTGCACGCCTACACCGCGCAATTGCTCAGTTCATGCTAGATCTTCATACAGAAGAACACGGTTACACTGAAATGTACGTACCGTACTTAGTCAACGCTGACAGCCTGTTTGGTACGGGTCAGCTACCTAAGTTCGGTAAAGATCTGTTCCATACTGAACCACTAGCTGAAAAAGTAAGTGATGAAGAGCCACGTAAATTGTCTCTGATCCCTACCGCAGAAGTACCTGTAACGAACCTTGTTCGTGACACTATTTCTGATGAAGCCGATCTACCACTTAAAATGACAGCGCACACGCCATGTTTCCGTTCAGAAGCGGGTTCTTACGGTCGTGATACTCGTGGTCTGATTCGTATGCACCAGTTCGACAAAGTTGAGCTAGTACAAATCACTAAGCCAGAAGATTCAATGGATGCTCTTGAAGAGCTAACTGGTCACGCTGAGAAAGTTCTTCAACTTCTGGAGCTTCCTTACCGTAAAGTGGTTCTATGTACAGGCGATATGGGCTTCGGTGCTCGTAAGACTTATGACCTAGAAGTTTGGGTTCCTGCTCAAGAAACTTACCGTGAAATCTCTTCATGTTCTAACATGTGGGACTTCCAGGCTCGTCGTATGCAAGCGCGTTTCCGTCGTAAAGCTGAGAAGAAACCTGAGCTTGTACACACGCTAAACGGCTCTGGTCTTGCTGTAGGTCGTACAATGGTTGCTATCCTTGAAAACAACCAAGAAGCAGACGGCCGCATTGCAATTCCTGCTGTACTTCAGAAGTACATGGGCGGCGCAACGCACATCGGTTAATTCATTAGCCACTAGACATCAAAACCCAGCTTTCGAGCTGGGTTTTTTAATATTTAGTGATCCAAAACCGCTGTGTTGTGGTTATACAAAGCAGTTTTCATTTTGAAGCGCTGCTTCAATCGCATTAACCAATTTTTCAATGTGCTCTGGTTCGCTGATAAACGGCGGCATCATATAAATCAGTTTGCCAAATGGACGAATCCAAACCCCAAGCTCGACAAACAGCGCCTGAATCGCTTCCATGTTGACGGGGCGGTGAGTTTCTACAACGCCTATCGCTCCGAGCCAACGAGTATTTTTTACCAAATCGTATTGCTCCAACTTGGGTAACAATTCAGAAAATAGTGTCTCAATTTGCTTGGTTTGCTGTTCCCATTCTCCTTTCTCAATAAGTTCCAAACTTGCCGTTGCTACAGCACAAGCGAGAGGGTTACCCATGAATGTCGGACCATGCATAAAGCAGCCAGCTTCACCACCACAAACGGTATCAGCAACATGCTTGGTTGCAAGGGTGGCTGATAGCGTCATGTAGCCGCCAGTCAGCGCTTTGCCAACGCAGAGGATGTCAGGTTGGATTGATGAATGTTCACAAGCAAATAGCTTTCCAGTACGCCCGAAGCCAGTCGCTATTTCATCTGCAATCAATAACAGACCATACTTGTCACAGAGTGCTCTGACACCTTTAAGAAACTCGGAGTGGTAAATACGCATACCTCCCGCACCTTGTACGATTGGTTCGAGGATCACTGCTGCGAGATCTTGGTGATGTTGAGTGATCTTCTCTTCAAAATCGAACAAGTCGTCTGGATTCCATTCATCCCAATAACCACCGGCCGGAGAGTCTGCGAATATATGTTCTGGCAAAAAGCCTTTGTATAGCGAGTGCATTGAATTGTCAGGATCGGTAACCGACATCGCTGCAAAAGTATCACCATGATAACCGTGTTTTAGGGTAAGAAATTTGGGCCTGTGTTCGCCTTTCGCATGCCAATATTGGAGGGCCATTTTCAGACTGACTTCCACGGCTACGGACCCTGAATCGGCCAAAAAGACATGCTCAAGATTTTTGGGTGCAAGAGTAAGAAGCTTTTTACACAAATTGATCGCTGGCTGATGAGTTATACCGCCAAACATGACATGAGAAACTTGGTCAATTTGCTGGTGCGCTGCTTGATTTAAATGCGGGTGATTGTATCCGTGAATCGTTGACCACCAGGAAGACATGCCGTCAACTAATTGGGTCCCATCTTCTAAATTGATATGTACACCTTGCGCGGAAGCGACTGGATAACAGGTCAGAGGTGTTAGTGTCGAAGTGTAGGGATGCCAGATATGCTGGCGGTCGAAGGCAAGATCCATGTGTAGTTCCAATTCTAATTAAGATTAAAAAACAACCATATGTAAACTTTGTTGTTTTTGCTTATGTTGACAGTTTATCTAGACTCAGTAGACTGTCAACACAACAAAAAAAGTGACCTAAGGAATACACGTGGAAGTTCGTCATAACTGGACGCATGCTGAAGTGCGAGCGCTAATGGAAAAACCATTCATGGATCTTCTGTTCGAAGCTCAGCTTGTTCACCGTCAATATCAACAAACCAACCATGTTCAAGTTAGCACTCTGCTATCGATCAAGACGGGCGCATGCCCAGAAGACTGTAAGTATTGTCCTCAAAGTGCCAGATACACCACAGACATCGAAAAGGAGCGTCTGATGGAAGTTGAGCGCGTACTCGACGCCGCACAAAAAGCAAAGAATGCAGGTTCTACTCGTTTCTGTATGGGCGCAGCATGGAAGAATCCGAAAGAGCGCGACATGCCGCATCTGACGGATATGATCAAAGGCGTGAAAGACATGGGGCTAGAAACCTGTATGACGCTGGGTATGCTGACTCCCGATCAAGCGAAGCAACTTGCGGATGCAGGTCTGGATTACTATAACCACAACTTAGACACTTCACCTGAGTTTTACGGCAATATCATCACGACTCGTACTTATCAGGATCGATTGGATACCTTGTCTCATGTCCGTGATGCCGGGATGAAAATCTGCTCTGGCGGTATCATTGGCATGGGCGAGAGTGCAAATGATCGCGCTGGTCTATTAGTAGAGCTGGCGAACCTCCCCACTCACCCAGAAAGTGTGCCAATCAACATGCTGGTTAAAGTGAAAGGTACGCCGCTAGAAAAAGTTGAAGATGTTGAACCGTTTGATTTTATTCGTCTTATCGCTATCGCACGCATCATGATGCCTCAGTCGGCAGTCCGTTTATCGGCTGGTCGTGAGAATATGAACGAGCAGATGCAAGCGCTATGTTTCATGGCCGGTGCGAACTCGGTTTTCTACGGTTGTAAGCTACTGACAACACCAAACCCTTCTGAAGATAAAGATATGATGCTTTTCAAGAAACTGGGTATAAACAGCCAGGAAGTTTCTCAGAAGCCAGATGAAATTGAAGAGAACGAATTGCTTGATCGCGTGGTAGAGCGTGTCGCAGCTCGTCCGGCAAAAGATGATCTTTTCTACGATGCCACCGTTTAAAGCTCGTATCGAATCAGCGATATCTTATCGCAAAGAGCAGGGGCTGAATCGCTCGTTGAACTTAGTGTTTGCCGGTAACCAATCTATTCTGGAACACGAAGGCAAACGCTATATCAACTTCTCGAGTAACGATTATCTTGGCTTAGCCAATGATCAAGCACTGGTGCGCGCTTGGCAACAAGGACTAAGCGTGTATGGCAGCGGCAGTGGGGCTTCGCCTATGGTCACTGGCTTTAGTGCAGCACACAGTAATTTAGAAGCTGCACTGACCGAGTGGCTGGGTTATGAACGAGCGATATTGTTTGGTTCTGGATTCAGTGCAAATCAGGCATTGCTGTTTACCTTACTAGAAAAGTCCGATGTATTACTGCAAGACAGACTTAATCACGCGTCTTTGATGGAAGCCGGGGCTTTGTCTCCGGCCAAAATGAAACGCTTTAAACACAACGATCTTGATCACCTTATCTCACTTCTCGATAGGGGAAGTAATCATCTCGTGGTGACGGAAGGCGTCTTCAGTATGGATGGTGATTGCTCGCCACTGGAAGAGATCGCAAAACTCACCCAAGCCAATGACGCCTGGCTGGCTGTGGATGATGCTCACGGCATTGGTGTTCTCGGTGAAACTGGTGGCGGTTCCTGTGAACGCGCTAACGTAAAACCTGAAATCCTGGTTGTCACATTTGGTAAAGCATTTGGTATGTCTGGTGCTGCCATCTTATGTGATCGAGTTACAGGTGATTTTCTGACGCAGTTTGCAAGACATCATGTGTATTCGACGGCAATGCCGCCAGCACAAGCTTTTGCGTTAACGCATGCAGTCTCTATCGTGCAACAACAAGGTTGGCGACGTGAAAAGCTGACCGAGTTAAGTGATTACTATCGTGAGTGTTTACAAGACATCGAGGGTTTTGTTGATACGCTGACACCGATTAAACCTTTTATCATTGGTGAGTCGGAGCAAGCGATAAGCGTAGGAGAATCTTGTCGGAAAAATGGCATTTGGGTTACCGCGATTCGACCGCCTACTGTACCAGCAGGTACGTCTCGTTTACGTATTACTTTGACGGCTAACCACACCAAAGATCAAATAAAAACACTGTCTCACGCACTTAAACAAGCATTAGGAGCGCGGTAATGGATTATGCTGAACAAATAGCATCTGATCTTGAAGTTCAAGATAAAAAAGCTATCGCGACGTCTTTTGGAAAAGCGGCTGAGACTTACGACAAGCATGCGGCTTTTCAGCGAGATGTGGGACATCGATTATTAGAAAAACTTCCAGTCGATTTATCAGGACAGCGAGTGTTAGATCTTGGTTGTGGGACGGGATATTTTTCAACGTTACTGCAACAACGTGGTGCGGTCGTAGTTTGTGTTGATATCTCACAAGAGATGTTAAACAAAGCTCAGCAACGCTGCGGAGATGACAGGGCGAGCTATGTTTTAGCAGACGCAGAAAACTTGCCTTTTGAGAGTGGAAGCTTTGATTATGTCTTTTCAAGCCTGGCGCTTCAGTGGTGCTGCGATTTAAGCTATCCGTTGAGCGAAGTACGTCGAGTTCTCAAAAAAGGTGGGGCTGGTTTTTTCTCTACTTTAATTGATGGCTCACTTTATGAGCTACGTGATTCGTGGAAAAAAATTGATGCATATCAACACGTCAATGACTTTATAACTATCAATCAGGTAAAAATTGCGTTGGCGCAATCTCAATGCCAAAACCATCAACTAGACTTGACCTCCATCACAGTTTGGTACGACTCGGCGTTTTCTGTAATGCGAGATCTCAAAGGTATCGGTGCAACTCACGTTAGTGGGCGTTCACCCGCACTGACGAGTCGCCGCACTTTATTGCACGTTGAGCGCGAGTACCAAAATTTTAAAAACAATAAAGGTCTTTTACCTGCAACTTATCAGGTTTGTTTTGGAGTAATACATCTATGATTGATGCTTTTTTTATTGCTGGTACGGATACTGATGTAGGAAAAACGGTAGCGTCTAAAGCCATTCTGCAAGCGTTAGCGGCAAAAGGGTTAAACACCATTGGTTACAAGCCAGTAGCAGCAGGAAGCGAAAAGACAGAACAAGGTTGGCGTAACTCCGATGCCTTGCATTTACAAAAAGCAGCGACGGTAGAAGTTGCTTATGATGATATCAATCCATACGCGCTGGAGCTGCCAACGTCACCACATATAGCAGCAAAGCACGAGCATGTTGAAATTGATTACGATTTGTTAGCTGAAAAATTGGCCCAGCATAAAGAGCGAGCAGACGTTGTATTGGTGGAGGGAGCCGGTGGTTGGCGTGTCCCTGTATCTGATACAGATTTTCTATCGACTTGGGTGAAACAAGAGCAGCTTCCAGTCGTGTTAGTGGTCGGTATTAAACTCGGTTGTTTAAGCCATGCGTTGTTAACTGCAGAGGTTATTCGGGCTGACGGTTTAAATCTGGTTGGTTGGGTCGCTAACCGCATTAACCCTGGTACTGAGCACTACGCTGACATCATTGAGATGTTAGAGGCGCGATTGGATACACCCAAATTAGGTGAGATTCCTTACGTTCCAAGCGCTAAGCGTCAAGAACTAGGTAAGTACATTAACGTCGAACCTTTGCTAAATATTTAATCTCCCCAATCTCAAGAATGTTAGATACCAAAAGGGCTGCGTGATGCAGCCCTTTTGTTTTAATCTTCAACCAGAGTTAGGTTTACTTTTCGTTACTAAGTCCCATTAGGGCTTGTTGCGTTTCCGCGATACGCTTAGTCATGTGATCTTCTGTCGAAATGCCAAGCTGTTGTTTTGCCTCATCCTCTGAGATACCTAGGTGACAGCGTAGTAAATCGATAGCCATTTGATAGTCGTTAGTTTCTACCATGATTTTTCCCTCAAGACATGGAAGTTTAAAGCTACTCGGCTCCGTTTAGCTCTTGGAGTATGCTCTGTATCGTTTATCTGATATGAATTTAGCACGCTGACGTAATGGTACAATAAGACCAAAGTCTAAACTCAAGCTAATATACTGTTTTTAAGCTATAAAAATATGCGAGTAATTTCAGCGGAGAAAACAAATGTTGCAATTTATTGCTTAACCTTGTTTTTAACATAGATAGACTATATCTATAACGCAACGAAGCACGAAACCAAGTGGGATCGGCTTTACAACAACAAGCTTCCTCGGAGAAAAGTAATGAAGCGAATTATGTTATTCCTAGCAACTAACCTGGCTGTAGTACTAGTACTTAGTGTTGTTCTGAATATTGTTTACGCTACCACTGGATTGCAGCCTGGAAGTCTGTCTGGTCTACTGGTGATGGCGGCGGTCTTCGGCTTTGGTGGTGCACTGATTTCGTTAATGATGTCTAAGGGCATGGCGCTGCGTTCTGTTGGCGGTATGGTTATCGAAAGTCCACGTAACGAAACTGAGCACTGGTTAGTAGAGACGGTTGGCCGTCAGGCTCAACAAGCGGGTATCGGTATGCCGACAGTGGCTATCTACGACTCACCAGACATTAACGCTTTCGCGACAGGAGCAAAGCGTGATGATTCTTTGGTTGCTGTTTCAACGGGTCTTTTACACAACATGACTCGTGATGAAGCCGAAGCGGTTTTGGCACACGAAGTAAGCCATATCGCGAATGGTGACATGGTCACAATGACGCTGATGCAAGGTGTCGTGAACACGTTTGTTATCTTCTTATCGCGTTTTATCGCTAACATTGTTTCTTCAAACGATGACGAAGAAGGCGAGGGCTCAAACATGATGGTGTACTTCGGCGTGTCTATGGTATTGGAATTGGTGTTTGGCTTCTTAGCGAGCTTTATCACGATGTGGTACAGCCGTCATCGTGAGTTTCATGCAGATGCAGGCGCAGCTCAATTAGTTGGTAAAGAAAAAATGATAGCGGCACTTGAGCGCTTGAAAATGAGCCAAGAGTCGAAGCTAGATGGCACCATGATGGCATTTGGTATCAACGGTAAGCAGTCTCTTACTGAGCTACTGATGAGCCACCCACCACTAGATAAACGTATTAACGCTTTACGCAATCAACAGTACTAATCGAATTTAGAATAATTTTTTGAAAAGGCTTGGTTTTTACCAAGCCTTTTTTTCGTCTGTCTGATCGTTACCTTTCTCTATCGCGTATCAATCTGAAGTAACAAAGTTATACAAAATATTTTTTGTACAACTTTGTGTTATTGGGCTAAGTTGTACGTAAGATATTTTTGTATAACTTTAACTAGAGTAGGAGCCAAGGAATGGAGATAGGGACTGTTGTCGATCTTTACCATAAGCTCGACAAACATAACTTACACCTGCTCAACGAGGTGTATCACCCTGACGTGGTATTCGAAGATTCAGCACATAGACTAGAAGGCAGGCGTGCACTGAGCGAATACTTTCAGGCACTGTACTCCAATGTAATCAGGTGTGAATTTGTCATTCATGATCAGCAGCAGGTAGGAGACAACGGCTTTATCACGTGGACCATGGAACTTTTGCATCCCAAGCTTAAGAGCGGCAAACCGATATTGGTTAACGGTGCGTCTCATCTCAAATTCTCTCAGGGTCAGGTCGTTTATCACCGAGACTATTTTGATCTTGGCGAAATGCTTTATGAAAACTTACCTCTGCTTGGAGTATTGGTAAAAGCTGTGAAACAGAGGTTAGGGCAATGAGCAGTGCAGTTTTGATCACCGGAGCCACTTCAGGCATAGGAAAGCAGCTTGCTCTGGATTATGCAGAATCAGGCTGGTACGTGATTGCATGTGGGCGCAATGAGCCTGTGCTGGAGGAACTCGGCAATCAGTCATCACTTATCAGTCCGCTGCGATTTGACGTGACAGATTATGATGAAACCAAACGTGTTCTTTCATCGCTGAACGTTGTACCAGACATCTGGATTTTCAATGCGGGTGATTGTGAGTATATGGATAACGGCGAGGTAGACGCGAAACTCATGGCGCGCGTACTTAACGTCAATGTTATCGGGGTAGCGAATTGTGTTGAAGCTTGTCAGTCCCGATTCAAGCGCGGACACCGAGTCGTGATTGTAGGTTCTATTGCGTCCGAAGTCGCATTACCAAGAGCGGAAGCATATGGCGCATCGAAAGCGGCAGTGAGTTATTTCGCGAGAGCACTTCGTATTGATCTTCAAAAGAAAGGCATCAAAGTAGTGACAGTGTTTCCTGGTTTCGTGGAAACGCCATTGACAGACAGAAATACGTTTGAAATGCCAATGATTATCTCTGCAAAGCAGGCGTCAGAATCGATAAGAAAGCAACTTTCGTCCAATAAAAATTACATCTATTTCCCTGCGGGATTTACCAGCATTCTTCGCTTCATTTCGTTGTTTCCGTACAGCTGGCAAGCTCGCTTAACGCGTAAACTCGTGTCGTAAAGAGGAATAAATATGAAAATCGCAATTGTAGGCACTGGAATATCCGGACTGACGTGCGGTTATTATTTGCACAAAGAACATGACATCACCTTGTTTGAGGCAAATGATTCCATCGGTGGGCATACTGCGACCGTTGATGTCAACATTGACGGACAAGACTATGCAATTGACACGGGTTTTATCGTTTACAACGATCGTACTTATCCTAACTTCATTAAAATGATGGAGGAGATAGGTGTTGAAGGCGTACCGACTCAAATGAGTTTTAGCGTTCGTAATAATAGCAATGGATTAGAGTACAACGGGCATACGCTTTCGACACTTTTCGCGCAAAAGCGCAATTGGGCAAACCCAAAGTTTTACCGCTTTATCTTTGAGATTCTCCGTTTCAATAAATTGGCGAAATCGTTCGCCAATAAAGAAATCACAAATATGCAAACGCTGGGGGAGTTTCTCGATGAGCACCGTTTCAGCACGTTTTTTACTGATAACTACATTCTGCCAATGGGGGCGGCGATTTGGTCTTCTACGCTTGCAGACATGCGCCAATTTCCGTTGATGTTCTTCGTGTGCTTCTTCCTAAATCACGGCTTGTTAGATGTGACAAACCGTCCTCAATGGTATGTGATTAAAGGAGGCTCTCGCGCTTACATTTCTCCGCTTACCAAAGGGTTTAAACAAAATATTCGCCTTAATAGCCCGGTTGAGAGTGTCACGCGTAGCAAAGAACGTGTTTTGCTGCACGTCAATGGCACAACCGAGTGGTTTGATGAGGTGATCTTTGCCTGCCACAGCGATCAAGTAATAAAAATGCTGGGTGATCCTAGCCATGAGGAGCGAAGCATTCTCGGTGATATGGCTTATCAAGCAAATGAAGTCGTGCTGCATACAGACACGAACCTGCTTCCAAAACGCAGAGCGGCTTGGGCATCCTGGAACTATCTGCTCGAAGGTAGAGAAGATGAGCAACATCGTTTGCCATCACTGACTTACAACATGAACATCCTTCAGCATGTGCAATCTAAGCACACATTTTGTGTCACCTTGAACAGTACGGAGCAGATAGACAAGAGCAAAATTCTGCGCACGTTTACTTATCATCACCCGGTATTTACGACTGAATCTATCGCAGCTCAACAGCGAAAAAGCGAGATTCAGGGTGTATCAAATAGTTGGTTTTGTGGCGCCTACTGGTTCAACGGATTCCATGAAGATGGGGTACGCAGCGCTTTAGATGTGGTGAAAGCGCTGGAAAGCAAATACCAACAGCACTCCGCGGTCACTTTACAAAAAGGTGCAGCGTAATATGGCTAGTACGGTGAACAGTCGGTTATTCATTGGCAACGTTCGGCACCGCCGTTTCACCCCAGTGTTACATGAGCTGAATTACTCGTTGTTTATGCCGGCTATTGATGTTGACGAGATTGATCAACTTGAGAATCAAGTGTGGGGATTCGGTACCCGCTGGTGGCATTGGGCCCGTTTTAAACGAAGCGATTACGTTGGCCAAGGACACTTAAAAACGGCGGTACAAGATAAATTAGCCGACCTCACTGGTGTGCGATGCAACGGGAAAGTTATCGCCGTTTGCCATCTGCGTTATCTGGGCCTCTATTTTAGTCCGGTTAATTTCTACTATGTGTATAACGAGCAGGGAGAGTGGAAATATTTGCTGGCGGAAGTGAGCAATACGCCATGGAATGAGCGCCATTACTATGCAGTAGCCGCGAATCAAGAAGATGAACACGTTGGTTGGAAGCAAGATAAAGCGTTCCACGTTTCTCCGTTTAATCCTATGGGTCAACAGTATTTATGGAAGCTTAAGCCACTAACGGACAAACTCAGTATCCATTTAGAGTGCCACAAAGGCGAAAAACATTTTGATGCCACCATGGCAATGAAATCGAAAGCAATGTCGAGCAAAAATCTATTGAAGTGTTTGGTTGTCACTCCTATACAAACCATAAAAGTGGTCTTTGGCATTTACTGGCACGGATTAAAACTTTGGGTTAAAGGTGCGCCTTTTTATTCCCATCCTAAATATTCAGCGCCGGATGAAAATAAAATGAAGCCAGAAAAGAAAAGTAAGGGAAGTAAGAACAAGGAGAATTCTGCATGTTGAATAGTGGAGTTATAACATTGCCGCGAGAACTTACTACGACTCAAAAAGCGGCCCGCAGAGTGATCTTTCAATGTTTGAAAAACATGGAAGTCGGCAATTTAACCGTGATAGAAACCTATGCAACGGAAAATAAAGAGACGAGCGAACGTTTTGCCGCACCGATTGGAATGTTTCAGGGAAAACCTGTAGGGGCGACAATTGAGGTGAAACACCCTGGTTTATACGCACGCGTGTTGCGCGGCGGCAGTATAGCCGCTGGGGAGGCGTATATGGATGGCTGGTGGGACAGCCCAGACCTGACGGCATTGATGAAGTTGATGGCGTTGAATATGAGTGCTTTAGACCAGATTGAAGATAAGGGAAGTTTGCTGACCAAACTCGTATATAAATTCAGCCACTGGGCCAATCGAAACTCTGAGGATAAGTCCCGTCAAAACATTCATGCGCATTACGATTTGGGAAATGCGTTATATGAGTCATTTCTTGATACCAACATGCTTTATTCTTCCGCTCTCTATCGACAAGATGGTGAGTCATTAGAACAAGCGCAAATTAATAAAATGGCGCGCTTGTGTCACCAGCTTGATCTTCAGCCTTCTGACCATGTTATTGAGATTGGAACGGGTTGGGGTGCCATGGCGATATACATGGCGGAGAAATATGGCTGTCAGGTAACGACGACCACTATATCTGAAGAGCAGCATCTCTACGCCCAGCACGCGATAGAGAAGAGATGCTTGGCAGACAAAATTACCTTACTAAAAGAAGACTACCGAAACCTTGTTGGCCGTTACGATAAATTGGTGTCGATCGAGATGATTGAGGCGGTAGGCAAAGAGTTTTTGCCATCCTACATTAAAAAATGCGAATCACTACTTAGGCCGGGCGGCTTAATGGCAATTCAGGCAATTACCATCGCCGATCAGCGTTATGAATACTACAGCAACAATGTTGATTTCATTCAGAAGTACATTTTCCCTGGAGGATTTCTACCGTCAGTAACGTCTCTCACTCAAGCGGCCACGAAGTATAGTGACTTAGTTGTCCGTGATCTGTTCGATATTGGCCTCGATTACGCAAAGACACTCAATGAATGGCATTACCGATTTAATCAGGCTGAAACAGAAGTTCGCGAGTATGGCTATGACGACAAATTTATTCGTATGTGGAGTTACTATTTGAGCTACTGTGAGGGTGGTTTTCTGGCGAGAACCATCAGCGCTGTACACATGACCTTTCAACGCCCGTAGGCCGATATGAGAGTGTTGGTTGCATCAACCTGGTTTCAAATATGCTGGTTTGCAGCTGTGCTTGGTACCTATCAATGGCAGTGGCTTACCGTTTGTTTAACTTTGTTAACTATCGCCTATTGCATATTAAGCAATGCTACTTCATTAAAAGGCATCGCTATCGTCACCGCCATTGGGCTGGCCCTTGATAGTCTGAACCAACAATTTACTCTTCTTATTTTCCAAACTGTATGGCTGCCAATATGGCTGCTATGCCTTTGGGTAGTATTTGCCTGGTATGCCCGCCAACTTATATCTGTTTTGCATCGTTTTCCTAAAATCTTCGTATCAATAGTAGGCGGCTTGGGGGGAGGAGCCAGCTATTTCGCGGGGTACAAACTCCATTCCGTTGAATTTGGTTACAGCGTTAACCTCTCTTTGGTGATTTTATTTATAGAGTGGTGTGCTGTGATGGTATTGATACTCAAGGTGTATGGAAATGAGAAGCTTGCAGGGAAACTTAGCCAAGAGTCTGATTAACGGTGCGCTACTTGCCGGTGTATTAGTGTCGTTGCCCTTAAAGGCACAGAACGCCGGCACTGATATGGGGACATCCAGTACCGAAGATTGGCGACAATGGAAAACCGTTGGTCAGGCGAAATTAACTTGGTTTATCTTTGATATCTATGAGTCGCGTTTAAGAGCGCCTGAGGGAAAGTATTTAGTGAACGATGATGTATCGCCTCATCCCTTCGCTTTAGAACTTTACTACCAGCGTGATGCAACAAAACAGCAGTTACTAGAGGTAACGGATGAGCAGTGGCAAAAACTAGGGGTAAAACAGGCTCTTCGGCAACAATGGCTATCTCAGCTCAATACTATGTTCCCTAACATCAAAAAAGGCGACGAACTTACTTATGTAACAGATGGTCAATCAGGTCAATTGCTTTATCGTCCTGCGGGCACTTCCTCTTTGAAGACCATTGGTTACGTTAAAGATGAAAATTTAAACGATGCTTTGCTTTCTATCTGGCTGTCACCAAATACGACGTATCCCAAACTTCGTAAACAATTAATAGGGCAGGTGACACAGTGAATGTTTTAAAGCGACTAATCCATTTGACTGTAGCCGTCATGGCTGTTTTTCTTGGTTCTTGCTCAGCCGATATCGACAACTATCAATCAACAACGCCCAATTTTGACCTGTTTGGATATTTTGACGGGAACGTGAAAGCTTGGGGAATGGTGCAAGACCACTCTGGACAGCAAACCAGACGCTTCGAAGTGGATATTGTTGGTACTATTGCAGGTAATGAACTGACGTTGATAGAAGATTTTGTTTTTAACGACGGCGAGGTAGATCAGCGTATTTGGAACATAACTAAGTTAGGAAATAGCCGCTACCAAGGGAACGCTGACGATATTATTGGTATAGCAACCGGAAAGGAGACAGGTAATGCGTTGCAGTGGCAGTATGACTTTGAGTTAAAAATGGATGATTCAACAGTCACGGTTGCATTTGATGACTGGCTTTATCGCCAAGACGAAAAGCATGTGTTTAACCTGACTAGAATCAAGAAGTTTGGTGTAGAGGTGGGGACAATTACCTTATTCTTCCAAAAACAATAGATTTGGAAGTCTTTGATGATTTTTTAAAGGCTGAGGGTAATAAAAAGGTTGATGCTCTCACATCAACCTTTTCAAATTCAGGTGAATCACTCAGTGATTACAGCTTGTCAGTCAACTCGATTGCTTGACCGATGTAGTTAGCTGGCGTCATTTCTTTCAGACGTGCTTTCTCGTGCTCAGGAAGCTCAAGACCTTCGATGAAGTTACGCATTGCTTCACCATCTACACGCTTACCACGAGTCAGCTCTTTAAGCTTCTCGTATGGTTTTTCGATACCGTAACGACGCATCACTGTTTGTACAGGCTCTGCGAGAACTTCCCAGTTCTTATCAAGTTCAGCCAGAAGCGCTTCACGGTTAACTTCTAGCTTGCTAATGCCTTTAAGCGTTGAAGTGTAAGCGATGATTGCGTAGCCAACACCAACACCTAAGTTACGTAGAACTGTTGAATCAGTTAGGTCACGCTGCCAACGAGAGATAGGCAGTTTCTGTGCTAGGTGACCAAACACTGCGTTCGCAAGACCTAGGTTACCTTCAGAGTTTTCAAAGTCGATTGGGTTAACTTTGTGTGGCATTGTAGAAGAGCCGATCTCGCCAGCAATGGTTTTTTGCTTAAAGTGGCCTAGTGCAATGTAGCCCCAAACGTCACGGTCGAAGTCGATAAGGATAGTGTTGAAACGTGCAACAGCATCGAATAGCTCAGCGATGTAATCGTGTGGTTCGATTTGAGTTGTGTATGGGTTCCAAGTTACGCCAAGAGATTCAGTGATGAATTCTTCAGAGAACTTGTGCCAGTCTAGTTCTGGGTAAGCAGATAGGTGTGCGTTGTAGTTACCTACTGCGCCGTTGATTTTCGCTAGGATCTCAACGTTTTCGATCTGCTTGTATTGACGTTCCATACGGTACGCCACGTTAGCCATCTCTTTACCCATTGTTGATGGAGATGCAGGCTGACCGTGTGTACGAGACAGAAGTGGAATATCACGGTACTCAACAGCAAGCGCTTTGATTGCGTCGATAATGTTGCGGATTTCTGGAAGAATTACCGTTTCACGCGCTTCTTTTAGCATTAGAGCGTGAGATGTGTTGTTAATGTCTTCAGAAGTACATGCAAAGTGGAAGAATTCGTTTACTGCGTGTAGTTCAGGAACATCAGCCACTTTTTCTTTTAGGAAGTACTCAACCGCTTTTACGTCGTGGTTAGTTGTGCGCTCAATCTCTTTGATTCGGCGCGCGTCTTCTTCAGAGAAGTTTGCAGCAAGGTCGTCTAGGAATTGGTTAGCTTCTGCGCTGAACGCTGGCACTTCTGCGATTTCAGCAGTAGCAGCTAGCTTTTGTAACCAGCGGACTTCAACGATTGTACGGTATTTAAGCAGACCGTATTCACTGAAAATTTCGCGTAAAGCAATCGTCTTACTTCCGTAACGGCCGTCTACTGGTGAAACAGCAGTCAATGCTGACAGTTCCATGATGTTCTCCTGAATTGGGTTTCTAAATTTCGTGAGCGTTATACCAATAACTGTGGCATTTGTCACGAACATTGCGCAAACGTTTGCGCGAGGGTTATTTTAATCTAAAAAAACGAGCTCGCGATAAACGCGAGCTTGTAGTGGTATCTGTTATATGCGAGCTAATAGGATTTGAGCCTGTTCGACCATCTTTTTGCGTCCAAAGATTAAGTGGCGTCGTTTACCACCTACCTGACGCCAAAGTACAGCACAACGGATACCAGACAACAGCAGAGCTCTAACTTTATGTTGAGTCGAGGTCTGTTGCAGTACTGCCGGTGTTCCTGTTACTTGGATACGAGGCCCGATAGGGCTGACAACATCCAGATAAATACTCGCTAAGTTGCTGATCATTTGCTCTTCCAGCAGCTCGAAGTGTTCAGATTGACGTTTTGCCATCTGGATACGGTCACCAAGTTGCGACATCGCATCGTTGCGAGAGGTTAATTTACGCTCCAATGCCATTAAGCTAATGATATAACGCGTAATCTCACTGCCCGATGGCGTGCTGTCAATGCCTTGAACCAGGCATTCAAGGCCTAGTTTTAGGTCGGCTTCGCTACCGAATACGCCAATGGTGTTGGCTGGATTCGTGTTCAAAATAGCGTTAATGGATGTTTCAAAGGCATCTTGATCACAATGTCCGTTTCTCGCAACTTGTTGAACCAAAGCAACAGCTTGGCAAATGCCTGCAAACGCGATAGTACGGTCATAAAGTGTATTCGCCACGTAACAACTCCTAAGCTTGAGAATATTTAATGCGTTGTTCGATGATACCGCCACCTAGACAAACGTCATCTTTATAGAACACTGCTGATTGACCAGGAGTCACTGCAATTTGCGGCTCGTCAAAGATAACTTTAATGTTCTCATCATCGATTGGGATGATTGTACAAGGAATATCTTGTTGACGGTAACGAGTTTTTACCGTGCACTTCATAACATCGCGAATTGGCTCACGCTCTACCCAGTGAAGTTGTGATGCAAGTAATCCTTCGGATTTCAGCATCGGGTGATCTTTACCTTGTACGGCAATCAATACGTTACGCTCAAGATCCTTTTCGCCGACGAACCATGGATCTTCATTACCGCCGCCACCTTTACGGCCACCAATATGCAGACCTTTACGCTGACCAAGCGTGTGATACATCAGACCTTGGTGTTGGCCAATAACTTCACCTTCTGGTGTTTCGATGTTGCCAGGCTGAGCTGGCAGGTAACGTCCCAGGAAGTCAGTAAATTTGCGCTCTCCGATAAAGCAGATGCCAGTAGAGTCTTTCTTCTTCGCTGTGATTAAGCCTTGCTCTTCCGCGATACGGCGTACTTCAGGTTTCTCCAAATCACCTACCGGGAATAGGCTACGGGCAACTTGTTCGTGGCTAAGTGTATATAAGAAATAACTTTGGTCTTTGTTGCTGTCCAGACCACGAAGCATCTGCGGTTTCTCCTGTTTTTCACCAGGTAAAGAGCTTTCAGGAAAAGAACGACGCACGTAGTGACCCATCGCGATGTAATCTGCATCTAGCACTTCGTCAGCGAATTCAAGAAACGCTTTAAACTTAATTTCTTTGTTACAAAGAATGTCTGGGTTAGGCGTACGACCTGCCTTGTACTCAGCAAGGAAGTACTCAAACACGTTGTCCCAGTACTCTGCAGCAAAGTTTATGGTGTGTAGGTGGATGCCAAGCTTGTCACATACTGCCTGAGCATCGGCTAAATCTTCTGCTGCTGTGCAATATTCTTCGTTGTCATCTTCTTCCCAGTTCTTCATGAACAGGCCTTCTACTTGGTAGCCTTGTTGTTTCAGAAGATACGCAGAAACAGATGAATCAACGCCGCCGGACATACCGACGATGACTTTCTTTTGGCTGTTATCAGACATTACTAAACACCACTTAAATAAACGGGACGCAGATTCTAACAGAAACCACTGACCGGTGACAGATCCGAGACGGAAATCACAATTCGTTTTTGCTACATTTTTCTGCACCAACAACACTAATTCGTAATTTCACAAGTATAGACGGGATATATATGGCATAGTTGCCAAAAATCCAAGAGGTAATATTAAGATGACTGACGAAAACCAATTCATGCAAGAAGCTGAGTTAATTGAGATTGTTGAAAATCAACTGGAAGACGGGAATCCGTTAAAAGTTAAAGAAACACTCATGCGTTTAATGATGACTGGTACGCCACGTGATGAAGCGGTTGCGATGATGGCTTGCGCAATGTCGATTGAAGTGTTCGACGTCATGAAAAATGAGGGTGAATTTAATCTTAAGCGTTATAGCGAGCACCTTAATCAGTTGCCAGATCTAAGCTTTATGGAAGGTGAATGATCCCCAGTAAATAAAAAAGAGAAGAGCAAACGTTTGCTATAATTGCCTTTATTGCTGCGTGATTATTAGCGGTATAGAATCCGTTCTCTTTTTCATCCCTTACTCAGACTAACAATATGAAATTTCCTGGACAACGCAAATCCAAGCATTATTTTCCTGTTCATGCTCGTGACCCATTAGTGAGTCAAGCACAAGAAAGCAAGAAGATGACGCGTACTCACATCATTGGTATTGACCAAACTTTAGTGGATATTGAAGCAAAAGTTACATCGGATGTGATTGAAAAATACGGTTTGAGTAAAGGCCACTCATTGGTAATTGATGATGTTACGGCGGAAGCTTTATACCAGCATCTTAAAGAAGAGAACCTAATTACCAATGAGTACGCGGGTGGTACGATAGGCAATACGCTTCATAACTACTCCGTTCTTGCTGACGATCGTTCAACACTGCTTGGTGTGATGAGCCAGGAAATTAAGATTGGCAGTTACGGTTACCGCTACTTGTGTAACACATCAAGCCGCATGGACCTAAACTACCTCCAAGGCGTTAATGGTGCTATTGGTCGCTGTTTTGCGCTTATAACCGAAGAAGGTGAACGTACTTTCGCGATCAGCGAAGGTCAAATGAACCAACTTCATCCAGATAGTATTCCAGAAAAAATCTTCAAGAATGCTTCAGCGTTATTACTGACGTCTTACTTAGTACGATGCAAAGACGGTGACCCAATGCCTGCTGCAACGATGAAGGCGATTGAGTACGCGAAAAAGTATGACGTGCCAGTTGTTCTGACATTAGGTACTAAATTCGTAATTAAGGACGATCCAAAATATTGGCAAGAATTTATTCGTGAACACGTTTCTGTTGTTGCCATGAATGAAGATGAGGCAGAAGCACTGACAGGAGAGTCTGATCCTTTAGCTGCGTCTGACAAGACACTAGAATGGGCTGATTTAGTGCTTTGTACTGCTGGCCCTGTGGGCTTATTTATGGCCGGGTATACAGAAGATAGCGCGAAACGTGAAACGACTTTGCCATTGCTTCCTGGATCAATTGCAGAATTTAACCGTTACGAATTTAGCCGACCAGCACCAAAAAATGCATGTGAAACACCTATTAGAGTGTATTCTCATATTTCACCATATATGGGTGGTCCGGAAAAAATTAAGAATACGAATGGTGCGGGTGATGCTGCCTTGTCTGCTGTTCTTCATGATATGGCTGCAAATAAATACCATAAAGAAAATGTGCCTAATTCAAGTAAGCACAGTAATGAATATTTAACTTACTCTTCTTTCTCGCAAGTTTGTAAATATGCAAATAGAGCTAGTTACGAAGTACTAGTACAACACTCTCCGCGTTTGTCGCGTGGACTACCTGAACGAGAAGATAGTCTGGAAGAGGCATATTGGGAACGCTAATTTAGTATAAATTTACAGTTCTTTTACAAATGTAAAAATGGCGCATTAGGAAATGCGCCATTTTTTATTTAATACAAACAAAAAGGCTCCCTAGGGAGCCTCTTATTTTTACTATAGAACGCAAATTAGATTAGGAAATCATCCAGTGATTTACCTGCATCAAGATGCTCTTGGATAGCAGAAGGCGTACGACCTTGGCCTGTCCAAGTTTTTTCTTGACCATTTGGATCAATGTACTTGTATTTAGCAGGGCGAGGTGCGCGCTTAGATTTTGCCTTAGTCTTAGTTTCGCCTGATAGCGCATTAATAAGAGCCTCAACGTCGATACCGTCTTGTGCAATTTTTTCTGCGATTTCAGCTAATTTAGCTTCTTGCTCAGCTTGTGCTGCGCGTTCTGCCTCTTCCGTTTCCTTGCGCTCTGTCACTACAGTAGTCAGTTTATCTAGAGCTTCTTCCAATTGTTCTAGAGTCAGCTCACGAGAAAATGCACGAAGGCTACGGATATTTAGAAGTGTTTTAGTCAGCTCTGACATAACGATTCCTATTAATAGGTTAATGTGTATGGCACCTCTTATCGTTACGATCAAATAATGCCATTCTACAAATAAAGCGGTAAGTCCTTATATTTAACTTTATCTTTTCCTTATGTGCAAATACTAAATCGTGATTTCGATTAATTTTGTCTAATTTTTTATAAGAAAGGAATATTATCGAGATATAAAAGTTATTAGATGGAAGTTCAATCATGCTCAAAATATTTTAATTGCCTTTATTGTGAATTCGCTTTTATAAGTCACAGGGCGTCTCAATCCGGTCAAAGAGATAAAGTCGTGTGTAGTTTTCGATGTCACATTTGTTTTATTTATCAATAGAAGTCAAATAATGATACTGCTCGAGTAATAATAAGGTTTCATAAAAAGTGCAATGATAGTGGTTGCAGTTGCATATTAATGGCATTTAGTGGTGAAACTAAACCGCTCGCTTTACAGTGGAATATAAGTTTAATTTAGTTTGATGTGTTGCATTGGTTCTCATCATAAGTACAATAGCGCCACCTGATGCAATATCACAGATAAATTGTTGCCATTATGTATATTTAGTGGTCAATTGTTTGTTATTGCCGTAGAGGCGCAGTCTCGAAGAGTAGCTATTATTGGGGTGATGCCAATGAATAATAGTGGAAGGCGAAGATTGCCGAAGCGAGTAATCCATCAATATTACTTGCTGGGGTTGTATCCGAAAGGAACAACACTGCCATAGTATATTTACATTAAACTATGGAGCGCTACTGTAGGGTTGGGTGGAGTGTTCGCTTCCCTGTCGCTAAGTTCAACATGAGTTCGTTTTTTAAAAGACGTGGCTTATCTGCAGTAGATCTCTAGCCAAACTTTGGTTTTTGAAGATCATGAATTTAATAGATTTTTCTAGTTCTCCTGTTTCACTGTTGCCACCGCTTGTCGCTTTGACTCTGGCGATTTTGACACGACGTGTATTAATTTCTCTTGGTGTAGGTATCGTACTGGGTGCGGTTCTACTGAATAGCTGGTCGGTCGTTGATACTGCGAGCTATGTTGGTACCCAAGTGTCTTCTGTCTTCGTTGAAGATGGCGGTCTTAACACTTGGAATATGAGTATAGTTGGCTTCCTTATCTTATTGGGAATGACAACCGCATTGTTGACGCTGTCTGGTGGTACACGCGCATTCGCAGAATGGGCGCAGTCTCGAGTTAAAAGTAAGCGCGGTTCTAAACTTCTCGCAGCCTTTTTAGGTGTATTCATTTTTGTCGACGATTACTTTAACAGCCTTGCTGTTGGCGCGATTTCTCGCCCAGTGACCGATAGATTCTATGTATCTCGCGCGAAATTAGCGTACATCCTGGACTCAACTGCGGCTCCAATGTGTGTGATTATGCCAGCATCGAGCTGGGGTGCTTACATCATTACCATTATTGGTGGCATTTTAGTTTCGCACGGTATTACCGAGTACTCTGCTCTAGGTGCATACATTCGATTGATTCCTATGAACTTCTATGCGGTATTTGCACTACTTATGGTATTTGCAGTCGCATGGTTCGGTTTAGACATCGGTAAGATGCGTGAACACGAGATCTTGGCATCACAAGGTCGAGGGTTTGATAAAGACCAAGAGAACGACTCGCCAGAAGCTCATGAAATTAACGAGGAGCTTGATATCCGCGAGAGCGATAAAGGTCACGTTTCTGATTTGATCTTGCCTATCGTAACGCTAATTGTGGCAACTATTGCTTCTATGCTTTACACCGGTGGTCAGGCCTTGGCTGCTGATGGTAAAGAGTTTGCTCTACTAGGCGCATTTGAGAATACCGATGTTGGTATGTCCCTGATTTACGGTAGCTTGCTTGGTCTGGCGGTTGGTTTATTTACTGTGCTTAAGCAGGGTATTCCAATGAGCGAGATCATCCGTACACTTTGGATTGGCGCAAAATCAATGCTCGGTGCAATTCTTATCCTTGTATTTGCCTGGACTATTGGCTCTGTTATCGGTGATATGAAAACGGGCTCTTACCTATCAACGTTGGCACAGGGTAATATCGACCCACACTGGCTGCCTGTTATTCTGTTCTTGTTGTCTGGTTTAATGGCATTCTCAACAGGTACGTCTTGGGGTACTTTCGGTATCATGCTGCCAATTGCTGGTGATATGGCAGGAGCGACTGATGTAGCACTTATGCTACCAATGCTAAGCGCTGTTTTGGCAGGTGCGGTATTTGGCGACCACTGTTCACCAATTTCAGATACCACTATTTTGTCGTCGACTGGCGCACGTTGTAACCACATTGATCATGTTTCAACTCAGTTACCGTATGCTTTATGTGTGGCACTAGTTTCTTGCGTAGGCTTTGTCGTACTGGGTTTGACAACGTCTATCGCAATTTCGTTCACAGCGGCAACATTAACCTTCGTAATTCTATGTGTGGTACTTTCGTGGCTATCTAAATCTAAGATGGCGGCGTACCAAAACGTATAGAGAAATCGAGTTAATTAAAAAAGAGGAAGCTCCGCTAGAAATAGCGGAGCTTTTTTTGAAACGCGATTTAGGTGAGGGGGGCAATCGCGTTTTTTGGGGTTAACTATTAAATGAAATAAATTAGACCTCCGGCTCACTCGGTGGGAAATATGGTGTTGGACAATCGTCAGGTGATGAAGGTAGGATTTGAACTTCATCGTTATTGTTCATACCATCTAACAGGGTTTTAATATAATCGATCTCAGATTCGTCAGACCCTTGCCATGCAACAATCGCATTCGCGATAATTTCTTGCACAGGTACCCATTCACCACCATACCAAAGCGTGGTTGTAGGACTTAAGCCTGAATCGGTTGGACGATGACGAGTGTTAAAGATAAACGCCAGTAGTTGCTGCGCTAACTGTTCTTTATGCTCGTTAAGGTCCGCGTTGCCATTGTTATCAGCACTATCTGTCATACTCGATAACAAACATTTACCAGACGGGTCAGTGACTTGGAAGTAGTAAAGCCCTGCTGGTAGTGCAGCAGCTGTTCTTGGAGCATGCGGCCCAGGACCTCCATCTAAAAAGACTTCTAATTTAGATTCGTAGCGAACGTTCTCATTAACGACTGCGCCCCATGGATCTGTCGTAAAGATTGCTCCACTTAGATTTGCTAACGCAGGTACTGAAAAGATGAAAGCTAGTGAAGATATCACAAGAGTAGCTGTTCGAATCTTGGATAATAGCCTGTGAATATTCATTTTTTCTGCTCCTGTGTCATTGTCGCTAATGACTAATGAACACAGGAGCAAAGAGTATGCCTATTTTAACTTGTTGATTTCTAAAGGGCTGAAATTGAAATTATCAGGCTTAAATTTTAACTAAATGATATTTTTAGAATTTGATGTTACACAGTGTTACGTTACAGCTGTACAGTGTTAAACGCTCAAATTGTATTTCTTAATCAGGCGATATAGCGTCGTTCTGGATATACCAAGGTCTCGCGCTGCAGCACTCATGTTATGTTTATTTTCTTCAATGGCTTGCAATAGATAGTCGAGGTCAATTTGATCCGCAGATGGGAGTAGCTGCCTTTCGTTACAATCAAGCCCAAGATCATCAACGAGTAATGTGTTGTTTTCGCACATGACGATTGCTCGCTGGATGACATTGCGTAATTCACGGACGTTCCCTGGCCAGCGATGTTTTAAGAGCATTTCTTCGACTTCTTCAGACATATTATTGACCTGACCACTAGATAGGTTTCTCAAGAAATGCTCTGACAGCATGAGAATATCCTGTCCTCTTTTTCTTAATGGAGGGATCGTGAGAGGTAATATGTTAAGTCGGTAAAATAAGTCTTCTCGAAACTCACCTTGTACTACTTCGCTTTTTAAATCTACGTGACTTGCGGCTATGACACGGCAATCTACATCGATAAACTTATCGGCACCGACTTTGTGTATCTGCTTACTTTCTAAGAAGTGCAATAGGTGGATTTGCAGATCAGGAGGCATGTCTCCTATTTCATCCAGAAACAATGTGCCTTTGTGAGCTTTTTGAATAAAGCCAATTCGATCAGAAATAGCACCGGTAAATGCCCCTTTCTCATGGCCAAATAATTCAGATGCGATCAGTCCGCTAGGAATAGCACCACAGTTTACCTCGACAAAAGGCCACTGACTTCGCTTAGACAATTGATGAATAAGTCGCGCGCACAATCCTTTACCCACTCCGGTTTCCCCTTGAATGAGCACTTCCGCATCACATCGAGCGTATTTTTTTATGGCGTTACGAAGCTCTTGGATACAGGCGCTATTGCCGATCAATGGATATAGGTCAGCATTACTGAGATCCACAGCTTGTTTAGCACTACTGTTATGCAGTTTCATCATTTTTCACTATTTTTGCCCCAATAAAATAATAGTTTTTAATTAGTTGGCTCATGGCCGAGTGAGTGTCTTTTTATTGAGAAAGGTGTTAATTACGAATAGTGAAATTTACTAACCATTTGTTTAACAAGAATTTTGATTTGTGCACGATTTTTGCTAAGAGATCTGTTGTATAGCTACATTTTTCATTGAAATAGTGGGCGCTAGATAAAAATAAAAATACATTTAAATCAAATGATTAACAAAAAAAATCATAATTAGTTAAATTTAGTATTGAAAAAAATAGAATCCTTAGTTAGTGTGGTCATCAACAAAACAACGAAATAGAGTTTTAAATAAGTATGCGCAATTTTGTAATGAACATTCATCATCACCATCACCCAGTCTAGTCTTTCGGGAGATGTGCGCATACCCGGGAGACAGAAAACTCCCGGCGGTTAAAATCAAAGTATTTCAGATTTAAAACCCTCGGGAGAAAATATCTTCCGAGGGTTTTTTCGTTTTTGGCTTAAAAAATAATTTAGATTTCAATATCTTGTACAGGGACAAAGCAATGCAAACACAACGCTTAAGAATCGCAATTCAGAAAAAAGGTCGTCTTAGCAAAGAGAGCCAGGCTCTACTTAAACAATGCGGCGTTAAATTTAATCTAATGGGTGAGCGTCTTGTGGTTCACTCTGAAAATATGCCAATCGATTTGCTGCTAGTCCGTGATGACGACATCCCTGGACTTGTTATGGATGGTGTTGTGGATCTTGGCTTTATCGGTGAAAACGAATTGGAAGAAGTACGTCTAGACCGTAAAGCTAAAGGCGAACCATATGCATTTGTACAACTTCGTCGTCTAGATTTTGGTGGTTGTCGTTTGTCTATTGCTATCGACAAAGACGCAGAATACAAAGGCCCACAAGATTTAGCTGGCAAACGCATTGCTACTACTTACCCACACTTACTTAAAGCTTACATGGACGCTGCCGGCGTACCATTCTCTACTTGTATGCTGACAGGTTCGGTAGAAGTTGCCCCTCGAGCTGGTCTGGCCGATGCGATTGCAGACTTAGTTTCAACTGGCGCGACGCTAGAAGCTAACGGACTTAAAGAAGCTGAAGTTATTTTCCAATCTAAAGCGACACTGATTCAACGCACTGGTGAATTTGACGCCGACAAGACCGCACTGATTGAAAGACTACTTACTCGTATGCAAGGCGTGCAGCAAGCAAAAGAGTCTAAATACATCATGTTACACGCACCTGCAGAAAAGCTTGAGCAAATTAAATCGTTACTGCCAGGTGCAGAAGATCCAACCGTATTACCACTATCTGCAGACAAATCAAAAATGGCTGTTCACTTGGTAAGTTCTGAAAACCTTTTCTGGGAAACAATGGAACAACTGAAAGAGCTGGGTGCAAGCTCTATTCTAGTACTACCAATTGAAAAAATGATGGAGTAAGAGCGATGAGAACAGTCGTTTGGCAATCACTGAGTGAAAATCAACAAGATTCGATTTTAGAGCGCCCAGCTATCACTGAAGGTGCGAATATAACCGCTGCCGTTGCTGAGGTTATCGCGAAAGTACGTAGCGAAGGTGATGCCGCGCTTATCGAGCTAACAGAGAAGTTTGACCGAGTAACACCGGATTCAATTCGAGTTTCGGCAAAAGAAATTGATGCAGCTTCAGCACGTCTATCTGAAAACATGAAAAACGCGCTTGAGCAAGCTTATGCAAATATCGCTAAGTTTCACAAAGCGCAGAAGCCACAGCCTATTAAAGTCGAGACGCAGCCAGGTGTAATGTGTGAGCAAGTCACACGTCCAATCCAAAAAGTGGGCTTATACATTCCTGGTGGTAGCGCTCCATTACCATCGACTGTTCTGATGCTTGGTGTCCCTGCAAAAATAGCGGGTTGTCGCAAAGTGGTATTGTGTTCTCCACCGCCGATTGCTGATGAAATCCTCTACGTAGCGAAACTTTGTGGTATTGATGAAGTTTATAACGTTGGTGGTGGTCAAGCTGTTGCTGCGATGGCTTATGGTACAGAGACGGTTTCTAAAGTTGATAAGATTTTTGGCCCAGGTAATGCGTACGTTACTGAAGCAAAACGTCAAGTGAGTAATGATTTCCGTGGTGCAGCGATTGACATGCCAGCTGGCCCGTCTGAAGTACTGGTGCTTGCCGATGAAACCGCTGATCCTGACTTTATTGCAGCCGATCTACTTAGCCAAGCGGAACACGGTCCTGATTCACAAGTGGTACTAGTAACGCCTTCACCAGTCGTTGCAGATCAAGTGACGGACGCGGTACAACGTCAATTGAAGGAGCTTTCTCGCGCAAGCATCGCAGAAAAAGCACTGGCATCAAGTTTGATTATTATCGCTGAATCGTTAACACAAGCGGTTTCAATCTCGAACTTTTACGGCCCTGAGCACTTGATTGTGCAAACAAAGAATCCGCGAGAGTTGTTACCACTTCTTGATAACGCAGGCTCTATTTTCTTGGGTGACTGGTCACCTGAGTCTGCTGGTGACTATGCTTCAGGTACAAACCACGTGCTTCCGACTTACGGATACACTCGCACGTATTCAAGCCTTGGCTTGGCCGACTTCTCTAAACGAATGACAGTTCAGGAGTTGTCTGCAGAAGGCCTTAAGAATCTGGCTCCAACGGTTGTAACCATGGCTGAAGCGGAAGGTTTAGACGCGCACAAACGTGCAGTTACGATCCGTGTAGAAAAACTGGCAGCTAAGTAAGAAGGAAATATTGAGATGGAAAAGCTAGCGCGTAAACAAGTCCAGGAACTAACTCCTTATTTATCTGCTCGTCGTATTGGTGGTACAGGTGATGTATGGCTGAATGCTAATGAATCACCATTTAACAATGAATATAAAACGGATTTCGCTCGTCTTAACCGTTACAGTGAGTGTCAGCCAAAAGAGTTAATTGCAGCCTATGCGGCTTATGCTGGTGTCAAACCTGAACAAACGCTTACCTCGCGTGGTGCCGATGAAGGAATTGAGCTACTCGTACGTGCGTTCTGCGAACCGGGTAAAGATGCCATTCTTTACTGTCCGCCAACCTACGGTATGTATGCTATCAGTGCAGAAACGTTTGGTGTTGAGCGCAAGACAGTACCTCTGACTTCAGACTGGCAACTTGATCTCGCTGGAATTGAAGCCAACCTTGATAACGTAAAACTTGTGTTTGTTTGTTCACCAAACAATCCTACGGGTAACTTGGTCAAGCGAGAAGACATCCTTTCACTGCTTGAAATGACTAAAGATCGCGCGATTGTCGTGATGGACGAAGCCTACATTGATTTTTGTCCAGAAGCTTCAACGGTTGATCTGTTAGAGCAATATCCTAACTTAGCGATTCTTCGCACGTTATCAAAAGCATTTGCGCTGGCTGGTCTGCGTTGTGGATTTACGCTTGCGAATGAAGAGCTGATTAATGTACTTCTTAAGGTTATCGCACCATACCCAGTGCCGGTGCCAGTTGCAGAGATTGCAATTCAAGCATTATCAGAAGCAGGCTTAGCTCGTGCAAAGTATCAGGTGCTTGACCTCAATGCGAACCGTGCCTACTTACAAGTTGGATTATCAATGATTCCGGGTGTTGAGGTGAACGAAGGGTGGGGGAACTACCTGCTTGTTAAGTTCCCTGATGGTGATGCCCTGTTTAAAGGCGCATGGGATACAGGAATTATTTTACGTAACTCACCAATTGAAAACTGTGTACGAATCAGTGTCGGTAATCGCGAAGAATGCGAAAAGACACTTGGATTTATTCGAAACTACTATTCGTAAAGCTGTAAAGCCATAAAGTTACCTTGCTCTCACGATCGAGTGGGAGCCAAACAAGATAGCAATAAGGATGTTCTAGTGAGCAAACAACAAAAAATCCTTTTTATTGACCGTGACGGCACACTGATTGTTGAGCCTCCGATTGATTTCCAAGTAGACCGTCTAGATAAGTTGAAACTAGAGCCATACGTGATCCCAAGTCTATTAACACTACAGGATGCGGGTTACCGTTTAGTGATGGTAACCAACCAAGATGGTTTGGGTACGGATAGTTACCCGCAAAAAGACTTTGACGAGCCACACAACATGATGATGGAGATTTTCGAATCTCAAGGTGTGAAGTTTGATGATGTTCTGATTTGTCCTCACTTTGACGATGAAAACTGTTCTTGCCGTAAGCCTAAGCTGGGCATGGTGAAAAAGTACCTTCAGGGTGGCAAAGTGGACTTCCAGAATTCCGTTGTGATCGGTGACCGTCCAACGGATCTTCAGCTTGCTGAAAATATGGCGATTCGCGGTATTCAATATAATCCAGAGACCATGGGATGGAAGCAAATCGTAAAAGATCTCACAGTGAAGGCCCGTGTTGCACAAGTCATTCGTACTACCAAAGAAACGGACATCAAGGTTGCGGTTAACCTGGATGAGCAAGGTGGCAATGAAATCTCGACAGGGATGGGATTCTTTGATCATATGCTTGATCAAATCGCAACCCACGGTGGTTTCCAGCTTGTATGTAAGGTAGAAGGCGATCTTCACATTGATGATCACCACACCGTCGAAGATACTGCGTTGGCGCTTGGACAGGCACTGAAAGAAGCGCTAGGCGATAAACGCGGTATTGGTCGCTTTGGTTTTAGCTTGCCGATGGATGAGTGTCTTGCACAATGTGCGCTGGATTTATCTGGCCGCCCATATTTGAAGTTCGACGCGCAATTTAGCCGTGATCAAGTCGGCGATTTGTCGACTGAGATGGTTGTACACTTCTTCCGTTCGTTAACTGATACTTTGGCTTGTACGCTACACCTTTCTTCTGCGGGTGATAACGATCACCACATCATTGAAAGCCTGTTTAAAGCGTTTGGCCGTACTTTACGTCAGGCTATAAAAGTTGAAGGTAACGAGTTGCCAAGTAGTAAAGGCGTTCTTTAAGGTCATTCCTTAAAGTAGATAGGAGAAGAGTACAGTGACAGAACAGAAAGTTGTGATTATTGATACTGGCTGTGCCAACGTTTCTTCGGTGAAATTTGCCATCGAGCGTCTTGGTTACAAGGTTACAATTTCAAAAGACCCTCAAGTAGTATTATCGGCGGATAAGCTTTTCTTGCCAGGCGTGGGCACGGCAAGTGAAGCGATGAAAAACCTTGAAGAGCGTGATCTGATTGGTTTGGTTAAGCAAGTAGAGAAGCCGCTGCTGGGCATCTGTCTTGGCATGCAACTACTGGGTAAAGTTTCTCAGGAAAAAGGCCAGAAAGCCGACGAGTTGGTCGAGTGTTTAGGCCTTTGTGACGGTGAAGTGAAATTGCTTCAAACCGGCGATTTACCACTGCCTCATATGGGGTGGAATACCGTTTCAGCAAAAGCGGGTCATCCACTATTTAAAGGCATCGAAGAGGGCGAGTATTTCTACTTTGTACACAGCTTTGCGATGCCAGTGGGTGATTACACTATTGCAGAGTGCGATTACGGTAATCCATTTACAGCGGCTGTCCAGAGTGGTAACTACTACGGAGTACAGTTCCACCCAGAGCGTTCTTCAAAAGCGGGCGCGAAGCTTATTCAAAACTTCTTAGAATTATAAAAGGGATTTAGTGTGATTATTCCAGCTCTTGATTTAATTGAAGGACAGGTGGTTCGCCTTTACCAAGGCGATTACGGACAAGTAACCGAATACAAAGTTGACCCGGCAGAGCAGTTCAACTTGTACCATCAGGCAGGTGCAGATTGGCTGCACTTAGTGGATTTAACTGGCGCGAAAGATACGTCAGCTCGTCAGCTTGACCTGATTGCAAAACTACTGGCAAGTACGCCAGCTAATATCCAGATTGGCGGTGGCGTTCGTGTTGAACAGGACGTTATAGATTTACTTGAAGCTGGCGCTCAGCGTGTCGTAGTCGGCTCGACGGCAGTTAAACAACCAGAGCTAGTAAAAGGCTGGATGGAAAAATACGGCGCAGAGAAAATTGTTCTGGCACTGGATATCAACATTGATCAGGATGGTACACGTAAAGTGGCAATTTCTGGTTGGCAGGAAGATTCAGGCGTCACGATTGAAGCTTTGATCGACGATTATCTTACGGTTGGCCTAAAGCACGTTCTTTGCACGGACATTTCCCGTGACGGAACACTAGAAGGCTCCAATGTTGAGTTGTACGTGGATCTTTGCAAACAGTACCCTCAGGTTCAATTTCAATCTTCGGGTGGCATCGGATCACTGGCCGATATTGAAGCCCTTAAAGGAAGCGGTGTAGCCGGCGTTATCGTAGGTCGTGCGTTGCTAGATGGTAAATTCACAGCAGAGGAGGCATTTGCATGTTGGCAAAGCGAATAATTCCATGTCTTGATGTCCGTGACGGTCAGGTGGTTAAGGGCGTTCAGTTTCGTAACCATGAAATCATTGGTGACATTGTTCCTCTGGCAAAGCGTTACGCGGAAGAAGGCGCAGATGAACTGGTGTTTTACGATATCACTGCATCCAGCGATGGTCGTGTGGTTGATAAAAGCTGGGTGAAGCGCGTAGCTGAAGTCATCGACATTCCTTTCTGTGTCGCTGGTGGCATTAAATCTGCAGAAGATGCTGCACGTATATTGGAATTCGGTGCGGATAAAGTTTCTATTAACTCGCCAGCGTTGGCGGATCCCCAACTAATTACGGATCTGGCAGATAAGTTTGGTGTTCAATGTATCGTAGTGGGTATCGACTCATACTATGACAAGGACACAGGTAAATATCAGGTTTACCAGTTTACGGGTGATGAGGCTCGTACTAAAGCGACGCAATGGGAAACTCGTGATTGGGTACAAGAAGTGCAAAAACGCGGTGCTGGTGAAATCGTATTGAACATGATGAACCAGGATGGCGTCCGAAACGGTTACGACATTGATCAGCTCAACATGGTACGCGAAGTGTGTAAGGTGCCTCTGATTGCTTCTGGCGGTGCGGGTGCGATGGAGCACTTCGCAGAGGCTTACCAAAAAGCGAATGTTGACGGTGCTTTAGCTGCGTCAGTATTCCACAAGCAAGTCATCAATATTGGCGAGTTGAAAAAGTATTTAAAACAGCAAGGTATAGAGGTACGAGTATGAGTTTTGCAGCCGCCGAAGTAAGTTCGCTACAAGAGCGAATCAACTGGGAGAAGGTGGATGGTCTGGTACCTGCTATCGTTCAGGATTTCCAGTCTAGCCAAGTCTTGATGATGGGTTACATGAACCAAGATGCACTGGCGAAAACAGGTGAAACCGGTCAAGTCACGTTTTTCTCTCGCACTAAAGAGCGTTTGTGGACCAAAGGAGAAACCTCTGGCAACGTTCTTCAACTAGTGAACATCTCACTGGATTGTGACAATGATACTTTGTTGGTAAAGGTCAATCCGATTGGGCCAACGTGCCACACAGGCACCACAACATGCTGGGATGGCGATCCGCAAGAAGAGTCACAAATGGTGTGGCTTCATCAACTTGAGCAGCTACTGGCTGCCCGCAAGAACGCCGACCCAGAGTCCTCTTATACTGCCAGTCTTTATGCCCGTGGCACCAAGCGTATTTCGCAGAAAGTGGGCGAAGAAGGCGTTGAAGTCGCGCTTGCGGCAACGTCGGGTGACAAGGCGGAACTAGTGTGCGAATCGGCTGATTTGATTTATCACTTGTTGGTTCTGCTTCAAGACCAAGGTTTGTCAATGAACGACGTGGTAAACAAGCTTAAAGAGCGTCATAAGTAGTTAAAGATAGGGCCTAGGTTTATCAGACCCTAGGTCCTAGGTTCTAGGGGAGAATGCGGCCAGTTCAGTGATAAACGTAAGTTCTGGTGTTTGTTGTCTTGGAATACGGATTACAGGAAGGCCCTAGGTGTTAGGGTCCTAGGTCCTAGAAGTGTCTGCGGTAAGTTCAGTGCTAAACGCAAGCTGCGGTGTTTGTTGCTTTGGAATACTGATTACAGAATACAGAAGTGTTTGACATCGTGATTAGGTGGTTGAAATAATCCGTAATCCGTAATCCGTAATCCGTAATCCGTAATCCGTAATCCGTAATCCGTAATCCGTAATCCGTAATCCGTAATCCGTAATCTATTCCTAGGACCTAGGACCTAAGGACTATGACCTAGGATCTAGCTTCTACCCACAACACTTTTTAAATTTCTTACCGCTGCCACAAATACATGGGTCATTACGGCCGACTTTCAGACTGCTTACTGGTTGGCTCAGACGAGGGTCTTGCTCTGGTCCTTCTTCTGGGAATGTACCGTCAATGTAGTACCAAAGACCATTTTCTTTCACAAAGCGCGAACGCTCACTCAGGCAGTATTGTTTGCCGTCTTCATTGAAGTAGGCATTAAACTCCACGAAGCCTTCGTTTTCGTTACTACCAGCCTCTGCTTTCAACACTTCAAGTTTGCACCAATCGCTATCAATAGATTGTTCAATACCTTCACGTTGATCTTCTGCATGACAACTCGGGTGATAAGTTGCAACAACGTAGTCCACTAGGCCTAAAACATGAGCACTGTAGCGTGAACGCATGAGTTGCTCTGGTGTCTTCACGTCTGCGTGATTGGTATGGGCAAGCTCACAACATTGTTTGTAAGTAAGATTAGAGCCGCAAGGGCAGGAAGAAGCCATAAAAAGAAATCTCAATTGAATTAATCGATATGAATAAATGGACTCACGTTAGTGAGGTAGGAGACATTATATACTCAAATGACTGTCACAAAACCTTCAGCATTTAACTTCTTCGAATAAGGAGACTCAAGCTGTTTGAGAAAGGAGTTCTTGAGCCCATTCTGTAGATTGGTCGAATGCTTCAGCAAGCTGTTTATCTGTGAGTTTCAGAGCTGCACAGTACTTCTCAACCCGTTCCCAGTCGGCTTGCTCGTAAGAAATTGTCATAGAGAGCAGATAACCTAAAACTCCTTTTCTGCTCGTTAAAGCCAGTTTGATATCATCGTCTACCGGGATGTCATCAATAACATTGGAGAGAGGCTGATCGAGCAGGGAGTCCAATAGTGAGAACATGCCGATCAGGAAGGCTTGCCCGGGATCGTATTTAGTCTTCATTAGGCTCAGAAGAAGCTCACACATGCGGGCTCGCTGTAGAGCAAGTGTGTATAGCGAATCTGGCTTATCGTCTTGTACAGAAGCTATCGCGACAAGTGATATAAAGCGGCGTAAACGGTCTTCACCAAGGTAAATCAGTGCCTGTCTGAATGACTTAATTTTCGTGGTAAGCGTATAGCCAGAATTGACGTAGGTGAGTAACTTGTATGAAAGCGTAATATCAATTGAAAGTAGTCGTTCAACTTCATCAAAGTCGATCGGTTTATCTGCAATCTCTTTACACAATTGGATAACTGCCAAAAATGAGGGTTTGAGGCGTTTTTTCTTGATCATTTCAGGTTTACTAAAGAAGTAGCCCTGAAAGTAGTTAAAGCCTGCTTCGAGAGTTTGTTCAAACTCCTCGTATGTTTCAACTTTTTCGGCAAGAAAGTCGATATTATAATGACTAAGGGATTGAATGAAAATCGCCGCTTTTTCGATAGGAATCACGCGAATATCAAACTTAATCATAGTTACGTAAGGAAGAAAGCGTTTCCATTCTTTAGTGGGTACGAAGTCATCCAGAGCAATTCGATAACCACATTCGTGCAGATGTTTTATCGCTTCAAATAGTTCTTCAGTTGGCTCGCAATCCTCAAGAACCTCGATAACCAGTGAATCTTTTGGAAACAGGGTAGGAACCAGATTTATCAGGCTTTGCTGCGGAAAATTAACAAAGCCAAGTTTGTTACCTAATGTATTGTAGTGCGTCGACAAAAAATGATCGGATAGTAGTCGACTAGTAGCCAGCTCGGGTTCTACTTCAGGGAAGGTATTTTTTGGACCGTCTCGGAAGAGAAGCTCATAACCAATGGTACGTCTTTCTCTATCAAGAATTGGTTGGCGGGCTACGTAAGAATACTTCAATTAGGTACTTCATTTTGCTTAACTGAGTGATATGATGATAACGATTTTTCGTAAAATATCTATGCCCTAAGTCCGAATATTGTAAGCACCCAATGGGTTTTGCGTAAATTATCACTTGAAAGGTCTTGTTTGTAGATCAATTCCATCAAAATTTACTTGTAAAACCGAGCCTTGTGTATACCAATCTCCCAAAACTATACGTTTCTTCGAAACGCCATTCACGTCAAAAATATGTATGTTTGGACGGTGTGTGTGACCATGAATCATCAGATTGACGCAAAATTGAGACATCACATGCTCTACTTCAACTTGGTTCACATCCATGATATCCATCGGCTTACTATTTTTATCGTCTCGAATATCCGATTGCACTCTTGCTACAATTTTTTTCTTTATGAACCAAGGGATACAGTTGAACACCCATTGTAACCATGGTTGATGAACCGTCTTGCGAAACTTTTGATAATCGATATCGTCAGTACAGAGCGTGTCACCATGCAGTATCAAGGCTTTTTTACCGTACAGGTCTATGGTGCACACATCATCAAGAAGTGTGATTCCTGTTTGTTTACAAAAACGTTCACCCAATAGGAAATCACGGTTTCCCTGGATAAAAAACACGGGAACTCCTCGGTCAGTGAGTTTTTTAAATTCAGCCCGAATTTTGTTCGCGAAAGGGGTTTTGTCGTCGTCACCAACCCAAAACTCGAAAAGATCACCTAATACGTAAAGCGCATCGGCATTCTTAGCCTCAGTACGCATAAAGGTCACGAAACATTCTGTAATGTCAGGGCGAGCCGGCGTGAGGTGAAGATCTGATATAAATAATGTCGTCATAGAAAACAAGGGGAGGCGATGCCTCCCCATTAGATTATGTCTAGGTAATAATTCTTAAGAATTACTCTTCGATTGTTGTACCAGTGATTACCACGTCTTCTAGTGGTACGTCTTGGTGCATGCCGTAAGAACCAGTGCTAACACCTTTGATTTGGTTCACTACGTCCATACCTTCTACAACTTCACCGAATACACAGTAACCCCAACCGTCTAGGCTTTCGCTACGGAAATCCAGGAATGTGTTGTTGTTCACGTTGATGAAGAATTGAGAGCTAGCTGAATGCGGCTCCATAGTACGTGCCATAGCAAGTGTGCCCACTTTGTTGCTTAGACCGTTGTTTGCTTCGTTTTTGATAGGTGCACGTGTTGCTTTTTCACGTAGACCTGACTCCATACCACCACCTTGGATCATGAAACCATCAATAACACGGTGGAAAAGTGTGTTGTCGTAAAAACCGTCGCGGCAGTACTGTAGGAAGTTTGCGCTTGTTTCAGGCGCTTTCTCTTCGTTTAGTTGAATCTTGATGTCACCAAAATTAGTGTGAAGGGTGATCATGCTACTGTCCTTTACTTTGTTGTATTGAGCCCGAGATTCTAGCCTAAGTTACAACGCTTTAAAAACTCAGGAAGAAGAAATTAATCGTTTTGTGCTTGAAGTTTAGCCGATTATCGTTTTATCCGTTAATTGCTATTACCTAATAAGGTCGGAGTTGTTATACTCGGCCTTCTTGTATTCATTCACAATCATAGATAGAGATCATGTTAAAGATATATAACACACTCACAAGACAGAAAGAGGAATTCAAACCAATTACAGCTGGCAAAGTCGGCATGTATGTCTGTGGGGTTACCATATACGATCTCTGTCACATCGGCCACGGTCGTACGTTTGTTTCCTTTGACGTAGTGTCTCGCTATCTACGTTACTTGGGTTACGATCTGACATTTGTTCGTAACATCACGGATATCGACGATAAAATCATCAAGCGTGCAGCAGAAAACGGTGAATCTTGTGATTCATTGACTGAGCGTCTGATCGGTGAAATGTACACTGACTTTGATGCACTGAACATGAAGCGCCCAGATGTTGAACCTCGCGCGACACAGTTCATTGCAGAAATCATAGCATTGGTTGAGAAGCTGATTGAGCGTGGTTTTGCATACGTTGCTGATAATGGCGACGTGATGTTTGAAGTAGGTAAGTTTGACGAGTATGGCAAACTGTCGAAGCAAGATTTGGATCAGCTACAGGCTGGTGCTCGCGTAGATATCGAAACAGCAAAACGTAGTCCGCTGGACTTTGTTCTTTGGAAAATGTCTAAGCCAGGTGAGCCTACTTGGGAATCACCATGGGGCCCAGGCCGTCCAGGTTGGCATATCGAATGTTCTGCGATGAACTCTTCAATTCTTGGTAATCACTTTGATATCCATGGCGGCGGTTCTGATCTTCAGTTCCCTCACCACGAGAATGAGATCGCTCAGTCTTGCTGTGCACACGATACTAAGTATGTGAATACTTGGATGCACAGCGGAATGGTGATGGTAGACAAAGAGAAAATGTCTAAGTCACTGGGTAACTTCTTCACTATTCGTGACGTATTAGGTTACTACGACGCGGAGACGGTACGCTACTTCCTGATGTCAGGCCACTACCGTAGCCAACTTAACTACAGCGAAGAAAACCTAAACCAAGCACGCGCATCACTAGAGCGTCTGTACACGTCTCTACGTGGTCTTGATTTGAAAGCGGCTCCTGCTGGTGGCGAAGATTACGTTTCTCGCTTCACAAGTGCGATGAACGACGATTTCAACACACCTGAAGCATACTCAGTACTGTTTGATATGGCGCGTGAAGTAAACCGCCTTAAAACAGAAAGCCTAGAGAAGGCGAGTGAGCTTGGTGCATTAATGCGCGAGCTAGCAGACGTTATTGGTATTCTTTACCAAGATCCTGAAGCTTTCTTAAAAGGCGATGCAGGTAATGATGATGAAGTGGCAGAAATCGAAGCGCTGATCAAACTGCGTAACGACTCTCGTGCAGCCAAAGATTGGGCCAATGCAGACATGGCACGTGACAAGTTGACTGAAATGGGCATCGTGTTAGAAGATGGTCCAGAAGGTACGATTTGGCGCCGTAAGTAATTGAATTTTCATTTAAAAAGGGCTGATAATTCAGCCCTTTTATTTTTCATTTCCATTTCCATAAATTAATAATTTTAACTTCAGGTAATGCTCTGTGGCTCAGATGTATTTCTATTACTCCGCAATGAATGCGGGTAAGTCGACGACACTTCTTCAATCTTCATTTAACTACCAAGAACGCGGTATGAATCCCGTGATCTTCACAGCAGCTCTTGATGACCGCTATGGTGTGGGCAAAGTAAGTTCACGAATTGGTTTGCAGTCTGATGCGCATTTGTTTCGCCAAGATACCAACTTATATCAAGAGATTGCGGTACTAAATGAAGTAGAGAAACTTCACTGTATTCTTGTTGATGAATGTCAGTTCTTGTCGAAAGAGCAGGTGTATCAATTAACTGAAGTGGTTGATAAGTTACATATCCCTGTACTTTGCTATGGCCTTCGTACTGATTTTCTTGGTGAACTTTTTGAAGGCAGCAAGTATTTACTGTCATGGGCTGACAAGCTGGTTGAACTGAAGACAATCTGTCACTGTGGTCGTAAGGCAAACATGGTGATTCGTACCGACGAGCATGGTGTTGCGATTAAAGAGGGTGACCAAGTTGCGATTGGTGGTAACGATCGTTACGTCTCTGTTTGCCGTCAGCATTACAAAGAAGCGTTAGGAAAGTAGCTTCCTTAATTGAATAAACAGTTTAATCGACTAAATAGATAGCAAAAAGCCACCGACTTCGGTGGCCTTTTATTATTCGTATGTAAGAGATTATACGAGGTCAAAACCGAATCGTTCGAGCAACGTCTGATAAGAGGACTCGACGTTTTCTGGAATGACTTGTTCGGTTTGAAAACCTTTCTCTGGGTAAGATTTGACGCGTGAAAAATCTTCCAAAAGCGCTTCTAATACCATCATCAGATGCATGTCTTCGTTAATGTACTCGAAGAAGGGGTGAGCGGTAGAGCTCACTTGCAGTTGTGAATAGGGAGATTGCCATTGTTTTTCGAATGTAGCGATGGCTCGACGTTCCATAAATGGCTTTTGTACCAATATAAATGAGTGGCATTGTATATTTTTATCTTTGAGCAACTGCTCAGTAAAACGGACGTTTTCTCCACTATTTGTCGAATTCGTTTCCAACAATATCGCATCGCTTGGGACGCCAGCTGTACGTGCTATCTCAGCAAATGTTTCCGCTTCACTCTTTTCGAACAAACCATCGGTGAACCTGCCCTGACCACCAGAAAACACAACAAACGGCGCAAGTTGTTGGTGATAAAGCGCTGCGGCGTGTTCTGCAACGCGAACGTCATTGCTGCACATGACTAATAAACAGTCTGCTGGCTTAAGTTCATGCTTGAGCTGCATGTAATCCCACAGTGTTTCAATGTGTTGGTATATCTTCATAGTGTATCCAGAGTCGAATTGAATCGGAATTGATAACCTAGCGAAATTAGTTTGTCGGCCAAAATACGTTTATCTGAATCTTCGGTAACTGGCGGCAAAGAGATGTCAGCACCACTTTTTATTATCGCAGCCTGATAAAACTCAGCTTTGCTGACAGTATTGGGCGTTGTCACATTGACGATTTGGTTATCCAGGTTGTCGAGTGCAAATTTCGCTGCGGCTATAGCGTCAGCCTGATGCAGCATATTCGCCGGAGCCTTACGACTGACTTGCTTAAGTCGCATTGCAAAGCGAGCTGGGTGTCGGTCTGGGCCTATTAATCCACTGCAACGCAATATGGCATAACTTATCCCAGAATCGATGACGGATTGCTCTGCTTCAAGCATGATTTGAGCATTATCAGAAAAATTAGGATGGCTTTGCGCTAGCGCGAGAGAGGCAGACTCTTCTCTCATGTCAGATGGAAGGTTTGGGTAGACCGTGGTAGAGCTGATCATCACTAACTTTTCTATATTGTGTTGCTTTGCCACGTTAACCAGCGTTGCCCACTGTTTGGCGTACTCGTCTCCAGCCCCTTTACGGAAACCTGGAGGAAATGCACCAACAATACGTTGTATTTTATGGCGCAAGATTAACTCTGGTAGTTTTATCTCTGCGTTCGCTTGATTAAGATCGAGCAGCTCAGCATTGGTTAATTCGGACGGTAATTCATCCAATCTTTCTTGGCTTCGGCGAGTTACAACAACATTATGTCCCTCGTTGACTAAGGATTGTGCAAGTGGAGTACCTAGCCAACCTGCACCGACGATCAATGTGTTTGCCATTTTGTGTTTTCCTAACTTAATTATGGTCGCTCAAACAAGAGTATTGGCGTCATACTGGCTTTTCAACGAAAGGGTCGGGAATGCCACCTTTTGGGCGTGCCAGTGTATCAGATGTATGGGTCAGTGAACTGATTGATTAGTAATGCCTAATCTCAGATTGTTTAGAACAGTTGATAGGATAAGTGTATACCCAAACAACCTCGAGATGCTAGGTTCAGCGAAAATGACTTGGTTTACAGACGCGGCAACGATTTGAAGGTCTAGTGGATCCAAATCTTTCATCTTGAAGTTGCTTGGGTAAAAACCTATTGGCTAGATATGAAAATGCCACCTTTGATGGTGGCATTTTGAGAGCTAGTAATTAGCTCGCGATAAGAACTCGTAATATTTTATCTGCATGCTCAGCAACTTCGATACCTTCATCGGTTAAGTAGCCACCATCAGGCTGTGTGCAGAGTTTCTTTTCATAAAGACGTGCAACCGCTGCCTGAGCTTCTTCGGACGCATCTTTGTGAACTTTAATGCCAGTTGCTGCACTGCTTAAATCGAATTGAAGGAGTAGGTTCAGTTCGGCTACGTGTTCAGCTGAATATTTCATAAATAATTCCTTTGCGCTTTTTTATCCAAGCTAGTCTTAAAACAGAAGTTGAGCAACACAAAACCATAAGAAGTGTTAACTGTATTGCTATCAGACTGATATGGCGCGGTATTTTTGGCCGAAAGAAATTATTCTTGTCACATATCAATGACAGCAAAAAATCGTCATTTTTATGGCCAATCTAAAGAGATAGCCATCGCACTAACAATATTTTTCGTTAACATCATAAATACCCCTTGAAAAAGTAGGAAAATCGCGCGATTATCGCCGCCTCTTTAACTGTTTCTAAATGTTACGCCGCCATGAATTTCAATCAGTTTGACTCTTTATTGCCGCCGCAAGCTGCTGAACGCGCTGCCGAAGTTGGTGTAGGCAAAGCGACTAAAGCGCCTGTGAAATCTTTCCTGTTGGCTATTTCCGCAGGGCTTCATATTGGTATTGCCTTCATTTTCTATACCACAGTCACAACGGGGGCAGGGGATTTACCCTGGGGTATCACTCGCTTAATCGGTGGTCTTGCGTTTAGTCTCGGTCTTATTCTTGTTGTGGTCACGGGTGGAGAACTTTTCACCAGTTCAGTATTGACGCTGGTTGCGAGAGCTAGTGGCAAGATTACTTGGAAAGCCTTAGTTAAAAACTGGTTTGTTGTTTACTTCGGTAATATGGCCGGAGCGATCATGCTGGTGGCTTTGATGTTGGTGAGTAAGCAATATATGTTTGATGGTGGGCAGGTAGGCCTCAATGCGATGGCGATCTCCCAGCATAAATTACACCACGGTTTCTTTCAGGCTGTCGCTCTGGGCATTATGTGTAACGTCTTAGTTTGTATTGCGGTTTGGATGACATTCAGCGGACGTACGTTAACAGATAAGATCGCAGTTATGATTCTACCCGTTGCCATGTTTGTATCAGCAGGCTTTGAGCACTGTATCGCGAACATGTTCCAAGTCCCAATGGCAATTGGCATTAAATACTTTGCTCCTGAAGCGTTCTGGCAGATGACTGGAGCAGATATCGCAAACTATGCCGACTTGAACATGATGGGCTTCATCATCAATAACCTCATCCCTGTAACGTTAGGAAACATCATTGGCGGTGGCGTATTCGTTGGTATGTGGTATTGGATGATTTACTTGCGCGATGAAGACAAGCACCTGAGATAATCGATACACATCTCAGATTCAGAATAGTAAAAGGCGAGCTTAAATAGCTCGCCTTTCTTTTATCTGTCAAACCAACTCTTCGTTTATTCCGAACTCGATTGGGATCCAATGGGAAGTCATTTCATTTGGCACTTGAACAAGCCACTCTAACGGCGTGTCAGACAGTAATTCATCGTACTTTTCAGAGACCATTAATACATCCATGTTAGTTGCTCCTTTAGGTTACTCCCTGCAATGTAAAACTAGAGTATGTCAACGAGGTGATCAAAATGTGACCGTTGTGTGTTGAAAAAAGTTTTTCCAGACAAGCTCTTATGTTTATGATTGCGTATGTGTTTTCCCTGCTTATCCACATTTTCTGTGGATAACCTGTCTCAAAGATCGTGTGTATCTATTGGGATACTGAAAATATTATAAAATTAAGCGCTTATATGCGAGTGCTCTGAGCTTATTTTGGACTATTTTTTTGTTTGATTTTTACTCTGATTCGTCCTTCCTTGGTTTGTACACAGCTTAGTGTCATTTCTAATGTGATAGCGACTGAGACGCTCAGCATGACGAAAATCGCCAGCATGATCACTAATTGGTACTTTATCGCTACCATAGGGCTTGCACCACCAAGAATTTGACCCGTCATCATACCCGGGAGTGTCACTAACCCAGTTGTAGTCATCGATGCTAATGTTGGCGCCATGGACTTTCTTAGCGCCTCCTGTACAAACGGAAATGATGCATATTTAGGAGACGCACCGAGAGATATAGCTGCTTCGTATTCCGTCTTTCGTTCTTCAAACGCAGTAAAGAGATTTTGTAGTGCGATAATATTACTGCTCAAGCTGTTACCCAGCAGCATGCCTGCAAGAGGAATCATGTATTGGGCACTGTAAAGAGGTGTTGGACGAACTAGTCCAATGGTCATCGCAGTCAGAAGCGGGAATAGACCACAGACGAGGCCAGTTAAGAGAGGCAGCATTAGCGGTCTTCTGGGTAAGCGAGCTTTACCTGCAATAGTGCTTGCCCCGACAACAAGCATAACAGCTAGCCACAATATGTTGATCAGTAAGCTATTGAGGTGGAATAAATACTCAAGGTAAACGCCGATGAGTACAAGTTGTAAGGTCATGCGAACAACACTGATCACGGTATCTTGCGCAAGCTCCAATCTGTAGCGAGCATTTATCGCGAAAGGGATTAATAAAACCAAACTAAACACCGCTAGTTTTATCCAGCTTATATCGACCACTCCATTCATCATTGCTCCTTTTGTGTCCTCCTAACCCGATTTATCCCCAAGTAACTTTAAGATACAGAGTTGATATCGTGTCTGCGCCTGTAAACCAAGTCATTATTGCAGGGTGCTAATTCACTCGTTTCTTTATGTATATGGCGTCTTCTTTGGGGCTACTTTAAATATAATTCCTTAGTTCTTTTATAAATCATTTCTTATCAATTTGTTTACATAAATTTGTTTTCTAACGATATGAAAGCAAAATTACTCCGATTTAAATAACGCATGAATGTTATGTTTATTTATATTTTGTTAACTATTTAACATTAATTTAAAGGACTTATTTTTTCATATCTGTTCATGTTTTTTAATAAATAATATCAATCCCACACATCTCTGGATGAGCTCAAAAAAGTGTTGAATAACAAGGGTTGAAGGGTGTTATTTGATTGAACCATACTGATGGTATCGCTTAACATTTTCTATTAGAGATTGTAAAAAAATTAATCTTGGTTCCCCTAGTTCTTAAATAACACTAAATACAAAGTAGGCAAATGTATGAGTGATGTTAATAAAATTGAGTGTGGTGAAAAGCGCTCTCTGGAGTGGAAGTCATTCTTCTTCATTGCAGTTGTTCTCTTTCCAATTCTAAGTGTGGCTTTTGTAGGCGGCTATGGATTCATTGTTTGGATGTTGCAGGTTTTCTTTTTTGGACCACCTGGTGCGCATGGTCTTTAAGCCTTTGAGCTCAGAACCACACTTTTGAAAAGATTTTAAGAGAGCAAATAATGAAATCATTGATCATTAAACTGTGGCGTACAATGACACGCCCTGCCGTGCATATCAGCCTTGGCGTGCTGACTATGGGTGGCTTTATTGCTGGCGTTATCTTCTGGGGTGGCTTCAACACAGCGTTAGAAGCAACAAACACAGAAGAGTTCTGCATCAGCTGTCACACCATGCGCGACAACGTATATGTTGAACTTCAAGACACGGTTCACTGGAAAAACCACTCAGGTGTTCGTGCTACGTGTCCTGACTGTCATGTGCCACATAACTGGACAGATAAAATCGCTCGAAAGATGCAGGCTTCTAAAGAAGTGTTTGCACAAGTATTTGGTAACTACGACGAAGAAGGTGTTTTTGAAGAACGTCGTATTGAGCTGGCAAAGCACGAATGGGATCGTTTCTCTGCCAACAAATCTCTTGAGTGTAAGAACTGCCATAACTACGACTCAATGGACTTCGAACAGATGTCTCCTACGGCTCGTATTCAAATGAAGCAAGCCGCGGAAAAAGATCAAAGCTGTGTGGACTGCCACAAAGGTATTGCGCACAACCTGCCAGCAGGCATGGATAGTATCGGCGGCATTGTGGGTGATCTGGAACAAATGACTTCTGGCACTGACTACGCAGTGGGTCAACAGCTCGTGAGTGTTCGTCATCTGCCGATTTACTTCGATGAGCTAGGTGCGAGAGAAGCAGGTCTTCTAAATCCTGCATCGACAGTTAAAGTTCTTGAAGAGAAAGGTGAATACATCGAAATCGAAATCGATGGCTGGCGTAAAGCAAAAGGCTTTGGCCGAGTTATTCAAGAAGACTTCGGTAAGAACATCGCAACAGCGTCACTGCTAAAAGAAGCATCAACAGACAGCAATATTGTGGTGACTGGTGAGCAGCGTGTGGATGAATTGACCGGTCTTCCATGGGAAGAAGTCGCCGCGAAAGTGTGGATCAAGAAAGAATCTATGCTGAACGACATCAATCCTGTATGGGAAAAATCTCGTGAAGCCTACAAAACCAACTGTTCTGTGTGTCACACACAACCTGCTGAAGCGCACTTCGACGCGAACACCTGGCCAGGTATGTTCGACGGCATGCTTGCGTTCGTCAACCTAGATACGGACAGCGAAGCGCTTATCTTGAAATATCTACAGAAGCATTCTTCAGATTATGCTGAAGGTCATCACTAATAAGCGTCGGATTGGAGTAATTTAAATGGCTATTACACGAAGAAGTTTTCTTAAAGGTGTGGCAACCACCAGTGCCGCGTCAGTGATCGGTCCAAGCTTATTGGCGTCAGCTTCTGCAAAAGCAGCGGAATCTACAGGTACCTGGAAAGTAACGGGTTCTCACTGGGGCGCTTTCCGTGCTCACATTTACGCGGGCAAGGTTCAGGAGATCAAGCCATTAGAGCTGGACAAGAACCCAACCGAAATGCTGAACGGCATCAAGGGTATCATTTACAGCCCTTCACGTGTTCGTTACCCGATGGTTCGTCTGGATTGGCTGAAGAAACACAAATACAGTGCAGATACGCGAGGTAACAACCGTTTTATCCGTGTGACCTGGGATGAAGCGCTGGATCTGTTCTATCGTGAATTAGAGCGTGTACAGAAAGAGTACGGTCCGTGGGCGCTACACGCAGGACAAACTGGCTGGAACCAAACCGGTGCGTTTAACAACTGTACAGCGCACATGCAACGCGCTGTAGGCATGCACGGCAACTTCATCACGAAAGTAGGTGACTACTCAACGGGTGCGGGCCAAACCATCATGCCTTACGTACTTGGTTCAACAGAAGTTTACGCACAAGGTACGTCTTGGTCTGAAATTCTAGAAAACTCAGACAACATCATCCTGTGGGCAAACGACCCTGTGAAAAACCTGCAGGTCGGTTGGAACTGTGAAACGCATGAATCTTACAAGTATCTTGCACAGCTAAAAGAGAAAGTGGCGAAAGGTGAGATCAACGTTCTTTCTGTTGACCCTGTCAAGAACAAGACTCAGCGCTACCTGGAGAATGATCATCTGTACATCAACCCGATGACAGACGTGGCGTTCATGCTTGCTGTCGCGCATGTGCTGTACAACGAAGCGTTATACGACAAGAAATTCATAGATACTTACTGTCTTGGTTTTGAGGATTTCATCCAATACGTTCAAGGCAAGACGAAAGACAATATCGAGAAGAGTCCTGAGTGGGCAGCATCAATCTGTGGTGTGAAAGCAGATAAGATTCGTGAATTCGCACGTATGCTGGTCAATGGCCGAACGCAGATCCTGATGGGCTGGTGTATTCAGCGTCAGGAGCACGGTGAGCAGCCATATTGGGCGGCAGCGGTGGTTGCCGCGATGGTGGGGCAGATTGGTCTGGCTGGTGGTGGTATCTCTTACGGTCACCACTACTCAAGTATTGGTGTTCCTTCAACGGGTTTCGCAGGCCCAGGCGGCTTCCCGCGTAACCTTGATCAAGGTATGAAACCGAAGTGGGATAACAACGACTTCAATGGCTACAGTCGCACTATTCCTGTAGCTCGTTGGATTGACGCTTTGCTGGAACCGGGTAAAGAGATCAACTACAACGGCGGCAAAGTGAAACTGCCAGATTTCAAAATGATGGTTATCTCGGGTTGTAACCCATGGCACCATCACCAAGATCGCAACCGCATGAAGAAGGCGTTCAAGAAGCTACAAACGGTTGTGACCATTGAATTTGCCTGGACAGCAACCTGTCGTTTCTCAGATATCGTACTACCAGCTTGTACTCAGTGGGAGCGTAACGATATAGACGTATATGGCTCTTACTCAAGCCGTGGTTTGATTGCAATGCACCGTCTGGTGGATCCGCTCTTCCAATCTAAACCTGACTTCCAGATCATGAGTGAACTGACTCAGCGCTTTGGTCGTCGTGAAGAGTACACTCGTGGTATGAGTGAGATGGAATGGATCGAAAGCCTGTACAACGATTGTAAGAAAGCCAATGACGGAAAGTTCGATATGCCAGAATTCTACGAGTTCTGGGAGAAGAGTGTACTGGATTTTGGTGAAGGTAAACCATGGGTTCGTCACGCGGATTTCCGTAAAGATCCTGAGCTAAATCCACTGGGTACTCCATCTGGATTCATTGAGATTACCTCTCGTAAGATCGGCCGTTACGGTTATGAACACTGCCAAGAGCACCCAATGTGGTTTGAAAAATCAGAACGTTCACACGGTGGTCCTGGTTCAGATAAATATCCATTCTGGTTGCAATCTTGTCACCCGGATAAGCGTCTGCACTCTCAGATGTGTGAGTCAGAAGAGTTCCGTGCAACTTACGCGGTACAAGGTCGTGAACCTGTTTACATCAACCCGGTTGATGCAAAAGCGAAAGGCATTAAAGATGGTGATTTGGTTCGGGTATTTAATGGCCGTGGTCAGCTTCTGGCAGGTGCGGTTCTGACTGACAGCTACCCACGAGGCGTAATTCGTATCGAAGAAGGTGCCTGGTATGGCCCGCTTAATGAGAAAGAAGGTGCTATCTGTACTTACGGTGATCCGAACACGCTAACGCAAGATATCGGTTCTTCTGAGCTTGCACAGGCGACATCAGCGAATACGTGTATCGTCAATTTCGAGAAGTTCACAGGCAAAGTGCCACCGGTGACGTCATTCGGTGGTCCAATCGAAGTAGCTTAATAAGCATGAAACGCAATACCAGCCCTCGGCTGGTATTTTTTTAGCTGAATTGCGGGTGAGCGTTATCTAAATAAATATGTTTCACTAGGTCATATTCGTGAGGAAACTAACGATTTCATATGGTTAACCGAAGGATAATGGTGCTGCGCCCAAACGGTTCAATGCACTAGCATTGGGGTCCTCAAAGATAATAATAACGAAGTAGATATAATATGACTCAAACCTATCAGTTCGCTAACCGTACCGAAATCACAGTCGTTGATAACGACCTGCAAGTCGAGGTAATCGGCAATCAAGCACACTTCTCGTTTGCTGGTATCCACCGAAAAACTTTTACTGATCGCGAAGTGCTTTTTGACATGCCTTTCTTATATGAGCACGGTGCAAATGTAATTGGTGATGGTTTCCAGATGTTGGCACAAACTTCGGGAACCATCAGCCAACCAGTTGATATCGGTCGCTGCCCCGATAACAGTCTGAGTTATCGAATCTACCCACAAAATGCAACTAAGCGTTATTACAACTACTTAGTTGTGGAAGACTCTGACGGATATACCTTATTCGGATTTACAAGCTGCCGTCGATTCGCGGGTTATTTTGATGTGCACCAGCGAGATGAGCATTGGATTTTGTCTGCCGCTATTGATGGCGAAGACACGCAAGTTACTGACTGGGCAGATAACAATTTGGAATCTGTTACGGTGTTAAGCGGAAAGTCACTGTCAGCCCTATACAAACAATACAGCAAGTTGATTGCTGAAAATCATCCTGTGCGTAACGGAGTCACTCAAAGTACACCCATCGGATGGTGCTCTTGGTACGCTTACTATGCTGATGTGACGGAACGCAATATTCTTGAAAACGTCGATCGCATGCAAGGTAAATTAGCGGATCTGGAGTGGGTACTACTCGATGATGGCTATCAGGCTTTCATGGGGGACTGGCTGATTCCGTCAGATAAGTTCTGTGGCGGTGTAAAAGAGCTGATTCAAAACATTCGTGCTAAGGGTAAAAAACCGGCTATTTGGATGGCCCCTTTTATTGCTCAACCAGAGTCAGATGTTTTCAGACTACACCCAGAGTGGTTTGTTCGTCACCGTGATGGCTCGTTGTTGAAAGCTGAAGATGTCACCTACGGAGGATGGCGATGCACACCGTGGTACATTCTCGATACTTCACTCCCAGAAGTGCAAGAGCATCTTACCCATGTGGTCTCAGTCATGCGTGAAGAATGGGGTATCGAACTGTTTAAGCTGGATGCAAACTACTGGGGCACCCTCAAAGGCAAGCGTAGTCAGTCCGGGGTGACGGGAGTAGAAGCGTACCGAATGGGAATGGAAGCAATTTCCAGAGGGGCTGGAGATGCTTGGTTGTTGGGTTGTAATGCGCCAATGTGGCCTTCTCTGGGGTTAGTGGACGCGATGCGTGTTTCTGATGATGTAGAGCGTAACAGTCACCGTTTCGAACAGATCGCGAAAGAAACATTTTTCCGTAGCTGGCAGCATCGAAAGCTCTGGCAAATTGACCCAGATTGCGCCACGTTTACTTCGTTACCCAATCAAACCGCTTCACGAGAGGATTACGAATTTCACCGAACGGTGCTTCTGGCTTGTGGGGGCTTATTACTGTCAGGTGATCCTTTACCGGAGATTACGCCATTTGCGAGCAAAACGTTGGCTAAGCTCATGTTGCGCCAGCGTCGCAGTCAGGAATCGTCGACCTTTTCGTCTATAAGTTTAAATCATGCATTCTTGAAGCTTACTAACAAGAATGATCTCCATTGCCTGTTTAACTATTCAAATCTGGATGCAACGGAGTTTACGCTGACTGCGGATAAGCCAACAGATTGGTATGATTTCTGGACCGGAGAAAAGATAAACCGGGAAGCTTGTCAGATACTATTAGTGAGCTTAGATAAAGGTTTGAATGCTAAAGCGATCGTCACAGTCTAGTGTGATGGAGTTCACTCCGCACGTAATATGTAAAAGAGCCTGATTTAAGGCACTTTTCATTTTTGAATCGGTTAAATCTCAAATAAAAAGTAATAACCATAACCGACGACAAACGCGGGGACAGAAGAGTATATGGTGGCAACTAATGCTGCTTTTGGAGCCATTGCTATAGCAGGGAATAGCGCATCACCATCGTTGGATATTGCGTTGGAGATTTGTGCGGAAAAAGGCGCAGCTCCGGAAAGGTACAAACTTGTCACCAGAATTTGAGGCCCACAACCAGGGAGCATCCCCACGGCTAAACCCGCTAGTGGCATCCACACTCCCCAATTTGAAAGTGAACCTGCCACATCTAATCCAGATAAATAGGTCGTAAATTCAAAAGCAATAAACGCCATAATGACCCACGCGCTGATGAAATTGGTATCTTGTGCTGCTTTTTGGATTGGGTGAGAATCGATGAGTTTTTCATCTTCAGATACCGTCGCTTGGTAACTGCCTAGTTCTTTGGTTATTGCCCAAAGGAACATGGTGATAACGGAAAAAATCGCGCCTATCCACTCTATCGTATTCGTCTTTAATCCAAGCAGTTTATTCATGTCTATTTGGAACGACATCGTTAGCGCGACAATACTTGTCGGTACTATCAGCCATTTCCAAAATATACCTTGTAAATTAATCGCTTGCTGTTCTCTTGCGCTGTAATGTTCGCGTTGGCGCTGCAGGTCTAATGTTGACTCTTTCTTTTGCACAGGACGTAAAAAATCTTCTTTGTGAATAGCATTTACGACTAGCCCTGAAATGGTTCCGACGATGATCCCTGTCGTAATTACGCCAATTCCAACCATAGGTTTAGCCGCGAGCAGCAAAAACGCAGCATCACCCATTGTTGATGTCAGCACGGCTACAATGGCACCAAAGCGGACTTGTCCACTAATAAACTGAGTGGTGACAACAATAGCTCCGCCACAACCAGGCAGGGCACCAAGCAGAGATGAAAAAAATACCTGATGGTTTTGAGAATCGCGGTAGAGTTCCGTAAAGCGATTGGGCTCCGACATGAATTGAGAAAGGTAATGATAAATAGCCAACGTCGCACAGACATAACACGAGACAGCCCAAAAAGCATTGGACAACGTGGTAATGGCAAGTGCACGAGTATGGTCATTGGCAAGTAATGCTAGCATGAAGACAGGAATCAGCAGCCGTTTATAAGCTAACCGGAACTGAGTTGTCCGAAACAGGTGCTGAGCAGAAGACAAAAATCGCGTCTCGTTCATAGTTAACTCAAATGTAAATAGGAATGATTATCATTATATTGAAATGATATTTATTCGCAATAGAGTAATGCACTTTTCTTCGTGTCAAAGCCCGACAAATCAGGTAAAGTACTGGCCTTTGTGAGCAAACAGCTTCCACGGTACTCAGTACCATTATTCGGAAGTGTATCAAATTGACTTGAATAGGAAGAAACATGATTCTAGTTGTAGGTCATAAGAACCCAGACAGTGACAGTATTTGTAGTGCACTAGTTGCAACTGAACTTCTTAAGGCGCGTGGCGTTGAAGCAATGCCAATTCGTCAGGGCGAAATCAACCGTGAAACTCAGCACATTCTAGAAGTAGCTGGAGCAGAAGTTCCAGAATTACGTACTTCAGTAGCGGGTGAGACCGTTTGGCTAGTAGATTACTCAGATCTAGCACAAGCACCAGACGACATCGCTGAAGCTGAAATCGCGGGTATCGTTGACCACCACCGTCTAGGTGATGTGATGACAGTGAACCCAATGGAAGCATGGATCTGGCCTGTTGGTTGTACTAACACAGTTCTATTCAACATGTTCAAAATTGAAGGTCACGCGATCAATCCACAAATCGCTAAGCTAATGATGTCAGCTATCCTATCTGACACTGTAGGTTTCGCTTCTCCAACTTGTACGCAAAAAGACAAAGATGCAGTTGCAGAGCTAGCAGAAATTGCAGGTGTTGCTGACGTTGACGCATTCACGAAAGATCTTCTAATTGCGAAAACAGACATCGAAGGTCTGTCTGCGGCTCAACTAGTAGAGAAAGATCTGAAAGGTTACCCATTCAACGGTCGTGATGTTGTAGTTGGTCAGGTTGAGCTTGCAACTTTAGAGCAAGTTGATGGCATGATTGAAGCACTTGAACAAGATCTAGAAAATCGTTGTGCGAACGACAATCTAGCATTTGCTGCTGTGATGCTAACAGACATTACTACTGCTCAAACTCGTCTTCTATACAAAGGTGAATGGGCAGAGAAACTGGTTAAGCACGAAAACAACGGCATGTTAATGATGGAAAACACGCTAAGCCGTAAGAAGCAAGGCTGGCCTTGGCTGCAAACTGAGTTAGCGTAATTTTCACATTACCAGTTTATAATTTAAATGCCCGCCTTTAGGTGGGCATTTTTCTATGGGAAACAGGAGACGAATATGTCTGAGGCATTGACCCAAGAGCAGATGGATACCATCAATCGTTACAATGAAGAGCAACGACTAAAGTACTGCGTAAAAGAGATCGTCGCGAATCGTAAAGTATGGATTCTAAAAGATGAACACGGTTGTGTGATGCTTAATACAGAAGATGACGATTGCGTCCCTGTATGGCCAAACGAAGAGTTTGCTCAACAGTGGGCAACAGGTGAGTGGGAAAACTGCGAGCCAGAAGCAATTTCACTGAATAAATGGCATAGCCGCTGGACCACTGGATTGGAAGATGATGAATTGTCGGTCGTGGTTTTTCCAAACCAGAACGAAGAGGGGGTTGTTCTGTTTCCGGATGAATTTGACTTCGAGATTCGTAAGCTCGCAGGACGTCGGTAATTCTGCGTCACCGACATTACCATTAAAAAGCCTGCAACGATGCAGGCTTTTTTGTACTTTCTAACACGACGTTTAGTGGTTTGGCGCTTTGTAAAAGTGGCTCTCTACCAAGCGCTGAGTAATGGTATGCTCAGGATGGGTCAGTACCTGCTGGGTATCACCAAATTCAACCACTTCACCTTCGTGCATGACCATCACTTTATCGGTGATGTGTTTTACGATACCAATATGCTGAGATACATAAACAAACGAAAGTCCCATCTCCTCTTGGAGCTCCAGGAATAAGTTTATAATCTGAGAGCGCATTGCCATATCCAAACCGTTTAACGCTTCATCTGCCACAATGATGGATGGCTGAAGTATCAGTGCGCGAGCCAGACAGACGCGCTGCTTTTGACCAGCAGCGAGCATTTGCGGGTAAAAATAGGCGTGTTCAGGAAGCAGACCTACGCGAAGAAGTGTTTCTTTCACACGCTTAATTCGCGCATCTGGCGGCATATTCGTGTTTCGCTTCAGTGGACCTTCCAAAATGCGGCCAATTTGAATACGAGGATTCAGGGAAGTATTTGGATCCTGAAAAATCATACGAATTAGCTTACAGCGAGTCGCATAGTCTTTGTGCTCCAAACGCTCACCATTTACCCGGATTTCACCAGAACTCGGCTCAACGACACCAGCAAGCATACGTGCGAGCGTCGATTTACCTGAACCGTTCTGCCCGATAAAGCCGATGGTTTGTCCCGGTTCCAGAGAGAAGCTGACAGGTTTTACAGCAACTTTAATCTTACGTTTAAATAACGTGGAGCGCGTGACAAACTGTTTCGACAGGTTATCTACTTCAAGTAACGCACTCATGACTTCTTCTCCGTGTTCAATGGAAAGTGACAGTTAAACTTATGATTTTTGATTGTTTTGGTATGTGGGATTTCAACACATTGCTTTTGCGCATATGGACAACGTGGTCCCAATCGACAACCAATAGGCAAATGCTGCAAAGGTGGGATCGAGCCAGGCAGAGATTGTAGTTTCTGCTTGTGTGGTACCCAATCGTTGAAGTCTGGCATTGCTTTAAGCAGAGCATCCGTATACGGGTGCTTAGGTTCGGCAATGATCTTGTGAGTGTCTGCAGACTCTACAGACTGACCACAATACATCACCGTAATACGACCAGCCCACTGTGTAATCGTGGTTAAATCGTGGCCGATAAGCAGAATGGTTGTATTGTTAAGCTGATTCATCCGACTCAACAGACGCAGGATTTGTGACTGAGTTATTGGGTCGAGGTCATTCGTTGGCTCGTCGGCAATCAGCAATTTAGGCTTGGTTGCAATCGCCATAGCAATCATGACCTTTTGACACTCACCGTCAGTCAGCTCGTAAGGGTAGCTGCTCATTACGCGCTTGTGATCTTTGATACCCACCTTATGGAGTAGGGCTATTGCTTGTTTCTTACGCCATTTGAATCGCTCCCACCATTTGCCATCAAATGAGCGCGAAGGAATCGACTCTATTAGTTGTCGGCCAACTTCTTCCGACGGATCCAAACAAGTCGAAGGTTCCTGAAATATCATCGCGATATCACGTGCAATCACCCGACGACGTTCTTTAGGCGTCAGTTGTAACAAATCAATGTTCCCTAAACGCATTCGGTCAGCAGTGATTCGCCAAGTATCCTTGTTAACACCGACAATAGCTTTTGCGACAAGACTTTTCCCCGAGCCTGACTCTCCTACCAAGCCACGTATTTCACCTTCGTTTAATGTTAGGCTCATTCTATCAACAGCTCTAACCATTCCCTGAGGTGTTTCTATTTCAATGGTTAAATGACGAATGTCTAATAATGGCATTATTCGATCCCCGCACTAAGTGCTCGTCGTACACCTTCACCTACTAAGTTTAGCGTAATGACGGTGAACATGATGGTCAGGCCAGGTAGGGTTACCGTCCAGGGTGCAATATAAATAAGCTCCACGGAGTCCCCCAAAATCGCTCCCCATTCGGTACTTGGAGCTTGTGCACCTAATCCCAGGAAGCCAAGTGCAGTGATATCTAATATCGCGGTAGACAGCGCCAGTATTATCTCTGCTGCGATCACGGTCAGAACGTTAGGCAGTATTGAACTCCATAATAAGTAGAAATCATTCGCGCCATCGAGACGAGCGGCCATGATGTAATCTTTTTCTACTTCAGTGTGCACAGCAATATAGACCGATCGAATGAAGCGAGGGATCAACGCCAAACAAATTGCGAGTAAAATATTAAATTCACCGAAGCCAAGAAATGCCACGAATATGATCGCCAATAGTAGCGAAGGAATGGACATTACTGTGTCGAGTAGGTGGTTCAACGTACTGGAAAGCAGACCTTTAGTCATACCAGCGAGTACACCGATCAGACACCCGACAACAGCAGCGATCGCGGTAATGCCAACCGCTGCGCCGAATGTGAGCTGAGAACCCATGATAAGACGTGACAGAATGTCTCGCCCCAAATCATCGGTACCCAAAAAGTAATCGACGGTTCCCGATGGTGACCAAGAAGGCGGAACCAGCAATTCTCCAGATTGAGCCTGGGGATCAAATGGCGTAATCAAAGGAGCAAAAATGGTGACTAATACAATAAACAGTAGGCACCACAAACCAAACATTGCCAATCCGTTAGCACGGTAACTGCGCCAGAATCGCTCGAACTGAGTTGGGATGTGTTCTTCCTGATAAACGTTATTTGTTAGCATACCATTCCTTTCTCACCAGAGGGTTAATAATGGCACCAATCAAATCCGAAAGGATATTCGCAGTTAGAACCAACGTTGCTAGTACCATAACGCCTGCTTGGATAGATGCGTAATCTTGATTTGCCAACGCGTCTAATAACCAACGGCCAATGCCAGGCCAGTTAAATACGGATTCAGTAATAATGGCCAGCGTAATCATACTCGATAGCTGAACGCCAACTTTCGGGACGATTGGAGGAATGGCATTACGTAATACATGCTGAGTAACGATCTGACTATTAGATAGACCTTTTATTCTTGCTGCCCGGATATAGTTTTGACTCATTACTTCTGCAACAGAGGAGCGCATCAAACCAATAACTTGAGTGGTTGGAGCGAGTGCCAGTACCAGACATGGCAAGACCATATGTTCAATAACACTTTGCAGCGCATGAGCACGATACTCACCTTTTGCCATAAAGGCATCAATGATCGCAAAACCAGTTATGTGGTCGATTTCATACAACAGGTCGTATCGTCCGGCCACCGGGAAGTATTGGTATTCCAGCGAGAAGACCATGATCAGTAGCAAAGCTACCCAAAAAATCGGCGCAGAATAGCCAGACATAGATATAAATGAAATGCCAGTATCTAGCCATTTACCTTGTTTCATTCCCGCTACAGTGCCAAGCGGAATACCAATCAAAAGTGAAACGAGAAACGCAAAAAAACACAGCTCTAATGTTGCAGGGAATACGATCGCTAGCTCATCGAAAATAGCATTGCCATACTTACTAACCCCGAAATCGAGATGTGACAAATTGACTAAATAGCTTCTCCAACCTGACCAAAAATCTACTTGAGCCCAGTGCGAAAATGGATCGAGACGAAGCAGAGAAAAACCCACGAAAGTGAGAATCATCAACGTAATGATAAATAGGTTAAATCGTCGAATGGTATACAAAAACATCAGTGTATTCTCTCAACTCTATCAAATGGTTGTGCGTTGAAAGGGCTTGATTTGAAGCCTGTCAGCGATTTATCGTGAACACGGAATTGCACACCATGCGCCAATGGAATAACTGGAAACTCTTCATTCAATATATTTTGTGCCTGACGGTACAAGTTCAGACGATATCTCTGTTCTTGTGTCTCTAAAGCGAGATCGAGCAAGAAGTCGAAGTCATCGTTACACCACATTGAAACGTTAAGGCCTACCCGGTCAGATTCACACGATAAAAGAGGTCGGAAAAAGTTATCAGGATCGCCTGTATCACCAATCCAGCCAGTTAACAGCAAATCCAGATTGGCAATATTATCTAAATCAACACGTTCGAATCGATCATCGGTCAATAATCTCAACTTAACCCCGATATCTGCAAAGTTTGCCTGAATCAGTTCTGCTGTTTTTCTCGGGCTTGGGTTGAAAGCACGCGGTTCCAACGGTACCCACATGGTTAACTCTAAGTTATTTGCATAACCAGCTTCACGAAGCAGGGCGAGGGCGTAATTTCTGTCGTACCGAATTTTAACGCTGTCTTTCTGATATGCCCAAGAGTTAGGCGGGAGTAACGTGTAGGCTTGCGTACCTGTGCCGTAATACACAGAATCCAGAATGTTCTGACGGTTAATAGCAAGGTTCAGAGCTTGACGTACTCGAGGGTCGCTAAGCGCTTGGTTTGCCGTGTTGATAGCGATGAATGAGACGTTGTTTGCTGGTGTTGCGGTTAACTCAAGATTTTCGTTTTTCTGAATGACTGGAATCTGACTAGAAATCGGTGACGATAACACATCACACTCATTACGCAGCAATTTCGCTAGGGTACCTGTACCTCGGTGAGAGATATCAAAGACCACTTGTTCCATCTTTGCAGGAAAATTCCAGTATTTCGCGTGTCGTTCTAAGCGAATTAAATCATTAACCTGAAACTCTTTTAACTGGAATGGCCCGGTACCAACAGGAAGCTGATCAATCTGTTCTTTGTGATCTTTAGCTGCAAGTAGTTGTCCGTATTCTGCCGACAGAATGACCGCATGACTGGTTGCAATGTTCGCTAAGAAAGCAAAGTTCGGTTTTGAAAGCTTAAACATAACGGTGTCATCGTCTAAGGCGACGACATCTTGTAGTAGGTTCTTGAAATCCAGACCAGCAAACCATGGATACAAACCACCACCAACTTGATGGAAAGGGTGATTGTCATCGATGATTCGTTTGAAGCTAAACACCACATCTTTGGCATTCATTGTGCGGCTGGGAGTAAACCATTGCGTTGTCTGAAACTGCACGCCTTGTTTTAGCTTGAATGTGTACTCTGTTCCATCATCATTGACAGACCAACTCTCTGCGAGACTGGCTACAGGTTGATGCGATGTAGAATCGAGTGTAAGCAGTGTGTCGTACAACTGAGGGCTCAGCGCTTCAGCAGTAATACCACTGTCGATCAACTGTGGGTTAAACGTGCTTGGCTTACCTTGACCACAAAATACAAATCCGGTTTGGCGAATATCGTTATGGTCGATCTCTTCGCCACAGGCGGTCAGTAAGCTAATCCCGATAAGGCTCAGTGATAATCTTATAAAAGCATTCATAATATGAAATGTTCATTGGATCGTGCTTGTTTCATTTGAAGTTACTCATCCCGAGTTAACAAGCGAACATGATCCCGCTAATTTAACACCTTTGTGAATTCGCTCCAAACACAAAATCTTTTGCTCGCAGAGTGTTAGACAAAAATATGTACTTTAATTATCACTGTAGACCTAAATCACGGCCCATGTTGAGCTAGTTCGTCTGATTGCGAACAATGGTTGTGAGCCAAATCGCTCAGTTAACTTTGTCCGACCAAACCGTACTTTCTTACCATTCCACGCAGTTGGTGATAACTCAGTCCAAGTAGTTCTGCCGCCTGACGTTGGTTGAACTTCGCTTCCTCTAACGCACGATTGAGCAGGTTAATGTCCTGTTCTTCTTGCCACTGTTTGTAGTCGAGCGGAAACTTAATTGGTGCATTTTCTTCTTTCTCGTTGTGATCGTGCATATTCTTATCAGATTTGTGACCTAATGCATTGTCCCAGAGTGTTTCGAAAGGATTAAATGTTAACTGTTCTATAGGCTCCGCATTAAGACCATGTTGATAGATTGCACGTTCGATGACATTCTTCAGTTCACGTACGTTACCGGGCCAAGAATACGCCAGCAGTGCTTGCTCTGCATTTGAAGTAAAGCCGACGAAATACTCAAGCTGCAGCTCTCGACACATTTTTATCGCGTAGTATTCTGCTAAAGAGAGTATGTCTTCTTTTCTCTCGCGAAGAGGTGGTAGCATAATGACATCGAACGCCAGGCGGTCGAGTAAATCAGCTCGGAAATCCCCTTGTTCGGCGAGGAGCGGTAAATTGGCATTAGTTGCACAGACTAAGCGAACATCTGCATTCAGAGCGGTGTGTCCACCCACACGTTCATATTCTCCATACTCAATCACACGTAGCAGCTTTTCCTGAACTAATAGTGGAGCGGTTGCCAGTTCATCCAAAAACAGAGTTCCGCCCTCGGCACGTTCGAAACGGCCTTTATGTTTGCCTTTTGACCCCGTGAAAGAACCGGATTCATGGCCAAACAGCTCAGAATCGATTAATCCTTCGCTTAATGTGGCACAATTTAACGATAGAAGTGGCTTGTCCCAACGTCTTGATAAATAATGTAATCGTTGTGCAATAAGCTCTTTACCTGTACCGCGCTCTCCAATAATAAGAACCGGACGCTCAATCGGAGCTAGTTGTGATACTTTATCTAATACAGCGAGAAAAGCAGGCGATTCACCAATAAGGTTTTGCTTCATAGATTCCTTCTTACTTAGCTGCCTAGTAGTGGATTAAGTTACGTATTGGTGAAATTCACCAACAGTTGGTGAAAAACATCATAGCATAATGGTGCATAACAACAACAAAACGCATAAGGTGTTGATTTAATAGGAATGTACAAGTTGGCACGTTACTTGTTATGTCTTTAGGGAGACACAAGGTAAATCACCACCTTGTCGAGTTTTAATAGGAAAAAAGAGGAGTTCCGTCATGGGTATTTTTTCTCGTTTTGCAGATATCGTTAACTCAAACATCAGTGCATTGTTGGATAAGGCGGAAGATCCTGAAAAAATGATCCGTCTAATCATTCAAGAAATGGAAGATACACTTGTAGAAGTGCGTACTAACTCGGCTAAAGCGATTGCAGACAAAAAAGAGTTGGCTCGTAAAGTTGAAGCACTAGAAGATCAGATTAATGAATGGGGCAAAAAAGCCAGCCTTGCATTAATGAAAGAGCGTGAAGACTTAGCTCGCGCAGCACTTATAGAGAAGCAAAAGCTAGAGAAGGTTATTAAAGGCCTCCACACTGAGCAAACTTTGGTTGAAGAAACCATAAATAAGCTAACCGGTGAAATTGGTAAGCTGGAAAACAAAATTGCTGAAACGCGTGCGAAACAGCAAGCCCTAGCGATTCGTAATCAAACGGCTTCTAATCGCCGTGATGTGCAAAAGCACCTGCATGCTAGCCGAACTAATGAGGCGATGGCTAAGTTTGAGCAATATTCACGTAAAGTGGATGAACTGGAAGCGGAAGCAGATCTCTATTCAAGCACTGGACATGCAAAGTCTTTAGAGCAGGAGTTTGCAGAGCTTCAAGCGCAAGATGAAATTGAAAAAGAGTTGGCAAAGCTGAAAGAACAGATGTCATCGCAAGATAAATAAGAGAGGAGCCATTTATGTCGACATTTTTATTTACTGGACCAGTAATTGTCTTCCTGATCTTTGTCGCTCCACTATGGCTCTTCTTACACTATCGCAGTAAGCGAAAAACGGATAGTTCTCTGTCGAGCCAAGATTTAGAGCGCCTTCAGGTACTATCCGAAAAAGCAGAATCGATGCAGTCTCGAGTGGAAACCTTGGAGCGCATCTTAGATGCGGAGTCACCAACCTGGAGACGCAAGTATGAGTAAACGAGAGCTGTATCGTGACCCTGTAAATGGCAAACTTGCCGGCGTTTGTGCCGGATTTGCCAACTACTTTGGCATGGAAGTCTGGTTGATTCGTATCTTAGTCATTTCTGCAGGCTTGCTCGGCGGGACGTTTCTGGTTCTCTTGGCTTATATAGCCTTGGCATTTATGCTGGAAAAACAACCGCTAACCTATTCAGAAAGCATCAAAGCTCAGCAGGATCATACGCTAAAGAGCAAACCGTGGCAGAAGGGCCAAAGTCCTGAGCAATTCTTGAGTGTACTTGAGCGCGATTTCGACCGTATTGATGGCAAAATACGCAATATGGAAGCTTATGTGACTTCCGATACTTTCAGAGTAAACAGAGAGTTCAGTAAACTCTGAGGCTGATAGTACTAAGTCTAAAAAATCTAAAAAATCTAAAAAAGTGGGCAAGTTGCCTGCTTTTTTGTTTTAAATCAATAATTTTAAATCAATATTAATCCCTTCTTATATGGCAGCTCCACCATAGTTCATCTATTTTAAATGTAGTTCCTAAATTCTAATGGATGAATGTGATGAAAAAGCTGCTCATTCCGATAGCCATTTCAGCTGCTTTGTCGGGTTGTGGAAAAGAACTTCCACCTGTACCTGAACCAGAATCTAGACCCGCTAAACTCTATACTGTCTCTGTTGGAAACGCTCAGTTTGAGCGTAATTTCCCTGCTACAACGGATTCGGGCGATAAAGCCGTATTAGCATTTCGTGTTCCCGGATTACTACAATCGATAGACGTCCACGAAGGACAGGTCGTGAATAAAGGCGATGTATTGGCTACGCTAAACCCAGATGAATATTCACTTCTCGAACAACAAGCGAGAGCAAACTTTGCGCTCGCAGATGTGCAATACCAGCGTTATCAAAAGCTACGTAAAGATCAGGTAGTGTCAGAGCAAGACTTTGATGAAGCTAAAGCCAATCACAACTCTGCAAAGGCGCAGTGGGATCAGGCTAAAGCGAATTTAAGCTACACCAGGCTCGTCGCACCTTATGATGGCACGATTTCTTATCTTCCGGCGGAAAATCATGAATTCGTAGCCGCTAAAGAAGGTGTGATGAATATCCAAACTAATCAAGTGATGAAAGTGATATTCCAGCTACCCGCTCATCTGTTCAACCGCTACGCCGCGGGTGATAACGTTTCGGCGAAAATGAAATTCGATGCCTTTCCAGAACAATCCTTTGACCTGACTTTTCAAGAAATAGACACCGAAGCGGACCCTAAAACGGGCAGTTATAAAGTGACCATGGTAATGGCAAGACCCGAAGGAGTAGGCATTCTGCCAGGAATGTCGGGTAATGTTCGCGCGATATCCATGAATGGAGGCGCGACTATTATTCCAGACACTGCGTTGTTCGAGGAAGACGGGCAAACCTACGTTTGGCGTGTGGATCAGCAAGGCATTGTTTCAAAAGCCGCTATCAAAATGAATGAAAAGAACCAAGTTCTGCAAGGTCTGGATGATGGTGACCAGATTGTTATTTCTGGCGTAAATGTGATTGAACCGGGCATAAAAGTAAGAGCTTGGGTTAAAGAGCGAGGATTGTAGTATGAAAGGAATCATAGCCTTAACTGCCATATGCTCGTCTCTACTGCTCGTTGGCTGTGGTGACAAGGGACCCGAAAAGTCCGTAGAAACACCGCGTGTCAGAGTGATCTCGCTCGAAGGAAAGAAGGTTGACGATAATCTTTATTTTCCAGCGGTGGCCAATGCGGCGGATCGTTCTCACCTTAGCTTCAGAGTTGCGGGAGAAATCAGTCGTATACTGGTGAAAGAGGGGGATAAGGTGAAACAAGATGACATCATTGCAACCTTAGACCCTACGGATTATCAACTGGAAGTGGATAACGCGACCGCTCGTTTTTCCGTGATTGATAGTCAATATCGTCGTTCGCGCCCATTAGTTGATAAAGGCCTACTGGCTAAATCACAGTTTGATGAAATTGCAGCACAGCGACAAATTGCATTAGCTGAGCTTAAATTGGCTGAGTTGCGCTTGTCGTTTACCACCTTAAAAGCCCCCGTCGATGGCATCATCTCAAGGGTAAATGTCGATCAGTTCGAAAATATTCAGGTTGGGCAGCATATTGTGAATATTCATAGTCTGGATCGTTTTGAAGTACTGATCCAGTTTCCTGATCGTTTGTATGTAAAAGAGCCTCCTACCGACGAAAGGCTCACCTCAATTCAGGCAGTGGTTCGTGTACCAAGTGGCAATGAGTACACGGGAACCGTTAAAGAATTCACGACAGAACCCGATCCGACCACAGGCACATTTACCGTTACTCTGTCACTACCGATGCCAAAAGACGAATACATCCTTGATGGTATGGCGGTTGAAGTTACGTCGAAAGATACAAAGGTTGGGTTAGATTTGAATGTCGGTATCAACGTACCTATCGAAGCTATTTTCAATGCCGACGGTGACGATCTTGGACGAGAGAACAAGTTTGTATGGGTACTCAATGACGACAGCACCGTCTCTCGGAGACAGATTCATACAGGTAAAGCTTCCAAGGCGTCTATTCAAGTTCTTGAGGGGCTGGAGCTCCATGACCAAGTGGTCGTCGCTGGGATATCAAGACTTCGAGATGGCATGAAAGTAGACGTGGTTAATAAGCAGGAGGCTGGTTTATGAGTGAGCAAAACAAAGTGCCTCAAAGTGATGATGACACAACGGGCATTGCGGCGTATTTCATTAAGAATCGTGTGATCAGCTGGATGGTATCACTGATCTTCCTGATTGGTGGTATTGGCGCATTTTTTGGATTGGGACGTTTGGAAGATCCTGCATTCACCATTAAAGATGCCATGGTGATTACCTCGTATCCAGGTGCTACACCGCAGCAAGTGGAAGAAGAGGTGACATATCCGCTTGAAAAAGCGATTCAACAACTGACTTATGTCGATGAGGTCAACTCCATTTCAAACCGTGGCCTGTCTCAAATAACCGTGACTATGAAGAATAACTACGGCCCGAACGACTTACCTCAAATCTGGGATGAACTTCGTCGCAAAGTGAATGACTTAAAAGGCTCGTTGCCACCAGGCGTCAATGCGCCACAAGTCATTGATGACTTCGGGGATGTATACGGCATTCTATTGGCGGTAACCGGGGATGGTTACAGCTACAAAGAGTTATTGGATTACGTTGATTACCTGAGACGAGAGCTCGAGCTTGTCAATGGTGTAAGCAAAGTATCGGTTTCTGGTCAGCAACAAGAGCAGGTATTCATCGAAATTTCCATGAAAAAGTTGAGTAGCCTTGGTCTGTCGCCAGATACGGTTTTCAACCTGCTCTCGACACAAAACGTTGTTTCGGATGCAGGTGCAATTCGAATTGGTGATGAGTACATCAGAATCCAGCCAACGGGGCAGTTCCAAAATGTTGATGAGCTCGGAGATTTATTGTTAACGGAGTCAGGTGCTCAAGGGCTCATCTTCTTAAAAGATGTGGCCGAGATTAAGCGTGGTTATATAGAAGTCCCAACCAATATTGTCAATTTTAACGGCCGATTAGCGTTGAATTTGGGGGTTTCCTTTGCGCAAGGTGTCAATGTTGTTGAAGTAGGAAAAGTGTTTGATCGTCGTCTCGCTGAGCTGAAATACCAACAACCGGTAGGCATTGAAATATCTGAAATTTATAGCCAACCAAAAGAGGTGGATAAATCAGTAAGCGGCTTTGTTGTCAGTCTCGCGCAAGCCGTGGGAATCGTAATCATCGTATTGCTTTTCTTTATGGGGCTTCGTTCTGGATTATTGATTGGCTTAATTCTGCTGCTCACTGTGTTAGGTACATTTATTTTTATGAAGTATCTGGCCATCGATCTACAGCGAATCTCTCTCGGAGCGTTGGTCATCGCTTTAGGTATGCTGGTGGATAATGCTATCGTTGTCGTGGAAGGGATACTGATAGGGACTCAAAAAGGACGTACCCGGTTACAAGCTGCAACCGACATTGTAACGCAGACAAAATGGCCACTACTGGGTGCTACTATTATCGCGGTGACGGCTTTTGCGCCAATCGGTCTATCGCAAGACTCGACGGGGGAATACTGTGGAACCTTATTTACCGTACTGCTTATCTCTTTAATGCTGAGTTGGTTTACGGCTATCTCACTGACGCCATTTTTTGCAGACATTTTCTTTAAAGGTCAAAAGCTTAAACTAACCGAAGGGGAAGATAGCGACCCGTATAACGGAATCGTTTTTGTCGTTTATAAGAATTTTCTTGATTTCTGTATGCGCCGGGCATGGTTCACAGTAGTGGTGTTGATCGTAGGCCTTGCGGCAAGTGTTTATGGGTTTACGTTTGTAAAACAGTCGTTCTTCCCATCTTCAACGACGCCTATTTTCCAGTTGGATGTTTGGTTACCAGAAGGAACGGATATTAGGGCAACAAACGATAAATTAAATGAACTGGAGAGCTGGTTGTCTCAACAAGAATACGTTGAGCATATCACCACGACAGCGGGTAAAGGCTTACAACGCTTTATGCTGACTTACGCTCCGGAGAAAAGTTATGCAGCGTACGGTGAGATAATCACTCGCATGGATAACTATGAAGCGCTTGCTCCGCTGATGGAACGTTTTCGAGCACATTTAAAAGCTAATTATCCAGAAATTAACTATAAGCTGAAACAGATTGAGTTAGGCCCGGGCGGCGGTGCGAAGATTGAAGCGCGTCTTATTGGCTCTGACCCGACCGTATTGCGCACGTTAGCAGCTCAAGTGATGGATATTATGTACGCAGACCCAGGAGCGACGAACATTCGTCATGACTGGCGGGAACGTACTCAGGTTCTTGAGCCTCAGTTTAATGAGAGCCAGGCACGTCGTTACGGTATCACTAAGTCAGATGTAGATGACTTCTTATCGATGTCATTTTCGGGTATGACGATAGGCCTCTATCGAGATGGTACCACCTTGATGCCAATTGTCGCACGTTTGCCTGAAGACGAGCGTATTGATATTCGCAACATCGAGGGGATGAAGATTTGGAGCCCGGCTAAAAACGAATTTATTCCTCTTCAACAAGTTACAATGGGCTACGACATGCGTTGGGAAGACCCGATCATCGTGCGTAAAAACCGCAAACGTATACTAACTGTCATGGCTGACCCAGATATATTGGGTGAAGAAACCGCATCAACGTTGCAAAAGCGTTTGCAGCCACAAATCGAAGCAATAGAAATGCCATCAGGTTATTCGTTGGAATGGGGAGGTGAATATGAGTCTTCCGGCGATGCACAAGCGTCGTTGTTTACCACTATGCCAATGGGCTACCTGTTTATGTTCCTGATTACGGTGTTCCTGTTCAATTCGATTAAAGAACCATTGATTGTTTGGCTCACCGTACCTTTGGCATTGATCGGGGTTACAACGGGTTTGTTGGCACTGAACACACCATTTGGTTTTATGGCATTACTTGGTTTCTTAAGTTTGTCGGGTATGGTGTTGAAAAACGGTATTGTTTTACTCGATCAAATCGAACTTGAGATGAAGTCAGGTAAAGAACCCTACGTTGCTGTTGTCGACGCGGCGGTGAGCCGCGTACGTCCCGTATGTATGGCGGCAATCACTACTATTCTTGGTTTGATTCCGTTACTACCGGATATTTTCTTCAAACCGATGGCCGTTACTATTATGTTTGGTCTGGGTTTTGCTACTGTCTTAACGTTGATCGTGGTGCCAGTGTTGTATCGTCTATTCCACAAAGTAGCTGTACCAAAATAGAATTAACAAAAATCGTTAACGCCTCTGGCTGGTGAGTCAGGGGCGTTTTTATAAGGATTAGTAATGACCGAACAAAAAAGTTGCGCATGGGCGATGAACCACCCTTTAGAGCGTGAGTATCACGATGCGGAGTGGGGCATCCCCGTGTATGACGACACAATATTATTTGAATTCTTAACACTTGAAGGTGCACAGGCAGGGCTGAGCTGGATTACTATACTCAAAAAGCGTGAAGGGTACAGAGAAGCGTTTGAAAACTATGATTTGGGCGCTCTGATGCAAAGAGACGAGTCACGTACCGAATATATTGTAGAGAATTACGATGTGGTAAAACATCGTGGAAAAATCAATTCGGTATTCAGCAATGCTAAAGCAGCTAAGCAGTTAATTGATGAGTACGGAAGTTTGTCAGATGCCTTATGGCAGTTTGTCGATGGGAAACCTGTTATTAACCACTGGCAGGCTATGAGCGAAGTACCTGCTTCTACTGAGCAATCTAAAGCAATGAGTAAGTTTTTGAAGAAGAAAGGCTTTAAGTTTGTAGGAGAAACGATTTGTTATGCGTTTATGCAAGCGGTCGGTATGGTGGATGACCACATAGTAGGATGTCCTTATAAAACGGAGCTGGCTGACTAAATCATAGTTGTTAAGTGAATATGTTGAATGCGCCACGAGCGGCGCATTCAATCCACCTTGTCATTCTGAACCGCGAGGGACGAGTGTGATTCAGAATCTACTATCCGAGTTCATTGCAGCTAGAGTAATTTCTGCAGCTTCTCAGCACGTTGATATTAGATTCCTAGTCTCGCTAAGGCTCGCTGGAATGACGCGGGTGAGAGAAAATAGTTCACTTTCAACTTATAGAATCGTTAACTATTGAGTATTACTATTTCTACAGTGAAACTGCTTCCTCTAGAACCAGAGCGTTGTATCTTGCCAAGCCAGCTTCTAAGTCTGCGATTAAATCTTCCACGTCTTCCAAGCCAATGTGAAGGCGAATCAGAGTACCTTCAAAATGTGGATGTGAGACCGTGCGCAAGCTATTAAAGCTTTTTGGCTCATTTGCAAGGATCAGACTTTCAAAACCACCCCAAGAGTAACCCATGCTGAAGTGTTTCATTCCATCAAGTAACGCAGTCGTCGCTTTTGGACATGATGTTTTTAGCACGAAAGAGAACAGACCATTCCCGCCAGTAAAATCACGTTTGAAGAACTCATGACCAGGGCAAGTTTCTAATGCTGGATGGCGTACATGGTCGACTTCTGGTCGAGTCTCTAACCATTTTGCCACTTTCAAGCTGCTTTCTGCATGTTGGCGAAGACGAACATCTAACGTACGAAGGCCGCGTAGAGCAAGGTAAACATCGTCAGGAGAAACACACTGACCCATTAGGTAGCTTTGCTCGCGTAATTGATCCCAGTATTTCTCTGAAGCAACCGCTGTGCCCAACATTACGTCTGAGTGGCCCACGATGTATTTGGTTGCGGCTTGGACAGAGATATCGACCCCGTGTTCAAACGGAGAGAAGTTAACACCTGCACCCCAAGTGTTATCGAGAATTACGATGATGTCGTGTTCATGTGCAATGCGCGCCAGTGTCGGAACATCTTGCACTTCCATGGTAATAGAACCCGGTGACTCAAGGAAAAGTACTTTGGTATTTGGCTGAATCAAGTCACGGATGTTTTCACCGATAATTGGATCGTAGTAGGTTGTCTCTACACCCATTTTCTTCATGATTTTGTCACAGAAATCACGAGTTGGCTCGTAACAAGTATCAACCATTAGAATGTGGTCACCTGTCTCGACCAAAGACAGGATGGTGTTTGCAATCGCAGCGGTACCACAAGGGTAGAGAGCGCACCCCGCGCCACCTTCAACCTCAACCATGGCGTCTTGAAAAGCAAAGTGTGTATTGGTACCACGACGCCCGTAAAACAGCGTTTTGTTTGCACGGTTAATTGCCGCATTGTTCTTTTCTGCTACGGTTTCAAATACGATGGTAGAAGCGCGTTGAACGGGTGGGTTCACTACACCATTTGTCCACTTTTTATTGCGACCTGCGGTGATCAGCTTGGTCTTTTTACCCTCTGACATAAAAATTCCCTGTCTAAACATAACGATTTGCATTATTTAAAACATGGACTACCTAGTGTTTGCAAGGGAAAACTGACCTATTGGTAAATAACCTCTTGGAACACCTAATAGCAGTAGGGAATACCCAACGGGCCGAGATTAAGTTTGCCTGGAAAATGTACGCTTAATGAGAATTGGATACATGAAAATCCCGCACCAATTTTCGGGGGCGGGAGCTGTGGTTAACGTTAAGTCTGCGTGCGCTAAAGCAGTGGGTTAAACAGATAGAAAACACGCTCTAAGAAGCGTGAAAACAGGCTTCTCTCTTCCCACACTTTTTGCTCTACAGGATAAGACTGTTTGATATAGCCATCTTGCAAAGAAGACATTTCTTTGGTGAAGTCTTCATCATCAACCGCGAGCGTGACTTCAAAGTTCAGCCACAAGCTGCGCATGTCCATATTTACCGTGCCGACCAGGCAAAATTGGTCATCAATAACAACGGATTTGGTATGCAAAAGGCCACCATAGAATTCATAAATCTTCACGCCAGCATTGAGTAGCTCACTATAAAAGGCACGTGACGCCCACTGAACCATTATTGAGTCATTTTTATGTGGAATAATAAGCTCCACGTCGATGCCTCGTTGAGCTGTCATTTTCAATGTTTCAAGTAAATCAGTGTTTGGCACGAAATACGGGGTAGTAATTCTGACGGACCGATTCGCCTGATTGATAGCCAGAGTCAACACCTGATAAATAAGGTACTCCGGCATACCTGGCCCTGATGGAACTACCTGTATAGGATGTTGATACGCGCCATCATCGATTTTGCATTCTGGTAGTTTAGGCAGGTAACGTTCTCCGGTCTCCACTTCCCAGTCCCAGCAGTGAATAGCACTTAATACATTTACCGTTGGTCCGGTAATCCGCACCATAATATCAATCCATTGGCCAACACCGCTGCTTTGCTTAAAGTAAGCAGGGTCGACAAGGTTCATGGAGCCGGTATAGGCAATTTCATCATCAATGACGATGATTTTTCGATGTTGTCGAAGATCTAACCGGCGCAAGAAAATACGCCACATTTTCACTTCTAACGCTTGTATCACCTCGACTCCAGCGTCCTTCATCATTTTGCACCAAGGACTTCTGAAGAAGCGAGGGCTGCCAGCGGAGTCAAGCAGGAGCTTTACATTTACTCCGCGTTTAGATGCTCGAATAAGCGCCGAAGCTACGGAATCTGCCAAGCCGCCCGGGTGCCAAATGTAGAACACCATGCGAATACTGGTTTGTGCATTCTCGATGTCTTCGATAATCGAATGCAAAATTTCATCTGGTAGCTGCTGTAATGAAAGTGTATTGCCGCTTAGCGCTGGTAATCCAAGACGATTGTTACACAGTTCATCAATGCGATAGATGTGACGGCCCATGGTTTCAGGCATATGCGCATGACAGTCATTGAGCAGACTGAACCAGTTAGCAAAGGGGGTAAACATCTCTTTAGCACGCTCGGCTCGCTTTCTGCCCAGATTAAGTTCGCCAAAGAGGAAATAGCACGCGACACCAACGACGGGAAGAATATAAATGATCATCAGCCAGGCTAATGACACGCTTACTGCTCGGCGCTGCAAAACGACACGGATTGTGACACCAGCGACTAAAAACCAATACAGTCCGATGCTTGCAAGAGTAAGAAAGTGATAGAACTTATCCATATATGCTCAAAGTAATACGCCCATTTAGGATATTAGGCATAAAAGTGTGTTGGGGAAATAGCTTTCCTATTAAGAATTAAGGTCGATCTTATATGAGGGATGGATTTCATAACAGGTGATTCTGTCATGGTTGTAAGAAATGCAAGGTTAATCTTTAATCTTTGAACAAAAAGTCAGCATTTAACATTTTGATTGTCGAAATTGTGCGATAAATATACTTCTTGAGGGTTTTAATTTTAATGAGGAACTGGTTTACTGGCTACATATAGAGTGTCTAACAAAAATTTTATAAGTGTATAACGTAATTTACACACACATTTTGGGCGCCTATTTGTATGCAAACACAACACACTTTAATTTTTGGAGAAAAAGCGTGGCTACAACTACTACAGCACCACGTGATACGTGGGGGTCTAAACTGGGCTTCATAATGGCTGCAGCGGGTTCCGCTGTTGGTTTAGGTAATATATGGAAATTCCCTTACACGGCAGGAGAAGGTGGCGGTGGCGCGTTCGTTGCTATCTACCTTGTCTTTGTTATTTTTATCGGCTTTAGCGTCATGCTTACTGAGTTTGCCGTCGGCCGTCATACTGGTCGTGCAGCGGTAGGAGCTTTCAAATCAGCTGATCGTCGCTGGACATTTACTGGCGTAATGGGTGTGCTAAGTGGTCTGTTGATCATGGGCTTCTACCCGGTCGTCGGTGGGTGGGCTTTGGCCTACATCTTTAAAGTAGGTGGGGGACTGTTAAGTGCGCCAGAAGTAATCGGTGATAGCTTTGGGGGCTTCATTTCTGACCCGATTCAGCCGTTGTTCTGGATGGCTGCATACTTATTCCTAAATATCTTCATTGTAATGAAGGGTATTTCTGGTGGTATTGAGAAGGCGGGTAAAATTCTAATGCCGCTGCTATTCCTTATTTTGATTATCGTTTCAGTTAAAGGTTTGACGCTCCCGGGCTCAATGGCAGGTCTAGAGTTCTTGTTCATGCCAGACTTTTCTGAGGTTAATAGTGGCGTTGTGCTTGCGGCACTAGGTCAGGCGTTCTTCTCATTGAGTTTAGGTATGGGCTGTATGCTCACCTATGGCTCTTACCTGAAGAAGAAAGAAAATATTGTTCAAACCACAGCTATTATTACCGCGATGGATACGGGCGTGGCTATCCTTGCTGGTATCGCGATGTTCCCTGCAATGTTCGCGTTTGGTATGGAGCCTGCGGCAGGTCCTGGATTGGTATTCGTTGTGGTTCCACAACTGTTTGCTGAAATGGGTGGCCTAGTTGGTTTTGCATTGGCTCTTATGTTCTTTGTCGGTCTGACTGCAGCAGCGTTAACTTCATCAGTATCGTTGCTTGAAGTGGTCGTTTCTTACCTGATCGACGAAAAAGGCATGAAGCGCTCGACGGCGGTTCTTTCCTCTAGCGCTGCGATGGCAACACTGTGTGTATTCGCATCTCTGTCTTTAGGCGGTATGGGACCAACACTGTTTGATACAGGCGCATTCGATATCTTCGATCTGCTGACGGACAAAATCTTCATGGCTGTTGGCGGTATGTTACTGTGTATCTTTGCCGGCTGGCGCCTTAACCGCGCTGACCTTGAGAAAGAGATCACCAACGATGGTACAGTGTCTTTCCCAATGTTTGGTCTATGGTACAACCTGATTAAATACGTTATTCCTTTTGCAATCGCTATTGTTGCTTTCATGGGAATCAAATCAGGTTTCGACAGCGGCAAGGGTGAGATTATGCTAATTGGTATCGCAACCATTTTGATCGCGGGTATCTTCTCGAAGAAGCTATAAACGATTACAACCTTGGCGGGTCAGTTTAAGCTCGCCTAATCAATCAGAATCGGTATACTTCTGGCTCCAAACGTGGAGCCAGTTTTTTTATGTTCAATATTCTACATACCCATCCAGATTTTTTGGTCATCAATAAACATCCCAACGTCTCTGTACACAAAGACGATGGCGACACTATGCTGCTGCAAGAAGTAGCTAAAGTAAGTGGGGATGATCAGCTTTATCTTGTTCATCGACTTGATAAAATGACGTCTGGTATTCTGCTCCTCGGACGAAACGCCAAAGCGGCGAGTTCGTTGTCTCAAGCGTTTGCTAATCGCCAGGTTGAAAAGTTCTATCTGGCTATTGGCTCAAAAAAGCCTAAAAAGAAACAGGGTTTGGTCATTGGTGATATGGAGCGTTCACGTCGTTCTTCATGGAAGCTCGTTAACAGCAAAGAAAACCCGGCTGTAACGCAGTTTTTCTCCCTTACCGCGGAACCGGGCGAGCGCCTGTTTCTATGTAAGCCGCATACTGGTAAAACACACCAAATTCGAGTGGCGTTAAAATCAGTTGGTTCCGGTATTGTTGGCGATCCCATTTACAATTCGGGCAATGATGCCGATCGCGGTTATCTGCACGCGTTTTCCCTATGCTTTGCTTATCAAAATGAACTGTTTCGTTTCGTTTGCGATCCGCGTGACTACCCAGAACTCGGCAGTAAGTGGCATTCTGAAATTGTTTCACAGGGTATTGATACCTGGCTAAGCCCTTGGGATTTAAACTGGCCAACCATCAAATAAAAGATTAAAAAATAGATAAGAGAATTCGATGCAAGCATCACAACTCCCGCTGTTTTTTCAGCATCTAGAAACCGAGCTCGCACAAGCTCCAAATGAAATTCGTCGACTGTTTCACGGCCGTGGTCGTCGTTTTGAAGGCTTGGAACAAATCACATGTGACTGGTTACAAGGTCAGTTGATCATTAACTTATTTAAAGAAGTGGATGACGCATTCCTTGCTGACTTAAAAAACGGTCTGAAAGCGCTGGCCGAATCACAATGTTGGTTAGACAAACAAGGTTGCACTATGGTTCTTCAGCACCGTTACGCAGATGGTGCGCCTTCAGAAGTATTAATTGGTGAGCTAGACGCACGTCCGGTTGTGGAAGAGAGCGGCTTGAAGTACCAGTTGGATATTGGTCGGAATCAAAACTTTGGGCTGTTCCTGGACATGCGCTACGGTCGTGACTGGGTACGTGAAAATGCTAAGCATAAAAATGTACTTAACTTGTTTGCTTACACGTGTGGATTCTCAGTTGCGGCTATTGCTGGCGGTGCAGATAAAGTTGTTAACGTGGATATGGCGAAAGCATCACTGTCGAAAGGACGTGAAAACCATAAGCTGAATGGACACAACATGAACCAAGTGAGCTTTATGGGGCACGACATTTTTAAGTCCTGGGGCAAGATTAAGAAGTCCGGTCAGTACGATTTGATCATCATTGACCCGCCATCGTTCCAGAAAGGCAGCTTTGCTCTGACCAAAGACTATAAAAAGATCCTGCGTCGCTTACCAGATTTGTTGGCTGACGGTGGTCAGGTATTGGCATGTGTGAACTCTCCATCAGTGACCAGTGATTTTCTGATAGAAAGCATGAAAGAAGAAGCGTCGGAGCTTACTTTCCGTGAACGTTTGGATAACCCGCCAGAGTTTACGGATGTGGACAGCGAAGCTGCATTAAAAGTGCTGTTATTTAGCTAGTCTTGTTGAGCTCTGAATAAGGTTTCTGAAAGGAAAGAGCGATTGTGCAGAAAATCTTCTTCATGAAGCTGCGATTCAAATATAAAAGCGCCCTCAATTGGCGCTTTTTACTATTTGCAGGGCTGACGATTGTTAACCAATCTGCACTTCAAGATCGGAGTCGATCGTGGAAGAGCATGCCAGCACATAGCCTTGTTCCACTTCTTCAGGGGTCAGAGTTTCTTGGCTGTTAGACGACACATTGCCTTTACGCACCTTACACTTACAAGAACCACAAATACCGCTGCGACATGCCACTATGAGAGGCAAACCAGCGCTTTCGAGCACGTCAGCTAAAACCTGACCTTTTTTGGCATCAATCGTTTGAGCAAAATCTGGAACGGAGACGCTGGTGGTTTCATCAGATACTTCCAACGTTTGATTTTCTGCAGGTGTAAAACTTTCTTGATAGAAGTTGGCCAAATCGAATCCAAGTTCTATCAAGTAGCTTCGTACATCTTGCATAAACTGATTCGGACCACAAAGATAGACTGTGCGTTGGTTAAAATCCGGGACGAGTTTCTCTAACCAGTCGGCGTTTAAACGACCTTCTGGATATAAGCTATCGCCTTGATGTTTTAATAGTAACTTTAAGTGAAAGTCGGGATAAACGGCTTGATAGGTTTCCAGTAAATCCAGGTAGATCGTTTCTTGTTGAGATCGGGCTATGTGCAAGAACTCAATATCGACACTCTCTTCCGCATTCAGCAAATGCTTCGCCATCGCGAATACCGGCGTAATACCGCAACCGGCACTGATGAGGAGCGCTTTCTTTTGTCCTTGGTGCTCAACAGGCGGATAGTCAATGCAGTTAAACTCACCTGTTGGCGGCAGAGCTTGTACCGTATCACCTATCAATAATTTATCGATAATGAAGTTCGAAACCTTACCGCTATCAACACGTTTAATGGTGAGTTGAAGGCAATCATCGCCTGATAATGAGCTAAGGGAATACGCACGAAACTCCACCTTTCCATCAATTTCGATACCAAGGTTAATGAACTGACCTGCTTTAAATTCGAATAGAAGTGACTCTGATAAATCTGCCAGTTTTAGACTCACTGTATCAGGTGTTTCAAAGTATTTGTCGACACAGAGGAGCGTGACAGGTTGGTTGCCTTGCCATTCAAAAAACATAGTATTCTCTTTGGATTATTGTGAAATCGCCCCCGTAGCAAGGAGGCGGATTGAGAGACGTGGAATTAAGCGGCCAGGATCGCTTTTAGGTCATCCTGAACGTTGCCAATGCTGCGCATATCGAATTTTTCTTGGATGATTGCAATCAGGTTTGGCGTCAGGAATGCAGGCGCAGTAGGGCCTGTGTAGATACCTTTCACGCCCAGAGCGAACAGGGTTAGCAAAATTACGATTGCTTTTTGCTCGAACCAAGAAAGCACAAGGGTCAGTGGCAGTTCATTGATGCCGCAGTCGAACTCCTGCGCCAGTGCAAGCGCAAGCTGGATAGCAGAGTAAGCATCGTTACATTGACCCACATCCAAAAGGCGAGGGATGCCGTTGATATCGCCGAAGGTGTTTTTGTTAAATCGGAACTTACCACAAGCTAGCGTCAGGATGAGTGTGTCTTCTGGTGCTTCAGCCGTGAAGTCGGTGTAGTAGCTACGCTCAGCCTTGTCACCATCACAACCACCAACGAGGAAGAAGTGTTTGATGTTGCCTTGCTTCACTTGGTCGATGACAGCAGGTGCTGCGTTCATCAATGCGTTGCGACCAAACCCAACTGTGATGTGGTGCTCGATTTCATCGTGTTTGAAACCTTCTTGCGCCAGTGCGCATTCAATTACTTGGCTGAAGTCATCGCCTTCTAGGTGAGCTACGCCCGGCCAGCCAACGATGCTACGTGTGAATAGACGGTCTGCGTATTGGCCAACATTTGGGTTCAATAGGCAGTTTGATGTCATCACAATCGCGCCTGGGAAGTTGGCGAATTCTTTCTGCTGGTTTTGCCATGCGCTGCCGTAGTTGCCCACCAGGTGAGGGTATTTCTTCAGTTCAGGGTAGCCATGTGCAGGCAGCATTTCACCATTGGTGTATACGTTGATGCCTTTGCCTTCGGTTTGTTGCAGGATTTTCTCTAGGTCATGTAAGTCGTGGCCTGAAACCAGAATACATTTGCCTTTTACTGGCTTAACGTTAACGGTGGTTGGTTCTGGGTGACCAAATGTAGAGGTTTCACCTTGGTCCAGCATCTCCATGACTTTGTAGTTCATCAGACCGATGCGCATTGAACAATCAAGCAGCTCACCAAGATCTTCTGGATCCGTACCTAACCACGCCATGATTTCGTGGTATTCCGCATAGATGTCGTTGTTGGTTTGCTCCAGGACGCGCGCGTGTTCCATGTAAGCCGCAGCGCCTTTTAGGCCGTAAAGACAAAGCAGACGCAATCCAATTACGTCTTCATGTACTTGGTCTTTACCGCGGTTAACGGCGACTTGAGGAGCAAAAGCCAAGATCGCTTCTGCATTTTCTGGCAGCTCAAAGTTTGCGACATCAGGAATATTCGTTACATCGGTGTCTGACAATGTTGCTGCAGTCGTCACTTGTTCTTTTAGCAGCGCTTTGTAGGCCGCAGCTTGAGAAGTGAGTTCGAGGATACGCTCTGGGTCGAAGTTAACGTTAGTCAGGGTAGAGAAGAAAGCTTTTGGAGCCCATTGATTGATATCATCGTTAATGATGTTGAAATCAAGTGCTTTTGATGCCCAAAAAGAAACCCCTTGCAGTGTATAAACCAACACGTCTTGCAGGTCAGATACTTCAGATGTTTTGCCACACATACCTTGTGAAAAAGAACAACCTGTAACGGCAGGGGTTTGAATTGTCTGTTCGCATTGAATACAGAACATATTGGGTTCTCCAGTGATTGTTTTAATAGTCGTGATGTTGACCACTAGAGCAGAATGCGTGCCAATATTTATCTTATTGAAAATAAATGGTTTTTTAGTTTGTTGCTGATGATGATGATGTAATTCAGACAACGAGTGTGATGTCTTAATTACATCATATTGTTCAGGCTGATTAATTATTGATCCCGAGTTTTTTACCCATCCGATATAAATTTCCGCGATCCATTTGTAAAAACTCCGCCGCTTTTGCCCATACTCCACCAGTTTGGCTCAGTGCATGTTCAATTAAATCACGTTGATAGCTTTCAACCAGCTCACGCATTGGCTGACTCTCTTTTGGTAGATAGTTTGATGTGTTTTTTACATCATCTAAGGCGAGAGAAGTGTCAAAGTGACTCAGCATGATGGTGCTTGCCCCCTGCTGGATGGCGTGTAAAGCGGCGCGGGTCAATGTGTGCTCAAGTTCGCGAACGTTTCCGTACCAAGGTGACGATTCAAGTTGTGCCAACACCTTAGGGTGAACGTGCAGATTGGGCGCATTGAATTGCTGACGTACTTTCTCCAGCAAATAACCAGCGAGTACCGGAATATCACCCTCACGGGTTCGCAGCGGTGGCACTTGGATTGGGAATACATTTAAACGGTGGAAGAGATCGGCGCGGAATGTTCCCGTCTCCACCTCTTTTTCTAGCTGTCGGTTAGTCGCTGCAATTATGCGTACGTTAACCATTAAATGCTGGTCGCTACCGACGCGTTGTAGCTCGCCTTGTTGGATAACACGAAGCAGTTTTGCCTGCAAAATCAATGGCAGTTCGCCCACTTCATCAAGGAAAATTGTGCCTCCGTCTGCGAGTTCAAACTTACCAGCGCGGTGGCTGTTTGCGCCAGTAAAGGCGCCTTTTACGTGACCGAATAGCTCACTCTCTGCGAGACCTTCTGGCAGCGCTGCACAGTTGACGTAAATCATCGGTTTATCACTGCGATGCGATTGGGCGTGGACAGCGTGTGCCACTAACTCTTTACCTGTACCTGTTTCACCCGTAATCAATACGGCATAATCCGATTGTGCGACGGTCGCGATGTTGTTTCGTAGCTGATTGATTTGCGGGCTTAATCCAACCATCTCACCATGTTGTGAGCGAGCTTGCTGGATAAGGGTTTGAGTCACGCTTTTCTGCTTTTGGTTTTGCGCTTTTAGTGCTTTGAGCTGAGCGATATTACGTAGCGTTGCGGCCGTCAGTGCAGCAAAAGTTTCGATAGCAACTGGATCTATATGATCAAACGCTCCCACTGCGAGCGCATCCATCGTTAGGGCACCAACAAGCTGCCCTTCGACATATAAGCTAAAGCCCATACAATCATGGACATCAATACACTGATCTGCAGTTAGTAGAGTGCCGTCAAAAGGATCGGGTAGTGGACAGTGCGCATCGAATCGAACTGGCTCCCGGCTTTGAATTATGGCATCCAGCCGTGGATGAGCTTTGGGAAAGTAGCGACGCCCCAGCACCGAGTTAGATAGTCCTCTCACGGCTACGGGTGTGAGGAAGCCATCTTCGTCAAAGATAAACAAGCAGGTCGCATCACAGGGAAAAACCTGTGCAAATCCGTCAATGAGGCTTTGATACTGCTGTTCGTGGGAACGATTAGAGCTGAGGTTTAGTGCGATATTAAGTAAAACGTGATCGACGGTCGGCGACATAACAAGCCCAGAAACATGATGAATTCGTCGATGTTAGCAATCTGATGTCATTTATACATCGAAAACGGAGGGAGATTGATGTTCCATTGACTACGATCAATTTTGATGGCAAAAGAAACGCGCAAGCAAACGCGATAAATTGCTTTTACTTGCGCAGATTTTGAATTCTCGCTGTTAAGGCGAAAGAAACGACTATCCAAAGTTTGCTCAGATTAGCGGGGAACAACCCTTGCTTCGCTACCATACATGTTGATTTGAACCGCTTGGCCTGGTTGGAAAATCATATTCGGGTTGGCTTCTTGAACGATAGAGATGATCTTACCGTCTTCCAGACGAATTGTCAGGTTGACACCATTTCGTTTAGCGGTTGCCTCGGCGGTTTTACTACCCGCATATCCACCTAACAGACCGCCACCAATTGCCGCTATGGTAGAGCCTGAACCACCACCAACTTTGGAGCCTAATATACCACCCACAGCTGCACCGGCGACTGTACCGATAGTGTTGGCCTGAGTGGAGGCATCAATCGTAACTGGCTCAACTTTTTCCACGGTTCCGTAGTAAACCTGTTGAACTTTACGAGTGTCTGCGGAGCCGTATGCGTCGCCGTATGGGTTAGGAGAAGTACACCCTCCTAGTGTGATTACGGAAAATGCGAGCAACATGCCTAGCTTGACATAATTTTTCATATAACCTCCAAATGGTTTCGATACCCAAAGAGTATAGAACTACGTTTTAGTCTCTGCTGAGATATTCTACAAAACAGCGACTTAACGAAATTTTCCTGAGAAATGCTTTGATTTTTCAAGGCTAATCTACTTGGTTTTGAGAGTATGAAAACCGGAATAGATGCGTGTGAAGGTGGTAAACCAACAGGCGGCACCAAACACATAAGCTATCGTGGCGAAATGTTGGGGAAAAACACAAAACGCAACAAAAGCTCCAATTGTTTCGGTACCCTCAGTTAAGCCACTCATATAGTAAAGCGATTTGTGTTGATACACGGGATTCTCAATACCTTGTTTGCTGGCCATTATGGCGAAGGCTAAAAAGCTACTTCCTGTTCCAACAAATGAAAAAATCAAAAAAGCACCAGCAACGGCGTTTTGTTCTGGATTGGCAAGAACAAAACCAAATGGAATCAATGAATAAAAAAGGAAATCTAGGCTGATATCGAGGAAGCCGCCTGCATCAGTAATGCCCTGAATTCTTGCCAATGCACCATCTAATCCGTCACAAAATCTATTTAACACGATAAGTATCAATGCAATAAAATAGTGCTCGGTGATTAAGGCAGGCAGAGCGCAGCAGCCAAGAACAAAGCCAAATAATGTGGTTTGGTTCGCTGTGATTCCGAGTTTCGCGGCGAATTTTGCACTTTGAGAGAGAGGCCATCGGATGGCTTTGATACTAAAGCGATCAAGCATGCTCCGTCTCCCACGGCCAGTTTATACAGCGACTGCCTTCTGGAATGTCATCTTTATCATGAGTGACCATTAAAGTAGGGATATCTGCCCGTTGAAGCTGTTCTACCACCCAGTTTCGAAATTGGACACGCAGGTATTTATCTAATTTGCTGTAGGGTTCATCTAAGAGTGCGGCTTTGGGCTCGGCAAGCAGCATTCGAGTCAGCGCAATACGGGCGCGCTGGCCTCCCGAAATCTGGTCAGGAAAGGAGTTCGCCACTTTGGTTAACGAAATATTTTTCAATGCCAGCATTGCACGTTCTTTCCTCTCGGCACCTTTAACAGAATCTGGTAACGCAAAAGCAAGATTTTCCCAAACCGTCAGGTGAGGGAAGAGCATATCATCTTGAAACAGAATCCCGACCTTACGTTTATGTGCAGGTAAGTTATCCAGAGCTATATCATCTAGTGTTATGGAGCCTGAATAATTGAATTCACCGTTTAGATGTCCGGCAATGGCATCTAACAAGGTCGATTTGCCGCACCCGCTAGGTCCCATGAGAGTAACAATTTCGCCGTTCTCTATGTTGATATTAAACGCAGAGAAAAGTGTGTCGCCATTTGTCTTACGGATGGCGAGGTTTTTGAGACAAAGACTCATTGGTTAGTAAACCTTTAATAGACAGCCTGCGATACTTGCTGTTTATACGGCTAAGTAAGATCGCAAAAGAGAAAAATATGAGAGGCAGTAGTGCCTGGCAAATCGCGTAAATTGCGGTAACGCGGCGATCGAAGCCACTAGAGAGAGCAACCGCTTCAGTGGTTATCGTACTGATACGGCCTGCACCAAGGACAAGTGTTGGGAGGTATTGAGCCAAGCTAACACTAATACCAACGGCCCAGGCAAATGCAATTGCAGGTAACAGAATCGGCAGTTTTACTTTCAGCCAAGCTTGCAGTGGCGATTTTCCTAAGCTCAATGCAACACGCGTCAAACCGCTATCGAAGCTGCGCCAAGGACCGTCCAGCGATAAATAAACAAATGGGAATGCAAAGAATACGTGCGCCCAGCAGACCCAGAACAAGTATGCGTTGCTGTTGAGGTAAAGGGTCACGACCTGCATACCGAATAATATCGACAACTGAGGGATCAGCATGGGTACAGCGATGATGTAGCTCGGAATTTTCCAGCGATAGCGCAGGCGATATTCGTGAGCAACCAAAGCCAAAATTAGAGCAATGGAGGCACTAATCATTGCGATCATCGTACTTTGCTCGATAGTGCCTAGTATGCTGTGCCATTCGTATTCCCAAAAGCGCAAACTGTAACGGCTGGGTAGTAGGTCTGGGAATCGCCATCGCTGCGCAAAACTCCACAGTACCATTAATGGCACCATTAAAAGAGCAAGACATGTAATGATGGAGAAGAGGGTTTTTCCTGGCAGAGGAATTCCGCTTCGACCAGAGTATTGCCAACGTTTAAAGCCTTTAGTAACCGCCCATTCTACAAGGCGAGCAAAGCCAATTAATAGAGAAGCAATGAAAAATAGTATCACTGCACCTGCAGCAGCTCTGGGTAATAGCGAGAGGTCAGGATCGCTAAACCACTGCCATACCAATACTGCAAAAGTCGGTGGGTTAGTCGGGCCTATGATAAGCGCGACATCAACAACCGATAAGCTATAAGCCACGACGGCTAGCATAGGAAAACGCAGTTTCGCCAACCATTGTGGGAATATAACTTTCCACCAAGTTTGAGCCGAACTGTACCCCATTGAATGGCTGATCTTTTCAATTTTTCCAACCTTGAGCTGCTGTAAAATCGGAATGCTCATCAGCAGTAGGAAAGGGGTCTCTTTAATAGCCAGCAAAGTGATTAACCCGAGTGCGTTTGGGTCTTTAATCAGCAGCGCCAAGTCATTCACGGTTTGTGTGCTGGGGTCATAACCAAAAAGTTGGCTGGCTAGGCGAACGCCCATGCCGGTAGGAGCAAATAAAAAAGCAAATCCGATGGCAAAGGCGACATGAGGCATAGCAAGTAAAGGGGAAAGACAAACTTCAATTTTACGCCAGAACTTGGTACGCCAAGCGGATTGCACGATTGCGAAGGTTAACAGGCAAGCCAAGTAGCTACTAACAATCGCAGAATAAACGGTCAATCCGATAGAGGTCCACACCCCTTCCCAGCCCAATACAGCATAAAAACCGTTCAACGAGAACTGGTTGAGGCCTACAGGTGGTACATAACCGAGCGCAGAGAGCACCACCCCAAGTAACCCTGGGATGGTTGGCAGTATACAAACTGCGGTAGTAACTAAATACAGCGCTCTTAACATTTGCTTGTACTAATTCCCGTAACGTTTTAACCACTCTTTCTCTAGAGCGTTTTGCCAGCTTGGGTGCGGCTCGTCGATAGACTTAAACTGTTGAGTATTCTTTGCCGTCCCAGTCAGATATTGACTACTTAACACAGATGGGTCCCCCCAGATATTGATATCACCTTTGCGAGATTGTGCCTCTGGGCTTAGTAAGAAGTTTATAGCAACTTGTGCTCCTGCACTGGCGTTTGCGTTCCAGGGAATCGCAAGGAAGTGGATATTAGAAAGAGCGCCTGCGTCCATAGCGTATGCTTTGGTGGTCTCAGCAAGGGTTCCGCTCGACTGCGCAGAGAACACCGCGTTGGGGTTAAATGTTATGGCTAAATCAATTTGTCCGTCATCAAGCAATTGTAGCGTTTCTGCGGTACCTGCCGGGAACTGTTTACCACCGCGCCATGCGACTTTATGGAACTCATCTAAGTAATTCCAAAGAGGTTGTGTCACTCGCTCAAACGACTCTGGTGTTACCGCTTTCTTAAGGGCAGGGTCATTCTCGGTAAGTTCAATTAATAAGGCTTTGATGAAGCTTGTACCGTGAAATTCCGGTGGGCGAGGGTAAGTCAGGCGATTTGGAAACGCTTTAGCGTAGCTAAACATTTCTGAAAATGAGTGAGGTGGGTTGTGGAGGTTCTTTTCGTCATAGATGAAAACCAGCTGCCCCACCCCCCATGGTGCTTCAAGCCCGCCAGTTGGTTCAGAGAAGTCCACATCAACAGGTAGCGTTTTATCTACGTATTGCCAATTTGGTAAACCGTCGACAAACGGACCAAACAGAAGCTGGTTATCTTTCATCGATTTGAAGTTTTCACCGTTGATCCAAACCATATCGACACTACCTCCGGTGTTTTTCCCTGCTGCTTTTTCGGCAATGAGGCGAGTAGTCGTTTCAGAAATATCGGTGACTTTGACGTGGTTGAGCGTCACGTTATAGCGCGTTTTAAGCTCTTGACCTGCCCACTGAATGTAGCGGTTGATTTCCTGGCTGCCTCCCCAGGCATGAAAGTAGACGGTTTCTCCATCAGCTTGTTGTTCGATCGATTGCCAGTCTTGAGCAAAAGTGTTGGTCGCGAGAGTAGTGGCTAAAATACCGATGGTGCTAAGTAGCTTGTTCATACGTTTTCCACGCTATGTCTGTTTGTTCTCAATCTATGAGTGGCCGATAAGGCTGATGAAATTCAATCTGTTACATGGATAGTAAGCTATCTATTGTTATTATCAACGTGAAACCTTTTGGGATTTACTAATTGATTCATAGAATTACTATCAATGCGCGTTTTGTTTTGCAGTACACAACTTGGTTATTTGTGTTTTATTGCTTCAAGTGAGGTTTGACCGGAAGGTGAGGTGAATTCTTTCAGAGTAGTAAGATTTTTGTCCACCAAATGACAGAATAGTTTGTAACAAGGCATGTAATGGCGACAATAAACAAAAAAGCAGCCAACTGGCTGCTTTGAGTTTTCTAAATATGAACGTATCTACGTACTTATTAATGGATTAATTCACCCAGTCACGTAGTTTGAATGTCAGCTCGTGTTCTGCGCTTTTGAGAACCAGCCCATCTTTCGTTAGCGTGATGTCGCTCCACTCAGTCAGTGTTGCTGACATGGCTTTTTCGATGCTCATCAGGTCACCGATACACATTCTCATGGTCATGCCCATCTTATCAATGCGTAATTGGTTATCCTTTAGTTCAGCTTGACCAAAAAAACTGTTACAGCCAGCGTTGCCGTTTGCGGTAAGGTTCTCACCAATTTCCAGGCGAGGCGCTTGTTGATGTTCGGTAAGCTCGATGTTTTTGCCATCGATTTGGACCAGCTCCCAATTGTGGTGCTGTAAGTCTTGAGCCGTAATTTCTTTCACATTATCACCGTTGCTTGCACATGCAGTCATGAGAACAGGTAGGGAGATTGCAGCAACTAACGTTTTTAGACTAAGCTTCATTGAATAGACTCCGTTATAAAAAACGAGAATAAGTATAAGTAATAAAACACTGTTTTTGTCAGCATACGGTAATAGTTTCGTATGGTTATGACATAACAAAGTTTATCGCAAATTTCGTTGTTGCGTCACGATGATGTCTTGTCGCTTTTGAAACTAACTAAAGAACGGTTTTAGCATGGAGCAATTGGAGTTTTTTACAGTCCCTAGTCCTTGCGTTGGCATATGTAGCGCCGATGAAAAAGGGTATTGCAAAGGATGTATGCGTAACAGAGAAGAGCGATTTAACTGGCAAAAATATACGCCTGCGCAGCAGCTTTACGTGATTAAGCTTTGCCGGCAGAGATATAGAAGAAAAATGTTAGCGGGGAAGGTGAAAACAGATCAGCCTGAAGAAGACAACTCACCACAACAAGACTTATTTTAAATTGAGTAATTTTATTTTTCCCGGCTCTGTGTTACTGCTTGTGAGCCGGGAATCTCCTATCCATTTCATATCCGATAGAATAGGCGTTTGGCGTCATTTCATTGACCAAGTATCGCTAATCCAGCCTCCTGCTTGTTCGTCGAAGTGGTTTCCTGAAAATCGATGGTTGAGTTCAACATCTAATTTTCTTGTTGGGCGTTCATCCATGAGTTGATGGATGTACTTCGCCATAGGATCAGTACATGCTTCTCGCTCTCTACGTGTAACCACGTCTTTTATCATTTGGAGTCTGTAGCTACTGCTTGCTCGTTTCATTTTTGACCTCCAGAACTTGATGGCAGCATTTGATAAATGTTGGCGTACAGAGCGCTGCTCATTGGTGCGCGCGTTGAGGCGAGTCACCTTAGTTTGGAGTCCGGAGACAAATTGTTTGAGAGCAGTGTTTGCGACGCCATTCGCATCTTTCACACAGTCGCTCTCAACACCGTTCAAAATGTTCGGAAAAGTTAATTAACGAGTCTGTATATTCGAAAGACCTTATCAAACATAGAAGCCCTGCACAGGGGCGTCAACAACACAAGTGAACAATTTTTGAACAGTTTGTGAAGGTGGATAATTTTCAGCAATTTACGGAAAATAAAAAAACCGAAGCAAAAATAGCTCCGGTCTTTTTACAAGAAACGATGGCCTCAAATAACGGCGAGTTTCTTACTAATACCTTATGAAATTAGATAATTAGCTACTTGTTGCTGGGCAGCCTGTCACAGACTGACTGTTGCTAAAGTATTGGATATTACCCAAGCCCTTTTCGTAATCAGCCGCAGAGATTTGTGGGTTATTTACGAAGAACTCGCGTAGCACGGATGCATCCGTCATTTGAGTCGACTCAACGTTAATCACAGGGTAGTCATCACCGCCTGCTGCACTGAAGCTGATAACAGAGAAGGTGTAAGTCGCGTCTAAGGCAAAGCCTTTGCCATTGATGTCAGTGATCGATACCGAGCCAGCATCACAATCGACATCCAGAGTAATGTTATCTAGTTGAGCATAAGCACCAGAACCAGCGGACTTAGTTGCAACGACGTCTAGGTAGTCTTGTACTTCCTGACCTGTCATGGTCGCTTTAGTGACGAAGTTACCAAATGGTTGCACTGTAAGTACATCACGGTACGTAATGTCACCCGCCTGAATAGAGTCGCGTACGCCACCAGAGTTCATAACGCCAAAGTCAGCATTCACTAAATTGTAGGTACGGTATGCTTCACCCAGTAGGTGACCCAGATTAGTCTGCTGAGAACGAACAACGCTACGATCACCTTCCAGTTTACCGTCGGTTTCTGACACTTTAACATCCAGCAGATCCTGACCTTGTTGCTGGTAAGGTAGAAGGAGTGCTTTCACCGTCGCATCTGGCTGGATGTATTCACCAATCACTTCGTCGTTTTCATCAAGCAAGTTAACTGGAATAAGTGCATAGTTCGCCAGGTGAAGTTTACCGTCGTAATATTCGAAGTCCGCACGGCCAACATATTTGCCCCATTCATGTGCTTGCATGATGTAAGTGCCGTTCTGTTGATCTGGTGTACAGTCATCACCTGGTTTGAAATCAGCGTACTCGTTAGTGCCTGGCTCCATACATACAGGGTTTTGCGAGTGACCACCGATGATGGCATCTAACTGACCTTCCTCAAGTGAGCGTGCTAGCAGAACATCACCAGGAGCTTCGCTGCCGTGATTTCCGTCTTGATAATGCCCCATATGAGTCGTCGCGAAGACAAGATCAACACTTTCGTTCTCTTCAATTTCTTTTAATACTTTCTGAATTTCAACTTGAGGATCTTCGAAGTAGATGTCGGCGACATTGTCTGGGTTTACTAGCTTCGCAGTGTCCTTAGTGGTTAGACCTACTACGGCAACGTTTAGGCCATTGATAGTGAAAACTTTGTACGGCGCAAAATAACGCTCATCGGTCACGTTACCTTCAGAATCTTTCTTGTAGATGTTTGCCGCCAGCATAGGGAAGTCAGCCAGCTCGGCTTGCATATCTAAGATATCTAAAGCATTGTCAAACTCGTGGTTGCCTACTGCCATTGCGTCGTAACCCAGAAGGTTCATGCCTACAAAATCTGGTACCGCGTTTTGCATGTCTGACTCTGGGACACCCGTGTTGATGTCACCGCCAGAAAGAAGGATAGATTCTCCACCGTTTGCTGCTACTTCTGCGCGAATAGATTGGATTAAAGTGTGGCGCGCAGCCATGCCGTATTCGCCATCGCTGTTGTTCCAGAAACGGCCATGGTTATCGTTGGTATGAAGAACGGTGAATTTTGTACATGAGTCTGCAGTCTCACAACTGACGGCTGTGTTGTCGCTGTCTGAGCCACATCCTGCAAGTGCGGCGCCGACTGAAAGTACCAATAGAGTTTTGGAGAATTTCATAGGTAATCCTTTCTTTGTGATTTTGTTATTATTACGGCGTGCAATATACGGAATTAATGTGAAAGTTTAGTGATCAAGCTCTTATTTACACTTGTGTTAAATCAGTGAGTTAGCAAGCCTGCAAGCGTCGTCTACAAATAAACAGAAACGGTTTTTAGCGATCAACTGGTGTTTGCTTTGGGCCATTTTTGTGATGCAGTTAATAGAAGTGCACTTTATTTGAGTGAGAAGGGATGCATATTTTGAGGTGTTGAACAGGTAAAGAGTGAAATTTTATTTTTCACTATCATTTTCTCATTCAAGAAACAGACAGTTAGCGATACTTATGCGTGGTAGGGCTGCGGTTAGATATTTCTGAGGTGGGTTCAAGGGTCTAAAATAGTAAAACCCCGGAGGTGGTAAGTCTCCGGGGTTTTGAAATTTTTTTAGATATCTCGGTTGGTAAGTCCGATTATCTTTTATGCAAAAGGTTTGGATTTAATCCGAGTAATTCCTTGGTAGGGAATTAGATACGGATGAAGTCCATGTGTTCAACTTTTGGCTTGAACGCGTGACGTTGAACGTCTTGTGGCTTAACGCTAACTTCTTTGCCATCGATAACAAGAACGATGCCTTCGTAGAATTCAGGCTTGTCCATTTGGTTTACGATGTCGTCGTGGTTAAGAACGATAGCTACTGCTGCTTCTTCACCGCCGTATACAACTGCAGGGAATTTGCCAGCGTGACGTAGGCGGCGGCTCGCACCTTTACCTAGTTCAGTACGTACTACTGCTTCGAATTTCATACTTTTTACTCTCAAATTAGTAAAATAAAATTTTCACATACAACAATGCGACCTTGTTGTTTGTGGTAAGGCTTGAAACAGGAACTGTTCAAGCGAGCGCGGATACTATCATTCCGCTTGAAGTTCAGCAACCCAAATCGCATCTAAATCAGTAAAAACGCCGTAATAAATGTTGCCTAAGTGGTTCGTTTTACTTATTTAGCACAATAAATGTGTCAATTGCCTTTATTTTCACCGTTTTGTCATATTTGAAAAGGCGCTAACAGGGCAAAGCGGTCGCTAAAGGAAAAGGACTAAGTGCGGCTTCTCTGTAATACCAGAGTCGCTTTCAAACCGCCCATTTTACTTTCTTCAAGGGTCAGTTGACCACGGTAACTATGCGCCATTTCACTGACAATATTTAACCCTAGTCCTGAACCGGGGGTTGCCTCATCCAGTCTGAATCCCCGTTGAATAACCTTGGCTAATTGCTCCTTAGGAATACCGGGCCCATCGTCTTCAATAATAATGTGGATGTTGTCTTTATTCTGAGTGGAGTAGACGCGAATCATGCGCTTCGCCCACTTGTATCCATTCTCAAGCAGGTTACCAATCATTTCGTCGAGATCGGTTTTTTCGACGGCAACGTTTAACTCTGAGTCGAGCTCATTGACCAGAGTGATATCGCGTTGCGAGTACACCTTGTCAAAAGCCATGGAGATGGCATCCACACGCTCGGCTGGATTCGCTTTTACCGACAGAATATTCATCGAACCAGCCATTCGTGCACGGCCCAGGTGGTAATCAATGTGATCTTGAATTTGATTAAGCGGCTCATCTAACCGAGTTTGAACCATTGGTTCTAATGTCCGTACTTCGTTTTTCAGTACGGACAACGGGGTCTTTAAAGCATGTGATAAATTTCCAGCATGATTACGAGCCCGCTCTAAAACTTCCTGATAGTGAAAGAGTAGGGCGTTCAGGTCGGCAATCAAAGGTGAGATCTCTTTGGGATAGGTTTCTTCTAAGCGCTTTTTGTTTCCTGATTTCAACTCGGCGAGCTCTTTCTGCAATTTAGTCAGAGGACTCAAAGACCATGCAATTTGCACCATAATAACCGTGAGGACACCAGCAAACAGTAAACCTAAGATTAACCATAATTGTCCGATTAAGGTCTGAAGTGTGTTTTTGATTGGTTCTTCATCAATACCGACAACAACGTGAATTGGTCCGTCATAATCTGGCAGATACAATACTTTATCTATGGTAATAAGTTTTTCATCTCTCGCCCCATAAGCATCTTTAGTGAGCTCTTTGTATTCGATTCTTTTGTCCCACAAAGAACGCGAACGCTCAAGGTTTGTCTTTGTTGAGGCACTCCAATACAAGCCACTGTATGGTCGGCTAAATCGGGGATCGGAAAGTTGCGCCGCAAGAGATAAGTGTCCTTTTGGGTCAACTTCTAACTGAGCGGCGATTTCGTCCATGAAGACACTCAATTGTGAACGAGTATCGTCCACCATGTAGTTATAAACCTGAGTCGGGATGCTAACGCCGGCAGCAAGAATCATTGCCGTCAACCAAACAACGGCTGCCAATACGAGTCGGCTTTTAATACTAAGCCGTTTCAAGGTATACAGCGGCAGTCGGTGTCTATTCGGCATTTAATCGGTACCCTAAGCCACGCACGGTTTTGATGATTTTCGGCGCTATCTTTTTTCGGATACGGCCAATAAAAACTTCAATCGTGTTTGAGTCCCGGTCGAAATCTTGTTTGTAAATGTGCTCGACGAGTTCTGTTCGGGAGATCACCTTCTCTGGGTTATGCATAAAGTAGGCAACCACTTTATACTCCAGCGCTGTCAAACTTACTGCTTCACCTTTCCATAGGACCTTAGATGTGCGTGTATCCAGACTTAAATCACCGATTTGCATGACTGGTGAAGCGTTACCAGATGCTCTTCGTAACTGAGCTCGAATACGTGCAATTAACTCAACCATCTCGAATGGCTTGGTCAGATAGTCGTCGGCACCGGCGTTAAGACCTTCAACTCGCTCGGTTAAGGTGTCACGAGCACTGAGAATGACAACGGGCGTATTAATATTTTCGTCACGGATGCCTTGCAGCACGGTTAAACCGTCCAGCTTAGGCAGGCCCAGATCCAGAACGATGGCATCCCACTCTTCTGACGTAGCCCGATAGAGCGCATCTATCCCATCTTGAGAGAGTTCTGGTACCCAGCCAGTATTTTCCAACGTTTCAATGATTTGCTCACCGATACGAGGGTCATCTTCGACGACAAGTATTTTCATAGCAGTGTTTCTTATTATGTTGTTAGTGTTGCTGTGGTTTTAACGCTTTATTAAAGTTGCGTCCCTTAACTTCGAGCATTTCTAATGTTGCGGCGTCGTACTCGACTTTAAGTACGCTATTGTCGAACAGGATTTTTAGTTCATAAACCCATTCATTATTATCTTCGTCTAGCTCTACTTTAATAATACGACCATACAGGTCTTTCTCTACAGTGGCATAGAGCTCTGAAAACGGTCTAATGTAACCATTCTGTACCGCTCGATAGACCTCTTCCTGATCTTCATCGAACTCGATTTGGGTGTCGGGTTTTACAACATCTTGCACGATGGCATGACCATCTTGTGATGTGACAATATCATTTTGCTGTGCGAATGTCGGTGCTGAAAGCAGCATCGGAATCAAACTGAAAATAAACGCAAGATGTTGAGAACTCGTTGGTTTGTTCATAGTAAGACCTTTTCTCAAGAATTGGCAGAATTATAGTCAGCGGTATATGAACAGAAAGTGAATCTGTCACTTAGGTGCTAAGTTCACTTTATGCAAATGAATCGTTGAACGGAGTGAATGTCACTGCAGTTCATCATCAAATATTTTGTCTCGTAGTTTCCAAAATCGTCCTGACTTTCTGGCAATCACAAATTGCGGCAAACGAAAGCGGTGCTGATTGGCGACAACACGTGTGGGAGAGGCTTCTTCAAACGGTCGATGCTTATCCGCGAGGTGAGGACGAACAAATTGATCTTTGAAGTTCTGCTTTTGCTTTTTGGTGTTGAGTGACCAAAACTCATGCACTAAAGCATGGCCTTCACCTTGGTATGGCTCGCCAGAGTAGGTGACCTTTAGCTGAGATTTGCCATCGTTGCTTTTAAACACCGAGAGATCCATTTCAGTACATTCGAATATCAATGCATCTTTCAGATTCAGCGCTTCTTTTAACTTCTTGTCTGGGTCAACTAAAGTGGCGTCACATTCGTGACAGATACGCGCAGCGATGTCGTTATCAGCCCCACATTCACCACAATATTTTGCTCTGAAACGGTAGCCACAGTGTTCACGCTCACCCGTATCGTCATCTTCGAAGTAACCTTGGCAACGACGACCAAAGTGTTCTAGCAAAAAGCCGTTACTGTCTAATTTGCCCCAGAAGTTATTATTAAAACCGCAAGCAGGGCACGGAATGGTGATAATCTCACTGGTGGAGTCGGGTTTAGGATCACCGACTTCAGGTTGATACAAGTCGTAACTGTTTCCCGCGTAATCGAGCACCAAACATTCAGATTTACCTTCAGATAGACGTAGCCCGCGTCCTACGATCTGTTGATACAGACTTACTGATTCTGTTGGGCGCAAAATGGCAATCAGATCGACGTGTGGAGCGTCAAATCCTGTAGTTAAAACCGATACGTTAACCAGATATTTGATCTGGCGATTTTTAAAGTCCTGGATGATTGCATCACGCTCCGGTGTCGGAGTATCACCAATCACAATTGCGGTTTCGCCTTCTGGCAATAATCCGTGAATTTCCTGCGCATGACGCACGGTAGCGGCAAAAATCATCACACCGTGCCGTTCTTTGGCATATTGAATGATCTGCTCAACGATTTGTGGTGTGGCACGTTTGGCTTTGTCGATGACCATGTCCATTTCTGCTTCTTTATATCGGCCAGTATTAGCTGGTTTGAGTTGCGAGAAGTCGTAAGACAAAACTGGCGCATCCATCATGCGTGCCGGGGTCAAAAAGTTTTCATCAAGCAAATAGCGGATAGGCAATTCAAAAATACAATCTCGAAAAAAACGAGGTTCCTCTGTACGCACCTGTCCGCGAGTATGGTACTGATAAATCCATCCCATGCCTAATCGGTAGGGGGTCGCTGTCAGCCCCAGCACTTTGATGCCCGGATTAAGCTCCCTTAAGTGAGAAATTACTTTCTGATAACTGCTGTCTTTGTCGTCTGGCACTCGGTGGCATTCGTCGATAACCAGAAGTGAGAACTGGTTTTTAAACGAATCTAAATTGCGTACTACGGATTGAACGGACGCGAACACGACCTGTTGGTCGGTTTCTTTTCGCCCGAGGCCAGCAGAGAAAATCGACCCTTTAAGATCATAGCCTTCGTACTTGGCGTGGTTTTGTTCAACCAGTTCTTTCACGTGAGCCAACACTAAGACTCGTCCTTTAGCCAGACGAGCGAGTTCGGCAATCACGAGGCTTTTACCAGCACCCGTCGGCAGCACAATAACGGCTGGTGTAGAGTGTTTACGAAAGTAATGAATGACTGCTTTTACAGAGTCAGCTTGATAGGGACGAAGTGTGTACATGAAAAAATGTGAAATTGCTCAACTATTCCAATCAGGGACGTTATAATACCTGACTTTTATACCCAAGTGACCTTAAACCGTAAGATTCAGGCTGTGTGCATGGCTTTAGACCGAAACTGAGAGGTTACTTGGGTATAATTCAATGAGGTATTCATGCGTTTAGATAAATATTTGTGTGATGCTCTGGGTGCGACACGCAAGCAGGCAACAAAAATCATCAAAAGTGGCGAAGTGACCGTTGATGGTGACATTCAAAAAAGTGGGGCATTCAAGGTATTGGAAGGTGCTGAAGTAATGTGGGAAGACCGTGTTGTTGGTGCGCCGGGTCCTCGTTACATCATGCTGTACAAACCGGCTGATTTCGTGTGTTCACATGAAGATGGCTACAATCAAACCGCATTTGCACTGCTTGATGAGCCTAAAATAGAGAATCTACATTTTGCTGGTCGTTTAGATGTCGATACGACTGGCTTGGTGTTAATCACAGACGATGGTAAGTGGTCGCACCGTATTACTTCGCCAAAACATAAATGCGAGAAAACCTACCGTGTCTGGCTGGTGGACGCGATTCAGCCTGATTATGCTGAAAAGTTTGAACAAGGCATCATGCTTCGCAACGAACAGGAAGCGACATTACCGGCACGTTTAGAAATCGTAAACGAAGCGGAAAATGAAGTATTGCTGACCATCGTTGAAGGCAAATATCACCAAGTAAAACGCATGTTTGCAGCTCTGGGTAACAAAGTAGAGTATCTACACCGTGAGCGTATTGGTGCCATCGAGCTTGATGAAGCCTTAGAACCTGGTGATTACCGCTATCTGACTCAAGAAGAAATTGATTCAGTTTGGAATTAATTATCGCTCTGGGAAATTATTTAGTTCCTATTGGGAACTAGTCTTTTGCTTGGAAATGGCTCAAAATAGCGTTTCCTACCAAATCGAATTAGTGCCTAGACAAATTCAGTGTGTGTAAACCTCCAGTGAATTACTGAGGTTTGTCTGTCTCAGACACGTACTTTTCTCGTAACGCATCCGTTTGTAGTGAACATCTGGTGGAGCAAGCTCCGCCATTTTTCGTTCCAATACCTTCGGCAGTAAATGAGAATGAATCTAATTATGCACTTTTCTTTGTCGAGCTCGTCTAGGGCGTCTTGGTATACATTCGTCCTTATGAGCCTTGTAAATTGAGAATGTGGAATCGTCCTTGTTTCTATACTCAAACATACGAGAAGCATCAATCATCGCTTTTTCCCAATACAGGATATCGATGGCAGGACCACAACTAGAGGTAAAAGAATGACAGAAAAAGTTCAAAGTGTGCCGCAATCCCATATCTCCTTTTTATTGTTCCTTGTTTTAGGGGCGATTGGTGCACTTACTCCGCTTGCCATTGATATGTACCTACCAGCGATGCCTGCGATTGCAAAAGATCTCGGTGTAGATCCTGGTGCGGTGCAAATTACATTAACGGCATATACAGCGGGCTTTGCGATTGGACAATTAATACACGGACCGCTTTCAGACAGTTTTGGTCGCAGACCAGTGCTCATTTTAGGGGTACTGTTCTTTGGTCTCGCGGCGGTAGTGAGTGCAACCACAAATGGTATTGACGCCCTCACTTATGTTCGTACGGCACAAGGCTTTGCCGGAGCTGCTGCTGCGGTAATCATTCAGGCCGTTGTTCGCGATATGTTTGACCGGGAAGATTTTGCACGTGCGATGTCATTTGTCACACTGGTTATAACGATTGCACCGTTGGTCGCCCCAATGATCGGTGGTCATTTGGCCATATGGTTTGGCTGGCGATCCATCTTTTGGGTGTTAGCGATATTTGCCGCTGTGGTTATTATGTTGGTGTTTTGGAAGATTCCTGAAACGCTAAAAACGGAAAACCGTCAGCCTCTGCACTTACGCACAACATTAAGAAACTACGCTCGTTTATTTACTAGCTCAAAAGCTCTGGGTCTGATGTTCTCCGCTGCGTTCTCGTTTTCAGGTATGTTTGCTTTCCTAACTGCGGGGTCGTTTGTCTATATCGATTTATATGGTGTAAGACCAGACTACTTTGGTTACCTGTTTGGATTGAATATTGTGGCGATGATCATCATGACCAGCATTAACGGGCGTGTGGTGAAAAAAGTGGGTTCGCATGCAATGCTTCGCTTTGGCCTCTCTATCCAGTTATTAGCTGGGATAGGGCTATTTGTCAGCTGGCTGATGGAGCTTGGCCTATGGGGTACCGTACCATTTGTCGTACTCTTTATTGGTACCTTGTCGACGATCGGTAGTAATGCCATGGCACTATTGCTGAGCGGCTATCCATCGATGGCAGGCACCGCTTCTTCATTAGCTGGTACGCTCAGATTTGGTATGGGGTCATTGATTGGTGTTCTCGTCGCTTCACTGCCAAGTGGTGTTGAATGGCCTATGATCATCGTTATGTTTGCTTGTTCGGTGCTTTCAGCACTGTTTTATTGGACTTTAGGAAGAAAGGCGTAATGTCAAATTACACTAAAGAAATTCAAAACCTGGTTAACTCCGCATTAGCTGACTTAGACCAGGAACATCGTTCTGGTAAGTTGGCCAATGCGCCGGTTGCAAATAACCATTATTTAGTTCGTTGGGTAACAAAAGCTTTGAAATCTCAACGATTTGACCGAGTAGTAGGGGATGACCTTACTCGCTGGCAAAAAGCGGGACGTTCGAAAGGTAATGACTCTGGCCTGCTATTTATTTTTAAACGCATTTCAGCGTATTACGCTCAGTTCTTCCCTGAAGGCGAAGACGCGAAAGTGATTAAAGACTCTGATGTCGAAGCATTTCTGGATGTGATGGAGCAAGCTGGCTGGGAAGTATCTACATCTGAACCACTTATTGGCTGCGGAAAAGTCCAAATATTTACAGAAGGACAAAACTCGTTAGCACTGTGCGCAGAACAATGCGAAAGCTGTTTTGATGGTGAGTTGCTTGTTAAACCAATGAGTTGGTTCGTACGTGGCAACCATGCTGAGTTCGTGGAAAAAGCTTCTCAAGCGGGCTTTATGGTTCATAAGGTGACGGATTACAAATCGATGGTGAAATACCACGGTGAGTACCTTATTTTCCCAGCAAACGAAGGCAATCAATTGGCCGAGATCCCGTTAAGCTTTCAAGCATAAATTGATTTAAAAACGAAAAAGCATCAGATTCACAATGTGGGTCTGATGCTTTTTAAGTAAGGTTATTTACAGCGGATACTAGAAACGATATTTCCAATAAACGCCGCCGTAAATGCCGTTATAGTCTTGTAGGACATCACCCATGTTGCTAACTTCGTTATCGAACAGGTAATCGTCTTCAGAGTAATCCTCGTAACGAATATTGAGCTGAACGTTTTGGTTCTCTGAAATTTCATAATCCGCCACCGCTTCAAGGCGTGAGGACTTGTATTCGTTGTCTGGATATTGATAGCCGCTAGATGTGGTTGAAGTCTTACTGTCGGCCTGACTATAGCTGTAGTCTAGTGAAAGTGACAGTTTATCTTCCAGAAGTCCATCTTTACTAACCCCGAAGCCAACAGTGGTTACGTCATCTTTAAGTTTCGTTTTGTAACGATCCCATCCAACAACGTCTGAATTAGCTTGTTGCTGCTCTGAGCGAATAATTTGTTGGTTGTAGAACACATGCCCATTAAGTCCCTCGGCCAGATTGAAGTTAACACTCAGGTCATATCCGTAGTCTTCACCTTCGCTAAGGCCGATGTCAGGTTTGTCATAATCATCATTGCCGTACCAGATTTCTCCGATAAGTTGCACGTTATCAGATATGTCGTAACTTCCGTCACCCCTTAACTCGATACGATCTTTATCGGCCAAGTAGTATTGGCGTAAGTTTGGAGAGTCACTGCTCGAGTTCTGCCAGGATGACCCATCGCGGAAGGAGTAAGATAATTTACCTCCCACTTGCCAGAGTGCTTCCGGACGATAACGAGCACCCACATAGAAACTTTGCTCATCGGTACGCTTGCGATCAGCATAATCGCGTTCGTCGTGGGTGTAGTCGTATCCGGCATTCACTTTAACATCGCGATTGAGGTTGTGCGTTACCGTTGCTTCCAGTTTTGTTTTGGTTCGGTCATAGCTCTCCCGAGTTGCGCCGACGACATCATGTCTATCTGATTTATCGTCCTTATCCGAGTAGTCAGCTGAGACTTTTAACGCCGTTTTGCGCGATATCTTGTTATGATAATCCGCGCTGACTTGCCAAGTGTTCATCTCACCGTGAAATGTGTTCGAGTTAGAAGGGGCTAACGAAAATGGCAGTAAACCGCCCTCAGAGGTAGCTTGTGACCACAAAATCCGGCCATTAAAGGTATGCTGGTTCAATCGATAATTGCCCGAAACAGCGAATTGATGGAAATCGTTGTCCGGCTCGTAAGAAAGTTGGTTCGCATAAGGGTTGGAAACATCTCCATAATAGAGCGCAGACATGTCGTTGCGGAAGAATGAACCACGATAGGCGACATCGACTAACCAGAGATCTTCAATATAACTAACACCCACTTGGGTATTCAGTGTCTCATGATCCACTGTCTTAGGAATAAAACCGGGACCACTACCGTAACCTGGTATTGTTGACGAGTATAGTGACGTCGTACCTTCTTTACGCTCATGTTTCATGGATGCGTAAGGTTGCCAAGGTGTTTTCGGCGTGTACTTGAGCTCAAACTTGAAGGTGTCACGCGTCACTTCGTGCTCATATTTCGTTAAATCGCCACTAGTGAGTGTATCACCACTAACGTGATAGGCACTCAAGGACGAGCGATTCCAGTAGTATGGCGTTTCACTGTAACTTGTTTTTAAGCGAAAACCGTCAAACTCTCCGATTTCCCATTGAAGCAAGAAGCGCTGTAACCCCAGATCTTCAATAAGTAAACGATTGTAGAATCCTTCATCTTCATAGCGCTCAATATCTGCATTTAAGCTGCCATTCAGATGTTTGTTGTCTGAGGTTGTGCCATGAATCGGTGGGTTCCAGTTGTAAAACCTTGTTGAACCGTCATTATCAAGGTAACCGACACCCACGCTAACTTCGCCACCCCATAAGCCATCACTGCTGCATTCGCTACAGCTCCAACGGCTCGTATCGACCTCCTGGGCACGTTGGAGTGAGTAATCATCTGCCTGAACTTGTAACGACAAAGCAAGGGAAACAGCAATACTGATTTTTGATAGTTTCATGCCACCCTCCTTAATATCTTAATGTCTGGCCGCGTGGGTGATTAGAGCCATGTACTTGAGTATGACAGTTCAGACAGCTTCCGCCACGAACCTTCAAATCATTTTCAGGCATCGCAACGTTTGCGTGCGGAACGCGGTGACACTCCTGACAAAGCATCGGTAAGCGTTTATTTAGCATTGCTTTATTGACCGAGCCATGAGGCGAGTGACAGGTTGTACAATCCTCAGTAACGGGTTCATGTTCCCATAAATTTGGGCCGCGTTTTTCAGCATGGCACTCGAAACAAGTGTCATTAATAGACGACCAATTTAAGCTGGACTCATTTAATGTCTGATGTGGGTTATGACAATTAGAACAGGTCATCACACCATCAAGTACCGGATGACTACTGCGTTTATGAATGTCAGATTTAGTTTTTACGTGACAATCCGTACATTTATCCGCTTGTAGCTCAGCCACCATCATAGGGTCATCTTTTTGATGCAGCTGGTGACAGCTCGTGCAGGAGAGACCTTCAAAAGCATGCTCACTGCTGTGCCAGGTAGAGCGTTTCGCATCTTGGTGACAAGACAAACACACACTATTTTGCTTCTCTACCGGAACAGGAGAGTTAGGACCAAATGTGATCATCGGTTCACGAGCTTGTCCCTTGCGAGGATTACGTTCATGGTTATTCGCAGGGCCGTGGCACGCCTCACACTGTTTGTCACTCATTGGTCCGTGAATGTTGGCAGACTTACCATGGATATTATCGAAGATACCCGTTGCTGGTTTGTCTGACGTATCATCATGGCATCGAAGACAACCATCTGGACCACGGCGTGAGTATTTCCCTTCAGAAAACTTCGTATCCAGAATAGTTTCTATCTCTTCTCTCGTTAACGTCGCTGTTTCAGTTTCAGCTTCGGGTTCGGTAACGTCTTCGGAATATACCGAAGAAATCACCCCCAACCCGAGTATTAAAACCACCAACCACCGCTGAATAATTGCTTTCATAACAATTCCTTTTTTCATCCTTAATCGTCAATTACTTATGATCAATGACGTTTTCAACGGTAGTCATATACCTTGTGAACCTTATCTACGCCTTGAGACTGCCCGATAGCATGACATGTCGAGCATTGCTCAGAACCCATTGCCTCTTCAGCAGTGTCAGCACCAAAGACCGCGCCGTTATTCAGCATGTGGCTCAGTATTGCATCACCTGCAACCGTTTCTGGGTCTGCATTGGCCAATGACGATTCGATGTGGCATGCCCCACAAGCGACCAGTGTAGGACTGAAGTACTTACCGCTAGCAAGTGAAGGACGCGTATTTTGCTGGCTCGGCAGGTTGAATTGCGAGCTGGTATGACAAGCTTCACAGTTGTTGATTGCACCTGGGAAAGGTGACTCCCCACTGCGAGCAGGGCCAAAAGCGTGATACGAGTGCACGTGGTATTTCAGATCTGCAGCCATGCCTGGGTAGAAGGCAGAACGCTCTGAGTTGTGGCAGTTTTTACATTGCTGGAAGTCTGTCGCAGCATGTGGGTGATCGCCAAGTTTGTGTATGGTCAACTCTTTGTGACAGTCGTTACAACTATCGATGTCCGCACCGACAGGGAGTTTGTGTGAAACTGCAACGCCACCAATACCAAACGCACCAGACGCATTATTTGCTGCGACCACAAACGGGTATTTGATTAAATCAATGCCAGTAAAGTTGACACACGCACTTAGCATTGCTTCTTTTCTGTCTGCACAAAGTGGCATGTCTGCAATGTTAACTGTTAGTTTGGATGTGGAACCTGGTTTAATAGAAGAAGCACTGAAGTCTTTTTGACAGGTAAACAGGCCATCGCCTTCAGCAACACAGCCATCTCCAACCGTACCATCTTCACTCATATCAAGCTCGTTGTTAGCAAGCATTGGACCTTCGCCATCATCCCAGTTTAAAAGGAGGTTCATATGCCCAGGTGAGTTGATATATTGAGTGACTTCATCCAAGGTACTTACGCCTGTACCGTCTTTTTTGACACGTACTTGAATTTCGAAGCTGTCATCAGCGAATCGAGCCTGTACGATTTCTATATCCAACGTGTCTCTTGCGGTTGAAAGATTTGCCAGACGTGTCATGTGAACCGTTTTGGCGCTTCTACTTGCATCTTCACCAATAATAGGGTCACCGTTTTCGTCACGCTCATAAGGGCGATGGCAGCCAGTACAGGTGTTTTGAGGAGAACCGTCTCGAATCCACGCCGTACCCACTTGGTTCGCATGGGCTCCACGATCACGGAACAAGTGACATGTTTCACAAGCGACTTGGGTTGGATGTTCAAACCAGTTGTTTGCATCCGATGCCTTAGTGGTATCGCTCGAGTGACATGTAGTACAGTTACGAATGTCTTGTGGGAAAGGACTGCCTTCTACAACCAGACCATTTATGTCGGTAACCAAAGCTCCGTTTTCATCAACTGGTTGTTTGTAGGTAGTAAGATCGTTTCTGTCACTACCAAGTGCGAACACATTACCGTGGTATTGGTGTACGACAGCAGCAAGTGGTCGACGACCAGGTGCAGCGCCAGGGTTACTGTCGTTGTGACAAGAAGTACATACTGCAATGTTGTTATCTATTGAACGATAACCCGGACCGTGATGAAGTGGTTCGTTCATATGACAATTTGCACAGGTCCCGTCTTCAATAACATTTCTCGAAACGGTGTCCTCGGAGCTGGTTCCAGGTACCCACTCATAGACATTCGTAAAACCGACTTCTTGGTCGCCATAAGCGAAAACGATTCGGTGTAACTTATCCTCGTCCCAACTGATGTATCCTCCATTATCCGCAGAATCTGCCGGATAAGGATCGGCTACCTTCAAAATGTCAGTAATAGCAAAGGTATATCGATAGCCGTCGTCAGTCTTCTCTAGATCACCATCCCAAACACTTTCCATTGAAGCACGGTTGCTTGAGTCGTTACTAGAGTGGTGGAAACTCTTCCAGAAGGTATTACCGTTACGACCGTTGAAGGCGTACGCGGGATCGCTGGTATCGTCAACGTCGCTGCGAGCTGGCATTGCTTTTAACACGGCGATTCGAAAATCTTTATCAGTGTCGAACGTGTAGTCGCGTCCGGCACCGTCTAAGACTTTAAAGTCAACCACCAACTTTGTTTCAGTACCACTTTCGGAGGCCATTAGCATCGGAGTTTCAACTTCCACGCTGAATGAACTCACATCTGGCGGAGGAGTGTTTTGATCATTTTTGCCGCTTGGACCACATGCAGCCATTAATATGGCAAGGGTTGTTATGATTAGTGATTTTATATTGTTCATTTTCCCTCTCGCTTTCACCTAATAGATATAAATAAAAGTGGGACTGGTTAGATACAACTTATTGAGTGTTTTGTCCTTGGATATAAAGGACGGTTATAAAACGACTTGCATTCTTCTTGTAAATTATACAATTGAAAGAGTGGGGGAATATGAAGGAAATGTTACAGCCCACTCTACCACTGGTTGATATGAGTATAGACACAATAAATGTGCTTCACCCTTCTATATGAAGGGTTTTTTTGCTCTTGTGATAACGCTCAAAGCTTTGAATGTTATGGGTTTATTGTTTTTTTATAAATAACAATGACTTATCATGATAGTGGTTAATATTCCCTTTTGTAATATCTGCAAATTTCAAAAGCTTGGTCTACGATGTAAGTTGTATGTGAATGAGATGTTGGTTTGGTCTGGTTGTTATGGAAAATGCGCATAAAAAGGTAGCCCCTTATTTGCTAATTGATGGGTGATGACAGCAACATTAAGGCCTTTTTGCTCAGTAGTTTTCTGATTTGTAACACCGCTTTCCTCTTATCTCGGTTTGTAGATCTTTAAATTTAGGAATTGCAGCCTATGTGTTCTTCTTTGACAAAAATGACCCAAGCTTTGGCGTTGATTACAACAAATTTTCTTCTCGTTTCAGCTGTTCAAGCTTCAGCGCCGGAACTGATTGAGCGTTTAGAATGTGAAGCGTGTCATGGCCCGGGCGGTGTGTCCCAAAATACGAATATTCCTACAATCGCTGGTCTTCCGGAATTTAACTTCGTTGATCAGATGCTGAAATATGGAGAAGGAAGACCTGCAGAATCGATTAAGCATGTGTACGGCGACACCAGTAAGAGTGGCGACATGGCGACCATTGTTAAAGGACTTTCTGAAGAAGAAGTTGAGGAACTGGCAGCCCACTACTCACAGCTTGAATTTGTCCGTGCTAAGCAAAGTTTTGATCAGTCCCTTGCTGACAAAGGGAAGATGATTCATGAGAAAAACTGTGACAGCTGCCATGTGGAAGGCGGCAGTGACCCTATGGATGAAACTTCTATTTTGGCTGGTCAGCAAAAAGGCTACTTGTTAACGACGTTAAAGCAATTCCATAGTGGTACACGTTCTGTAGATAAGAAAATGGATGCGGCTATCAAAGGTTTGAGTGGTGATGATTTAGTTGCACTGTCTGAATACTACGCAAGTTTCAAATAACTCAATCTCTGACAAAATGAGGCGAACTATATGGGATGGTGGAGTCGACCAAACAAGAAATGGATGCTCGGTATTCCCCTCGGTGGCGTGGTCGCGTTTATTTTGGGCGTGGCTGCGCTAGGTACTTTTCATGGCGTAATGAACTTTTCAAATACCAACGACTTTTGTTTTGGATGTCACATAGGTATGGATACGATTGTTGAAGAATATCAAGAATCTATTCACTTCAATAACTCAAAAGGCGTGATTGCCGCGACTTGTAGTGACTGTCACGTTCCACGTGAATTTATTCCTAAAATGCTGGTCAAGATAACCGCGACTGCCGATATCTTCCACAAGCTAAAAGGAGACATTACGCTGGAAAACTTTGAGTCCGAACACAGACCGAGACTGGCGGCGATAGTCACTGAGCAGTTTGTTGCTGAGAAATCTAAGCAGTGTAAGTACTGCCATCAAGTCGATAGAATGGATTTCGAAGCGCAAGGTCGGACAACCGCTCGTCGACATCAGATGATGGATTCCAGAGGGCAATCTTGTATTGATTGCCATGCCGGGATTGCACATAAGTTGCCGGAGGAAAAAGCAGAAGAAGAACCTGTTGAGATTTCTGCAGTGTTGAACTGAATTTTCTCAATTTGAGGCACTTTCGTTTTCCGCTGTTTGGGTCACAGACTGAGTTTGGTTCTTTTCTGCTTGGTTTGTCATCGCCTTAACCATTCCGTTGAATATAAATAGGTGGGCAGGCATCATGGCGAACCAATAGAGAAGGCCCAAAAATCCCTGTGGATGCCACCAAGCAGTGATGTCTAGTTCTCTTTCTTCACCTTCATCTTTGATTGTAATTTCCAAACGCCCAAGACCAGGTCCTTTCATTCCGAAAAATAGTGAGAGGAACTGGTTTTCTTCACATCGAATGACTTTCCATGAGTCAATGAAGTCACCAACTTTAAGTTCCGGACCTGGAGGTGATACTCTGACTGGTTTCCCTCCGCCGAAAAAAATATCAAGCCACTCGCGCGTGCGCCATAAAATATTAGCGAAGTAATAGCCTTTCTCCTGACTGCCAATTTTTTGCGCAACTTTCCACAACGATTCTGCCGATGCTTTAGTTCTAATCTTTGCGCCAGCTTGTTTGGGGAAATAACCGTACCCGGGTTGCCAACGTTGTAGTGCTGCTGGCTCAAAGCCCCAGACATTGCTACGAACAAAGGTTCCCTCTGTCGCGATCGCATCGTTCACAGCCTGTTCATAGCTAATCATCTGCTGAGGAAATCGTTCTTCTATCGATGTGGAGTCCGCAATATAGTCATGTTCAAGACCAGCAAGTAGTGCTTTGCCTATGTTTGCTGGTACGGAGGTAATCATCCCGAGCCAGTGAGATGCCATTTGGGGTGTAAGTAATGGGGTAGACCACAATCGATAAGGTTTGTTGACTACCTTACAAATAACCTGGAATTGTTCTCGATAACTGAGTGTATCGGGTCCACCAACATCATAAATTTGACTCTCCGATGGTGGCGAATCAGCAGCAAGTTTGAGCAAATAGTGATTGAGATTAGGCAGAGCGATTGGATTGGCCTTGGAGTCGACCCATTTCGGCGTCACTAGTATTGGTAGGTTGTAAACAAAGTCTCGCATTATTTCGAATGCAGCAGAGCCCGGACCAATAATCACTCCTGCACGCAATTCCGTTACAGGCACGCCTGACTGACGTATGAGCTTTCCCGTCGCTTTTCGAGCTTCTAAATGGCGTGAATTCCCCGTTTGAGGCTGGATAGCACTCAGATAGATGACGTGCTTGACTCGGCTTTTCTCTAACGCACTCTTAAAATTCAAGGCAAGGTGTAACTCATATTCAACAAAATCATGCCCTTCAGCCATACCATGGACCAGAAAGAACACTAAATCGAAATCATTAACGACAGATACGGTTGCTTCAGCATCAGCCAAGTCAAGATAAGTCAGAGTCAGGTTTGGGTGAGGGCGGGTTCGCGATTCAAGATAATCAATGTGTCTTGCAGCGGCCGTGACATTGTAACCTTTATCTAAAAGTAAAGGGAGAAGTTGTGAGCCAATGTAGCCAGACGCGCCAAGTACCAACACCTTTTTCATTCTCTGTCCTTTTATTACTGGTGGAATCATCGCCACTGGGTATAATCATGAGACACTTTCCCCATTCTATCAATAAGTTGTCGTTGGAGTGCTTGTGACTTTTCTCTCTCAACTCTCAATTCACGCAGATAAAGCATTTTTGCGCCGTTTATTTGCTATAGCGCTTCCTATCACCTTACAAAGCATAATGTTTTCAAGCCGCAGCTTGGTCGATGTTCTAATGTTAGGTCAGCTTGGTGAAGCCGAAATTGCCGCGGTTGGTGTTGCAGCACGAGCAACATTTGTCACGACAATTATGTTAGTAGGCGTTACAACGGGCGGCGCACTATTAACTGCTCAATATTGGGGAGCCGGCGACAAAGCTGGCGTACGGGAAAGCACATCTTTGACGTGGGTGATATCAATGGTGTTTGCGGCGATGGCCGTTTTCTTGTTTGTGGTCTTTCCACAGCCTATTATGAGTTTAACCACGGATTCCCAAGAGGTGATTGATTTAGGAGCCAACTACTTGGTTGCGTCGTCTGCCAGTATGTTTGCTGTTGCCTGTGTCGCCAGCATGGCGGTCGGCCTCCGGGCGATGCATCAGCCAGGTTTAAGCACTTTCTTCAGTGGTATTGGTATTGTATCGAACGTCTTCTTAAACTGGGTGCTGATTTTCGGTCACTTAGGCTTTCCCGCGCTTGGAATTACAGGTGCAGCTATTGCGACAGTAATCAGTGGTGCCATCGAAGTCGGCTGTTTGTTCGGTTATTTATGGCACAAGAAACACATCCTCGCTTTCGGCTGGAATGATATCCGCGCCGGTCTGATGCTGGAGAAAGTAACACGATTTCTAAGCCTGTCTTTACCGACAACATTTAACTTTTTGGCATGGGCAGGCGGGCTATTTGTATACCACGCGATTATGGGACAGGCGGGCGTTCAAGGGCTAGCGGCGCTTTCCGTTATGACGCCAGTAGAGTCGATAGCTTTGGCAATGATGATCGGATTATCTAATGCTGCGGCAGTTTTAGTGGGCAACCAGCTAGGCGCAAAGAATTTTGAGCCAGTTTATTATCAGGCGTGGGCAACGGTGATTTTGAATGTGGTGATCGCATTGATGGTTGCCTTGCTGTTGTTGGTTTCAAACCAATGGATTCTTAATGCGTTTAGTGCGTTGACGCCTGAGACGCGTCAGTTGTCAGAACAATTCATGATGATTCTGGCTATCGGTGTCGTGTTGCGTTCTATTCCGATGATGGTCATTGTTGGGGTTTTGCGCGCTGGTGGTGATGTTAAATTCTGCTTATATCAGGACGTGATTGCTCAGTGGGTGATTGGTATCCCTCTTGCGGCTTTTGCTGCCATTCATCTTGGCTGGGAGCCGCAGTGGGTGTATTTGTTATTTTTGACTGAAGAGGTAGTGAAATGGGCTATTTCTTTACCTCGGATGAAAAGTAAAAAATGGATGAAAAACCTGATTGGAAGTTGATGACATTTCTAAGATGGACAGTAAGCATTCTCGATAGGAAATTGCTTTCAATTTCAACAAAAACTTATTCAGATAGTGAATCGAGTTGCATTAGCGGTTTGATAATGTGATCTAGTATTCAAAATACTTCCTACTGGTCGGATTTTAGTGTAGATTCTGATCCCAATTTTAAATACCTGTTGAGCGACTAGATTAATGTTAAGACTGTCAGACCTATGTAAAGGCTATGTAGATGGGGGAGAGTTTCACCCTGTTTTACAAGGGGCAGAATTAACATTACAGCGCGGTGAGCAAATCGCTTTGATGGGGGAAAGTGGCTCCGGAAAGAGTACCTTGCTTAACCTGATTGCAGGACTCGATACTGTTGATTCTGGGGAAATTCAATTTGTCGGTTTTTCGATGCATGATGCTCCAGAACATTTAAGGACACTCTATCGTCGCAATAATATCGGTAATATTTTCCAGCAATTTAACCTCCTTCCTACTTTGAACATTGCCGATAACATTCGTTTTTGTCGCCAGCTAAAAGGCTTGCCTGAAGATAAAGGTTTGTGGCGCCAAATCCTTTCCGCTCTAGATTTAATGCCACTCCTTGGTCGCTATCCTGAAGAAGTCTCAGGTGGTCAGCAGCAACGTGCCGCGATCGCTCGTGCGCTATATATGGAACCGCAGATTCTTTTGGCTGATGAACCTACCGGAAGTCTAGATGAACGTAACGCGGAAGCCGTGATGCGTCTGCTAACTACTTTGGCACGCCAACTGAATTGTACTTTGCTTCTGGTCACGCACAGTGAGAAAGTGGCAGATCACATGGAAGGAAAAATTCGACTTCAAGGGGGACAGCTGCATGTTATGGCCCGTAGTTAAGGCACTACTCGGTCATTACCGTCGTTACCCACTACAAATTATTCTCGTCTGGTTAGGTTTAACCTTAGGCGTATCCCTTCTTGTTGGTGTTACTTCAATTAACCAGCATGCGAAACAGAGCTATGCGACTGGTGAGAAACTTTTCTCTAACCCTTTGCCATACCGAATCAGCACTAAGCATTCTGCCAATAAGGTACCTCAAGGCTTCTATATTCAACTTCGTCGTGCTGGTTTTAATCAATGTGCCCCGTTTGACGTGCTTCATCTGGACACAAAAACAGACATGAACCTGATGCTAGTAGGTATTGATCCTGTTGCGATGATTCCCTTACAACAAGGTAAATCGTTGGGGGAGATGCCAGTTCTATCATTAATGAAGCCACCATACCCTATTCTGATGAGCCAAGATTTGGCATCTTACATGGGATGGCAAGACGGTGACTTTATCGAAATGAGAGACGGTAGCCGTTTGGGGCCAGTTCAGGTCGATCAGGATAACCTGCTTTCAGGCACAAGGATGATCACTGATATTTCGCTATTGCGTATGTTAAAGCGCAGCTCTGGCTTATCCTCGATTTTATGTGGCGAAATGTCTGAAGAGAAACTGTCAGCGTTAAAGAAAATATTGCCAAACGGTATGACGCTGACTCGCAATACACGCAACGAGTTAGAGTCGCTGACAAAAGCATTCCATATGAATTTGACTGCAATGGGGATGCTGTCGTTTTTGGTCGGTTTATTTATTTTCTATCAAGCCATGTCGTTATCGCTCATTCAGCGTCAGCGACTAGTGGGCATTTTGCGTCAAGCTGGTGTAAGCGGTACACAATTGGCACAAGCCATTCTACTTGAGCTAACTATTCTAGTCCTTGTTGCATGGGCATGCGGAAACTTCTTCGGAGTTATATTAGCCAATGAGTTGATTCCGACTGTTTCATCGAGTTTAAGCGATTTATATGATGCAAATGTCGGTTTATCGATAGGGTGGTCGTGGAAGTCGAGTGCATACAGCTTAGTTATGTCGGCAATGGGCGCTCTGATATCTTGTCTATGGCCATTAATCCGCTTGCTCAAGTCGCAGCCAATTCGACTTTCGTCCCGTTTGTCACTGATGCGTTTTGCCGGTAGTGAGTTCTCTTGGCAAGCACTTGCAGCTTGTGCTTTTTGTGTCGCCGCTATTGCTGTTTATCAAGCGCCTAAAACACAGGAAATTGGCTTTACTATTATTGCTCTGATGATGATAAGTGTCGCACTACTGATGCCGTTTATTATGTGGCATGTATTTCAGAGCTTTTCCTATTCGTTACGTTGGGTTCGTGTGCGATGGTTCTTTGCTGATGCTGCGGCCAGCATGAGTTATCGTGGAGTAGCGACCATGGCATTTATGCTTGCTCTGGCGGCAAACATCGGTGTTGAAACCATGGTGGGTAGTTTCAGAGACACGACTGACAAGTGGCTTAACCAACGTTTGGCAGCAGATATCTATATTTATCCGAACAACAACAATGCAGCGCGTATGAGTAACTGGTTGCAGCAGCAGCCTGAAGTAGAGGCAGTGTGGTGGCGATGGGAAAAAGACATTTCTACAGATAAGGGCGCTCTGCAAGTTGTAAGTACTGGTGCTTCTGAAGGCGAACTTGATTCTTTAACCGTGAAGTTAGGCGTAATTAATTACTGGTATCAACTACATAATGTAAAAAGCCTGATGGTCAGTGAGTCCATGGCATTAAAGCTCAATATTCGACCAGGGGATGTTATTGATCTTCAAGCACCTCTTGGAGAAGGGTGGCAAGTTGCTGGTGTCTATTATGATTATGGTAATCCATATAATCAGGTCATGATGTCGCACCGAAATTGGCTGTACGCTTTTGCAGGAACCGGCAACGTTGGGTTAGGTGTAGTGCTCGCTGATAATGTGAATAGCGATGGGTTAAAGAGCAGATTGGAAAATGTATTCCGGTTACCTCAGGATCGTGTGTTTGATAACAGCAACATTTATAACCAGGCGATGCGTGTCTTTGATCATACGTTTGCCATCGCTGGTACGCTGGGTAACATCACGCTTATCATTGCTGTTTTCGGTTTATTCTTTGCGACATTAGCCGGAGAGCTTTCTCGTCAGCGTCACTTCTCATTACTAAGATGCATGGGTGTGTCTGGGAAAGAGTTAGTCATGCTCGGTGGTCTTCAACTGTTTGCGTTTGGTGCCATTTCGGCAATGGTTGCAGTACCGCTAGGCCTCGCGTTAGCTCATTTAATTGTGGATATCATTATCAGACAATCTTTTGGTTGGTCGCTGGAGTTGCAAATAATTCCGTGGGAATACGCTAAGACAATTGCTTGGGCAATGTTAGCCATTATGGTTGCTGGTGCTTTGCCTGTAATAAGAATGATCAAAAGTACGCCAATGAAGTCATTGAGGGATGCGTTGTAGTGAAAAAAATGAGTTCCAAAAAACGCTTCTTATTGTTGGTGTTGGTCCTTGTGGTTGTTTTCGGTTTGATGGGGTTGGTTTACTCAGTGTTTTGGTCAGACGAAACACCTACTCAAGAAAGTGAAATTAACTCGATTCTTACCAGAGAAAACAAAACTATCTTCGAGCCAGTTTTGCCGAATGAACACGTATCATTGCCAGCAGACTTTAAGTTTCATCCGAATTATCAACATGAGTGGTGGAACTACTTCGCTAAGTTAACGGATGAGAGCGGCGAGACCTATAACGTTCAGTGGAGTTACTTCCGAGTTGCGACGGATGAACGTGAAACGAATGGTTGGCAAAATCCGCAGTTGTACGTATCACACATTGTTATTAGCCATGGCTCACATGTATGGAAAGAGCAGCGTGTCGCACGTGGAGGCATTGGTCAGGCTGGCATGCAAAACCGCCCATTTAGCCTTTGGATTGATAATTGGAACTGGCGATCGCTTGGAACAACCCCGTTTCCCGGCAAACTGAATGTGGCTACGGATACGTTCAGTCTTGACCTTAATACACAAACAAGCGGGCCTTTCGTTGTTAACGGGGATGGAGGCTTTCAGGTCAAACACGCTTTGCAATCAGTGGCTTCATTTAGTTTTAGTGCACCTTTCCTGAATGTGAAAGGTACTTTGAATATCGATGGACAACGCATTACCGTATCAGGTTCGGCTTGGACTCAAAAAGAGTGGGGTAGCGGTTTAATCGGAGAAGGTCAGCAAGGCTGGGATTGGTTCATCTTTAATTTAGATGACGGAAGAGCGCTGACCGTCAGTCGCTATCGTCATTTAGGTCAAGTGCCGCATATTTTTGGAACCTTATCAACACGTTCTGGCAAAGTGATAAGCCTGACCGATAAAGATATGACGATTAAACCAATACATGTGACCCGTTTATCTAACGGAAAACGACTTCCGTTGCAGTGGCTAATTAATGTCCCTGGGCAGAACATAAACTTGACGACCCGTGTTGCTAACTCAAATATGTGGCTTCCGTTTGTCATCCCTTATTGGGAAGGGCCAATGACTGCTTACGGCTCTAACGAAGCTTGGGGATTTATGCAATTGACAGGCTATTAGCTTTCAATCAGCGGCCACGCGTTTTTATTTTTCCAGCCACCGTTAAGGTGGCTTTTTTGTACCTGTAGCTTGATATACATATGATGATTCCCAGTGTTTATCATAAGTATTTTAATCATGTTATGCTGAATTGTGAGTAATACTTATTAATAAATAGCGAAGAAGTGATATGCAATTAGTCGTAATAACCATAAAGTTATTGATGGAAAATACGATGTGTTGCGAATGAATTATCGGAAATAACGAAGTTTATACTCTGAACAAGCGATTATTCTAAAGTTTTCGACGGCTATACACTCTAATCATTCTTTGTTGATCGTTTATTAAGATAATAAATATAAGGGTTAATGTATGAACGATGCCATTCGTGACTTTTTCAAAATGGAATCCGCAGGAGGCATTCTTCTCGTGATTGCTGCAGCGATTGCGATGACCATTGCAAACACTCCTATGGGCGAAACTTATCAATCTATTCTGCATACTTATATTTTTGGTATGTCAGTATCTCACTGGATCAATGACGGCCTGATGGCTGTGTTTTTCCTACTAATTGGCCTTGAAGTTAAACGAGAGTTACTTGAAGGCGCGCTGAAGTCAAAAGAAACCGCAATCTTCCCGGCAATTGCCGCTGTGGGCGGTATGTTGGCACCCGCGCTTATTTATGTTGCATTTAATGCGAGTGACGCAGAGGCTATTTCTGGATGGGCAATTCCAGCAGCAACCGACATCGCCTTCGCATTGGGTATCATGGCGCTTCTGGGTAAGCGCGTCCCAGTAAGTCTAAAAGTATTCCTTTTGGCTCTTGCTATCATCGATGACTTAGGCGTCGTTGTCATCATTGCTCTGTTTTACACTGGTGATCTGTCAACAATGGCATTATTGGTTGGTTTCGTTATGACAGGCATTCTGTTTATGCTAAATGCCAAGAAAGTGACCAAACTGACACCATACATGATAGTAGGTGCAATTCTTTGGCTTGCAGTGCTGAAATCCGGAGTTCATGCGACACTGGCTGGTGTTGTAATCGGTTTTGCAATACCACTTCAAGGCAAGTCTGGCGAGCACTCACCACTTAAGCATATGGAACACGCACTTCATCCATATGTAGCGTTTGGTATTCTTCCTTTGTTTGCTTTTGCAAATGCAGGTATCTCGCTCCAGGGTGTATCTTTATCAGGCCTAACTTCAATGCTGCCACTAGGTATTGCTCTTGGCTTGTTGATTGGTAAGCCTCTAGGTATCTTCACTTTCAGTTGGGCGGCAGTAAAATTGGGTGTAGCGAAGTTGCCTGAAGGTATAAGCTTTAAACATATCTTCGCGGTATCAGTGCTTTGTGGTATTGGCTTTACTATGTCTATTTTTATCTCATCTCTGGCGTTCGGAAATGTGAGTCCAGAGTTCGATACCTACGCTAGACTTGGCATCCTGATGGGTTCAACAACAGCAGCAATACTTGGCTATATATTATTGCACCTTTCTTTGCCGAAAAAGGCACATGCGTAATAAGCTGATTACACAAAAAACCTCCCGCGCAGGGAGGTTTTTTTATGTCTGGCTGCAAGGTAAAGCGTGAATTTTAGGTGAAAAAAAGCCCAGTCGAAAAGTTGACTGGGCGGATACAAACATAGGAGTTAATAAGAAAAAAGCAGCAACGTAACAATCAGATAGAAAAGTTTGACGGCCAGTGAAACTTAAAATGCCCTAGTTGTTACAATTATTCAGACCGAGCTTTTTTCAATCAGTTCCATTTTTTCAAAAATATTTTTCCTGTTTTTAATTGGTAAATCGCAATCATTGTTTATCGAACAGAGAAAACTTTTAAGCCAAACAAAACAAACACGCATGTGGCAGAGGAGTGAGTTATCCCTTGTTTAAATCGTTTACCGATGCCTGACTATAATTATCTGAATTTCGTCCCATTAAAACGTTGAGCGCATATGTAAAAGAATAATTTTTGAAAATGTGATGTTAATCATTTGTTAATCTTCTTGTTCGGGGGTATATTTCAAACAGTTGTTTAATACGAGTGATTAAAATAAAAATGGCCCCGAGAACTTCAACAAAAGAAAAAATACTCGATGTCGCAGAAGGGTTGTTTGCAGAACATGGGTTCAATGATACATCACTGAGAACCATTACTGGCAAAGCGAATGTAAACCTTGCATCGGTAAATTACCACTTTGGCGATAAAAAGACCTTAGTCAGAGCGGTATTAGACAGGTATTTAGAAGCATTAATGCCAAGTATCAAAACCTCTCTGATGGAACTGAACACCCGCGATACCTACACAATGGAAGAGGTGTTCGAGTCTCTGCGATTACCTCTAGCTACGCTTAATAATGTACGACCAAATGGCACTGCGTTGTTCATGCTGTTGGTTGGGCGAGGGTATACGGATGTGCAAGGTCATTTGCGCTGGTTCATCACGACTCGTTACGACGAAGTATTGAAATTATTTACTGCCTCTATCATGAAAGCCAACCCAGAGCTAACGGAAGAGCTATTGTTCTGGCGATTACATTTCACGCTTGGAACTTGCGTTTTCACGATGGCGTCCAGTCAGGCTTTATCTGAGCTTGCAGAAAGCAAATTCGAAAAAGAAGTCGACATAAAGTCTGTAGTCGATTTGTTAATTCCTTACTTGTCAGCAGGTATGTCAGCGAAGTAACTGGCCCGCTCAAGTAAGTTGCTAATTAAACCAATAATAAAATTATGCCGTAAACGGTAACGTGAACAAAAGGATCTGAACAATGAGCTCTCTACGAAGAAAATGGATTAGTGACCCAGCATTTAAGATGTTTAAAAAAGTACTACCTCCGTTATCCAGCACGGAAAAAGAAGCAATGGAAGCGGGTAGTGTATGGTGGGATGCAGAGCTGTTTTCCGGCAAACCAAACTTTAAAACGCTACACCATTATCCGACTCCGAGGCTAACTGCAGAAGAGCAAGCATTTATGGATAATGAACTTGAAACGCTGCTCGAAATGCTTGACGACCAAAAGATCGTAAAAGAGGATCGAGACTTACCCCCTGAAGTATGGGAGTTCTTGCGTAAAAAGCGTTTCTTCTCTCTGATTATTTCAAAAGCTTACGGTGGTCATCAGTTCTCATCGTTAGCGAACTCTACGATTGTTTCGCGTATCGCGACTCGAAGCATCAGTGCGGCAGTATCAGTAATGGTGCCAAACTCGCTTGGTCCAGGTGAGCTTCTTTCTCATTACGGTACCCAAGAGCAAAAAGATTACTGGCTGCCTCGTCTGGCTGACGGTACTGATATTCCGTGCTTCGCTCTTACAGGCCCGGAAGCTGGCTCTGATGCTGGCGGCATTCCAGACCAAGGTGTCGTTTGCTACGGTATGCACGAAGGTAAAGAAGTGCTTGGTATCCGTCTGAGTTGGAACAAACGTTACATTACTCTTGCTCCGGTTGCGACTGTTCTTGGCCTTGCATTTAAACTACAAGATCCTGACGGCCTGCTTGGTGATAAGAAAGATGTTGGTATCACCTGTGCTCTGATTCCTGCAGATCATGAAGGCGTTGAAATTGGTGAGCGTCACGATGCCCTAGGTTCAGCATTCATGAACGGTCCGACGCGCGGTGAAGATGTCTTCATCCCAATGGATTGGTTGATTGGTGGTGCTGATTACGCAGGTAAAGGCTGGCGTATGCTGGTTGAATGTCTGTCGGCTGGTCGAGGTATCTCACTGCCAGCTCTAGGTGCGGCTATCGGCCATCTGACAACAAGAACGACGGGTGCGTATGCTTACGTTCGTAAACAGTTCGGCATGTCTATCGGTAAATTCGAAGGTGTGGCGGAAGCGATGGGTCGAATTGGTGGTTTAACTTACCTGCTTGAAGCAACACGTACACTGACAACGACGTCTTTAGATATGAAAGAGAAGCCAGGTATCGTAACGGCTATTGCCAAATACCATATGACAGAAATTGCTCGTACGCTTCTTAATGATTCATTTGATATTCATGCAGGCCGAGCTATCCAGGATGGTCCAATGAACTATCTGGCTAAGCATTACCTTGGTATTCCAGTAGCGATTACAGTAGAAGGTGCAAACATTCTGACTCGTAACCTGATGATCTTTGGCCAAGGTGCGACTCGTTGCCATCCATATGTTCTGAAAGAGATGGAAGCGGCAGCGAACCCAGATACTGAACAAGGCGCGAAAGAGTTTGATGAGCTGCTGTTCAAACACATCAAACATGCGATGAGTAATACATTTGGTGCGTTTGGTGCGGCATTAACAGGTTCTCGCTTTGTTAAGGCTGAGATGAGCGGCCCAACGAAGAAATACTACAAAGATATCACACGTCTAAGCCGAGCTCTTGCTGTGAGCGCAGACTTCGCAATGTTGACATTGGGTGGAGATCTGAAACGTAAAGAGATGATCTCCGCACGCCTTGGAGATGGTCTGAGTTTCTTGTACATGGCTTCAGCAACACTTAAGAAATACGAAGACGAAGGCCGTCAGCAAGGCGATCTAGACTTCGTTCATTACGCAGTGCAGTACTGTTTGTACAACGCAGCTAAGTCTCTGAACGAAGCTTATACGAACTTCCCAGTGAAATACGTTGGTGGTTTGTTGAAGGGGCTTCTGTTCCCATTCGGTAACCACTTTAATAAACCAAGTGATGAGCTGAGTACAAATATTGCTGAGGCTATCATGACTCCTGGAGCACAGCGTGATCGTCTGACCCACCTTTGTTATATCGGTAAATCAGAAGATGACAATGTGGGTTTGATGGAGAATGCATTCCTGGCGATGTACGCTATCAAACCTTTAGAGCGTAAGCTTGTTAAGGCAGTCAAAGATGGTAAAGTCGCGCGTAAAGGTCTTCTGGATGACCGCTTGCAGCAAGCATTAGATGCTGGCGTTTTAACGCAAGAAGAAGTAGATAAGGTTAAGGCAGCGGACAAACTACGTTACAAAGCGATTCAGGTTGATCATTTCAGTCATGACTTTTCGGAGCTTCGCACAAATGCCCCAAAGAAGTCACATCTGACTTCGGCGGCATAACAATCGAATAAACATTTAGATGAAAGCACCTCTCGGAGGTGCTTTTTTGTTTAGGTCGTTCAAAAATTGACAACAGAGTGCTCCAACCACTTGCATTTTCGAAGCATTTTTACAGAAATTAGATGCGAACTCGGAGCGAAACTTTTATCCTTACAAAGTTTTTTAAAGGAAGTTGAATATGATCATCAAACCTAGAATTCGTGGATTTATCTGTACTACAACGCACCCTGTTGGTTGTGAAGCTAACGTAAAAGAACAAATTGCTTACACTAAAGCGCAAGGCCCAATTAAAAACGCGCCAAAACGCGTTCTTGTTGTGGGTGCATCAAGTGGCTACGGTCTATCTTCTCGTATCGCTGCGGCATTTGGTGGCGGTGCATCAACTATTGGTGTTTTCTTTGAAAAAGAAGGCACAGAGAAGAAGCCTGGCACAGCTGGTTTCTACAACGCTGCTGCATTCGAAAAGCTAGCACGTGAAGAAGGTTTATACGCTAAGAGCCTAAACGGTGATGCTTTCTCAAATGAAGCAAAAGAGAAAACCATTGAGCTGATCAAAGAAGACCTGGGTCAGATTGACATGGTGGTTTACTCTCTGGCTTCTCCAGTACGTAAAATGCCAGAGACTGGCGAACTGATTCGTTCATCTCTAAAGCCAATCGGTGAAACTTACACATCTACAGCGGTTGATACCAATAAAGATGTGATCATCGAAGCAAGTGTTGAGCCTGCAACAGAAGAAGAGATCAAAGATACAGTAACCGTTATGGGCGGTGAAGACTGGGAACTTTGGATCAATGCACTATCTGAAGCTGGTGTTCTTGCTGAAGGTTGTAAGACAGTTGCATACAGCTACATCGGTACTGAGTTAACTTGGCCAATCTACTGGGATGGCGCACTAGGTAAAGCGAAAATGGACCTAGACCGCGCTGCAACAGCACTTAACGAGAAGCTAGCAGAAACTGGCGGCAGCGCGAACGTTGCGGTTCTTAAATCTGTTGTGACTCAGGCAAGCTCTGCAATTCCTGTAATGCCACTGTACATCGCAATGGTGTTCAAGAAGATGCGCGAAGAGGGCGTACACGAAGGTTGTATGGAACAAATCTACCGTATGTTCAGTCAGCGTCTTTACAAAGAAGATGGCACTGCGGCAGAAGTTGACGACATGAACCGTCTTCGCCTGGATGACTGGGAACTTCGTGACGACATTCAACAGCATTGTCGTGACCTATGGCCACAGATTACTTCTGAAAATCTAAAAGAACTGACTGACTACGTTGAGTACAAAGAAGAGTTCTTGAAGCTATTCGGTTTCGGTGTTGACGGTGTGGATTACGAAGCAGACGTGAACCCAGCAGTAGAAGCAGATTTCATTCAAATCTAGTCTCTATTGTCGAGATAGCTTTGTTTTCGAGAAAGTAAAAAGGCGCTCAGTGAGCGCCTTTTTTAATGCTTTAAATTTAATGAGTTAACTCAATATGATCAGGATCGTACCTGCCAGTGTCATTAAGATGTTTGCTATTGCATAGGTGCCCGCATAGCCAAGTGCTGGAATGGTAGATTTCGCATAATCGTTAACCACATCCATGGCGGGAGCACAGGTTCGCGCGCCAATAATGGCACCGAAAAGCAAGGCGCGGTTCATTTTAAGAATGTAGGCACCCACTAAGTACGCAAGTACAACAGGCACCACACTTACAATAAATGCTAAACCGATGACTTTAGGGCCAACTTGCGTCAAATGTTCAAACATTTTGCCACCAGCGCTTAATCCTATTCCAACCATAAAGAACATCAAGCCAAGGTCTTTAACCATGTTCAAAGCCCCTTGCGGTACATAACCGAAAGTAGGGTGGTTAGCTCGTAAGAAGCCTAAGGTAATGCCGGAGAGTAATAAGCCTACCGCATTACCCAAGCTGAATGACACTTGGCCGAATGTCATTGTTACTAGGCCAAACATAATGCCTAGAATGAAGAAACTACAAAAAGCCAGTAAGTCCGCCATTTGACTGTGAATCGAGATAAAACCGATTTTCTCAGCGAGGCCTTGCACGCGACTCTTTTCACCACTGACCTGCAGCACATCACCCTTGGCAAGAACGATATCCAGATCCATCGGCATTTCAATCTGGGCGCGAACGACTCGGTTTAAGAAACAGCCAAACTCCGACAAGTTAAGGTCGGATAAACGCTTACCAGCAATGGCATCACTTTTCACCACGATTTCTTCTTCTACAATGCGTAAATCGAGTAAGTTGCGATCAAATACTTCTTTGCCGTTGCGGAAGCTAGAGTCTAATCGGGCATGGCTATCAGGGAAACCAACCAGCGCAATCTCATCGCCTTCTTGCAAGATTGCATCACCATCAGGGTGGGCAAGGATACCATTACGGCGAATTCGCTCAATGTAGCAACCTGTTTGACGGTAGATGCCCAATTCGCGCAAGTTCTTGCCGTCTGTCCAGTCTATTAGCTCCGGGCCTACTCGATAGGCACGAATTATCGGAAGGTAAACTTTTCTCTGTCCAGAATTGCCAAGGCCACGCTCCTGAGCAATTTGTTGTGCTGAATCAGACAGGTTCTGCTTTTGCAGTTTTGGCAGTAATTTGGCGAACATGATCATGCTGATCAAACCGATCAGATAAGCCATTGCATATCCGACGGATAGATTTTCTAATACCAAAGAAAAATCCATTTCACGTGGTATGGATGCCAGGCCTGAATTAAGCGCGTCCTGTGCACCCACCAAGACAGGCGTTGCAGTCAATGCGCCTGCCATCATACCTGCTGATAAGCCGAAATCGAGACCAAAGTAGTGGCTGAGACCATAAGTTAAGCTGACTGCTGAAACGAGTACGGTCATGCTCAGAACAAAATAATGCTTACCATCTCTAAAAAAGATACCAAAGAAGTTAGGACCAGCTTCAATACCCACGCAGTAAATAAATAGCATGAAACCAATAGTTAGCGCTTCGGCATTAAATGAGAAGCCCAAATGGCCCATGATGAGAGAAGTAATTAGAACTCCGATAGAGTTGCCTAATTGTAATTTTCCAAAGCGGATTTTTCCAAAGGCAAGGCCAATGGCTAATACGACGAAGATTAGAAGAATAGGGTTTTGCTCGAGAAGAAGTACGACGTCTATGTTCACTGTGTGGCTCGGTAAAGTGTGTGCCAAGAAGGATTTGTAGCAGGGGATTGTAACGAAATATAGCAAAAAGATAAGTGATTTTTTTATTGTTTTGCCATTAGTTTCGTTAAGGGAATAACTGTATGAAACACAGTCAAAAAAGCCGCTTAAAAGCGGCTTTTAAAAATACTCGTACTTAATTACGCTACGTCAAATAGACCTAGGTGCTCTTTTGCGTAAGCTTCAAAGTCATCACAGCCACCGATGTGTTGTTGGTCGATGAAGATTTGAGGAACAGTTTCAACTGGCTTGCCTACAGTTTTCTCTAGATCTGCCTTTGAAATACCTTCAGCTTGGATATCAACGTAACGGTAGTTGAAGTCATCACGTTTTGCTTTAAGCGTTTCTGCATGCTCTTTTGCACGAACACAGTAAGGACATGCTGGGCGACCGAAGATAACAACGAACATAATTTTAAATTCTCCTAAATCTATTCTTTTTGAAAGCAGACAAAAACGCGTCGGTTAATTGGGCTCTCTTTTACCTGGCTAACTATGCCCGATCCTACTACGGAAATAAAGTAGCATTTTCCTCTTGGTTATATAGGCAAAATCTATCGGGCAAAAAATGCTCTGCAACTCGCGATGTGAAGTAACGCATAAAAGCATATGTTTTATATGGATATTGGTGGCAAGGTGGAATCGGTCAACTTTTTTTTTTGCAAACCATAGCACTCTAGTAGCAGTTGTTGCTTGGGGAGAAAGTATATGTTTCAGTTTATGACTGCAACTAGAATTATTTTTGGCGAAGGCGCACTTCATTCTTCGTTGTCCGTCATCAATCAGTTCGGCTACAGCGTATTGCTGGTTACAGGCAAAGATAAGCAAAGAGCAATACCAATCCTTAATTACTTGAAAGCACAGAATATGCGTTATCAGCATGTTGCGATTAGTGGAGAGCCAAACATTACCATGGTCGAAGAAACGGCGGTTATCGGCCGTAAATTTCAACCTGACATGGTCATAGCTATTGGGGGAGGCAGTGTTCTCGATATGGGTAAAGCGCTAGCTGCCATTATTCCCAACCAAGGCTGTGTCTATGACTATGTCGAAGTTGTGGGAAGGAATGTCCCGTTAAAGACCAAACCGCTGTGTTTTATTGCTATTCCTACTACCGCAAGTACTGGTTCTGAAGTCACTCGAAATGCAGTATTAAAATCTGGTCAGGAAAAGGTGAAAGTTAGCCTTAGAAGTCCGGACATGTTGGCAGATGTTGCCATTGTTGACCCCACTTTAACTTATGGTACTGACCAATATACTTCTGGGCGCGGTGCAATGGATGCGTTTACGCATTTGATGGAAGCCTATGTGTGCGGGGAGCCCAACCCACTAACAGATATGGTGTGTGAAGAAGGGCTACGTCGTTTAAGTCGTTCAGTGATCTTGGGGTGTAAGCACGATAACCATAAAGCCCGGTCTGATTTATCATTTGCCGCATTACTTGGTGGTATGGCGATTACAAACGCCAAATTAGGAGCTGCTCATGGACTAGCATCCGCTTTAGGAGGCAAGCTTGATGCTCCGCATAGTGTTATAACGGCTCGTTTAGCACCGCATGTGATGCAGGAGAATATCAATGCTGCGAAGCAAGCTGGTCGGGTTGATGTAATTAATCGTTACAGGAAGATTGCCCAACTCTTGACCGCTCGTGCAAATGCCAATGAATACGACGGCGTGCTTTGGGTCAATATGGTGTTAGATAAACTGGAGCTACCGTTACTTGGAAAATTTGGCGTGTGCCAAACTTCTTTTGAGCAGGTTGCCAAAGATGCGCTTAAATCTGTTGCGATTAAGGGAAATCCACTACCACTCAATCAAGAGCGCCTTGTTTATATACTTAAGCAAGTATGTGATTGCAGCGTTGAGTGTGAAACTGAAAGTAACCCGAGAGTCAACTCTGTAGAGGTTTTAGAATCGAGAACCGATCTGTCGAGTATTAGTGATTAAGACTGACCGAGATGCAAAGGCAATAAATAAGGAGGGGAGCGACTACTGGCTCCCCTATAGAAGATTAGTATTGGTTGAGTTTGTCGTAACGGCTGTCTTTAAGCGCGTCTTTTACTCGCTTCAGATTCTCGCGGAAACCCGTACCACGGCGAAGTGTAAAGCCCGTAGCCAGCACATCAATGACAGTCATTTGAACAACTCGGCTTGCCATTGGCATGTAAACGTCCGTATCTTCAGGGATATCAAGCGTAATAGCCAATGAACTTGCTTTTTCTAATGGTGAGTCTTTTGCTGTAATCGCAATAACGGTTGCACCATTTTCACGGGCAAGGTTTGCAATTTCTACTTGGCTCTTAGTACGACCTGTATGAGAAATCAGAACGATAACGTCATTATCGCTACAATTAATACAGCTCATACGCTGCATGACGATGTCTTCAAAACAAGTGATCGGAATATTAAATCGGATAAACTTGTTCTGAGCATCTCGCGCAACAGCAGACGACGCCCCAAGACCAAAGAATGAAATACGTTTCGCCTGAGTTAGCAAATCGACAGCACGGTTAATTTGCATTGCATCCAGGCTGTTTTTCGCTACATCCAGACAAGCCATTGTAGATTCGAAGATCTTATGCGTGTAGGCATCGGGACCATCGTCTTCTTCCACATTACGGTTCACGTAAGGTGTACCGTTCGCCAGACTCTGAGCCAAGTGAAGTTTAAAATCTGGAAAGCCTTTAGTATCAAGGCGGCGACAGAAGCGGTTTACAGTAGGCTCACTTACGTCAGCCATTTTGGCTAACGTTGCAATGCTTGAATGAATTGCAGTCTGCGGAGACGCCATAATTACTTCTGCAACTTTGCGCTCTGACTTACTGAAATTCTCCAGGTTTTTTTGAATTTTTTCTAATGTATTCATAGTGTTCACGAGGGTATAGAGAACAACTCGCTGGCTCTGTTAACGGATAGAAACATAAATGTTTCTCGGCAGTGAAGAGCGTTAACGAAAGCTACCAGCGCCATAGATTCAGTATAAACCTGATCTTTAATTCGGCTAAACCAATTACGGTTACTATTTAATGAGAATTTGACAAACCTCAAACAAAATTTTCTGAAAACTACAGAAATGAATGGGGAAATTCAGATTTGTTGTTTGAGTCAGCCAATATTGACTAGTGAGTTACATTAAAAAGAAATAAATTTTCAAGCTAATGTAACTCGATCTTATCGTCAGGATGCCAAAATCTCGGTGACCATCTCTTGAATTTTCGCATTCAAGCTAGGTGCTTGTTGAGCAATATCTCTCTGCTCATCGAGGACAGCATCAAAGATATCTGTAGTGGTCAGCGGGTTGGCAAGTACCACTCGAAAGACAACGGTACTCAAGTGCTGCCATTGCTCTGGATTAAGCGTGGTGCGAGAAACAAAGGACTTACCTGTTTCACGCTGACGCTTTTGAATAAACTGAGTTAATTGGTTAATCAATTCGTTCAGATTCTCTTTCTGTTCACCTTGCGCTTTTTCTAGTGCTTCACGGATGTTTGGCGGTAGATAGCGATAGGTGAGCAAGCAGAGCTCCGGTTCTGAAACCAATTCAAAATCATCTTGTTTTTGAATTAAGTCAGCAAAGTAGTGCGCTTTCGCAATACTTTGGTCAATCAAAAGCTGATAGCCTGGTCGGCTAATGATGTGCATTGCAGCGTACACAAGCATGGCCATACCAGAACGAGATCCCTCTAAGGTATGGCTGCCTAAATCTTTAGAACCTTTACGCAGAATATACTGCGCGTGGTGTTCGATAGATCGCATCGCATCAGGATCTTTGAACAGAACCATGCCAGCTCCCATTGGGATGTAGAGCTGTTTATGTGCATCGATGGTCACAGAATCGGCTAATTCAACACCATTTAAAAGGTGACGATGCTGATTCGACATCAAAGTCGCACCACCCCAAGCCGCATCGACATGGAAATGGCAATCATGCTCCTGACAAACTTCGGCAATTTGGACAAGAGGATCAACGTTACCCGTTTCCGTCGTACCAGCGACGCCAATGACTGCGATCGGCTTAATATTTTGTTTTTTAAGCTGAACGATTTTTTCTTTTAGATCGTCGACAATGATGCGGTTATTTGCGTCCGTTTTAACGGCAACCAGACCATCCTGGCCTAAGCCAAGTACATCTGCGGCTTTTTTAAGCGAGTAGTGGCCACGCTCAGAAACCAATATTGCCAAACCTTCGTAGCCATAATGTTTCATGGCCTTGAATAGGCCTTCTTTCTCTACGCCTTGAAATTCACCGTTTGCTTTTAACGCTTTATTGCGTGCAACCCAAAGGGCAGTGATGTTCGCGATTGTGCCGCCGGAACAAAATGCACCCAGAGAGTGATTGGCGCTGTGCATCCACTGCTCATAGAACGTGTCTGACTGACCATAGATTAATCTGTGCAGCATCCCCAGAACTTGACGTTCTAGTGGGGTAAACGCTTTTGAGGTTTCGATCTTCACCAAGTTTTGGTTCAGAGCAATCATGATCTTAGACAGAGGCATCAAGAAGTATGGCAGTGCCGATGTCATATGACCGATGAAGCTTGGTGCTGAAGTGTGAACCGAGTGCGAAACTAAGGTGTCTAGCAAGTGCTCTGTATGATCTGATACAAACGAAGGGTGCTCAGGAATCTGAGCAGAAGAAAAGTCTTTCTCAATCTCACGTAAAGGCTTTTCTTCTGCCACGATGTGTTCACGAAGAAATAGATTCAAGTTTCGAGAGAGGCTCTCTTCAATTTTGGTCAACGTCGAGTCCGGACCTTCAGGGACGGTGAAGATCTTCAACAAGCTTTCAAAGCTGACGTCAGCAGTTTTTTGTTCCTTAACCATGGCAAAGAATCATTTGTAATTATTTCGGTAATGCGAGCGGCACAATCTAAACTAAAACGGATTCAATGTCCCGCTTTAATTATGCAAGGCCATGTTGATGAAATGAAAATTCAGGCATATCCAAATAACCCTCGATTACTGGTTTGTATTGTGTAGATAGTTTAGCTGTGATTTGCACATCACATTGTTAAGTCCACTTCCACTCGTCATTCAGGGCTTATAACTGACTTTTGTTTGTCGTCAGTAACCAAGCCCGTAATCCAGCACTTTCGGGTTGTTTGGTTAAAAATGCTTATTCACATTTTTGCTTTTCAAGCTTCTCTATCGACTGGTTGTACTTATTAAGTGCAGAGTCAATTTTTTGAGGGTGGCTTAGCAGATCTGCGAACGCTGAACGAAGCTCGTAGTTTTTCTCGTGATTCGTTGATTGGCGGTCACTAAATGTTTTCTGTGCTGCTTCGCCTAACTTATCACTGCGGCTTGCCAGCTGTTTTACATCGTGCTGCTCTAGTTTCAGCCAAGCTTCAATCGGCTGTTCAGTCGCCACGCGACTTGGGTCGTTCTTAAGAAAATAGTGTACGGCTTCTCGGTTAAGCTCAAAATGGTGTTTACGACCATCTAAGAACCATTGGCTCACTTCGTCCAGTTCTGGGTACTGAGCGACAGTCAAATCGACAAGATCCTGATACCACTCTAGTGAAGCATCGATATAACCATCGTATTTGTTAGCCAGACATTGTTGATCTGCGGCGAACGTAAAAGTTGAGCTTGTAGCGAGGAGCGCTGCAACGACAAAGCGTTTCATTCTTATTCCTTATGGTAGTTATTCCTTTATTAACGTTAAATCGCATCAGGTGATGTATCGCTCTTAACTCTTACAGAGTTCTAATAAATCATTGGGCTGTTAAATAACAAAAAGCGAATTAAGAGGCGGTCATTATATCGACCACTTTAACGTTAACTAGGTTTTTAAATTTTTGCGATATTGTAATGGATGTTAAACATAAATCCTGAGATCTAGCTAGCAAGTGATACAAAGAAAAGCATCATAACAGGCACGAGCAAGCTCAAAATAAATCCACTAACAATGGCGACGGGTACGCAGCGTACCCCTCCGGTTGTTTGAATTACCGGCAAAGTAAAGTCCATCGCTGTAGCGCCAGCATAGCCAATTGCGGTACATGGATAACGGCGAATGAATAGTGGGATAGCAACTAAGGCGACCAATTCACGCATAAGTTCTATCAGGAAAGAGGCTCCGCCGAATACTGGGCCAAATGCATCTCCCATCAAAATACCGGCTAGTGAGTACCAGCCAAATCCAGATGCCATTGCCAATGCCTGGTAAAGAGGCAGATCCAAAATAAACGAGGCGATGATACCACCGAGCATACAAGTCGCGATGATGACTGCGGATATGGCCATACCTTGTTTATTCAACAAAATTTGTCTCAGTGTCAGACCACTGTTTCGTAGTTGGATGCCGATAAAGAATAACAAGAGGAAGAGTATCCATTCACTCGCGGTGTCCACCCATGATAAGTCAATAGGCAGAATGAGACCCACCACCAGTCCACCACCAACGACGAGAATCAGTTTTGCGGATTCTAAAGCCATCGAGGAAAGAGGCAACTTACTGTGGCTTTGATCGGTTTTGAGAGGAATAATTTTATCGACAACAGGTAGTGCCAGTAGGTTACATACACTCAAGCAAATGAAGAAAGTGCTCGCATAAAGCAGAATGCTCTGTAAATTGCTGCTCAGATTATCCAGAGCGGCCAAGCTCAGCCCCATGAGAGACAGAATGACGTAGACGAGGTACGACGTAGACTGATTAATTTTCTCAAGTATAGAAGCGCGAGAAATAGGAATTAGATACCCGACGACCAATGGGGCAAAAATGAATAACATCCCTGAGAACATAAAACTCAATGATTCCTTTGTGAGATAAGCCTAAGAATTGCCACAGATAACGCATCACTTAACCTGAAGTGATTCGTTTATCGTGGATAATGTTTGATTAAAAATAAGGTTTACAAGCCACTGGCACTTAACACGGTATGCATTTTCTCTCGGAAATCTGCATCACTCATATTGCTGAGGTCATACAGTATTTCTGCGCCAGTTAGATTGAACTCCACTTCATGTTCAACGATGCGTTCATCTTTATTGCGGAACATTAATAAGTGATTGGCAATCCTGGCGATGTCTAAATAACTGACTTCTGGACGAGTCGCCTGATATTTTTGGTTAGAAGAAACTTCTCGGTAGTCGTTGTCAAACCCCCAACGCTCTAGGACCAGTTTACTTGTTGCCGAACAACGGGTCTGGAATATTTGTAATGCAATATCGGGGTCTAGGTAGTTGCCTCTTTCGAGGTACATGTTGTATTCGTTGATGAGGCAGAACAAACCAATGTCCGCTAGTAAGCCAACTAACAGCGCTTTTTCTTGCTCCAAATGACCATATGTAACGGGGTCATGGTTACGGAACTCTTGCACTATTAACACCATGACCGCACCGAGTTCACGAGATACAGCCGCACTTTTCACCATAATCTCGTTACAATCTTTAGTTAAGTTCAGTGAGTGCTTAAGTTGCTCTATCGTCTGAGCAGTAACAATGTCTCGTACGCGGCAAATACCTAATCTAGAAACTGCAGTTGATAAATCGTTACAAGTGATGTTTCTGCGATTAAAAATTACCGAGTTTGCCACTCGAACCACAACCGCTGCTAGCCCAGGATCTTCTAACAGACAATTTGCCACATCGACGATAGTTGTGTTCTCTTCCTGACACAGTTGCTGAATTTTGAGCACGACATCAGGTATCGGGGGAAGGGATATTTTTCCGATAGTAATCGACTGCTCTACCAGCTGTGCGAACTCTGACTCTAGCGCTTTTAAAAGCTTATCTTTGTTATTTGGTAGCCAAAAAAATGATAGGTGTTCCATTGTGACGTTGTTTTTATAATCTTTGGTACAGTGTACCCTTACATGATGAGCATTATCAATGGAATGCTTATATAGTGTGCGCATTTGCCAAGTGGATCATGATGTTTTGCTGTTTTTAGCTATACTTGTGTCAAAAAAATACCGCTGAAGGAAGTATAACCGTGAAATCAATCACATATAGGGGAATTATACTTTTTTATCTGTGACATATGTCCTAACTTATTTTTCGTCGTTAAGTATGATTAGGCAAGTTGGTGAGCACAACTCACAAATATATCGCCAACAAATCGACATTTTGAATTCGCTATAAGCTGCTGTTTATCTGGTGACATCGCTAATCGGGGTAATTTATTCAGATTAAAGAGGTCAATGGACATGACAGACCAAGCTTTTTTTAAATACGTACGCAATTTTAGTCAATATCAGAAACGTTCCATGTTTGGTGGCATCGGTTTATTTTGCGATGATGCCATGTTTGCTCTTGTTAGCAACGGCTGCTGCTATTTGCGTGGTGGTAACGGATTAGACGAAGAACTGATTCACCTGAATTGTGAGAAATATAAGCACGTCAAGAAGCAGACGACGGCTACCGTTAACTATTATGATGTGACAGATCTGTTTGAATCCGGCTTTTCTGGTTTAGATGGGCTGTTGCAGAAGTCAATTGACTACTCTATTAAGGAACGAAAATACCAAAAATCTTCAGCGAGCAGACGCCTGAGAGATCTACCTAACATGCAACTTACGCTTGAACGTATGGTGAAGAAAGCCGGTGTTGATGACGTAGAAGCATTTATAGAACTTGGTCCTGTGGAAGTTTTCAATAAAGTGAGGCAGACGTACGGTAACGACGTAGATGTTAAGTTACTGTGGAAGTTTGCTGGTGCGATAGATGGAATACACTGGAAACTCATCCAAGAACCGCGTAAAAAGCAGTTACTTTCACTGTGCGAATAAGCTTCACTATTAACACGATGGTTGAGTCGTTTTTATAGAGTTAGCGAGTCGCCAAACTAAGTGTTGAAAGTGGAAAGGGTTGTTAAGGTTTTTGACCACTTGATTTGAGCTAGTCATTATAACCTACAAAAAACCGAGGCGATGGCCTCGGTTTTTTTAATTTGACGCTAATTAGAACTTGAAGCGCGTGGTGAACATGATTTGATCACCGTAGAAGTCGTTGATACGTGCTTCTGCGCCTAGAGAGAATAATTCAGTAGAGTGGAAGCGTGCATAAGCAGCGCCCATCCAGTCATCGTTATCATCAATAGAAACGTAGCCAACCTTACCGCCTACTTCTAATTGAGGGCCTAACCATTGACGAACGCCAAGGTTTAGTTCCATACCAACGTCTGTGCTGCTCGAATGTTCTGGCTGCACAACACGCATTAGCATTTCACCCGTTAGGTCAGCCCAGTTGTTTAGCGGAGAGTGGAAACCGAAACCCATTGCTGAGTCAAAATCGCTATCAAATTCAGAATCGATACGAGCAACAACGTGAGCATTAGGGTGAATCGACTTGCTCACTCCGGCACCAAATGTCACAGGACTTGCGCCGATACGTGCTTCGAAGTAGTCGTAGCTGAAGTTGCTCATAGTTGCAGGCGTATTGCCGTTTGCAGCTAGGGCATGGCTTGATGCTAACAATAGAACGGTGGCTAATAGTGTCTTACGCATAACTAACGATAAACCTTGTTTATTTTCCGTGGATTCAAGCAAGCACTTGAACCGTAATCTGATTTGTCCGACATCATAATAAAAAGAAAGGTCTACGACCAACATAAATGTGTCGATATTCTGTCAATTAACTTAATTGTTTTCAGGTTTAGGCAAAAAATGCACCAATCACTAACAAGCATTAGATTTCGGCGAGTTTAGGCTATTCGCCAAAACTCGCTCTTCGTTCGGCCATTGCGTTCAATATTGCTTCGGAGTCAAGAACGGTCGTCCAAGATAACAAGTTGTCATCGTGTTCAATCACAAAAGAAGTGAGTTGAGAAGTAATCGCCTGTCTCAATTCTTCGCCTTTCCATGGTTTTGCGATGTAGTAATCCAAACTATCGTGATTAATAGCTTCTACGGTGTCTTCTAATCCTGCCTGCCCCGTGAGCAAAACTTTGCGTGCGCCTCTAGTTTCAACATCTTGGCTCAATTCGATCAGAAAGCTGATACCAGTTTGTTCCGGCATAATGTGATCACATAAAATGAGCGCGAGCTTAACTTCATCTTCTGCCATATCTTCGATAACTTGCCTTGCCTCTGTGACGGACTCAGCGCCTTCGAGAATGAAGTGGTCTTCGAATGGGGCCAGGTCTTGTAATACACTATCCAAGACTTCTCTTTCGTCATCGACACATAAAATCAGATATTTAGTCATGTTTCATCTCCTTCTTCGATGACCGGTAACCAGACTGTCATACGAGTGTAATTGTTGAGTTCCGATTCAACCTCAATCCATCCGTTATGAGCTGTGACGATTTGTTGGCAGATTGAAAGTCCGATACCTAAGCCAAAATTACCTACTTTTTTCGTCGTAAAATTCAGTTCAAAAATGGCGTTCTTTTGTGTTTCTGGGATACCACATCCGTTATCTTCGAATGAGATAACAGCAAAGTTTTTATGATCTTTTTCCACCAGCCTTGTTTGGATTTTTAATATTCCTTTTTCCGGGAACGCATCAATGGCGTTTGAAATGAGGTTAGTCCATACCTGTTGTAATGCGATCGGCTGACAAAGTATCCGAGGCAACTGGGCATAATCGGTTGAGACCTGATGCATTTTTAATTTGTTTTCGAAGATAACGAGCGTGTCTTCGATCCCTTCGTGGATATCTGCGTGATGCGAACTCTCATCGTCGGAACGAGCGTAACCTTTGAGACTTTTTACCATGTCTGCAATGCGGGCAGCGCAAACATTGATAGAACGCAGAGAAGCGCCTGCTTTGTGGTATTGTTCAAGCGAACTTAGTGTGTGCGCGGCACTGTCTGTTCTTTTTACTAACTGAGTGACCAACTCATGGTCAGCTTCTAATCCGAGATTAACGACTTTCTTTGCTAACGTGCGATCGGGCAAGGTGTGGTTAAGTTCTCTGACTCGCATTCTAAGTTCAGCAGTGGACGCAGGTTTCGCCGTTTGCGCTTGAGTCAACAATTGTACGCCCTTGGCCTGAACTTCCGGGGCAGGGAGTTGGGTGAGCAATCCTTCAAGCGTATAAGTAAGATTTTCTACACCTCTTAAAATCGCAGCGATAGGATTGTTGAGTTCGTGGGCGACACCTGCAACGAGTTGACCGAGCATGGCCATTTTTTCTCGTTCGATTAATTGTTGATGTGCCGACTCTAGGGATTCCAATGTTTTTTGCAGTTGCAACTTGGTTTTGATGCTGCGTTGTAGGCGGCGATTAAAGTGGCGAAGCAATAAGTTAGTAAACAGAGGTAAGAGATTAGAGTCATTTTGCATCACTTTGTAAAACACTTGGCGATCGAGTTTGATCACTTCGGTTTTCGTTAGCGTCAGAGCGGTAGAAAAAGAGTTCTCACCAGTGACAAACGACATACTGCCAACGATGTTACCTTTTGTGTAACGTACTACTTCTCGTTGCGCTCCTTGTTCATCTCTCTTATATAGGGCGACATCTCCACTGGTAATAAACCATAAAAAGTTGTTTGGTTCGCCTTCAACAGTCAATAGATGCTCTGGTGAATAGGTTCGACAGGCATGGGTATCATCGCTGTCTTTGAAAAACAGCTGTAAAGCAGTAATGACTTGTTCAGCCAGTTCGGTATCAGACATAGAGTGATAATCATATAGAAAACCTGCCTGATACTTTTGCATCTGATTTTCAATATGTGCGCGTAGCAATTTATGCTGATCTAATACCTGACTATAACCGAGCAAGTCTTCATGGCAATTACGCAATATGAACTGGGTCAGTTCTTTAAGAACAGTATTGTAGAGCACCTTATCGGGTAGAGGCTTTGTGAGGCAGTGGTCTAGGCGGCCTTCATTAACCGCTGTAAGAATGGCGTCGATATCAGAGGAGCAGCTGATAAGAATTTTCCGAGCGAGTTCTGTATGCGGCTTTTTATCAAGGCCAATCAAAAAATCCACCCCATTAAAGTGAGTATGGTGGCTCGCGATGACTAAGGCGACGGTCTGTTCTTGCTCTTCAAGATACTCAAGCGCACTGTGCGCTTCTTCTATGGATTCGACGGAAAGAATATCAAACTTGCTAGAAAAAGCAGACAGCTCCAATCTGAACTGTTCAGCACTAATTGGGTTATTGTCGAGACACAGTACAGCGTAACGATTCACGGGTGTTTGAGCTCCGATTAAAACTTAGCCAGCTAAACTTTATCAATAAAATGATTTAGTGAGTGGGAGCTGAGTATGATTCCTGATTAATGGGCTAGACTAAGCAACAATAGTCTGATTTATCTCAATGTTTTATCTAATGAGGGTTTGGGTTAGACTGAACGTAAATCCCTGAAAAGTGACGTTATGCAGAATCTTAAAAAACTTGGCGCCATCGGTGGTGCTATCTCACTAGCGCTTTGTTGGCCACTTGCGGTTGGTCAAATTGGTCAGTCCATCATTGAAGATGGCATCGCTAATATGAACGACGAAATGGTTAAAGGAGAGGTAATTGAGTACCAGCGAGGCTACCTCTCGTCGGTAGTCTTAACACGTTATACGGTCGTTGACCCTGGGCTTAAGGCGCAGCTATCCCGTGATAACATTCCTACGACATTTGACGTTACGAGCGACGTAAGCCACGGCTTGACAAGCCTTACCTCTGATTCAAAGTTAGTGGAAAGAGACTTTTTGCCACTTACTATGCACAGTGAGATTCAACTTAATGGCAATAAGGCGTTTACGTTCGATCTAGATAGTTGGCATTACCGGAATGAAGCTGAGGGTATTTCGGTGTCGACCAGTCCTGCTCAAATCTCAGGCAATGTAACGGTCTTGGGTGACCTTAATTATCAGGTTTCCGTTCCTTATGTTCAGGCGGATTTTGTCAATGGTGATGAACTGCATTTGAAGGGCTTAGTCGGTCAGGGTAAAGGGAAGCAAGTTAAAGGTTATTGGTTAGGCGAGCAGGTGTTTTCATTAGAGAAACTGGATGTCGTTGATTCGAAGATGACACCAGTATTTTTAATTGATCGTGCTACCTATAGTGGAAATACTGCTGCAGATGACGCAGGCGAGAAACTGAACAGTAAGTTTAATCTCGCGGCACAAAAAATGCGCCTGACGGACGGCACGGATGTCGACAATTTTAAGTTAGATTTTTCGATTGCAAATGTGGATAGTCAGTCGTTCGATCAGATAATGTCGATTTATCAAAGTTCACCGACGTTGAGTGAGCAAGAAGTATCTGACCTGCTACCACACGTTGACACTCTGTTTAGCAAGGGGTTTAGCTTGTCAGTGAACGAACTGTCACTCGCATTCGGTGAAGGAAAGTTTCATAACGAATGGCAATTGTCTATCCCTCAAGGAACAGAGAACATTACACAAAATCCTATGAAACTGATGACTGTGACCAACGGTACTCTGAGCACATACTTCTCAGATGAATTAGTGGAGCATTATCCGTTTATCAAAGAAGGGATAGATGAGTTGTTAATCATGGAATTAATCGAAAAAGTTGAAGGTGGTTACCAACTTAAAGCGCAAATTGGCGACGGGAAATTAAAGTTCGAAAACGGCCACGAGTTTCCGTTGATTGCGTTATTAATGCCCGCTCTGATGCAAAATTAGAACAACGATTATTCATGAGATAAGCCTATTTGGCGTTTTCAGTTTAAAAAGAGGTCGTAGGACCTCTTTTCTTGTTTTTATCGCCGCAAAAACGTGATATACCCAACATATATCAAGATGAGGGAATCAGATCGTTGTTCATGGTTTTGAACTCGGCAAATTAGTCACTGTGTTCATAGTCAAGCAAGTCTCTCTGAGCCACGCATATCAAGATTGTTTAGGTACATTAATTTCGACATATTTACTTAGCAGGAGCAATGAGCATCATGGAACAAAATACGGCCAACGTATTTAACTTCAGCGCAGGACCAGCAGGTCTGCCGAAAGCAGTTATGCAACAAGCACAAAAAGAACTATTGGACTGGCAAGGTCTGGGTACTTCAGTGATGGAAATCAGTCACCGAAGTAAGGAGTTCATCAAAGTTGCTGAAGAAGCTGAGCAAGACCTGCGTGACCTATTGAATATCCCAGATAATTACAAAGTGCTATTTTGCCAAGGTGGTGCTCGTGCACAGTTCGCAGCTGTTCCGCTAAACCTTTTAGGTGAAGCAGAAACAGCAACGTACATCGACGGCGGTTACTGGGCAGACAGTGCCGTTGAAGAAGCGAAAAAATACTGTGAACCAGATGTATTTGATGCGAAAACAGAAATTGATGGCAAACTGGCTGTGCTACCGGCAAGCGAGTGGAAAATTTCTCCAGATGCAGCATATGTGCACTTCTGTCCAAACGAAACCATCGATGGTATCGAGATCAATGATCTGCCTGTGACTGACAAGCCAATTGTTGCTGATATGTCTTCAACCATTCTGTCACGTGAAATCGACGTTTCTAAATATGGTGTGATTTACGCAGGTGCGCAGAAAAATATTGGTCCATCAGGTATTTCTATTGTAATCGTTCGCGATGACTTACTTGGTGTGGCTAAGCAAGCATTGCCAAGTATTTTGGATTACACCGTTCTTGCTGAAAAAGAATCGATGTTTAACACACCACCAACTTTTGCTTGGTACCTGTCTGGCCTTGTTTTCAAATGGCTAAAAGCAGAAGGCGGCGTTAAGAGCATCGAGAAAGTTAACCGAGCTAAAGCGAAACTGCTTTACGATTTCATTGATCAATCGGATTTCTACCGTAACGGTATTCACGAAGCGAACCGTTCACTAATGAACGTACCATTCCAGCTAGCGAAACCAGAACTTGATAGCACTTTCCTTGAACTTGCCGATGCTAAAGGGCTTAAGTCTCTTAAAGGTCACCGTGCTGTAGGTGGCATGCGTGCATCAATCTACAATGCGATGACACTAGAGGGTGTCCAGGCGCTTGTAGACTTTATGAAAGAGTTCGAAGAAAAATACGCGTAATCTGTAAACATACAGAACGACTTCAAAGCGTCGCACTTGCGGCGCTTTTGTTTAAATAGAAAGGGCTCATTATTAGATGAGCCCTTTGTGTATCTTTTATCTCTATAGAGACTGCAACAACTGATAGTAGCGGCCTTGTTTTGCGAGCAGTGCTTGGTGGTTGCCTTGCTCAATGATTTCACCTTGCTCCATCAGGCAGATATTATCCATACTCTCCAGCTCAATGAGTCGGTGAGTAATGAAGATGACCGTCTTGTTGGCAAAATGCTGATTGAATAAACCCATCACTTTTTGTTCTGTGCGTTTATCAAGGCCTTCGGTTGGTTCATCCAAAAGAAGGATCGGCGCATCACGTAATAATGCGCGTGCAATACCAATACGGCGTTTTTCACCGCCAGACAACTGACGGCCGCCATCGCCTAACCACGCGCTTAAGCCGGGTTCTTCTAGCAGACCGCCAAGATCGACCTTGGTTAAAATATCGGCCAGCTGCTCGTCAGTGGCATCAGGTGCTGCCATGAGTAAGTTATCTCGCAGTGTACCGTTCAGAACATCGACACGTTGGCTTACAACAGTAATTGCTGCGCGCAGATCTGACTCACTCCAATTTTGCAGAGCTGCTCCACCGATGCGAACTTCGCCCTGATTAACGTCCCAGTAGCGGCATAACAGTTGGATCAACGTTGATTTACCCGATCCGGTTTGACCAACAATCGCGGTTCTTGAGCCAAGAGGAAGTGACAAAGATAAATCTTTCAGCACTTTCTGCTGACCGTCTGGGTAGGCGAAGTTGATCTTATCAAATTCAATATCTAACGGTTTGTTGTCACGGCTAGATTGTGACGGGAAAATCACGTCAGGTTTTGCCAGGATGACTTCATTCAGGCGGCGAGCAGAAGTCAGCGTCTGGCCTAAATACTGGAATGCACCAGCGATAGGCATCAGGATCTCGAAGCTTGCCATGGTTGCGAACGCAAAGAGCGCAATCCAAGGATCCGGAGTCCGTCCTCCCACGCCATCTGCGGCGAACCACAACATCATTACTAGCGTCAGACCATTAACCAACATCAGTAGCCCTGATGCCAATCCGGTTAGATTGGCATTGACAAATTGATTGGAAAGAAGCTGCTTTTGCTTCTCTAAAATCAAGTTGCGGTAACGTTCTTCCGCCCCAAAGATACTAAGTTCGCTATAGCCCTGCAGCCAGTCAAGCGTTGCGATGCGCAGTTCCGCTTTACGGTGAGTCAGTTGTGCACCGTTGCTTTTGCCTAGTTTGTAGAACAGTACCGGCCATACCAGTAGCATTACGGTGAGAACTGAGCCTAGTAACAGTGCTAAGTGCCAGTCAAAGAAAGCCAGCACCACGGTTAAACTCAGGATACCGAATATACCAATGATCACCGGGCTGATAAGGCGCAGGTATACGTGATCCATCGCATCCACATCGGCCACCAAGCGGTTAAGTACGTCGGCGTCACGCATGTTAGAAACTCTGCCCGGGATCAGCGGAGTAAGCTTCTCGAAGAAGAAAATACGTAAATCGGTTAGTAGTTTAAAGGTTGCATTGTGACTGACCACACGCTCACCCCAGCGACCGGCAGTACGTGCCATAGCGGAACCACGAACACCTGCGCCCGGTAGCATGTAGTTAAAGGTCTCGCGAGCAATGGTCAAGCCAGCAACGGAAGCGGCCGAAATAAACCAACCAGAAAGCGTTAATAGTCCGATAGAGGCTGCAAGCGTAAGGAACGCTAACAGCATGCCTAGTGACAAACCAAACCAATGCTTTTTGTACAGTTTTAGATAAGGGAGTAAATCACGCATCTAAGTTCCCCTTGTCTGAGTCTTGTTGTGCTAAGTTAGCCGCTAACATGTCTTTGAATAGACCATCCTGAGATGCGAGAGTAGTGTAGTCGCCACTCTGTACAATCTGACCGTCTTGCATGACTAAGATCTGCGAGACGTTTTTCAGCGGAGCAAGTTGGTGAGTGATCATCAAATTCGTGGTCGATTGGGTGTATTTACCGATACCTTCCATTACTAGTCTTTCACTGCGAGCGTCCAGACTAGCTGTGGGTTCATCTAACAACCAAAAACGACCGCTTTGCAACATCGCTCGAGAAAGAGCCAGACGTTGTGCCTGACCGACAGATAAACCACCGGATCGGTCGGATATTGGATAATCCAGACCGTGCATTTCAACAAACTCTGCGGCGTGAGAGTCTTTCAAAACAGTGTTGACTGCATCGTCTTGAACATTGTGCTTACCTAGGATGACGTTGTCACGAATGCTGCCGTGAAGCAACATTGGGTTTTGACCAATCCAACTAATGCTCCCACGCCATGACGCGAGATCAAGTTGTGACAACTCGCAGCCGTTTATTTTCAAACTGCCTTGGTACGGCATAAAGCCCAGAATCGTATTCACCAGACTGGTTTTACCCGCACCACTAGGGCCAACAAGAGCGGTACTCTGGTTTGCTTCTAGTGAAAAAGACAGGGGCCCTGCAAGCTTTTTCCCTTCCGGGCTAAAGATGACGAGATCATTAGCTTCAATCTGAATGGATGCGTCTTGGTCGAGAGTTTGGTTGCCGTCTTTGACTTGGTCAACGTCTAGCTCCAGAAACTCGACAATACTCTCTGCCGCACCAACCGCTTGTTGTTTCGCGTGATAGTAAGTACCTAAGTCGCGCAGAGGCTGATAAAACTCTGGCGCAAGGATAAGAATGAACAAGCCCGCGAACAGAGTGACACCTGTACCGTAGTAGCCGAAGTTGAGCTCACCAATGTAGCTGAAACCGAAGTAAACCGCGGTTATCGCGATTGAAATTGAAGTGAAGAACTCTAAAACCGCAGAAGAAAGGAACGCAATTTTCAGCACGTCCATGGTACGAGTACGAAAAACTTCAGATGCGCCTTTAAGCGTTTCTGTTTCAGACTTGGTTCGATCAAATAGGCGAATCGTTGTCATCGCTTGCAAACGGTCATAGAAGTGACCAGATAAGCGCTGCATAGCTTTGAAGTTTTTACGGTTCGCTTCAGCTGCTTTTTTGCCCACTAATGCCATAAAAATCGGAACCAGAGGAGCGGTGACCAAGAAGATCAAACCAGCTGCCCAGTTAACCGGGAACACGACAATCAGAATAATGAAAGGGATCAATACCGATAGTGACATCTGAGGAAGATAGCGTGAGAAGAAATCTTGCATATCTTCTACTTGTTCTAAAATTAGCGTCGCCCAACTACCTGCAGGTTTCCCTTTAATATAAGCTGGCCCTAACTTGTGAACTTTATCCAAGATAAGTTGACGAATATAGACTCGTATTTGTTCGCCGCATCGATAACCCGCGATTTCACGGCCCCAAGTACAAGCTGCACGGCCGATTACGGTTCCACCCAAACCCACAAAGTGCCAAATGAGTTCACTTTTGTCGACTTGTTCGATGATCAATTGGTGAAGAATGGAGGCGAGCAGGGCTGCTTGAGCCAATAAAAACACGCTTGAAAGTACGCCCAGGCCGATCGCAATCATAAGCCAGCGCTTGGCTAACTTACTTTGTTGCTTAAGCCACTTATTCAAGCTGCTATGCTTTTTCTTATCCATTTATGAAGGCTTAATGATAATTGTTTTAATGAGGCGATAGTATACAAAAGAAAACCCAGCGGGAATACCGCTGGGCTTTAAGGATATGACACAAATGTGGAAAGTTATTTGTCATTAAGAGCATCAAGGAAGCGTTCTGCATCCAGAGCTGCCATACAACCTGTGCCTGCTGAGGTGATGGCTTGACGGTAGTTATGATCCATCACATCACCTGCTGCGAATACGCCTTCAATACTGGTTTGAGTCGCGTTTCCTTCAAGGCCTGATTTAACGATGATGTAGCCGTCTTTCATATCAAGCTGGCCTTCGAAGATTTGAGTGTTTGGCTGGTGGCCAATCGCAATAAATGCGCCCATTACTTCGATATTTTCTGTTGCACCAGTATTTACATCTTTAACACGAACGCCAGTCACACCCATGTCATCGCCTAGCACTTCATCAAGTGTGCGATCAGTATGAAGAACGATGTTACCGTTTTCCACTTTATCCATCAGGCGATTAACAAGAATCTTCTCCGCGCGGAATGAATCACGACGGTGGATTAGGTGAACTTCAGACGCGATGTTTGAAAGGTAGAGTGCTTCTTCAACGGCAGTGTTACCACCACCAACAACGGCAACCTTCTGGTTACGGTAAAAGAAACCATCACAAGTAGCACAAGCAGAAACGCCGCGGCCTTTGAAGGCTTCTTCAGAATCGAGACCTAGGTATTTTGCTGACGCACCTGTTGAGATGATCAATGCATCACAAGTGTACTCGCCAGAGTCGCCTTTAAGGCGGAAAGGGCGCTGAGATAATTCAACTTCATTGATGTGGTCGAACACGATTTCTGTTTCAAAGCGTTCTGCATGCTCTTTCATGCGATCCATCAAAGCTGGGCCAGTTAAGCCTTCTGCATCGCCTGGCCAGTTTTCGACTTCTGTCGTTGTGGTCAACTGACCACCTTGTTGCATACCCGTTACAAGCACTGGGTTAAGATTGGCACGAGCAGCGTATACTGCAGCGGTGTACCCAGCAGGACCTGAACCGAGAATTAATAGTTTACAATGTTTTACGTCGCTCATTATGGCTCCAAAAGGGCTGAACATTTCTAACGATTGTATGGAAATTCTTATAGCTTTAAAAGCATAAACAAGGATTGAGATCTAATAATTGGTTATAGAATAGAACTTACCTTGAGGGGCGATGGTTTTCATTACAGCACAAAATTCTGTTGCCAGTAGAGATATCTAGTTTCAAATGTTGCTAAAGTTAAAATTTGAAATATGGAGCTACTTTGTCTGCTTGTTATGGTTGTTTATCGTGTTTTTCTCATTTTGTTGAAGCTATCAACGTCATAAGCTGGTAATTGCAGAATATTTGCGTAATCTATCGTGTAAATTAAATGTTAATTAAATGTGCCTCATTCAAGGAGCAAATGATGTTACATTCACGCGAGAATACACTGCATTTAACCCAGCTCAGCATGGCAGCAATTGAGCAACTTTCACCATCTTTCGAAACGCTACCTCATACAGAGCATGCGGATGGCCAATACCGTTTGAGACGTTACTCTGTGGTGCGTTTTGAAAACGGACAAGTCATCGACTTGAACAAAAACAGCTTTGTACAGTCTTCGGATATCAACCGATTCCAAGGTGATGTCATCCGTCAGTTCGAACCCATCGAAAAGAACATTCTAAACAGCGATGGCTTTCGAGAAATGTGCGAGTTGTTTGTCAACGCTAATCACTTAGTCAATGGTCAAGAAATCGAAATTCACCAAATCCGTATCACTGCTTTAGAAAATGAAACTCAAGTTGCACCAGAGGGTGTGCATCAAGACGGCTTTGATCATATTGCGATGGTTGGCGTTGGTCGCCATAACATCATTGGTGGCGATATCATGTTGTACAGCAGTCATAACCAAGCGCCATTTTTCCGCAAGGTGCTAGAAAACGGTGAAGTGGCGATTCTGGCAGACAGCAAGCTGTGGCACAACGCTTGTCCCATTCGCTCTGTAATTGATGACCAAGCTGGTCATATGGATGTATTTGTTCTAACAGCGACGGATAAACGTAATGAACTTCAATCTTAATCAGATCAGACAGCAGTTTCCGGCGTTATCGCAGTATCACAATGATAAGCCTGTTACCTTTTTTGACGGACCGGGTGGTTCGCAGGTACCTCAATCTGTTCTTGATGCTATGGTAGGTTACCTCGGGTACTTTAATTCCAACTTAGGCGGGCATTACTTCTCCAGCCAAACTACAGTCGACGTGATGCAAAGCGCGCGCGAGTCAGCTCAAGCACTATTAAATGCGCCATCTTCTGGCAACATTGTGTTTGGTGCAAACATGACCTCGCTTACGTTCCAGCTAAGCCGTGCAATCAGCCGTGAATGGCAAAAGGGCGACGAAATTATCGTTTCGGCTCTGGACCATTATTCAAACGTGTCGAGCTGGCAACAGGCTGCTGAAGATAAAGGGGCGGTAGTTCATCAGGTTCGTATTAAAGAAGATGATTGCACGTTAGATCTTGAACATCTACAAAGCCTGCTTTCTGACAAAACACGTTTGGTCGCTGTCACTTACGCTTCAAACACCACAGGTTCGATTGTCGATATAAAACAAGTCGTAGAAATGGCTCATCAAGTCGGAGCTCAGGTCTATGTGGATGCAGTGCATTACGCGCCGCACCATTTAGTGGATGTGCAGGCGTTAGGATGTGATTTCTTAGCATGTTCTGCTTACAAATTCTTCGGGCCACATGTGGGTATTGCATACATTGCAGATCAATGGTTACACAGTCTTCGTCCATATAAAGTCGAGCCTGCGACGAATATCGGTCCAGGTCGATTTGAAACGGGTACGCAAAGTTTTGAAGGACTGGCGGGATTGACAGCCGCGATTGAATACCTTGCGCAGTATGGTGAAGAAGGTTTGCCTCTCCGTGAGAGACTCGTACAAAGCTATGCAGCATACACTCAGCATGAACAGAGTCTTAGTGAGCGCTTTCTGCAGCGAGTGGATCTGCTAGCTGGTGTACGTCTGTATGGTATTGATAAGGCAGATACTCAACTTCGTACTCCTACATTTGCTTTGACGTTCGATAAATATTCGCCAGAGTTTATTGCCAAGACATTGGGTGAGCACAATATTTGTGTCTGGAACGGCCATTTTTACGCATTGGGCTTAGTCCGTCAGCTAGGATTGGATGATAAGGGGGGGGTTGTACGAATTGGCTGTATGCATTACAACACGCTTGAAGAAGTCGATATGTTATTTGATGTGATTGAAAGCATCCTTGATGCTTAGCAAACCCAAATAGCAAAACAAAAAGCTCGAGCTTAATGCTCGAGCTTTTTTGTATATAAAGGCCGTCAGTTATTATGCGCTGACCTCGACCTCATAAGAGGTGAACTTACGTACGTTTATCACGCCAGTATCGAAGATTAGGTACTGACCTTTAATGCCTTGCAGGATACCCGTCACCACAGGGTTCTTATCGAAGTTATGGGAGGTAATCTTAGTAGGGTGCTGTTGAACTGGGTAGCTAAGATCAGTAATGCTCTCACTTAACACTTCAATTGCGTCAACACCGTATTGTTGTTTGATTTCGGCAATTTTATCTTCAACCAAAGGAAGCAGTTCTTCAAATCTGTCCTGAAGTGCAATCGGCTCTCCATCACCCTTAAGTAACGTTCGCCAGTTGGTTTTATCAGCAATATGTTTTGCCAGTTCTACTTCAATCAAACCAGAGATATGACGAGTTTTCACTTTGAAGATTGGTAAACCCTGTGTAGCACCTTGGTCAATCCAGCGTGTCGGGATTTGTGTATGACGGGTGATACCAACTTTCAGGCTTGATGTGTTTGATAGATAAACAAAATGATCCACCATACAATTCTCTTCGCCCCATTGTGGCTCACGGCAAGTACCTTGGTCGTAGTGACAGGTCTCAGGTTTCATGATGCACATATCGCAACTTGCCAGCTTTTTCATGCAGACAAAACAGTGACCTTGAGAGTAACTCTTCTTAGTTTTCTTACCGCAAGAACAGCAGAAAATATTGCCAGTGTGGGTGAGTGTTAATGTTTTACCTAAAAACGGAGAAAGATCGATTTCTTCATCACCGACAGGCAAACGGTAGCTGACAGCACCGTCCAGAGAGGCGCGCATCTTGTTTAGCGTGCCTGATGCAATTAATGACATGACATTACTCATTAGTGTGTTTTTGCACAGTATATACCGAATGCCGATTGAGGGGCAGGGAATATGCGAGAGTTGTTCTGAATTAAAAATACTTTTCCTGTAATTACAGTTTCTTACTGCGGCGTGAAGTGCTTCGCAATTCGGTTTGAGGGAAGAGATTCCTACAATTTTGAAGCAGGATCACGTTTGCTTTAGAGGTAAGATGTATCGAAAGTAAGAATATTGACAAAAGTGTGTTCATTTCAGGATGGATAACTTTTGCTTTATGTAACAGATACTGTTCGTCATTACATCTTAATAAAGAATTCAGGTTAATGTGCCCATGAAGAGGATACACAAATTAGTTTTTGCGCTTTCGATTTTCACCATTAGTTTGGTTGCACTTTATAGCGTATTGGGAGATACACGCAAGCTTGTTATTACGCCAGATAAGTTCAACATCTCTGCGACAAAAGATGCAATTGCAGGAGGCTTAAGTGAAGCGGAGTTGAACTTTGATAATCAAAGGCTTACCTTAAATTGCGAGATAAAGGAAAGCTCGTATGCATGGCCATATTGCGGAATCTCTGTCTTCACAGATGTTATTAAAGCGACAAAAGGCATCGACTTGTCTACTTATCACACCATTCGATTGAAGATAGATTACGAACTAGCTGGTGATAAAGAAAATCCCAATAAAGAGCTAAGACTGTATCTGAGAAACTACAATCCTGAGTATTCAAATCCGGATGACGAGTACACTACTAAATACAATGGCATGCAGTTTTCTCCGTTAAATTTTAATGGAACGATAGAAATTCCGATTAAAAACCTGCAGGTCATGACTTGGTGGTTAGCTGACAACAAAGTAGCAATTGAACATTCTGCACCTGAATTTACTAATATCACTCGTATAGATATCGCCACTGGTTCAGCGACTGGGCTCGGTAAACATAAGCTCATTATCGATCAGATTGAGTTTGAAGGTGAGTATCTCGCGCGCGAAACGTTGCTTTTTGTTCTGCTGTTTTCCTGGATGGCGTTAGGTTTGGCCTTCACTTTACACGAATTGCGTAAAAACAGAGTCGCTTACGAGATAGCCAAGAAGCGTCATCGCCACCTGGAAAAAGTAAACGGTACACTTCGCGCACAGAATTATGAATTCGCAGAACTTGCTCATCGTGATGCGCTAACGGGAGCGATGAACCGACACGCAGTACACCACTGGTTAGAGGAGGAGTCACGAAGGGTGTGTCATGGACAGAGTTCGTTAAGTATCCTTTATTTGGACTTAGATAAATTTAAGGCGGTAAACGACAAGTTTGGTCATCAAATGGGTGACGATATTCTGCGCGAATTTGTCATGGTAACGGCAAGCCTACTGGAATCAGATGATAGATTGGTGCGCTGGGGGGGTGAAGAGTTTGTTGTATTTTGTCCCGATACCCGTCTGGTCGAGGCGGTTACGAAGGCGGAGTTTATTCGTAAGAGCATAGGCAATCATTTATGGGTTCATGGTGAACCTATGACATGTAGTATCGGAGTAGCTCAAATGCAGAATGAACGGATAAGCGAAACAATGGCGAGAGCAGATGAAGTGCTTTACTCAGCCAAACGTGCGGGGCGAAATCGGGTAGAAGTGAATTACGGAGTGTTACGCTTCGAAGTTAAACAAGCTTGATCGCTAGTTGCTATGTCAAAAAGGAAAAAAGGTGGCCGTTGGCCACCTGTAGGGGGGGACTGCTGTAAATCGTACTAGGGAAAACGTGAATACAACGTACAGCAGTGTAGTGCTAATCGAACGTGTCTTTTTTACCAGAAGATCCAAGCGAACAGAGTAAGTACACCAATACACGCAATATTCAAAACAAACCCAATGCGCATCATCTCTTTTTGTTGGATGTGACCTGTACCAAATACTATTGCGTTTGGTGGTGTCGCTACTGGCAACATAAAGGCACAAGATGCTGCAACGGCAATCAATGCAGAAAGAATGACAGGTGACAATCCCAGCGCTTCAGCAATCGTTGCGAATACAGGTACCAACAGTGCAGCACTTGCGGTATTACTTGCAAATTCGGTTAAGAATACTACAAAGGTAACCACGGCAAGAATGGTTAGAAGGACACCGGCTTGTTCGAGAAAGTAAGATAAGCTCTGAGCTAAGAAAACACTGGTACCCGTATCTTTAAGTACGTTGCTTAAACAGATGCCGCCACCGAAAAGAATTAGTACACCCCAGTCCGTGGTTTTCTCAATGTCTTTCCATTCCACCGCGCGAGATGCGCCTAGTAGAAGAATCGCCCCGATCGCTACCAGCGTATCAAATTTTGCAAATCCACCTATCATGTTATTGATTGGCGTACTGAAAATCCAAAGCGTTACCGTCAGTAAGAAAATCGCGAGCGTGATCATCTTGCTGTTTGTCCACTCAACAGGTTGATGGTCAAGTTCGAACTTGTGGCTTAAGTCTGGCTTAGTCATGACGTAAAGAATCAGGATGGCTACCGGCATCAAAATTATTGAGATAGGTAAGCCTAATTCCATCCATTCGGTGAAGCTTAGTCCAACTTCTGCTGCTGCAATGGCGTTTGGTGGGCTACCGACCAGAGTCGCAATACCACCGATAGACGCGCTGTAAGCGATACCAAGCAGCACAAACAAAAACGTGCGATGGCTTTTGCTTCCATCAAGTTTGCTCATTACCCCGAGTACCAGAGGTAACATCATAGCTGTCGTCGCTGTATTGGAGATCCACATTGAAAGTCCAGCACTCACACCAAATAGCATGAAGACGGCGACCGACATTTTACCACGAGCCAGAATCAACACTTTATCTGCAATGGCTTGGTCCAGCTTCTGTTTGTGCAACGCTGCAGCTAAGGCAAAGCCGCCTAAGAACAAAAAGATGATTGAGTTAGAGAAGTTGTTGAGTGCAGTTTGTGTGTTGAATACACCCAAAAACACAGCAAGCATTGGTATTAGCAAAGCGGTAATACTTACGTGAATTGCTTCTGTGAGCCACAAAATTGCAACAAAAACTAAGATGCTGATGCCGGTTACTACTTGAGGCTCAAATGGTAGGGTATTAAGCAAAATAATGAACAGCAGGATATTTGCATTCAAAATCATGCTGTTGCGAGTGAAGAACCAATTCTTCAGTGTCACAGCGAGTGCGGTCATGGGGTATGCTCCTTATTCAGTGCCTTTTTGTCGGTTTTTTATGGCAAAGTAACTGACTTGTATTTTTTATTGATTAAATGTTACTAGGAATGAACAAGAGATTTTGGCCTGAATCGGAGAGCAAATAAGAAAATGTGATGTTGAGAATTCGAAATGGGTAGAATGCTACCCATTGTCTTTACAGAAATGTTATTAAAGCTAAAAGCTTGAGTAAATGACTACTCGACCGGAACCTGTCTTGGCTCGATAGGCTCTTTTACCGCAATGATTGGCTCTTGTGGACCAAGGAACTTAGGTTGTGTGTCGATAATGTATAGGTCTAGAAACGCTTTTACGCGAGCGAGTAGTTCGCGCATACGCATTGACGCTTGCTGTTGTTGTGTGACCGGGCCAGCGACCGCGAGGCATTGTGCGTCGATGTGGTAAGCGTGTGCGATAAACAGCGCCCGTTCACAGTGGAATCGCTGCGTCACGATAAGAAAACGCTCTGAAGCAAAGATTTTTTTTGCTCGTACGATAGAGTCTAAGGTTCTAAATCCAGCGTAATCGAGGTGAATGAACTCTTCTGGTACTCCCGCTTTGAGTAAATCGCGTTTCATCGTCCAAGGTTCATTGTAAGAACGATGGGCGTTGTCGCCACTTAATAGAAACTGGTTTACTTTGCCTTGGTTGTAAAGCTCAATCGCCGCATTGATACGATGGGTGTAATAGGTGTTAAGAGTCTTTCCAATGTATTTACTGGTACCAAGCACTACGGCAACCTCATGCTGCGGTATGTTTTCGTAGTCAGTAAAAATGTTCTCTTTGGCTTGCAGCACCACCCATCGGTCGATGGCAATAACAGAAACAAGCAGGCCAAGTACAGCGATCGACAAAATCAAAGCAAGTCGCTTCCATGAAAATTTAAGCATCCACTTTGACTTCATACGAGAAAACAACAAAACGATTTTTATCCTTTTTTAAAGTGTATGCCTCATCATATCTGATAGCACCAAAAAGAGAGAAGTCCATTTGTGCCAAAATATGGTCAGGATGATAAAAAAACGCTTAAAAAACAAAAGCCCCTATCGAGTAGGGGCTAATTATTATGCAAATGGATTAAATTTTAGAACGCTGTTCGTTTGTAGCGGCGATAAACCGGCTGCCAGAATGCTTGGTCAATCGCATCATTAAGCGCTTCATCAGTGATTTCCAGCGCGACACCCTGTTCGATGGCTTTTTTCGCTACTGCAAACGCAATTTTCTTTGACACTAAGTGAATTTCTTCTAGTGGCGGTAAAAGTGCACCGCGACCATTGATAGCAAGAGGAGAGCAAGTTGCCAGCGCGCGACTTGATTCCATAAGCATTTCATCTGTCACTCGTTTTGCGTTAACGGCTAGCACACCCAGGCCAATACCCGGGAAGATGTAGCTGTTGTTACATTGAGCAATAGGGTAGGTTTTGCCTTCGTGAACCACTGGATCGAACGGGCTGCCTGTCGCGACCAGTGCTTCTCCGTTTGTCCAGCGAATGATATCACGTGGTGTTGCTTCTACTCGGCTAGTTGGGTTGGATAGAGGGAACACGATTGGACGCTTACAGTGTTTGTGCATCTCTTCGATCACTTCTTGGCTAAATAAGCCAGGGGCACCCGATACGCCAACAAGTACCGTTGGTTTCGCATGACGCATGACATCCAGTAGCGAGAAGCCATTGCCTTCGGTTTCCCATTCTTTAGTATTGTCATGCTTTTGTACTAAGCGCTGTTGGAAATCAAGTAGGTTAGGCATGCCTTCTTGTAGCAGACCCCAGCGGTCAACCATGTAAACTTGCGAGCGTGCCTGCTTATCAGAAATACCTTCCGATACCATCTGAGCAATGATTGCTTCAGCAATACCACAACCTGCAGAGCCTGCACCCAAGAAGGTGATGCGTTGCTGAGAAAGTTGCGTACCCGCTGCTTTACATGCAGCAAGCAGTGAACCAACGGTTACGGCTGCAGTGCCCTGGATGTCATCATTGAAGCAGCAAATGCGGTTCTTGTAACGTTCTAGAAGAGGCATGGCATTCTTCTGCGCAAAATCTTCAAACTGAATTAATGCATCAGGCCAGCGGCGTTGTACTGCTTGAATGAATTCTTCCACAAATGCATCGTACTCTGGACCAGTGATACGAGGATGACGCCAACCCATATACATTGGGTCTGCTAAACGCTGCGGATTGTTAGTACCTACATCCAATACGATTGGTAGCGTGTATGCCGGGCTGATACCACCACAAGCAGTGTAAAGAGATAGCTTACCGATAGGGATGCCCATGCCGCCGATACCTTGGTCACCCAAGCCAAGAATACGCTCACCGTCAGTTACCACGATCACTTTTACGTTGTGGTTTGCTGCATTATTAAGCAAGTCGTCAATACGATCACGGTTAGGGTAAGAAATGAAAAGACCACGACCGCGACGGTAGATATTCGAGAAGTTTTCACATGCCGCACCAACGGTTGGCGTGTAAATGATCGGCATCATCTCAGTGATGTGGTTTTGTACTAAACGGTAGAACAGGGTTTCATTAGTATCTTGAATGTTACGCAGATAAATGTGCTTATCCATGTCACTTTCGAAGCCTTTGTATTGCTGGTAAGCACGTTCTACTTGCTCTTGAATGGTTTCAGTGGCTTCAGGTAGCAGGCCTTCTAAGTTGAATGAACTACGTTCTTCAGCAGAGAATGAACTGCCTTTGTTCAAAAGAGGGGTCGCTAAGAGGGCTGGGCCCGCATATGAAATATATAGTGGGCGTTTATCGTTGTTCATTGGGTGCCTTATGTAGGATTGAAGAGTGCGCCGCAAATAGTAACGGTTTCAGCGATTGGTTGTAAACATTCGTTGATACACATCAAAGTAATGTCGTAAAAAAACTTAACGACCGATGGAAATATCGCCATCAAAACAAGAGCAATGAAAGCAGGAACTTTTTACTTGGGTATAATGCTCGACATCATCAATTCAACATCCAACTCTTATGTCACAACTACCTATCGATAGCCTAAAAGCCGAGTTTGACCTGCATTTGAAGCGCAGTCATCTGGTGGTCGAAGCGGAAACCGGATCGGGTAAGTCGACTCGCTTACCTCTTTGGGCGGCACAACACGGACGCGTTTTAGTCATCGAACCACGTCGAATCGCTTGTACTTCATTAGCCGAGTATCTAGCGGAGCAGTCGGGGTCTCCAATCGGTGGAAAAATCGGGTATGCGATCAAGCTCCATGCGTATTTCGATGAGAACACAGAAGTGGTATTTGTGACACCAGGTGTGGCACTGCGATGGTTCGCAGAAGATAAGCTGGCGAACTTTGACATCGTGATGGTTGACGAATATCACGAACGCCGTTGGGACATTGATCTTATCACCTCTCTTTTAAAACAAGAAAACCAACATCGACTGATCGTTACTTCTGCCACGTTAGAGGGAGAAAAGCTAGCTCGTTATTTGGAGGCCGAGCGTTTGCGTTCAGAAGGGCGCTGCTTTCCGGTCACGGTGACACACCGAAGCATTGATAGCCGTTACCTGCCTAATAAAAAAGGCTGTGAAAATGACGTTGTGCGGGCGGTGAATGAAGCCTTAGAAGACGAAGAGGGCGATATACTCGTATTTTTGCCGGGTCGTAAAGAGATCACTCAATGTGCCCAGATGCTGCAAAAGTTAGATGATGTGCTGGTGGTAAAACTTCATGCCTCCGTGAGTGATGACGAGCGACATCGTGCATTGACGATTCAAAAACAGCGCAAAATCGTGCTTGCGACCAACGTTGCCGAGACATCTTTAACAATCCCAAATATCCGAGTGGTCATTGATAGTGGCTTGGAGCGGCGAACAATACAGCGCAATGGGCGCACTGCTTTGACACTCTCTAATATTTCTAAAGCCAGTGCCTCCCAACGTATGGGGCGTGCTGGTCGAGTAGCTGAAGGAACATGTATCCGGTTATATGGTGAACATGCACCTTTAGAGTTGGTAACGCCGCCAGAGCTTCACAGAGAAGAGTTAGTGGAACCTATGTTAGCGGCAGCCTGCTGTGGACACCGACTATCAGAATTGGCCTTTTTGGACATTATCCCAGAAAAATCGCTCAGTTTGGCTTTTGAAACCTTACTAGCGATGGGTGCCATCGATGCTAGAGGAAACATCACTGAACACGGCAAAAAAGTATATCCATTGCCTATTGATGCTCTGTTCGCTGATCTGGTTACCCGTATCCAAACCAGACCAGAAAGAGAAGCCATGATCGACTTAGCCGCAGCGCTTTCAGTTCCGGCTCAGTTATATCAATTGCAAAGTGGTGAAGCGGCAGAAGCTTTGGCACTAGAAGAGCCGGTCGGGTGTGATGCTTCGTTACTGATTCGTTTGGTTCGCGGAGAACAATTGTCCGGTGTGAGCGTAGATTTTGGGGTTCTGGAAGAAGCACAAGGGCTCGCGAAGCAAATGCGTGAGTTGTTTGAGCTACCTCAACTGGACGTTGCATCCAGATACAAACGTGAGGCATTGAGCAAAGCGATTGCTGCCCTTCATCCAGAGTTAGTGTTTGTGCGTAGAGAGCGCCGCAGAGAGGCGTTGGGTAATGGCAGTATGGAAATGGTGGTTGGACGTAACAGTCGCTTCCCTGAGAAAGAAGAAGCGGCCATCGTGTTAGACAGTCATAGTGTACCGGGCAGGGGAGTAAAGCAGACACTAAATCTCGCGTCAGTAATGATGCCGATCCCATTAGCGTTCTTCGATGAGCTTAATCTGGGCGAGTGGCAACAAGGCGATACCAGTTACGATGAAGAGGCTCCACGAGCAACCATGAATTTGGTGTACGCCGGTCGTACTGTGGTGACTGAATATAAAGAGCTTCAAGGTGACGTCGCCATACAGCCGATTATCGAAATGATTGAAAACGAAAGTTTAATGCCTGGCTTCGCCTCGTTACGAAAACAGCAGATCCAACATTGGAAATTGTATAACGCGCTCGGGCTTAATCAGCAAACTGCCGATCTTAGCGTAACGGAGTCACTTACGTTTTCAGGTTGGTTAACTGAGCAACTTCAAACACTGGGAGTGGAATCTGTTTCTGATATTGAGCTGTTTGAGGCAGATGACTTACCTTTCGACGGGATCCCTGAGTGGGAATATGAAGAGTTTGCAGAAAAATACCCGCTGAAGTTATTTCTGGCTGAGCTCAAGCTGGATGTCGAGTACTTTGCTACCCGCAAGCTCATTCACGTGATTTATAGCGAAGGTAATCGAAAAGGCGAACCAAAGCGATGGGAGCTGCCTCGGTGGTCAGGTTGGAAAGTGCAATACAAAAAAGCCAGTCGCGTTATTGATGTGAAATAGTGAGTTTCATACCCAATTGAGCTGGTGTTATTGTTGTTGTGAATGAGTGTTTGTTTGGTATTCATTTATTGAACGTTTGTGTTCGTATTTATTTTACTTTCGAAATATTAATCAATTGGTTGCGTATATAGCAAAGCTGTACATTACTTGTTACGAGGCTGGTTTTAATATTTCTTTTTGTATGTAAATTTGGGCATAAAAGATTAATCTTTTATATCCCATTGCTATATCAAAACAGTTGAACGATATTTGGTGTATCTCATTTCGAATGTCGGAGCATAAAGTGAATCAACAAGAAAAAACATGCATTGAATTCGACTACACCAGCTTCTTAGGGGCGACGGCAAGTAAGAAGTGGACCTTCTTAGATGCGTTTGCCACGATTGCTCCGATGTTTGGTTTGATGTGGAAAAAGAACCTGGCTGAATTAAGTAAGCCTGAAGATCGATTGTGGGATGCAGCGCTAAAAGCGTTGTCATCACGCCATAGTGATGAGTCCAATCTTGTAGAGTTAACTCGAATAGCAAAAGATGAGGGAATAGACGAGTTACGTGTTGTTATGCCGTATTCGCTGGACTCAAAACAGATTGAGTACATCGAATCTCGAAGCCACCTGAAAGTGGAAACCGCAGAACAAGACATACTTAATATAAAACTATAACTCCATAAGCTTGATGCGTATAAGCTGCGTTAAGCGTTGGATATTAAAGCGATCAGTATGTGGGTCGCTTTTTTATTGCTCCAATAACTCCCCACTATCTTCTCGCCTGAGTACAACTACAACTCGCATCCACAGTGATGACACTTCTCATTTTATAAAGCGTGATTCATATAGAGTATATGCACTAAATGTAAAAGATTTGTAGAAAATAGCAATGCAAATGTCACAACTAGCATCTAACTTATAATTTTGGTGTAACTGATTTGATCTGAGTATCGGTCGTGTACGTTAGAAACAATATCTCTTATTAACCAATAAGATAGGTGATTCTCGCTCACGGAGTCAGTTGGGAACAAATTAATAAACAAAAATAAAGGAAGTTAGTATGTCTTTGTCTCGACGAGATTTTATCAAAGTTGTCTCTTCAACCGCAGTTGCTACCGGATTGATCGGTTGTGGCAGCGATAGTTCCGAGTCCGAAGTCGTAACATTTGATTATGGTGTTGCCAGTGGCGACCCGACTCAAACTCAAGTTATCATTTGGACGCGTGTCACTACTGAAAGCAGTTATGTGGATGTGACTTGGCAAGTCGCTTCAGACGCGGATTTTTCGGATATAGTGCAAAGTGGTGTCTTTACCACAGACACGAGCCGGGACTTTACGGTAAAAGTCGACGTTCAAAACCTCAATCCAAATGCTCATTACTATTATCGCTTTATGGTCGGTGAGATTATGAGTGGAGTTGGAGAGACTAAGACATTGCCTGATGAAAGCGTAGAAAAAGCATCAATGGCTGTTGTTTCATGCGCGAATTATCCAGCAGGATATTTCAATGTCTATCGCGAGATTTTAAATCAGCACGAAGAAACGGCATTTGATGTGGTACTTCATTTAGGTGATTACATCTATGAATATGGCGCTGGTGGTTATGCCAGCGAAGATGCTGAAGCGTTAGACAGAGTCGCAAGTAAAGGCACGGAATGCATTACGTTAGATGACTACCGAAAACGATATGCTCAGTATCGCCAAGATACCGATCTTCAGGCTTTGCATGCGAAGTTACCAATGATTGCCGTATGGGATGACCATGAACTCGCGAACGATGCATGGAAAGAGGGCGCAGAGAACCATCAAGATGACGAAGGTAGCTTTTCTGAACGACGTGCCGCCGCCGCAGCTGCATGGTTAGAGTGGTTGCCTGTCAGAGAAAATAGCTATTCGAGCATGTTGATTTACCGTCAGTTTTCTTTTGGCAACTTAGTGAACTTGATGATGCTCGACACACGCCTAGTTGGTCGTGATGAACCTTTGGATTACTTTTCATTGAGTGAGCCAAGTATGGAAGCAATTGCGGGCTTAGTGGCCGAGTCTCGTAGTGTGGACAGAGAACTGTTGGGTACGGATCAGCTTGCTTGGTTGATTAATGAGTTCAATACTCACGATGCGAAATGGAATGTATTGGGGCAACAAGTTCTGATGGCTAAAATGGAGTTACCTAGCTCCGTCATGACAGCGATGTTCCAACTTTTTACTGCTACTGAGGAACAAAAAAACGAGGCTTTACTTGCAGTAAATACCGCTATCACGAATTATCTCACTGACCCAAGTTCAGATACGGTTTCTCTACCTTATAACCTGGATGCGTGGGATGGTTATTATGTAGAGCGTGAAAAAGTTTACCAATTAGCAAAAGCAAGCAGTGGTAACTTTGTATGTTTGGCGGGTGATACGCACAATGCGTGGACGAGTGCGTTACATGACATTTCTGGGGACCCTGTAGGAGTTGAGTTTGCAACAAACTCAGTCAGCTCTCCGGGTCTAGAAGAGTATTTAGAACTGGATCCAGTAGCAATTGCTCAGATGGAATACACCTTGCCGCTTTTGGTTTCAGAGTTACAGTGGGCAGACATTAAGCAGCGTGGATTTATGAGAGTGACTTTTACTCCTGAAAAGGCTCAATCCACCTGGTATTTCGTGTCTACTATCAAAGAAAAAGAGTATCAAGTCACGACGAAATCAGTGTCGACGAGCGACGGTGTTACGTTGGACCTCAGCTAATTCCTCTGATAAATAGATAGAAAAAAGTCCGCTTGAATGCGGACTTTTACTATCAGAACAGTTCTGAGGAATATCGAAAATGTTAGTCGATCAATCCATATTCTTTGCTTAGAACATCAATGATCTCGGCTTTCGGGTTTTCGCTCAGAACAATTGGTTTGCCAATAATCTTTTCTGCAATGCCCAGATAAGTTTTTGAAATGTCCATCAAAGACTCAACTGGCAGTTCATTGTCACGAGCAAGCGCTTCACGCTCAGGCATGCGTTCTTTGTTCAGCAAAATATCTGGGTCAGGGAAGTGGTTCAACAGGAACTGACGGAAACCTTCCTTCGAGTTTTCAACGATATTGCCTGCTTGGTATTCTTTGGCATCCCAAATACGAGAAGAATCTGGCGTGCCCACTTCATCCATGTAAATCAGTTTTTCATTACCAGCTGCATCTTGGACATAGCCGAACTCGAACTTGGTATCTACGAAGATCTGGTCAATAGCTTCTAGTGCATTGCTGATAACGTTAAAGCCTTCTTTCAATAGCTTTTCATACAGTGCGATGTCTTCTGCACTTGAGAAGTTAAATGCTTCAAAGTTATCCGCGATGTTTTGGCGTGTGATGTTAACATCATCCGCTTCAGGTACGCCCGGAATACCTTTTAAAATGCCTTTTGTAGAAGGTGTCATCAATAGCTCTGGAAGCGCTTTGTCTTTTTCAAGGCCTTCAGGAAGCTGAATTCCACAGAACTCGCGCTCACCGTTTGCGTATGCACGCCACATTGAACCAGTGATGTATTTACGGCAAATTGCTTCGATTTTAACTGGTTTTGCTTTCTGTACGATCCAAACAAACGGGTGAGGAATATCTAGAATGTGGCTGTCAGCCAAGCCGTTGTCTTTAAAAAGCTTAAACCAGTGGTTAGAGATCGCGTTTAATGCAGCGCCTTTACCTGGCACACCTTTAAGACCACCTTCACCATGCCAAATACAATCAAAAGCAGAAATACGATCGCTGATAACCATAATCGCCAGTGGCGCGTCTGGGGCTACATCGTATCCTTTTTCTTTGATCAGTCGGGCGCTGTCTTCTTCAGTTAACCAGTAAACTGAACGAACTTTACCGCTGTGAACGGGTTTGTGAGTGCGAATTGGCAGGTCGTCATTGACGGCAAGTACTTGATTAGCAAGGCTCATTGCGACATTCCTATCATCTTAATCAAACGTCATAAAGAGAAGATATTCAGCGAAGATTACCAGCTGAATAAATCGAATGTGGGCATCATACCAGAACTATTTTAACTCGCCAGAGAAAAAGCAAACGTTTGCTTAATTTATTAATTCTCTTAGTCGAAGGTAAAAAAATGCCCCCTGTAAAAGGAGGCTAGATGCAGGATGGATAACGTCGATCTTGTTAGTGATACTGGTTTAATCTGCCTTCGACGAAAAAGACTTCACATTGATAACGCTGGCCAATGTCACGCAACATGGATTGATTCATTGGAGCAATGTCGTTAGACGCGACGACCGCACTGGCGTTACCTGAACGAATCGCTTTAATTACAATTTGGACTTCAGAAAGCTGTTGAGAAGGCTTCATCTGAATGACGTTTTTACAACAAATATTGGAAGCAGTGAGCTGGTCAAAATTGGGACGAGGACACTCGGAAGTAAATAAGATCCATTGTTTCTGCTGTGAAAGTACAGCTAGCTTAGACAGAAGCTGATCAGAAACGTCCATAGGTTGAGTAGCTTGTGCGAGTACATTGTAACGTGAGTATGTTTGAGTTTGACCGTGTAGCTGCATCTTACTGTTCCTTTATACATGCTGTATGCTTATACAGTAGTTTGTTTTTGATGACCGATCAACTTGTTTTTATATAAATTGTGGCGACAGGTTTTCTATAAAGAGTTAGTGATATTATTTAAGTTGTTGATATATAGTCATTTATTATGAATTTTGATATGTATGATACAGGTTGCAAAATGTGAGGTGACCGGCAGTATTTAAACTGTATACAGTGAGAGTAACCAGTGTACGTACAGTATTAATCGGATGACTTATACAGTGCTTTTTCGAGGGGTATACAGGTAATTGGAAATGAATGGAGTGCGAAATCGTGTTGATAGCAAGTGGAAGTGGGCGAAAAAATACAACAAAAAAGCGCCTTTAATAAAGGCGCCTTAAAAAATCAGTTCCGTTGATTTGCTCTCTTACTCAACTTGTGTGTTGAGTCATTCGCTGAAGCATTTGCAATTCACCTTGGTTGAATAGGCGAACATCAATTTTCGCCATGTCATAACAAGATTTGCACGAGTGGTTATGTTTACCATCTAAATAGTCATGACGAGTGATAAGAGCAGTTTTTTTACACCAATCGCAGGTGCCTTCTACAGTGAACATTGATTTTCTCCCCACCTAGAATAATTCGGGTCTTTAGGTGCTATTTTTCACAGAGCATTATGACATAAATAAGAGATGAAAGTTAAATGTCTGTTAATTAAATTGAGAGGGAAATCGATTGCAGGTCACTATTTATAGGGGTTCAGGGATTGTCGATTCTGAGTTTTCTGTTGTTTTTACTGTTTTGTTACATTTTGTGTGATGGTTTTTAAAGCCTGATTTAGACGCTTCATTTCTTCTTCATTGCCGCGCGAATCTGGATGATAGATCCGGCACAGTTGACGATAACGCAGTTTTATCGCTTGAGCTTCAGGAATCGACTGCAGAGTGTAACCGAACATCGCACAGGCAAGCTCTAATGTACGGTGGTCTGATTCAGTTTTTGTTTTCTTATACTCTTTAAAGACCTTTTCTAATTGGCGTTTTAGCTGATTATTGATGCTTTCCAGTTCTTTTATTTTTGAGCTAAGCCTTTGTGTTTGGTTTGCGTCTTGAACTGATAGATGTTCACGATTTTGTTTGTGCATTCTATAACTGAGCAAACCAGCGCCAAGTAGTAGGCCTGAGATACCGATAGCCAGAAACGGTACAGTTAGCAATGTATTCTCTTTGTCCAAGTAGTTTTGCGGGATCACTTCTTTTTCCGCTCTTTTATCTAACTCATCGATCTCAGAGATCTGTTTGGCCCGTAACTGGTTAAAGCGTTGCTCCAGGAAATGGTGGTAAGCTACTTCTGCCTCTTTGTTTTTCTTGGCGGCGAGTTGATACCATGCCTCGATTACGTCATCGGTCGAGATGCCGTGTTGATGGCTTTGTAAAAAGTTGGCGAGTAAATAACCGTGATCTGCCGGGTCATCCACTGCTATCGAAGTAAGCCAGTAGATTGCCTGAGAATAGGAGACTGAACCGTTTAACCCTTGAATCAAATCTTTTGCTAACTGTTTTTGCGCGGGTATGAAGCCTTGGTTTGCAGACTGTTCTAATAAGTCGCGAACTTTTGATAAAGACTCTGACTCTGTGCTTTTTGCGAGTTGCGTAGCGAGTTCAAATTGTTTCGCAGGGGAGGCTGGTATTTGAGTGGCGAATACGTTGCCAGAGAGGCTAGCGCTTAAGGTTAAGCAAAGGACAAAGTGTCTGAAAGACATTGATATGTCAGGCCTAGAAGTTCTATCTAGGCCTGCTCCAGTAATTTTTATAATTACCTTATGGTGCTCTTAAATTATTTCAGAGGCAAGATTTGAATTTCAACACGGCGGTTACACGCACGACCTTCTGCTGTTTGGTTCGAGCAAAGAGGGTTACGCTCACCATAGCCACGTGCAATTGCACGGCCAGCAGCAACATTTTGTTGTACCAGGAACTGACGTACCGATTCTGCACGGTTTTCAGATAGAGATTGGTTGTGTGATTCACTGCCAGTGCTGTCGGTGTATCCATCAATCACAAGGCTTGTATCTGGGTATTCAACAAGAATGCGAGCAACACCACGAAGTGTATTGTGGATGCCATAATCTAGCTGGTAAGAGTCAGAAGCAAAGCCGATGCCATTTTCCATGCGAAGTAGAAGCTGGTTTTCGCCAACTCGCTGTACTTGTACGCCAGAGTTTAGCAACTCTTTGCGTAGAGCCGCTTCTTGCTGGTCAAAGTAGTAACCGATACCTGCACCTGTTGCGCCACCAGCAGCAGCACCAATCAGAGCACGCTGACGGCGTTCTTTCGCATTATCACCAGTTGCTAACCCGATTGCGGCGCCAGCAACAGCACCAGTTAGGGCACCTAGAGTGGTTGAGTTAGTTTCGTATTCACCAGTAGTGGCGTTTTGACGTTGAGTGGCTTGACAGCCAGTTAGAGCTAGCACTAGCGCAAGTGCAACAGACAGCTTTTTCAAGGGAAAATCTCCGTATAAAAGTGAGGCGAAACGCTGCTTTAGAATTAGAGTTAGATTATTAAGCAGTTTTTGTTGATGTTTGTTAGGCGAAAGTAATATGGAACCTGAAAATTGTAAGAATTCTCTTACTTAATAAGACATAAGGGGTTTACGGCCAAATAATCTTTAGGAGTTTGCTACGCAGTTAAAGTTATTTGACCGTTTTAGACACTTATTCTGAGTGATTTCCCAGCATCTTCCTAGCTTGCTTGCCACCGACCCCGCGGCTGACGGAAACTTTTCGACCTTTTTTTAAACCTACTTCATAGTCTGCAGTCAGATTTTTCATAGCTTCTCTGAGCTGCTTCTTGAAGGTCTCTCTGTCGATGTTTTTGAATTCCTTATCGATATAGTCATTGATTTTGTTTGCCGACTCTTCATCTGGAGAGATAACAGGCAGTTTTTCAATCGCGCCTTCTACCCAGCCAGAAACAAACGAGTTAACACGACGAGTAACTTCCAGAGAAGAGGTGCCACTGCCAGCAAAACTATTGCGGAACTGACCAGTACTTTCGTTCATTTCACGATAGATAATATCGAACGCGAACGCTGCGAAAATTGCGCGATCAGCTTCACCGATAAATTCGACGCGTTTAAGCCCTTTGTGATTCAGAAGAACCGCTTCAACGCCAAATTTGGTATTGATGCCACGAATCACGCGCAATATTGTAGAACTTATGTTTGCCGGTAAAAGATGGGAAGATTGTGTTTTCCCCATCTTGATAAACTCGATATCGTCTTTATGCAGACCATATTTGAGCATCAAACGGTGCGCCATCTTGATGGCATTTGCAGCCTCATTGACGTTGGCAGAGTTACCCAGTTCTAAACACTTGGCGATTTTTTTCAGAGCTTTTTGTTTATCCATCGACAACCAGTAACGAAAGCAGAAAATTAACGAAGTCAGACATATTACCTTTTTTGACGTAAAAACGAAATACGATGCGCATTTTAGTGCGGATAAAAATGGCCTCTGATAGTCCGAAGCTAGGTGTTTTGAGGACGTTTTCACAAGTCAGAACAAAGACACCTGAAAAGAATAAGAAAGGTGGTGATGTTACAAACCTAACTGCCCAACTGGTTTAGCAAGTCGTAGGTATCATCTTTAGGAGAGGGAACTCTGAGCTGTTTGACTGCCAACTCTTTACCTGTAGCTTCCAAGATATCATCTGGATTCTCGACTTCAGCGACTTAAAGCTCATACAGAAAGGCCATTTCTGTTTCAAAGTAAGGGATTAAGAGTCAAAAAATAAAGCATAAGTTTAAATATTGAATTGAGATTCTGATTTAATCGCTTTTTCAAATGTTGTAAAGTGATCAAACCCGAAGAAAATCACTCCACTCTAACTCCACTGCTTGTCTCGAGACTCTATCGAAAAGCAGCCTGAGGATTGAGTAAAATAATTAGATAACCCGCAGCTGATAGGATCAGCGTCGTAGGGGCAGGAAGCAAATGTTACCAAGATTACACTCGCAAACTGACGTCGACCCTCTTGTTCTGATTTTTTTAAAAGAGCTTGAACAAGCTGGATTCACAGGCGATATAGAAAGCCAATATTCAAGCCGACTAGCGGTGGCTACTGACAACAGTGTCTACCAACAGCTTCCTCAGGCTGTTGTCCATCCTAAAACGACTCAAGACGTTGCGCTAATAGGTAAACTGAGCAATCAAGAAAAGTACGAACGAATCACTTTTTCACCTCGTGGTGGTGGTACTGGTACAAATGGCCAGTCTCTGACCAAAGGCATTGTGGTTGATTTGTCTCGCCACATGAACAAAATACTCGAAATTAATGAAGATGAAGGCTGGGTTCGTGTTCAGACTGGCGTTATTAAGGACCAGTTGAATGATGCGGTGCGCCCGTTCGGTTATTTCTTCTCTCCGGATTTATCAACCAGTAACCGTGCCACCATTGGCGGAATGGTGAACACTGACGCCTCTGGTCAGGGATCGTTGAAATATGGTAAAACGTCTGATCATGTATTGTCACTGCAAGCCGTGTTCGCTGACGGTTCGATTTTAGAGTCAGATTTGTCTCATGGTTATCCAAAAGAGGGCGAGTTTGCGGCAACCGCACTCAACGTGACGGAATCGGTCTGTCGAGAAAAACGCCAACAAATCAACGATAAATTCCCGCCTTTAAACCGCTTCTTAACCGGTTATGATCTGAAGAACGCTCTCAATGAAGACGATGATAGTTTTGATATCACTCGTGTATTGTGTGGTGCCGAAGGCTCACTTGCTTTCATTACTGAAGCCAAATTGAACCTGACTCGTATTCCTAAAGTACGTACGTTGGTTAACGTAAAATACAACAGTTTTGACTCTGCGTTGAGAAATGCGCCACTTATGGTGCAAGCGAATGCAATGTCTGTAGAAACGGTTGACTCGAAAGTTCTTAACCTGGCTAAACAAGACATTGTTTGGCATACGGTTAGCGATTTAATCACTGATGTACCAGACAAAGAAATGCTTGGTATCAACATTGTGGAATACGCGGGTGAGGACGAAGAAGAGATCGCGTCACAAGTCGCCGCGTTAACCGCCAAAATCGATACGATGCTCGAAAGTGAAGAGGCAGGTATCATTGGTTACCAAGTCTGTGATGATTTGGCGAGCATTGGCCGCATTTACAACATGCGTAAAAAAGCGGTGGGTCTGCTTGGTGCAGCAAAAGGTCGTGCCAAACCAGTACCGTTTGCTGAAGATACCTGTGTTCCACCAGAAAACTTAGCGGACTTTATTGCTGATTTCCGCGATCTACTGGACGGAAAGTCACTTAACTACGGTATGTTTGGCCACGTTGATGCGGGTGTATTACACGTTCGCCCAGCACTGGATCTCTGTGATCCTCAACAAGAAGCGTTGATGCATGAACTCTCGGACGAAGTCGTTAAGCTTGTGTCTAAATACGGTGGCCTGATGTGGGGTGAACACGGTAAAGGTTTCCGCTCAGAATACGGGCCTGAGTTCTTTGGCGAAGAGCTGTTTACCGAACTGAGACGCGTAAAAGCAGCATTCGATCCGCACAACAAGATGAACCCGGGTAAAATCTGTACACCGCTGAACAGCAATGCAGAGTTAGTGAAAGTCACCGACACCAAACGTGGTTACTTCGATCGTCAAATTGATGTTCAAGTTCGTGACAGCTTCAAACAAGCGATGGAATGTAACGGCAACGGTTTGTGTTTTAACTATGAAACCAGCTCTCCGATGTGTCCGTCAATGAAGGTTACTGCGGATCGTCGCCATTCTCCAAAAGGCCGTGCTGGATTAGTACGTGAGTGGTTGCGTCAGTTGACCGAACAAGGCATCGATATTCTCGACCTTGAGAAGCAGACTCTGGAAAATAAAACGTCAATCAAAACGATGATCGACCGTGTTCGCCATTCTATTAACCGTCGCCACGAATATGATTTCTCTCATGAAGTCTATGAAGCTATGAATGGTTGTCTGGCTTGTAAAGCGTGTGCCAGCCAATGTCCGATCAAAGTCGATGTGCCAAGTTTCCGCTCTCGATTCCTGAACATTTACCACTCGCGCTATCAGCGTCCAGCGAAAGACTACTTAGTTGCCAACATTGAAACGATGTTACCGCTGATGGCAAAAGCGCCTGGCGTTGTAAATGGTGTGTTGAAGCAATCTTGGGTGAAAAGTCTGACTGCATCGACAGTTGGCTATGTGGATGCACCTTTACTGTCTGTGCCTACCCTGCAAAAGCGTGTTGAGTCTCTGACTACCGCTTATGACCTCAATGTCTTGTCTGGACTGTCTTCGGAACAGAAGAGTAAACACGTTCTGATTGTTCAAGACCCGTTTACCAGTTATTACGATGCCGAAGTCGTGGAAGATTTTGTAAAGCTGGCTAGAAAGCTGGGAATGAATCCGGTTCTGCTGCCATTTAAACCAAATGGTAAAGCTCAGCATATTAAAGGCTTTTTACGTAAATTCTCTGAAACAGCGATGGATACTGCGAAGTTTTTATCTTTGGTTGCGGATTTGGGCATTCCAATGGTTGGTGTTGACCCAGCGTTGGTGCTTTGCTACCGAGACGAATACAACGAAGTTCTGGGCGAGAAGCGCGGTGAATTTGATGTGCTGACGGCTCATGAGTGGCTATATCCAAGACTGGAGAATTTCGTTTCGATAGAGTCTACTCAACAAGAACCTTGGTATCTGTTCGCACATTGTACAGAAAAGACCAAAATGCCAAATGCAGAAAAAGAGTGGGGCGCTATTTTTGCTCACTTTGGTGGGGTGCTTAATACCGTACCTGTTGGCTGTTGTGGTATGGCAGGGACGTTTGGCCATGAAGTTGATAAGTTGTCGATGTCGAAAGATATTTACAACCTGAGCTGGAAACCAAACTTAGATAAGTTGGACAATGAGAGATGCTTAATTACTGGGTATTCTTGCCGAAGCCAAGTAAAACGCTTTGAAGGAACCAAGCCTAAGCATCCAGTTCAAGCGTTGCTGACACTTATATAACTAACCATTATGAAAATAAAAGCCCAGTTTTGCTGGGCTTTTTATCGAACAATCAACTTAAGACTTCAAAGGATTTGAACCTTGAGAAAGCTTGAACTTAGAGTTCCACCTGTTGCTGTATTCTTACTGGTGGTTTTACTGATGTACTGCCTGAAAGGACTCACACCGAATTTTATGATCAGAGTACCTTTTGTCGAATTTGTTGTCTCCACTTTAACGCTGTTATCGGGATATGTTGGCATTGCGGGAGTCTATGAGTTTCGTAAAGTCAAGACAACCGTGAACCCGGTTAAACCGGAGTCTGCTACATCCGTAGTGAATACCGGTGTCTTTGCTTATACGCGCAATCCAATGTACGTCGCTCTGCTGCTTCTGATCATTGCGTTAGGGTTGTGGTGGCAACATCTGAGCGTGTTTATTTGTGGTGCGCTGTTTGTGTCTTATATGAACAGATACCAAATAAAACCAGAAGAGCGCGTGTTAGAAAGGTTGTTTGGCGAAGAATACCTGAAATATAAAAATCGGGTACGTCGCTGGATATAACAGCGGTCTTCGCCCATTTTCTTCATGTGCCCAGTGTGAATTGAGTTTGTCTACATTGTCCCTGGTGGTCTTTGGGCAAACTCTTCTACTAAGAAGTCGATGAGCGCTCTGACTTTTCTTGGGACGACATTCCCTTCCAGATAGACCGCATTAATAGGGTGGGTGTTCATACTGCACTCTTCAAAGAGTCTTACGAGTCGACCGCTTTCGAGGTCTTGCTGTAAAACGAAATCCGGACATATGGCAATTCCTCGACCGTCTATCGCCCAGTCTTTAGCAATACGCGCGCTGTTCACCATCAAGTTTCTGTCCGGAACCACAGATATTTCTTCCTTACCTTTGTAAAACAACCATTTATTGAAATTTCTGCGGTTTGTATCAATGATGCAAAAATGATCGCTCAGTTCTCGAGGTGTCTTTGGCGTTCCTCTTTGGGCAAGATAATCAGGGGAAGCGACGACACAACTTGTGATTTCACCAAGTTTCCTCACCTTAAGCGTTGCGGTGTCAGGAAGACCAATGCGAAATGCCAAATCAATTCCCTCTTTTGCTAAATCAACATAAGTATCGCTTAAACGCAGGTCGACAGAGAGTTCCGGGTGAAGCGCAGAGAAGCGGCTAAGTAGACCGGTAATGTAAATCTCACCAAAGGTTAACGGTGCTGATATGCGAAGGACCCCAGTCAGGCCTTTCGACTCTTCAGATATCGCGCCAAGAAGATCATCAAGCTCATCTAACAGAGTAGGGGCCCGTGCTAGCAGCTCTTGGCCTGTAGGCGTTAGACCTACCTTTCGAGTGGTTCTCTGCAATAACTGAGCGCCGATTTTCTCTTCTAACTGCGCAACGTATTTTGACGTGATGCGGTTAGATACGCCCAACCGCTGCGCAGCTTCGGTAAAAGAACCAGTTTGAGCCGTTGCTACAAACGCTTTTAAGCCATCAATTAAGTCCACGTTATTGACCTTATTTAGAACATATTGTGGTTTATCATTCTACATAATCGTCATTGTATTGAAAGTGGTTGAGGTACATACTTTTCCCATACCAAGTTAAAACGAGCCACAATGTTGTGGTACTGAAAATATAAGGGAAGAGCGATGAGCGTTATGTCCTCACTTCAAAAGCTAAAAGACAGATTGAAAGCTTCACCAAGAATGCCGGTGGTATTTCTTGGGCATGGTTCCCCAATGAACGTTATTGAGGATAATGAATTCACACGTAGTTGGGCTGAACTTGGACGCACGCTGCCAAGACCTCAAGCGATTCTGGTGGTTTCTGCTCACTGGATGACACAGGGAAGTACGTTGGTTGATGTTTCTGCACTACCTCGCACTATCCATGACTTTTATGGCTTCCCTGATGCCTTGTATGAAAAACAGTACCCGGCTCCTGGGCACCCGCAGCTCGCTAAAGAAGTCGCAGCGTTATTGTCGGATCATCATGTGCAAACCGATGATACCTGGGGATTAGATCATGGAGCATGGTCAGTATTGAACTCACTGTTTCCAGCCGCCGATGTACCAGTTTTTCAGTTATCAATTGATATCACTAAAGACATGAACTGGCATTTGAGCATAGGAAAAAAACTAGCGGAATTACGTAACCGAGGCGTGCTGATTCTTGGCTCAGGCAATATTGTTCATAACTTAAGGGCTTTACAGTTTGATGGTAAACCACATGATTGGGCGATTGAGTTTGATCAGTACGTCGCTGAGCAGCTAAACAAACGCGATTTTGCATCGCTGGCGGATGTCGCATCGATGGGAAGTCTTATGCGTATGGCAAACCCGACATTCGAACATTACGCGCCTGCATTGACGATTGCAGGGGCATCAAGCCTCAAAGATGAGCTCGTTTATACCTCGGAAGGGGTCGAGTTAGGTTCTATTTCGATGCGCTCATTCGTTTTTAACGGTTCTTAATTTTTGGAGGGATAAAGTATGTTAGTAGATGGCAAATGGACAGAAAACTGGAAAGCGTTGCAAAAAGCGGATGATAAAGGGCGCTTTGTTCGTCAGGTTTCGGAATTTCGCAACTGGATCACACCGGATGGTAGCCCAGGCCCTACTGGGGCTGGTGGCTTTAAAGCAGAACCCGGACGTTACCGACTATATGTAGCGCTAATCTGTCCTTGGGCGTCTCGTACCCTGATCGCACGTAAACTGAAAGGGTTGGAGGATATTATTCCGGTGACAGTGGTTAACCCTCAATTGACCTCGCAAGGCTGGGCGTTTGGTGGCTATGAAGGTGCTGATACTGATCCACTGTTTGAATCTCAATATTTGCACGAAATATATACACGAGCGAACCCAACTTACACGGGGCGTGCAACCGTACCTGTGTTGTGGGACATGAAACAAAACGTACTGGTGAACAACGAGAGTGCTGATATTCTGCGGATGCTGGATACGGCGTTTGAAGAGATCGTGCCATCTGATGTCAGATTGTATCCTGAGGAGTTTGCGTCGGAGATAGATGAACTCAATCCGCGTATATATAACGACCTCAATAATGGAGTGTATAAAGCGGGTTTCACTAAGTCGCAGTCATCTTATGAAGAGGCGGTGAACGAAGTGTTTGTGATGCTAGATGAATTGGAAGAACGTTTAGTGGGGCAACAGTTTCTTGTTGGAAATCGTCTCACGGAAACGGATATTCGCACCTTTGTAACCTTGATTCGATTTGATGCGGCTTATCATGGCCTGTTCAAAACCAATCGTAAGCAAATCGCAGACTATCCGAATCTTTCTAGCTACATGGAAAGAATACTCAATCTTCCGGGAGTGGTTGATACGGTGAATATTGATCATATTACCGCAGGGTATTATTCAATTAAGGAACTGAATCCAGCGGGAATTCGTCCTACAGGGCCCGCTTACATTGACGCTTTGATGGCTTCAGCGAGAAAAGCAAATAGCGAGCAGGTTAAATAGTGACAAGGTTACATAGCGGCAACTAATCGACCCGTTGCCGCGATGGAAGTCATGCCTGAGAGCATCAGGATAGGGATGAGCGTTGTTCAGGCAGTGGTTATGCTGCCTCAACGAACTTTGCTAAAAATGCATCCTTACGTGCATGAAAACGCTGAACCAGATCGTCAACTGCTTCTTGGTCGTACGGCTTCAAGCCAGTTGCTACCATACGCTTAATGCCTTTACCGACAACGTTACCGTCTTCTTTAAATGCGAAGTTCAAGGTAACGACACCACGTTTGCCTTCTACATCGAAAGTTGCACCAGTAAATTCTACTTCTGGATGAGTCAGGTCCAGGCGAGAAAATTCAACTTCCATGCTTTCATAAATAACCAATGGGCGCTGGCAGTTGATCATCATTTGTTGCTCTTCCATAAGAGGAACCATGATGTGCGGGAAATTCATACCAGAAAACTGAACGTAGTTCGTTACTACGTGCTCAATAAACGCTGGATCGTGGTTAGTTTCACCTTCACGAGACATGTGTAAATACTCTTTACCAGCCTCATCAACTACAGCGCTCTCTTTTTCACACTTATTTTCTATATGAAGCGCAATGCCGTCATTAACCATGCCAGAGAAGTTGAATCGCATCTTATGGCTGATGCCTTCTTTACTCAGTAGTACCGCGAACAGTAAATCGCCTGGTACACAGAAGCGCTTATTGTCTTCATCATGGATAGGGTTGTAATCACCAGCCACGCGCTTAGCGAAGTGACTCGCTTGCTCGCGAGTGAATTGGAACTGATGCTCATTATTTGAAAAATAAGGTGTTAGAAACATAATTTTTACGTAGTAATCAAAACTGTAAGGGATTATATGCGAAACACTGACTGGCAATGGTCCAATCAGTGATAATTTACCGTATCTCCACAATGGATAGCCATCGAAAGATAAACGTTTAAAAACGCACACTTGAGAGGCTTATTATACCTACATAATCTCAAGGAAATGATTAAAACGCTCGAAGCTATTTAGGTATAAAGTCACCTGTCTAGAAGTATAGACATAAAAAAGGCTCTACAAGTAAGTTAGAGCCTTATATTCGTTTCTAAAATAACCAAGTTACTTTTGGTCGTTGTACATTGTGTTCATCGAGGAGGCGCTACAGTTATCGTGGTTTCTCTGCCATGGCGTTTGCGATGTCCCAACACAAGCGAGCCGCTAAGCGTGCAGTTTGGCTATCAACGTCATAATTTGGGTTATATTCCGCGATATCGGCCAACATCAGCTTGTTTTTGTAATGCAGAATTCGTTCTAAAAACGGTGCGATGGTGTCATAGCTTACCCCACGAGCGGCTGGCGCACTGACTCCCGGTGCCGTTGCTGCAGGAAATACGTCCAAATCAATCGTAAGATAGAGGTAGTCACTATCGTCGATAAAGTGTTGCAGTTGCGTCAGATGGTAGCTGTGGTTGAAATGGCTAAGCTGATGATCCTCTACATACCACACATTTAACTCGTCGGCTTTTTGGAATAGAGCCTGCGTGTTACTGCTGGGGCTAACGCCTAAGCAGGTATAGTGAAATGCCCAGTCATTATTCTGGCAAAAGTGATAGATCTGGTTAAATGGCGTACCAGAGTTTGGCTTTACATCTGCCAATGGGCTTTCAAAAGCGCGCAGGTTGAAATGCGCACCGAAATTGATAATACCGATTTTGGGCTTCTTCTCTGGGTGATGTGTTTGAAAGTATTCTGCCAATCCAGAAAAAGATGCCCATGCTATTTCGTGGCCGCCACCCAGTATGATAACGGGTGTATGAGGTAAAGCTTCTGCAACGATGGACGCGCAACGTGCCTGGCTTTCTTCTAACATGTCGTCGTCACAAACGACGGTTCCTAGGTCAAAAAGAGGAGCCTCTTTATGCCAAGCAAGATTAGCTAAAGCTCGACGGATCAAATCAGGTGCTTTTTTAGCTCCGATGCGACCTTTGTTTCTGGCTACTCCAGCATCGGTCGCAAAGCCTAAAATTGAAACGCCTTGCGATCCGTTACCCAGTTCGTTTGCCTTTTTATGCTGAACAATATGATGGACGCGCAAGCCGAGTTTACCGTCTTCAGGATCGTTACGGCCTTGCCAATGAAATAGCGGCTTATTTAGGTCTGACTGAGACATGTTAAACGCCTTAGTGTGAAATGTATTCTCCATTTACTATACGACCTACCAGACGTTTTGCACCGATTTGATAGCTTAAGTCTGCTGGATGTTCGATATCCCAAATGGCGAAGTCAGCATCATAACCTACCTCAATGACACCACGTGAATGTTCGTAGCCGAGTGCTTTCGCTGCGTGTTGGGTTACACCTCGCAATGACTCTTGTGGTGTGAAGCGGAATAGGGTGCAAGCCATATTCATCATTAAGGTCAACTCTGAAAATGGAGAGGTTCCCGGATTCACATCTGTCGCGATAGCCATCGGAACCTGATGCTTTCTCAGTAACTCAATTGGTGGCAGCTGTGTTTCTCGCAAGAAGTAAAACGCGCCGGGTAGCAAGGTAGCGACTGTGTTTGATTTTGACAGCGCGATAACACCTTCCTCATCCAGATATTCGATATGATCGGCAGATAGACCATTGTACTTTGCTGTAAGCGCTGTACCGCCAAGGTTAGATAGCTGTTCGGTGTGGCCTTTTACCTTTAAACCATGTTGTTTTGCTGTAGCGAATACTTTTTCTGTCTGCTCAAGATTGAAACCGATGGATTCACAAAATACATCCACGCTGGTGGCCAGTTTTTCTTCTGCGACTAGTGGGATGATGTCCTGACAAATATGTTCGATATAGTCGTCTGCACGACCGACAAACTCAGGTGGCAAAGCGTGTGCAGCGAGCAGTGTTGTCGTGATTTTTACTTTACGTTCTTGCTCCAGCGCCTTTGCAGCGCGCAACATTTTCAGTTCATCGTTAAGCGTTAGTCCGTAGCCTGATTTCACCTCAACAGACGTTACTCCGCTTGCTAGTAAGCCGTCTAAACGAGGAAGCGCAAGTTCGACTAGCTGCTCTTGATTTGCTTCTCGCGTTGCTTTTACCGTAGAGAGAATGCCACCACCTTGTTTTGCGATTTCTTGATAAGGTACGCCGTTTAGACGCATCTCGAACTCGTTCGCGCGATTACCGGCATAAACAAGATGGGTATGACAATCAATCAGGCCAGGCATCATTAGTTTGCCTTTCAGATCGATGGACTGAGAGTAGTTTTGAGGAGACAGTAATGATTCGACTTCAGGATCGTCTTCGCCAATTGCGCTCGTGCTGATGGCGACGATTTTCCCTGACTGAATACCGACACGTGCAGCAGATGTAGGCAGATAACCAGCGTCCCCTTGTGTCATAGTGACCAGACGTGCATTTTCAATCAGCAAATCCATTTTTATATCCTTGTTAATTTGTATCTTTAAATGTATATACAAATAAGATAAAAAAGTATCGATGACAAGTTCAATGTTGAGAAAGTGTGATCGAAACTTAGACGTATGAGCAGTAACTGATCGTTAAATCAAAACCTTAGAGCTCAATTTGTACTTATTGCCAGGGTGGTAGAGTAGTGCGGTACTGACCAATTTATCCTGGCTCCAGGTTCTACGGTTTAATAGCAGGCAAGGCTCGTTTGCCTGCATTTTGAGATCAAGCTTAATTCGACTATCAGGGACGATGGCTTCAACAGTATGTTCTATAGCGCTCAATGGACAGCTATCAGACAGATACTGGTTGGGCGTCATTTGAGTGAAATCTTGGTCAAGGTAACTTGGGGCATATTGGCTATTAACCCAGCGCAGTTCTAACTGAATAGGAGTGCTGTCTTCATAGTGAATAATCTCACTGTAGAATACAGTGGTTCCGAGCATTACCCCGAGTTTTGTTGCGATTGTGTCGTCGGCTTTTATCGCGACCTGTTTCAGCACTTTGCTGCGGTATTGGCGGCCGCGATCGCGGACTTCTTCAGCAATGTTTCGGATGTCTAACAATGGCGATTCAGATTTTTCAACCGGATCACAGACAAATGTTCCAAGCCTTGGTCGTCGTTGAAGTTTACCTTCGTTGACAAGATCTCGGATCGCTTTGTTCACTGTCATTCGGCTGACACCAAATTGCTCCGTCAATTCGAATTCGGTTGCGATTCTCTGGCCGACCTTCCACTCTCCCAACTCAATTTTATCGAGGATAAATTGTTTGATTTGTATGTAGAGTGGTGCAGACATAATGGCTTCCTTTAAATTGACTATACAAATAGTGCTTAATTTAAGTGCAAATTGCAAATAATTCTCTTAGATTTGCATCGATATGCTTGGTTTAGTTACAGATTTCCGAATTAGAGAGTAGGGCTGTTGTAGACGAGCAACGATTTTTTGATTTGATATTGGAATTTGCCCGAATGATTGACGTCTATTGCTTGAAGCGCCTAGAGCATTTGTGTAAAAACAACCAAAATAAAAATAAAGAGACGTGAGGGAAGCCATGTTTAAAAAGTTAAAAGCATCATTGGGTATCGGTTCAGCCAAAGTGGATACTATTTTGGACGAGATGAGCGTGTTTCAAGGCGCTATCCTGACAGGTAAAGTTCATATTACCGGTGGTGACGTTGAACAGCAGATTGATGCTATCACCATAAAGTTGAATACAGAAATGAAGGTAGAAGTGGATGATAGTGTCAGCTATCAGACATTCACTCTTGACCAGCTAAGAGCCGTTGAACCTTTCGTTATCCAACCAAAGGAAGAAAAGCAAATACCGTTTCAGGTTAAGTTGAATGATGAAACCCCAATTACGCTTGTTAATGCATTAAAGAACCAGTGTAACGTTTGGTTAGAAACGACGTTAGATATTGATTTTGCAATGGATCCTCGTGACCGCGATTACATTGAGGTTAAACCGTTACCTGTCGTATCTCGAGTTATTAACGCGATTGAAAAAGCGGGATTCACTATGGTGAAAGCAGATGTAGAGAAAGGTTTCTTGCGTGGTGGCTCTTTCTCTTCGCGTTCTGGTATTTATCAAGAGCTGGAGTTTCGTGATAACGGCGTTATTTGTTCGAAAGAAATTGAACTGTCTTTTATTTTAGAAGGGCAGGTGATGCATTGTTTAGCGGAGATTGACCGTTCATTGAGTTTATCTAGTGACCAGTACCGTTCATTCACTCTGCCTATTAATGCGACAGATGCACAAGTCGCAGCAGCTCTTGAACCAACGTTAAGTTTATAAATCAGTTAGCTGTCTGTATCTGGGTTAAAGAAGTATCGATATCCAAACGTAAATGCGATATCGGTACTATCATCAGTTCGAAATGTCTTATCTATCATGGAATTAAGCGCATTTGCATTTAAATAGATGTCGTTAAGCTGAATGATCTTATTGAATATCAATCAGTTACCTAATCTATAGTTTCTCCAAATACTTAATGCTTGCAGCAGTCATCAATGATTTAACTGGAATAGAGTCAAGTGTTTAATTAAACATGGGGTTTTTTGGTTAAATTAAAATCGCTCTTTGCATTCTAATTGTGAGCTAGGTACAATCGCACCTTCGTTAGTGGTCCGGTATTCGTATTACTGAGCGACCTCTATCGATTCTTAACTATTTTCCAATAAATAAATAGCTTCTAATTTGAATAACATGTGTTGCTTGGTATGCAACACCACTGTAAAGGACATAACATGCCTATTATTACTCTTCCTGACGGCAGTCAGCGTCAATTTGACAACCCAGTATCTACTATGGAAGTTGCGCAATCGATCGGTCCTGGTCTTGCAAAAGCAACTATCGCTGGTCGTGTTAATGGTAACCGCGTAGATGCGTGTGATCTAATTGAAGAAGACGCAAGCCTTGAGATCATCACAGTAAAAGATGAAGTAGACGGTCTGGAAATCGTTCGTCACTCATGTGCTCACCTTCTTGGTCACGCTCTAAAACAGCTTTACCCACAAGCTAAAATGGCGATCGGTCCAACGATCGACAGCGGCTTCTACTACGATATCGACCTAGATGAGTCTCTAACGCAAGACGATCTTGAAAAGATTGAAAAGCGTATGAAAGACCTTGCGAAAACCAAGTACGAAGTTGTTAAGAAAAAAGTAAGCTGGCAGGAAGCTCGTGATACATTTGAATCACGTGGTGAACCGTACAAAGTGGAAATCCTAGACGAAAACGTATCTCGTGATGATCGTCCAGGTCTTTACCACCATGAAGAATACATCGACATGTGTCGTGGTCCTCACGTTCCTAACATGGGCTTCTGTCAACATTTCACTCTATTGAATGTTGCAGGTGCTTACTGGCGTGGTAACAGCGACAATAAAATGCTTCAACGTATTTACGGTACCGCTTTCCACGATAAGAAAGCGCTAAAGGCTCACCTGACTCGCCTTGAAGAAGCTGCGAAGCGTGACCACCGTAAAATCGGTAAGCAACTAGACCTATTCCACATGCAACAAGAAGCACCGGGTATGGTGTTCTGGCATCACAATGGTTGGTCTATCTTCCGTGATCTAGAAGTGTTCGTTCGTGACAAGCTAAACGAGTACGGTTACCAAGAAGTAAAAGGTCCACTAATGATGGACCGCGTTCTTTGGGAACGCTCTGGTCACTGGGACAAATACGCGGATGCGATGTTCACTACTTCTTCAGAGAACCGTGAATACGCAATCAAGCCAATGAACTGTCCGGGTCATGTGCAGATCTTTAACCAAGGTCTGAAATCGTACCGTGATCTACCGTTACGTATGGCAGAGTTCGGCTCGTGTCACCGTAACGAACCGTCAGGCGCTCTACACGGCATCATGCGTGTACGTGGCTTTACTCAGGATGACGCTCACATCTTCTGTACTGAGAGTCAAATCCAAGAGGAAGTAACAAGCTGCATCAAGATGGTTTACGATACATACCAAACATTTGGTTTCGAAAACATCGTAGTGAAACTGTCTACTCGTCCAGAAAAACGTGTAGGCTCTGATGAAATCTGGGATCAGTCTGAAGAAGCGCTGAAGCAATCTCTTGAGTCAATGGATATTCCATACGAAATTCAAGAAGGTGAGGGTGCGTTCTACGGTCCTAAGATCGAATTCACGCTATACGACTGTCTAGACCGCGCATGGCAGTGTGGTACAGTTCAGCTAGACTTCAACCTGCCAGGTCGCTTGGGTGCAACTTACGTAGGTGAAAACAACGAACGTCTTGTTCCGGTAATGATTCACCGTGCAATTCTGGGTTCACTAGAGCGTTTCATCGGTATCCTTATCGAAGATTACGCTGGTTTCTTCCCAACTTGGTTAGCACCAGAACAAGTCGTTTTGATGAATATTACTGATAAACAGTCAGATTATGTTCAAGAAGTAGTACAAAAATTACAAAAAAGTGGAATTAGAGCTAAAGCGGACTTGAGAAATGAGAAGATTGGCTTTAAAATCCGCGAACACACTTTGAAGCGTGTACCGTATATGCTCGTTGTTGGTGACCAAGAGATGGAAGCTGGCGAAATTGCAGTGCGTACTCGTAAAGGTAAAGATCTCGGTAAATTTAAAGTGGATGATTTTATCTCATACATCCAAGACGAGATTTCAAGCCGTAAGCTCAATCTGGAGGAATAAACTATTAAAGGCGGAAGACGTGGCCAAGTGCCGGCCAAACAAAACCAGCACCGTTTAAACGGTGAAATTCGTGGCGTTCGTGAAGTTCGTTTAACTGGCGCAGATGGTGAATCAGTTGGCGTTGTTTCAATTCAAGAAGCACTAGCTGCAGCCGAAGAAGCTGGTATGGATCTCGTTGAGATCAGCCCTAACGCCGAGCCACCAGTTTGTCGTGTGATGGACTATGGCAAGTTCCTCTTCGAAAAGAGTAAAGCTGCGAAAGAGCAGAAGAAAAAGCAAAAACAGATCCAGATTAAGGAAATTAAATTCCGTCCTGGGACTGATATCGGAGACTATCAGGTAAAACTACGCAACCTGACTGGTTTCCTTGAAGACGGCAACAAAGTGAAGGTAACAATTCGCTTCCGTGGCCGCGAAATGGCTCACCAAGAAATCGGTGTTGACGTTCTTAATCGTTTGAAAGAAGACACTGCAGAATTTGCTGTAGTTGAATCTTTCCCAACGAGAATTGAAGGTCGCCAGATGATCATGGTGCTTGCCCCTAAGAAGAAGTAATTAACGGCTTATCAAGTAACTAAAACCTAGCCGCGTTCCTTTCAAGAAAGGTATTAACGGCTGGGTTTCGTTCGCCCTAATTACATTGTTAATTAAACTACTACAATGCGGAGTTATTCATCATGCCTAAGATGAAAACCAACAAAGGTGCTGCTAAGCGTTTCAAGAAAACTGCTGGTGGTATTAAGTACAAGCACGCTACTAAACGTCACATCCTGACTAAGCGTACTACTAAGAACAAGCGTCAACTACGTCCGAACTCAATCCTTCCAAAATGTGAAGTGGCTGGTGTTCTACGTATGTTGCCATACGCTTAATTCTTTTTAGTTATCAATCGTTTAGTTTAGGAGAAGCATAATGCCTCGCGTAAAACGTGGTGTACAAGCTCGTGCACGTCATAAGAAAGTTCTAAAACAAGCTAAAGGTTACTACGGTGCACGTTCACGTGTTTACCGCGTAGCTTTCCAAGCAGTTACTAAAGCTGGTCAATACGCTTACCGTGACCGTCGCGCTAAGAAACGTCAATTCCGTCAACTATGGATTGCACGTATCAATGCGGCATCTCGTCAAAATGGTCTATCTTACAGCCGTTTCATCAACGGTCTTAAGAAAGCATCTATCGAGATCGACCGTAAGATCCTTGCGGACATCGCAGTATTCGACAAAGCTGCATTTGCAGTTCTAGTTGAAAAAGCGAAAGCTGCTCTTTAATTAGCAGTTTAGGTTTAAGAAAAGGAGAGCTTTGGCTCTCCTTTTTTATTGTTTGTAACTTATTCCTTCCAGCTTCTCCCAGCATATTCTTTCCTATTGAGCATCTTCCATTCTCTTCAGAAAGTGGATGAACCGTATCTTTTAGCGCTTTATAGAAGTGTTTAAAGGGCTTCCGATTTGTGGCGCTTTTAAACGTTAACTCAATTGATTCACTTCATTTGGAATTCTTGTCGTTCGTATTCCAGATAATCTTGCGGAACAATGCACAGAGCTCGTCGCGAGTTGATGCTGTTGTGACTAGTATTCAACACTGTCAAATTACCTAACTAGTTCGTATATAAGTAATACAAGATATATCGGAGATAGAAGGTTAAGGCACTGAAAAGCTGCCATTATTATTAAAATGTATGTAATTCCATAAGATGTGCATATTTATTCATTTTGTTCGTTGCGGTCGAAAAGTTTAACATTCTGAAAGAATCCAGATTAAATGGTGTAAGATTCTGAAATTGTTATTGTGGTTATTGTAAATGTCTAAATTAATGGCGAATTTATTTGATTTTACTGTCTGGGGTATTTGGTGAGTAGAATGAAATCAACTGCAAGTATAGGTTTGTCATTTGTCGGGTCAATATAAAGGGTAGTATATTAATGCACATTTTTATGATAAAAATATGAACTATTGACTTACCGAGTGGTTCTAAGTTGTTACAAATGTTGTACCGCTGTAACTTTTGCCAAAAGGAATTTTAGATGAGAGATTTGACTCCCGAGTATTTGCTAGCCGCTTTAAGACAAGCGATTAAAACAAAAGGGCTAACATATCGAGAGCTATCTGAAAAAATGGGCATGCCTTTGTCCACTTTTAAAAGACATTTAACCAGTACCAATCTGGCTTTAGATAAACTACTCGAATATTGCCGCGCCATCGATTGTACGTTGGATGAACTACAAAAGTTGGCAGACCAGCTTCAAGGTGAAGATGAAGATTACTTTAGTCACACCCAAGATGAAGTGTTTTTCCAATATCCACATCTGTACGATTTTTATCGTGAATTAAGGATGCTACGCGGGAAAGACGGCTATTCCATTTTAAAGAAAAAGTATGATTTGTCTAAACAGAGCATGTCTGATTACCTCAAGGCTCTGGAGCTATTAGATCTTGTTTACGTCGACAAAGACAACAACATTACTCTTCATGGACCTCTTTACTACAGCTATGCGGAAAACTCGAAGCTTAACGATAAATACACAGAAATAATTAAAGAGCAGGCGACTGCCTCTGAAAACTGTGTTCGTGTTGCTTTGGCAAGGATGAAGATTACAGAAGAACAACTTTTGCAGCTCGAAGAGCAAGTGGCAAAAGCAGTGCTTGATTTTCATTCAAAGAACGTCGTGGCAGAAAACTACAATGTTTCCGACTTCACCAATATAGTAGTGCTTGCTGGTCCGCACCAACCAGTCACCTTCTCAGATGGGATTATTGAGACAGGCGATCACTTTATTGATGATATTCGTTATGCGATAGCTTCAGCGGGTGAGAAACCGAGCTTATCGATCTAGCTTCAATACGTCTATTTTGGACTGATGAGTATCTCTACTATTTCTTAACCGTTGGATGTCTAAAGCCAGACATGGGTTTGAAATAGTAGTGGTATACTGATTTTCTTTTATACAGCTCTCTATGTGAATGTCGACTTGATATTCAATTTTCTCGCTTCGCTCTCAATGAGATTCACTGGTTTTAAGGGGTTGGTTTAAGGTGAACAACTCAGATAAATCAGGCTTAATTTAACAACAACACTACTTTTTTTACGTTTTTGTGTTCTTTTTATTCAATAACCTCTTCTTTTCGTAATTCAATTTGGCATTGGTGTCTGGTTTGGCTACTATGTACAGCTATCAAAAAACCAATCACTCCCTTATGGACACTACCAACAGGTAGATGAGGAAACGATGCAACATCTAGAAGAGATCATTGCTAGCGCGAGCACTGCAATTGAAGCTGCCGAATCGCTAGTCGCACTTGATGAAGTGCGTGTTCAGTATCTGGGTAAAAAAGGTGAGCTAACAGCTCAGCTTCAAAGCCTAGGCAAATTACCACCAGAAGAGCGCCGTGAAGCTGGTCAAGAGATCAACAAAGCGAAAGGTGTCGTTCAGCAAGCAATCGCTGCTCGTAAAGACGCACTACAACGCGCAGAGCTTGAAGCAAAACTATCGGCTGAAACGATCGACGTTACTCTACCAGGTCGTCGTATTGAAAACGGTGGTCTACACCCAGTAACTCGTACTGTAGAGCGTATTGAGAAGTTCTTTGGCGAATTAGGCTTTAACACCGAGTCTGGTCCAGAAATCGAAGATGCATTCCACAACTTCGATGCGCTGAACATTGCTGCTGATCACCCAGCGCGTACTGATCACGATACTTTCTTCTTTAATCCTGATTTGATGCTTCGTACTCACACGTCTGGCGTACAAATCCGTACGATGGAAAATGGTAAACCACCATTCCGTTTCATCGCTCCGGGCCGCGTATACCGTAACGACTACGACCAAACGCACACGCCAATGTTCCACCAAGTGGAAGGTATGCTGGTTGATGAGAACGTAAACTTCGCACAGCTTAAGGGTGTCCTGCACGATTTCCTATGCAACTTCTTTGAAGAAGAAGTTGAAGTTCGTTTCCGTCCATCTTACTTCCCATTCACTGAGCCTTCAGCGGAAGTAGATGTGAAAGGTAAAAACGGTAAATGGCTAGAAGTACTAGGCTGCGGTATGGTTCACCCGAACGTACTACGTAGCGTAGGCATCGATCCTGAAAAATACTCTGGTTTCGCATTCGGTATGGGTGTTGAGCGTCTAACAATGCTTCGTTACGGCGTGAACGACCTGCGTGCGTTCTTCGAGAACGATCTTCGTTTCCTAAAACAGTTCAAGTAATCCAGAGGGTTCATCAACATGAAATTCAGCGAATCATGGCTTCGTGAGTGGGTAAACCCTGCGGTTACTACTGACGAGCTAACTCACCAAATTACAATGGCCGGCCTAGAGGTAGACGACGTTCTTCCTGTAGCGGGTTCTTTCAATGGCGTTAAAGTAGGTCACGTTGTTGAATGTGGTCAGCACCCTGACGCAGACAAACTACGCGTAACAAAAGTCGATGTGGGCGAAGATGAGCTTCTAGACATTGTGTGTGGCGCGTCAAACTGTCGCCAAGGCCTAAAAGTTGCTGTTGCAACGGTAGGCGCAGTGCTTCCTGGTGATTTCAAAATCAAGAAAGCAAAACTACGTGGTCAGCCATCTCACGGCATGCTTTGTTCATTCACTGAACTAGGTATTGACGTAGAATCTGACGGCATCATGGAATTAGCAGAAGACGCAGTAATCGGTACTGATTTCCGTGAATTCCTGGGTCTGGATGACGTAACTGTAGACGTTGACCTGACAGCAAACCGCGCTGACTGTTTCAGCATCCGTGGTCTGGCTCGTGAAGTTGGCGTACTTAACCGTGCAGACGTAACAGAGCCGTCAGTACAAGCTGTTGCTCCTTCGATCGACGACAAAGTATCTATCGAAGTGAAAGCGCCTGCTGCATGTCCACGTTACTTAGGTCGTATTGTTAAGAACGTAAACGTTCAAGCTGCAACGCCACTTTGGATGCAAGAAAAACTGCGTCGTTGTGGTATCCGCTCAATCGACCCGGTTGTAGACATCACTAACTACATCCTTCTGGAGCAAGGCCAACCAATGCACGCATTCGATCTAGCGAATGTCGATGGTGGCATCATTGTTCGTATGGCTGAGCAAGGCGAGAAGCTAACACTTCTAGACGGTACTGAAGCAGAACTAAACGCAGACACACTAGTAGTAGCGGACCACAATAAAGCACTAGCTATTGCTGGTATCTTTGGTGGTGAAGGTTCTGGTGTAAACTCAGAAACTAAAGATGTACTTCTAGAGTGTGCTTTCTTCGCTCCTGATCACATCCGCGGCCGTGCACGTAGCTACGGTCTGCACACTGATTCTTCTATGCGTTTTGAGCGTGGTGTGGACTACGCACTACAAGTAAGCGCAATGGAGCGTGCGACACAACTTCTCGTTGAAATTTGTGGCGGTGAAGTTGCACCTGTCGTTGCTGTAGAGTCAGAAGCGGATCTTCCTAAGCCAAATGAAGTTGCACTGCGTCGTACTAAGCTAGACAACCTACTGGGTCACCACATCGCTGATGCTGATGTTGTTGAAATCCTGGAGCGTCTTGGTCTGTCTGTTGAGGCAACGGAAGAAGGTTGGGTTGCAGTAGCACCAACATGGCGTTTCGATATCGCTATTGAGCAGGATCTGGTTGAAGAAGTTGGCCGTATCTATGGCTACGACAATATTCCTAATCAGCACCCTGCAGCAGCGCTTAAGATGCACGACCAAGTTGAATCGGATGTTCCGTTAAAGCGTGTTCGTAACCTATTGGTTGACCGTGGTTACCACGAAGCAATTACTTACAGCTTTGTTGAGCCTGAGCAGCAAAAACTGATTGTACCGGGTGTTGAGCCTCTAGTGCTTCCAAACCCAATTTCAGCAGATATGTCAGCAATGCGTCTTGGTCTTATCCAAGGTCTGCTGAACACGGTTGTTCACAACCAGAAGCGTCAACAGCCACGTGTTCGTCTGTTCGAATACGGTCTACGTTTCATTCCATGCGAGTCGGCTGAAAATGGCATGCGCCAGGAGCCAATGCTAGCAGGTGTTATCGCTGGTACTCGCAGCGAAGAGCACTGGGATATCGAAACAAATACGGTAGACTTCTTCGATCTTAAAGGTGATCTGGAAGCGATTCTTGAGCTATCTTCGAACGAAAAAGCTTACTCATTCGCAGCTTCTAAGCACCCGGCACTTCACCCAGGTCAATCTGCGGCAATCATCGTAGATGCTGGTCTTGAAACGGAAAGGGAGGTGGGTGTAATTGGTACTGTTCACCCAGAGCTTGAGCGTAAGTTTGGTCTAAACGGTCGTACAATCGTATTCGAAATCGAATGGTCTGCGATCAACACGAAAGTGATCCCGGAAGCCGTTGCTCTTTCTAAGTTCCCTTCAAACCGTCGTGATATTGCAGTAGTTGTGGATGAATCAGTACTGTCTGGTGACATCGTTGATGCGTGTCTAGAACAGGGCGGTGAATTCCTGAAAGACGCGAAACTGTTCGACGTTTACGTAGGTAAAGGTGTAGAGGAAGGCAAGAAGAGCCTTGCAATCGCTCTGACTCTACAGTCGCTTGAGCGTACGCTTGAAGATGCAGACATCGCTGGAGCGGTAGAAGCTATCGTTTCTCACGTGTCTGAGAAGTTTGGTGCGACTCTTCGTGACTAACTAAGAGTTACATGACTCATCTTTAATAAGAGATACTAAAAACCCTGCCAACTCGGCAGGGTTTTTTTATACTTCAACGCAAGGATTTGAGAATAGAAGTCATTTATAGGGAACGTTCCAACTATGTTTTCGTATTTATGTATAAAACCCGCAATTAGGGTAGTGTATCGTTTCAAAATTGGATCTATCTCAACTATGAGTGCTTGAAATAAGGGACAAACTAGGAATTTAATGTGGCTTATGTTATTTTGCAATCGTTCCCAATTTAAAATATTTAGGTAAACTGATGTCTTTAGCACCATATCTTTCTGTCTGTGGAGGTATTGAAAATATCACCCGCACTCTGCTTACAGAAAAAGATCTTATGATAGAAGTTCGGGATAACGGTTTGGTTCAGGATTCTGATTTGATTCAAACCCGAGAAGTAGTTCAAGGTGAAGTTCAGTTAACATTTTCTCGTCCCATGAATTTAAACCGTCGAGACTTGCTGGAAGTCGGCGAGGCGATTTCTGCTCAGCAACGTAATCGTTTTTCTACTTTTCAAGCTCCTGTAGAGTGTGAATATCGCCCGGCTTGGCACATCTCCCCACCTATGGGCTTACTCAACGACCCGAATGGATTTATTTATCATAATGGCGCTTACCATCTGTTTTATCAGTGGTATCCGTACAGCTGTGAACATAAAGATAAACACTGGGTACATTTAACGAGTCAGGATCTGGTTAATTGGGAGTGGGATTCTGTTGCTCTGACTCCATCTCTTTGGTGTGACAGCCACGGTGTGTTTTCTGGACATGCGTTGAGTCAGGGTGAAGAGTTGATGTTGTTCTATACGGGGAATACACGCATAGGACAAGAGCGAGACCGACAAACCACTCAATGTTTAGCAACTTCTCGTGATGGGATGAACTTTACCAAACATGGTCCGGTGATTGACGCTCTGCCGCCTAATGTCACGCCTCATATTCGAGATCCAAAAGTCGTGCGTCACAATGACAAGTGGCTAATGTTACTTGGTGCGCAGACAACTGAGCTTAAAGGCCGCCTCGCGATTTACCAGTCTGAGGATCTCTACCAATGGGAATTCATTGGTTTGTTTGGTGAAGAGATGGGGGATTTTGGGTATATGTGGGAATGCCCGGATCTGTTTAATTTGGATGAACAGATGTTTGTGGTGATTGGTCCACAAGGTATCCCATCTTTTTCTGAATACAACACCATTCCTCATCACAACGGTATTGTGAAAGCCGATTGGCTTGAGGGCAACGGCCTGAAAATGGGTGATTTTCAGCATTTAGACTTTGGCTTTGATTTTTACGCGCCACAAACCATGCTAACGCCGGATGGAAGACGAGTGATGTGTGGTTGGATGGGGTTGCCTGATGAGGTTGATCAGCCAAGTCGTGATAACGGCTGGGTGCATCAGCTTACAGCGATGAGAGAAATAACTTATCGAGATGGTACTCTATATCAGTGGCCAATTGCGGAGATGGAATCCCTGATTGAGTCTTCTTCTGAGCTCACACTTAACTCAGATGGGATGAGCATCGGAACGAAGTGTTTTGACCTGACGATTACGCTAGAGTGGGGTGATGCACTGAACCTGTTTGAAAGCGCTGAGCAGAAGTTCGTTTTACAAGCCGACGCTGAAAAGCGCTGTTTGGTTATGGATCGCTCTCAAACGTTGAACCGCGCGCAAGATACGATTCGTGAGCTGCCATTAGACAGCGAACGTATTGAGCTGCGTATTCTCGCCGATAACTCTTCGGTTGAAGTGTTTGTAAATGGTGGTGCTGCGGTCATGACGTCACGTGTGTTTACCGACAAAGATGCAATGCGAATCTCAATACAAGGTGATGAGAAAAAAGCAACTTTACACCGATATAAAGCGGCGAAAGCGCCATTTAGCCAGGCATAAGCCATGACGTCTACAAAAATCCCCGCTAGTGCGGGGATTTTGCTAATGGTCATTTGTTTTAGACCTTAAATGTAAGCGAGCAAGGCTTCTTGAGTCGGTAATGCTGTCATCGCCCCTTTTTGAGTCGTGGCTAACGCACCGCAGCCATTCGCCCAATTTACTGCAGCACGAATAGTGTCTTTATTCGCCCATTCTGCTTGCTGAGCTAACTTAGCGAGCAGGCCACCAACAAAGGCATCACCAGCCCCCGTCGTATCGACAGGTTTAACAGCTTGACCAGAGATCAGCTCTTGCTCTTCGGCAAATACGACCAACGCACCTTTGGCACCTTGTGTGATTAATACAAGTGTATTACCGAAAGGTTTGATCGCTTCCAGACCAGACTCTAATGAATCCGTATCGGTTAAGAAAAGCAGTTCATCGTCAGAGAACTTCACCACGTCAGCGAGTTCGATGGCCTGGCGTACCACTGGTTTAAGTTGACTTGGGTCTGCCCACACTTCTGCACGAAGGTTAGGATCAAAGCTGACAAAACCGCCGGCTGCTTTAATGTCTTGCATTGCTTTTAGCGTACTACTACGGCTTGGTTCGTTTGCCAGAGCAATAGAGCAGACATGTAACCAGTCCCCTTGTGAAAAGTCGGGAATATCTGCAGGCAGCAGGAACTGATCTGCACTTGGCTTTACCATAAACGTAAAGCTGCGTTCGCCTGAGTCATCCAAATCCACGATAACGGTTGATGTCCGATGATCTTCATCAAGCAACATAAAGTCGGTGTTTACAGACTCGTTTCTGAGCGTTTCTTTCATAAATCGACCTAACGGATCGAGTCCAACGCGACCAAAAAACGCAGTGTTACCACCTAAACGCGCTATAGCTACCGCAACATTAGCGGGTGCGCCGCCTGGGCATTTTAGATACGTGCTTTCGGTATCCGGAATCAAATCAACGACCGCATCTCCAGTCACCCAAATTGTGCTCATAACTTATCCTTTAAACTACATAGAATCACTGAGAGTATTTTTAGCTAAAACGATTTAGCTAATCAATTAAAATTCATTTAGGAGAGTGAAAATAGGCAATGATTGTGATCTAAACCATGCAATGGGGAAGCTAAGTAGCAATCATGGTAGCAAAAGGGATGGTTTTCACTATTTACACAGGTATCATGGCCCGCAACGTAGTTAAGTTATTATCGGAACACGTTAATCTAAGAGAACCACTTAAAATTTAGAGTGTTATGAACACCTTTTGACGTTATGTTGATCCGATAGATTTAGGCGTCAGTCACCACGGCAGGTTAATTTGAAAAAGAAAAAACTGAAGTTGGCGGATATTGCAGAACTCGCTGGAGTATCTAAATCCACGGTCAGCTTCGTCCTTAATGGCCATGCGAAGAAGCATCGTATTAATGAAGAAACGGTGAAACGAGTTCAAGCAGTGGTCGATGAATACAATTACGCACCAAGCCTCTACGCCCGAGCGCTTAAGGCAAATCGTACTTATACCTTAGGTCTCGTGATACCTGATCTAGCCAATATGGGATTTGCTACGACAGCTAAATTATTAGAGCAGCGGGCCCGTAGCCATGGCTACCAGCTTTTAATCGCTTCTTCGGAAGATAATCCTGAGCTCGAGAAAGCCGCAGTTCAGAGTCTACTAGAGAGGCAAGTTGATCTGTTGATGGTCGCGACAGCGATGACTGAAGATACGTTTTATCTTGAAATCACTCAAGAGACCCCGGTAATACTTTTTGACCGTATTTTTGAGTCTACCTCGTTAACCACGATCAAAACTGATGCATACAGCGCCACGCGACAAGTGGTAGAAAAACTTTGTCAGCAAGCAGAAGAATGTGCGTATTTAGGCGGGCAATTAAATCTTTCACCAAGTAAAGACAGATTCTCGGGCTATCAGGCAGCGTTGCAAGCAACTGGCATTGAGCTGGATTTGGCTATGGTCAGGCATAAGGACTATCAACCTGAATCTGGTTATGCAATGTTGCAGGAGATTCAACAAGATATTGGGCGTCTACCGACAAGAATATTTGTTGCTTCTTATTCCATTCTGGAAGGCGCTCTGCGCTATCTGACGGAACATCGGTTGCTAAATGAAAATATAAAAATAGCCACATTCGATAATTCAGCAATGTTGGACTGTTTGCCGATAAAAATTGATTCAATTGAACAAGATTGCGAACTTATCGCCCAAACCTTATTTGAGCAAGTCACTGCGCTAGTTGATTCGCCAGACCGTCAAGCGGAACATCTGACTCTTCCTGCAAAATTACACTATCGTTAGGGTCATGCTAGTAACTTAACGACTCTTATAGGGTCATTCCAGCGAGCCTTAGCGAGACTAGGAATCTAGTATCATCACGCTGAGAATATAGTGAAATACCTTTGACAACAAAGTGCTCGAATAGAAGATCCTGAATCACGCTCCTTCGTCGCTATCCAGGATGACGGTTGATTGAAATAAACTGTTTGCTGTTAAGTAAATGGCACTAACTGTTAGGGTGGCTCTCTTTGTATTAAGAGAGCGATAAAGTGTAACTGAGCAGCAAGGGCAGGGTCAGGACACTGAAAAAATTGCCAAATAACACCATCGAAGCAACTTTCATTGGTTCTATATTCAGCCGCTCTGCGAATAAATAATTCATAACGGCAGGCGGTAACATGGTGAAAAGTACCATCATCTGTAACTGCATGGTCGGCAGTGGAATGAACCAGTAGATTAACGCAAACGCGACTGCTCCCGTTGCCAGTGATTGTACTGTACAGGTCACACCAATTTTTAGGCCATCCAAGCGTAAGTTACACATCTGTGCACCAAGAGACAGTAACATGACAGGTACAGCCGCTTGGCCTAACAAGGCGGTTGCTTCATATAAGGGAGTCCACGCCCCGATTCCCGATAAGTTCAAACCTAATGCGAGAGAAGCCGAAAAAAATATTGGCATTTTGATGATCTGCTTCAGCGGATTCCCGTTACTCAGTAGTATTACCCCTAAACTAACATGCAAACAAGCTGAAACAACAAACAGCAAAACCGCTGAAGAAAGCGCAACATCTCCGAATGTGTAAGTAAATAGAGGGATAGCTAAGTTGCCACTGTTACGAAACATGTGTGGGGGCGCCCAGGCTTTAAAGGTTAACCCAGTCGCTTTACAGATAGGTATCATAAGTAAACCCGGGGCTAAAACAGCGATAACGGCGGCGAAAAGAAGAGGCCCCTGATCAGCATCAAGCGGCATGCTGACAAGCGAAGAAAATACCAAAGCAGGGGTAAATACATCAATGTTGATTCGATTGATTGGGCGGAAGTCGGGTTTGATATGACGCCCCACAAGATAACCTACGCCAACAAGAGCAAATACAGGAAAAAGAATATTAATGACTTGATTTATCATGACCGCTCTTAAATAGATGGTAAAAAATTAGTTACTAAATGAACTTAGATTCACATTATCAACCTTTGTATGGTGAGTCATCGTAAAACAGCGAGAACCTTGGGGTGAATCAAGCTTTAAAACGGAGAACTGGCGCTTGCTAGCTATATGGCAGAACTATTTGATTAGGTATCCAGTTACATATAAATCACTGAAATACCGATAAGTTTTATGTCAGAGGTTTGTAATTTAGTCTATAGCTGACATATTTATTGAATAGTTTTATATACCAAATTAATAAGATTTATTGGTTAATATGACTGCTTGTAATTTGTATTTAAGGATTCTCTAAATAAAAAGCGTTAAAATGTCGGCATTTAACAATAATTTATCCATCTGTAATCCATTTATTCATAAAGAAAAAAGTTGGCGAAAATCATAAGCTTGTCATACACTTCCTGATGTAACCCCGATATGTTGTTGAATTGGTAGGGTAAAACTGCTCTGGCGCTACACTAGGTAGCATTGTTAAACATAGCTTTGAGGAAAGTTTTATGGCGCTCACAAAAGCCGAATTGGCAGAAAACCTGTTTGATAAATTGGGATTTAGTAAACGGGACGCCAAGGAAACGGTGGAAGTGTTCTTTGAAGAAATTCGTAAGGCACTGGAAAGTGGCGAACAGGTAAAACTGTCAGGTTTTGGAAATTTTGATCTTCGTGACAAGAACGAACGACCTGGTCGTAACCCGAAAACCGGTGAAGATATTCCAATTACTGCTCGACGTGTCGTTACCTTCCGCCCGGGCCAGAAGTTGAAAGCTCGCGTAGAAAGTCTTAAGAAAGAACAGTAAAACAATCAAATCGATCACGGCCTGATCGTGGTCATTTGTTATGTGTGCATATAGTGTCGGCATACAAAAGAAAACCACCGCAATGCGGTGGTTTATTATTTTCAGAGAAGATGTTTTGCTAAGCAGCTTCTAAATGCGTGGTTAAGTAAGGCTGCCATGCCTGTTGGTACAAGTTCTTCGCTTGACTGCGCATGGTTCTTACTGATGCCATTTCAAACTCAGTCAGGCTACGTTTTTCCATTATCGCTTGTCGTTCAAGTTTCTGAATTTTCTCATATAGGTCGTGTTCCGGGCCGTTTTTCACATCCGCAATAGCTTTCAAATGTATTTGAACTTCTGCGACAAGATTGGTTTTAGGTAGACGAACCAGTAGGTTTAAATCTCGGTAACCTGATGGGCCAGGCTTTTTAAATCGATTTTTGACGTTAACAATCGTCGTTTCACGTTCCAGTGTTTCGTATATCGAAACTAAACTTGCCACATCTTCCGCCACAATTGTCGCTCGCGCCAGATCGGTAATGCGCTCAACCTGACCGTCCAGTTCGTGGGAAATTTTTTCTTCTGCTCGTTGTTTGGATTTTACGCCGGCAAAGTAGGGTTGGGCGTCGTTGAGAAGGGCAGTGCTTTTACAGATGGTTTCAAGCTCAAATTGCGCTTGATGTGCTTTGCTATAAAGAATATCGAAATCCGAATAGGGTTGAGTTGGGTTTGTATCTAGAGTCTGAATACCATACAAACCACTAAGGCTATGTTTGAATAGTTTTGAACAAACTTCGTTTTGACTGGTGGAACGATTTTGCTCGTTACTTGGAGTACTAGGAATTGCGGCGAATGCGGGTGCACGGCTTAGTACCAAAAGCATCAATGCTGTTGTACGGAAAAATAAGCTCATTCACTCTCCTTAACTTACTTGCACTTAGATAATGGGGAACAAAAAGGTCGCTAAGTTTGGCAAATTAGGTTGCTATTCATTAATGGGAGTTAATTGGAAGATCCCAAGGTTAATGCGTATGTTTATAGTGAAATTATGCACTAGATCACCATTTTACTTTTCATTATTCTGTTAATTAAGCGTCAGAATCGTTTTCTAAAGCATGAAATCATCCTAGCATTTGCGTATTAACTAAAGATGAACAGCATAGACAAATTCGGAAAAATCATTAGTCTTATCCCACAAAATGAAAATCAGCTGACAAGTAGAAAGTAAAATGAGAGACCCAGAATTTTGGCACAACAAATGGGCCAGCAACAAAATCGGATTTCACCTGGAAGATGTAAATCCATTATTGCCTCAGCACTGGCACCATACGAACCCAAAACGCGAAGACACGGTGTTGGTTCCGCTCTGTGGGAAGTCCGAAGACCTTGTCTGGTTGGCAACCAAACATGACGAGGTTACTGGCGTCGAGTTAAGCCAAATTGCGGTACGTGCTTTCTTCGCTGAGCACTTTTATACACCGACGGTAACGCAAATAAGTGGCATGCATGAGTTGTATCAGTTTGATGAACTCTCAATTTATACTGGTGACTTTTTTAGTGCTCCTGTTGCTCAAGCCGATATCGTTTATGATCGCGCCGCACTGGTAGCACTGCCGCAAGAGATGCGAGAAGAGTACGCTACCCGTTTAAAACAGCTTCTTAAGCCGGGAGGTCGTATTCTGCTTGTGACACTAAACTACGCTCAGGAAGAGATGGCGGGTCCTCCATTTAGTGTGCCGGTAAACGAGATAGAACAGTTGTTCTCAGGTTACAAAGTCACTTGCCTGAATGTTGATGAAGCGAATGAAGAGCACCCGAAAATTGCTAAGCAGGGGCTGAGTCGTTTTTCTGAAGAAGTGTACTTAATCGAAGCGCTGTAACTTTTAATGCAGTAGTTCGTTACTTGCCCAGAGATACGAAAAAGCGCAGCTAACTATTTAGTAACGTACTAGTAGTTGCTGCGCTTTTTGTTATGTTAGAAGCCTAAACAGGGCGCTTAGTAAATGATATTTACTTTAGATGCGTTTTCTACAGCATCCTGCACAGACTTTTCTGTAGTCTTGCGACGAGTAAGTACGACACCTAAACGACGACGTCCATCGATTTCAGGTTTGCCAAAGAGGCGAACTTGAGTTTGTGGCTGTGCCAATACTTCAGACAGGTTATCGAAACGAATATTCGTTGAAGTGCCTTGTCCCAGGATAACTGCTGATGCAGAAGGGCCGTATTGGACGATTTTGTTAATTGGCATACCTGTAAACGCACGAACATGAAGCGCGAACTCAGACATTTCCTGTGAAATCATGGTTACCATGCCAGTATCGTGTGGGCGAGGAGAAACTTCGTTAAAGATAACTTTGTCACCTTTCACAAATAGCTCCACACCGAAAATGCCGTAACCACCCAGAGCATTAACCACTTTCTCAGCAGTGAACTCAGCCGCTTTTATCGCGTTCTCAGACATCTCTTGTGGTTGCCAAGATTCACGGTAGTCACCATCTTCTTGGCGGTGACCGATTGGAGCACAGAAATGTACGCCATCAACTGCACGTACTGTTAGTAGCGTGATTTCGTAATCGAAATCGATAAAGCCTTCCACGATCACTCGGCCTGCGCCAGTACGACCGCCTTCCTGTGCATAATTCCACGCTTTTTCGATGTCGTCTTCTGTTTTGATAACGCTCTGGCCTTTACCAGATGAACTCATCACTGGTTTAACGACACATGGGATACCCACGAATTCTACTGCTGCTTTGAAATCGTCGTAGCTATCTGCAAATTTGTAAGGAGAAGTGGCAAGATCAAGCTCTTCTGCTGCTAAACGGCGAATGCCTTCGCGGTTCATTGTGAGTTTAGTCGCCTTTGCAGTTGGAACTACATTCAGGCCTTTCTCTTCAAGCTCAACCAGTTTGTCGGTCGCGATAGCTTCAATTTCCGGTACCACGTAAGCTGGTTGTTCTTTGTTGATGATCTCTTCTAAAGCTTGGCCATCTAGCATATCAAGCACGTAGCTGCGGTGAGCGACTTGCATCGCCGGTGCATTCGCGTAACGGTCACAAGCGATGACTTCTAAACCAAGTCGTTGGCATTCAATTGCTACTTCTTTACCAAGTTCGCCTGAGCCTAAAAGTAATACACGGGTAGCATTCGCGCTAGTTGCGGTACCGAACATATTGTTCCCTTACAAAATAAAGTGATGAGACAGAATTTTCAGGGGATCATACTGAATTTTTCTCGCAAAGCAAACGTTTGCTCCCGGGTTTTTCACAATAAAAAAGCTCTACATATTGTAGAGCTTCTATCAACATTATTGTCAGTGTTATACGTTAACGAAACTGAGCGGAATATCCGGATTCAAAGCTTCTAACGTCGATTGTGTATCGGCTAAGTGGCTAATCTTGCCTTCAGAATTTTCTACCAAAGCCGCTGCCGTAATTTTATCGAACGTTTCGCCAGCCAGAAGCACCTGAATCAGCGCAACTTGCAGAGGAGGAAGACTTGGGTTGAATGCGGCATTTTCTGCGTAGGCACCCTGAATAATACGCCCATCAGCAAGCACTAATGCTAAGCCGCTTAGGTTGTTCGTGTATGGGGCATGACTCATGTTCATTGCATCAACGGCTTTTTGAATCAATACATCGTCATCATCGCATCCGAACTGATGTTTCACGTCTGCCATTAAACCAGATGTGATCCCCAGATCAGCAGGGCCAAACGCTTCAGGAAGATATTCGTGCAGCGATTTTTCTTCACGCTCTGGCAGTTGTACCTTTAATTCTTTCGCAGTAGACAGCTCATTCATGAACTGACGGCAGTGGCCGCAAGGGCTGAAGTTAATTGTAATGTCTTTTAGACCACGTTCGCCTTTCATCCAGGCATGGCTGATTGCAGATTGCTCTGCGTGAACGGTTTGACCTAACTGAACACCAAGGAATTCCATGTTTGCACCGAAGTAAAGGCGACCTGAGAGACCACGAACAATTGCGCCAACGTAGAATTCAGAAATAGGAGCGTAAGAATAGGCTGCAGCAAAAGGAAGTAGAGCAACACGTAGCTCTTTATCTGATAGACCAGTAGCGGAAAGTAACTGCTCGAACTGCTGAACTGAAAGAGTGGCATCAAAATCGTCGGCTAGGACGATAGGAGCAAGTAGGTTTGAAAGTGCTTCAGGAGCGTTTGATAGCGCTTGTTCAATGCGACTTTTCATGTTGAATCCTTGTTATTGCATGGACAGTTATTCTATGCAAAGGAGAGAAATGTTCCGTGCTTTTGATCACGTTTGTCAATGCAATAATAAATCACGTTACATAATTAGAGTGATGTCACACATGTATTCGATTGCACAGCTGCTGAGTGTTATTTCCGTCTCATAAATATATCAACTCATGCACATATACCCAAGAAATGGGGTAGTGAGAGCGCTTGCTAATGAGTCGCTTCGGCTTTTACGGTTTGAACATTAGACGAAGGGGAAGGGAGAATGAGTCTAGCGGCCTACCAGAAGAATAGACAGGCCGCTGATACTTATTATTGATATAGCCAGACCGCCAGAGCGAAAAAGCTTGGAGCCAGAATAGAAGTGATAATACCGCACAAGACTAATGCCAGAGATGAAAATGCTGCGTCAGCCGGTTGTTTCTCTACACAGGCTGCAGTACCAAGTGCGTGTGACACGGTGCCCATTGTAAGACCTCGGGCGATAGGATGCTTAATGCCAATTAGGTTATAGATTGGGTAGGCGACGATGGCACCCAGCAAACCCACGAGTAGAACTAAGATCGCAGCAACAGCGGCTTCACCACCGAGGTGACTGGAGATTTCCATTGCAATAGGGGTTGTTACGGATTTACCAACCAAGCTGGCGATCAAACTAATCTCAGTATGGAATGCAACGGCGATTAAGGTTGTCGTCAGCATTGACATCACGCTACCCAGAACACAAGCGAGGGTAATGATACGCCAGTTTGCTTTGATTTGCGGAAGCTGTTCGTAAAGTGGATAAGCAAGTGCAACGACCGCAGGCTGTAGTAAGAAACTAAATATCTGGTTGTCGGCGTAGTAAGTGTCAAACGGCACGTCCAAATAGGTTAACAACGGGATAATGACCGCAATACTGATAAGTAGCGGGTTTACAAGCGGATGATTTGCCTTGACCGCAATTTTCCGGGCGATAAAGAAAACGACAATAGTGAGTAAAATCCACATATCAGTGATTCTCCTTAAGCAAGTAATCCAACAGCCACGCAAGGCTGACCATAACGATCAGGGTACCACCTATCGCGCTAGCTAGAATTGACAAGGCGTTAGCGAATAAGAGGTCGAAATGCTGCATGAGGCCGACACTGATTGGGACAAATAACAAAATCATGTAGCGAATAAACAGAGTCGCGCCGGGTTTGACCCATTCCACTTTGACGATGCCAAGCACCATACTCAAAAACAAGATGATCATGCCGATGACACTACCCGGAACGGAAGCGTCAGTGAACTTTTGGATAGTAACCCCGATACCAAGCGATCCCATGATGAGAAAGAGGGAAATAAGCAATTGAACCAGTTGTAAGAATCGATCTTTTATCATTTTGATAGCATATAGAAACGACAAGTGCACCTGACGGTGCCCTTGGATAAGTAATAAAACTAAGAGGCTAGGCTCTCGACGTAACGATAAACGGATTTTAATAGTGCGATTTTCTTTTCGTCACTTTCATGTTCGTGAACTAAGTTTTCTAAATTCATCATGTACTCTTCGATTTGGCTTTCAAAGATTTCACGGCAGTGTAGTGCCCAACGTCTTTGTTCTTGCTCATCGAGAGTGCCTGGGAAATTCCGCGCACGGTAACGGAACAACAATGGTTTAATGCGTTTATCATCGAACTCAATATCCAGAGCCGCCAGATTATTCGGATCGGTTTCACGAATGATATCCATCGCTGCGCGATCCGCAGGCGAGAAGAACCCATCATAAAGCTGGGTATCCACATCATCACTCTTTTCAAACGTGCGCTCGACGGAAAACAGGCTGATCAGCTTTTCACGAATCTCTGGATGCTGGCGAAGCAGTGCAAGATTGTTCAAGCACTGCTGACGGTCAATACCAATCGACTCCGCGTTTTCAGCCGTCAGTGTTTTAGCCGGAGCGAGAATAGGGCACTTGTTCAGGTGCACGAGTTTGACGGGTACTGGCAATAAATCTCCGAGATCTTCACGTTTGGTGTACAACCTTTCATGAAGCTCTTCGGCTGATAACTCAAGAATTGGCTGCGGATCTTTCGCTAAATCAATCGTGATTACCGCGTTGTTATTCGTTGGGTGCCAGGCAACCGGTACAATCCAGCTTGTGTATTGGCACTCACGTCCTAACATGCCTGATACATGCATCAGAGGCGTCATATTGACGATATCAACCAACTCATTCAGCTTACGTTTTTGACGCATCGAGAAGAAGTACTCAAACAGCTTAGGCTGCGCGGCTTTGACTTTTTTCGCCATCTCGATCGTCGCGATAACGTCAGCCATTGCATCATGCGCGTTGCTGTGTTCGATACCATTGGCAACAGACAAGTGCTCTAACTTAAAGCTCGTGAATCCGTCTTCGTTTTCTGGCCACTCAATACCCTCTGGACGGAGAGCATGGCAAGCACGCATGACATCAAGTAAGTCCCAACGCGAGTTACCGTTCTGCCAGCTCCATGCATAAGGATCAATGAAATTTCGGTAACACGTATAACGCGTCACTTCATCATCAAAACGAATACTGTTGTAACCCAAACTCGTGGTGTTCGGTTTGGACAACTCAGCATGAATTTTAGCGATAAACTCCGGCTCAGAAAGACCTTCCTGAACGGCCTTTTGAGGGGTAATGCCTGTAATCAAAGCAGCTTCAGGAGAAGGGAGATAATCAGCAGGTGGCTGGCAATACATAACTAAAGGTTCGCCGATGATATTGAAGTTTTCATCTGTGCGAACACCAGCGAACTGACTCGGACGATCTTTAGCGGGGTTTGTACCCCAAGTCTCGTAGTCAAAGAAGAAAAAAGTGGGCTGATTGTCTTGGCGCATTCTGCTTACCGTTTGCGGAACCGAAGAGAGTATTAGACCATTCAAAGCCTTAACTCGCAACGAAAGATGCAAGGTAAAATTGTGAATATGAAAAAGCAGATAGGTGACCATCGGCTTGATTTTTGTTGAACGGCTTTAAGAGCAATTTACGGGTTAAGAGTTAACCTTTTAAATGGTGAGTTATAGGTTTTATATCTACCGTCTCAAAGTTTCCAAACTACGATGCATTCTGGATAGGTCGTATTTCTCATTACATTCTTTGAACTAAGCAGCTTTTCAATAATTAACTATTATTAGGAATCACCAACTCACCGATTATGCGCTCAAGCTACTATTGAAAGACCGCATGATAGCGTAACAAAAGACGCCTATAAGCCGTCTGATAAGCGTTAGGCGCTATTTTTAGTTCGGTATTGTGCCAAGGTTTGGAGGGATCTGTTCATGCGTAAAATTAGAGTCATCGAATTTGTTAGTCTCGACGGAGTTGTACAAGCTCCAGGTGGCCGAGATGAGGATAGTTCTGGTAATTTCGCTTACGGTGGTTGGACAGTCCCATACTTTGATGAGTTCACTGGGAAAGTAATGAGCGAGCAAATGTCATTGGACAGAGTAGAACTGCTCCTTGGCCGGAAAACCTACGAAATATTCGCAAGCTATTGGCCACACCACGCTGAAGGATGGCCTGGAATAAATGAAGTCAAAAAATATGTTGTGTCCCACAACGCAGAATTAGATTTGAGTTGGGAGAATTCAGAGATTCTTTCAGGTGATATCGCCCGAAAGCTTCATGAACTTAAAAATGATGACGGCCCAGATCTGCATGTTTGGGGTAGTAGTAATCTAGTTCAAACACTTCTTAAGAATGATCTAGTAGATGAATTATGGTTAAAGATTTTTCCAGTTACTCTTGGTTTTGGTAAGCGTCTATTTGGTAACGGAACGATGCCATTAGCATTCAATCTGATAGATACGAAAATTTCTCCACTAGGGGTGATAGTAGCCAAATATGAACGCGCCGGTGAAGTGCAAACAGGCTCGTTTTGAAATTAGCGCTTTGCGTTCGTGCCAGATTGTAGATTTCCCCTATAAGCGTTTAAGGCGGCGACTTGTGTCGATATTGGCACAACTATATGAAGTGCGTCGATTTTATTTGGCTGCAACGTCAGTGTTCAGCACAGCTGGTTTAATATGCATCATCGTTTTTATATATGCTTTGGTGAACTGCATGACTGGCGAACTTACAGAGATGGCAATATCAAGCTATTTGGGTTGGCTTTTACTATTAATAGTCGTATATCCGTTCCTGCTTGTGGGTGTGAGCATGTATTTCTACGATATACAGAGAAAGAAAGCACAGCGCTGGCTAAGCGGGGTAAGTTTAATTTTGGCCGTCTTCCTGTTTTACATGCATATGCAGACTGAAATCATTTACGGTAGAGAGTTGTTAGAAGCTTGGTATAAGGCACACCCACAAGACCGCCCTTAATGAGCGCAGCAAAGCGGGTAACACCTTTCGCAGACCCATTCCCCCAAACACATCACGCCGCTACATAAGAAGGTTACGCGATAACCTGAACCTACCTCACTGGCAAACTCACGATTTCCGCCGCAGCATTTCTACCACCTGTTCAGAACTAGGCACGATGCCGCACGTTACCGAAAAAATGCTCGGGCATGAGTTGGTCGGCGTAATGGCAATTTACAACAAACATGACTGGCTATCAGACCAAAAAGAAGCGTACGAGAAGTTCGGAGAAGCGTTGTTTGCGCAAGTGCAAAAGGAATTAGATCACGAAAAAGCTTTTGTTATTTGATTGCTCCTAGAGATCATTAAGCTACTGACTATACTTAGAACTTGTGAATGATAAGCGGCTTGATAATGGAAGAAAAGACGGCTCTAAGTCGCTTTATAAGCGTTGTACCTGTTTTTTGTACAATTCTCTGCATGGTTGTAGAGTTCACAAAGGCTAGGTTTGAATGGTGGTGTCATGGTTTTTAGTGAAAGCGTATTTATCACGCAATATAATTTTAAAAAAATCATACCAAAACAATTTCCTGATGGTATGTATAAGAATATCTCGGACTTGATCCAGTATACAAAGATTAAAAAGATATTTAATGAACATGAACTACATCAATTTGTAAGGCTGTGGTCAATACTCGAGAATCCTGAGTTTCTTGTACAACATTATGTCAATTCAGTAGATAAGGATCGCCCTGAAGTCTACAACAGCTATCATACCGATAGAAATTGTATCGAGCTTAGAAAGAGTTACCTTGATTACACGATTAACCATAATGACCGAAACGTGAGAGAATCAGTAAGCTCTAAAATAAGGTACGCGTTTCATAATTACACTTATGGTAGTAATAGTTCAACTCATTTGCGATTTGACTTTATAGAGCAGAGAGTTATTCAATTTAACGAAAATGGTGTTGTACAGAGTCAACACTCTATCCCAACGGATTTGTACAATGAAGTAACCCGGATTAACAACCAGCACGGAAATATCCTAGGCCACCTTTTTGATATAATCCCCAACAGTGGGATGTTCTCCTATCAAAATCTTTCATTAGATAACGTCGAATCAGCAATCAACGAACTATTGGAGTGTAGTGAAAGGTTTAGAAATGCTGATGAGTTCACCCAAAAGAAGATTAATGACATTACGTATGCAGATATACATACACTGAAGGGAAAGCAAGGAGAAAAGGAAAAAATATGGGTGGGGAGTTATAAAGAGCCGCTATCAAACCTTATCCAAAGTTATTATTGGATAAAATTTAACCCTGATTTGTCTGTCGAAAAATCAGTGCTTGATAGCCTTGGCTTTAAGCCTTGTCGCAGGTGTATGCAAAACGCTGGGAACAAAGCATAACATAACATTTCGCTTGGCATTTTTCATTCCATCGTTGTGTGTTTACGGTACAACGGTTAAGACTAGGTGGTAGCGTTGCTCAGACCTGAATGCAGCAAGGTTTATCAGAGGAAATAGCAATACCGCACAACACAGAAGTTGGCGGTATTGTAGTTTTTGGGTGTTTTGTGTTGATAGGTTATTTCCCACCAGTTTTTAATAGCTTTACTATGCGAATTAGCCTTTCAATAGCCACTAAAATGAGCACAAAAAATTCGGTGTATTCACGCATTTCGTTTCTCCTTGGTTACCTTTAAATTGATACTATAAGTAGCTCAGGCATCTGTTAAACATGTTTAAAATCAATAAAAACAATGAATTATAAAAATGATCTGGGCGCAGTTGGCATTTGGCTGGATCAGGTTGGGATTTTGTTGGCATTTACTGGGCAAAAAAAATATTTTTTTGTTTTCTATGTAAAATGGGGGTTTGGTGAAGATTTTATCGATAGGTGTTAGAAAAAGTTTAACTAACTGTATAAGAGTGATTCGTAACGCGCGGCATTTTTACTAGCATTGTGTTTAAGGTGGTTTGAAGAAGCTTTGGTATTTCGTTGCTCACACATTAACAGTGCGTCATGTGCTAAATTGCTAGCTTTAATTATGAGAGTCAGGATATGGATGCTGCTAAAAAATTACTATCTAAATATCAATATGAAATTGAAAAGTTCATAGAGGATTGGCTTGATACGACTCTTGAATCAATTGATAGTCATCTTGAACAATGCATTGAAGAAGTAGCAGATAACTCGGGTATTCAATGGGCATATGAACTCAAGGATATTGATAGTAGGCGTAAATTTGTTCAAGAGTTGTGTGAAATTATCTCAGTTAAAGTATTTAATGAGATTCAACCTCTAGTAAAAAATAGTACTCGCAATCAAATTGCTCGTGATCTAGTTGATATGATTTCGCTTGAAGTGATCGAAGAAAATAATGCTGAACTAGTTGTTGAGTATTTAGGTAAAAAAGAATCAGCTCGTTTATTATCTGCTGGAATATACTCCTCCACTGATATTGAAGATTAAACTTTGATGGAGATAGCACCAATGGCTGAGCACATACAAGCTGTTTCTAAAGTTTTTAGCATCGTGGCATTTTCACAACCCTTTGCGTTTGGTGTTTAATGCGGTATGCAGCGACTTTGGTATTGCGTTTAGGGTGTTATGGTCCTAATTTCATGAGCTATAGAACACATAATTCATATGTTTCACTACATAAATTACCTACTGCATGTGATTATTAGCAACAAAGAATGAGTTAGGTTGTTGTTTTATGAGTGAAATGCAATTCAAAATCGATGGAAAGAAGCTTAAAGATGGTGTGCCATTACATACTGCGATCGCGGCTTTAGATAGCTTTCAGAAAATTGTCGATAAATCTTATATGGGGATTACAGGCCTAAAACGTATTACCGCCAAAGAACGAGAAAAGTACTTTCTGAATACCACCGAGATTAAACATGGTTCATTACTTACTAACTTCGATATAGTTTTGCAGGGGGTTCAGCTAGGCTTACCTCTATTTAGTGCTTATGGTCCTCAAAATATCTGGGATGCCACGAAAGATACTTTCAGCTTACTGAAGACAGTGTGTGGTGCTGTTCAAAAAGGTGAATCTCCTCAGTATGAATTCAATAATGACGGTGATGCATCCGTTCGAATTGGCGATGAGGTTCATCACTACCACGGAACTGTAATTCAAATAGCGCAAGCATCTTTACCAAATTTCCAAGATCTAGCTCATCTTGCTGGTGCAAACAAGCTTACAGAAATATCAGCAGGTAAATTGAATTCTGAGCACAAAGATATTTTCATTGGTTCTGAAGACTCGAAAATGTTTGATGTTCCAACAAAGCTTGAGCAAGAGGTTCGCGCGGTAAAGTGTGAAGTATTTGACTTCAATAAATACAAAAATGCAGGCAAATTGTCGGTATCCATCCTAGGGCAATACGTTCCAAAAGGAGAGTACAACTTTTCAATTTTTGGCAACCAAGATAACGTTGAGTACATTTATTCTATGCTTCAACCTGAAGTCGAGCTTAATTGTTTAATAGAGTTAGCAATTAGTCCGTTTGGTGGTGAAGAAATCCACAAACTCCATATTACTGGGATAAAGGCTAAAAACGTTTAAGAGCGATTAGTAACACCTGGCATTTTCAATTCGAGTCAACATTAGTTTTAAGGCACATTGGATTTAGTATGGGTTTCTGCGCCAGTGAAGTAACTGTATGTAATAACCCCCCCTAAACCCCAGCCTTAAACCCGCCTTCATGCTCTACCCATTCCATCACCGCTGCGCGTATCCAACGCAGCGGTGATTTGCTAATTGGCTCTGGGAAGTTGCGGTTCTTGCGCCAGGCGATGATGGTGGTTCGCTTCTTGTTGAAGAAATCCAATACCTCTTGATGGCACATGATCTTGTTGGAAGATTCTGGGTAACGCTCTGCGTCATAGGTAGGTTTTTCTGTTTGTTTCGCTGACTCAGCTACGAAAGCAGGAGCAGCGTAGGTGAAGTTCATCGGTGATTGATTAAAGTCAGAATAGTTCATTTCACAGAGTTCCTTGATTGGTTGATGTTGGCCGTTGGTCAACTGGTCACGTAAATTGGGTGGTGTACCCTTGATCGTTAGCCTGTCAGTTTCTGGGTAGTAGAACACACGTTCGCTTAGCGGCTGGCGGTCGAACTGAATTACAACTCGGCATGGTGGGGATTACCTGGAAGGCGTCTCCAGTTGGTTTTTTGGTTTTGTGGAGTTACTGGATAACGCACAATTTCGGTCGTTTCGTTTGTACCTTCTCGGGTTTCAAGCGCCAGTACCATCCCGTTCTCGACGGCTTAGCAGATTGGCTAGCTACAAACGCAATGCCGCAATGCTGACACTAATGGAAGAATTGAGAAGGAGTGGGTGGCTTAGTTGGAAAGGCAAGTCAAAGAGGCAGAGCCAATTGCTCTGCCTGCGCGTATCCGCCAACTCAAACAAGACTTTGTCCATTTTCGTTTCAGCCAGCTCAGCGTTACTTGCTGTTATGGGACGATATTTACTGTGTCTACGCCCATCAATGCACCGCCGCCAGCTTCTGGTAGGAAGTTACCTGTAAGGGTTGCAGATGTTCCTCCCTCATCTGGAGCAATTTCCATCGTCACAAAGTGGCAAACTAGATCATCAAATCCGTCTGGTATACCTTCTGGACCAGATTCATAGTTACCAGTAATGTCCTCGATACTACAAAGTAACTTGTCAGATTTACCCACTGTTTTGACACTTGCTGTGCCTAAGGCCAGAGTGCTTGTGTCGATAAGACTAACATCTAAACTTTCTGACCCAAGAATTGCAACAGGCGTAGCTCCGCCAGAGCTGAGGTTTATGCTGTTAGGATACCCTCCCGGCTTAATATCTATTGCAACCTCTGTTATACATTTATCGCAGATTGCATTAAGAAGTAGCATTTCCTCTTGTGGTGTTACCAAACCGAACGATTCAGACCAATCACCAAAATCAGTAAAGAATGGTATTACTTGCCCTGAATCGATACATGCGCTTGCTACTACAAGATCATCAGCGCCATCTTCATTCGTATCACCATCTAATCTAGCTATCCTATCAAGTTCTGGATCTAATTCTGCTTCGTAATATACTTTGAAAACACCAATTGGATCCCCTGAAACAAAACTAGCGGGTAAACCTGTGGCTATTGGGTGAGAGGAGTTTACGATATTAATCGTATTTCCTCCTAGAACGTCACCTGAAGGAACACTCCAATCAAGATCTTTAGTTGCGTTATTAAACAAGCCAAAGGTACCATCAAATAGTAACTCTGTTGCGTCAAACTCAGTAATTAGTTTACCACCACTCCTTACCCATGCTTCAATTTCAGAGCTGTGATTGGTAGCATCTAGGACACCATTTCTATTAATATAAAGTACGTCTAAGTTACTTAACGAACCATTTGAAATTGTTTGTGCGGTCTCCATAGTTACAGTATGTCCGTGATTCTCTAAAAATGTAGTAAGGTCTGTTGAATAATAGGAACCCAATAACCCAACATTTTTACTACAAATCAAACCATTATTTACATTAACTTCTTGCAAAAGTAAGTTTCGACTTTGTAAAACATCATCTGCATTAACTGAAGTGGCTTTTTCTTCTGCAACTAAAGGAGAGCTGCTAATAATTGCCAATACCGCTAACATCAGTGTTAATCTGGGAGTTTTCATATCTCTTCCTTACATAACGTGTTGATTATGTCCACAACCAAATATGTACTTCAAATCAACAATATATTTGTTGATTTTTATACTTAGAGTGTTCTCGGCTTAAGAGGATATTCGTCATCGTGAGTGTTTACCGAGATTGTCATATTTTCTCTATTTTATATTTATGACTACGGCAACTAATCTTGACTAACCTACCAACGCCGTACTGAGTATATGACAGTTAGAAAATTGGTGATCATTATAAATAAGAATGAAAATCAATTATTTCAGAAAAAATGAATAGTTCATTAAGCAAAAAGTAGTGCTCAGACTCCCTAAGTCATTGTTCATATTGATGCATAAATTAATATGGCTATTGATTCATATTAAGTGGTCTGATCAGATAAAAATTTTGTTCTTGATGGCTTGGTAAATTGACTGGCCACAATTCTGGTACTGATGGAAGAGGATTGAGAAGGAGAGTAGCATTTTCAGTTGAGCGTTGGGTCTTGTGTTTACGGTGTAATTGCTTAGGTTCAGGGGCAGTGTCGCTACCCCCTAGTGCGGCGTTATTATTCTTTTTCAAATTGACTCATTTGGTAGGGCGTCGCCCCCAAATCTGATAAAATCCAAGTCTTCCAGTAATCACGTTGATAGCACTGGATTTACCTAGGACTAGGAACTATTTTGACGAATAATGATATTTTACGCCGTGTACGTTATACATTTGATTTAAAAGACAATGTAATGACTGAAATCTTCTCTTTAGTAGACTTTAAAGTGACAGATGAACAAGTTACTAGCTGGCTGAAAAAAGAAGACGATGAATCTTTTGCTGAACTTAGCGACAAAGAGTTAGCTATATTTCTAAACGGTTTTATCAATTTTAAGCGTGGTAAACGCGAAGGTGAGCAACCTAAGCCAGAAGAGAAATTAAGTAATAATATTGTGTTCCAAAAGCTACGTATTGCTTTGAACTTAAAAGCTGAAGACATTTTAGAGATTCTGCAACTTGTAGATTTTCGTTTAAGTAAACATGAACTCAGTGCATTTTTCCGCAAGCCTGAGAATAAGCATTACAGAGAATGCAAAGATCAAGTTCTTAGAAACTTTTTACTAGGTCTCCAGCATCAGTTGCGTCCAAGTAGTAACGAATCATAACAAAGCTTTTTTGAGTGACGCCCAACGCTTGGCATTTTCAGGTCAAGGTTGGGTTTTGTGTCTATCGGCAGTGGTTTAGATTGGATGGTAGCGTTACTCACACCCTAATGTGGCTTATACCGCCGTTTGTGGTCGGGGTTTTCGATTTAAGCGCAGCACTTCTTGTATTTTTTACCGCTTCCACAGCTACATGGATCGTTTCTGTTCGGCGTTTTCTCAAATACAGTTGTCTTTGGTTTACTTAGTAAAGTGTCAAGTTCAACGGTATTTTCTGCTTGGCTTTCATCTACAGTGATGTTCGCGAAAATTGAATGCTGCTTAACAATCTCTTCGATCTCTGTTTTGCGTTGTTCAGTCGGCACTGTAATAAAAATTGGAGCCTCTTCACTGCCAACCTTAACATTTCGATTGACGTTATAGCCGGAAATTACATGGTTTTGTCGAGCGTCGATTCGACCTTTGAAAAACAGTTTGGACATGCTGGTACTCTTTTCTAATTGAGTAAAAATGAGCGTGGATTATACGTGTAGCGTTTAAATGATAAAGCTAAATTAGCAGTATTATGTGCAATTTGGCAGGTTTGACATAGAGCCAGTAATCTAAATGGTTTACTGGCTCTCAGAGAGTTTAGTTTTGAGCGTATTTAACTCTGATTTTGCTCTTAGCTACAGTTGAAAGGTTTAGGTTTTCAACAGCTGCTTTTGCTTCTGTCTCATCAGGCATTTCAACAAAAGCGAAGCCTTTTGATAGGCCAGTTTCTTGGTCTAACACTAAGTTGCACTCTGTTACTGTACCGTACGTTGAGAATAGAACACGGATTTCATGCTCAGTAATTTTTCGCTCTAAATTGCGAACTAGAAGTTTCATAATGATTGCCTAATATAAAATGCCTGCTAAGTGTGTCAGTTAATTGGTAACAAGCCAAGCAAATTACAATGATAATCACCAACTCAGCTCTGGTTCACCCGACTCCTTCTGAGTTTGCAGCAACAACAAGAACGGCACGAAACAGCGGTAGTTTGACAAACATTACTAATGAAGTTTTGGATTAGTTCTCGGGGGCAAATCACTTAGAGCAAGAGGTGAGTACTCGAAAGCGCGTGTGAACTAAAGTTGCCCCAAATCTATTTTGTTAGCGATATCTTTCATCACGTCGATCATGCCGTGTTGAAACAGGAGAGTATCGGTAAATGTGTAAGATTTGGCTAATCCAATATAGTCATCAATACGATCTAAATTAATAAATGCGTAGCCACCGTTACCATTACCATCAGCATCAAAGGCACGTCTTAGTTTTAATCGCTCTCCATCCACAAGACCTTCGCAGTTAAACGTACCTTTAGCCAAACCGCCTTCGGCCGCAGTTTTGAAAAACTTGTCTTCTAAGGTGTCTAAAAACCACCGTAAGCCATGTTTAGGAAACTCTAATTGATAATGGAGCCACTTACTTTTACCTGTTCTTTTATTAGTAAAGTACGTCGCATTACAAATAATGATATGATCGTCAACCAACAAAAAGTAAAAGGTCTTCGTTGGTTGTTTATTGTCAGGTAGCGTTGCAATCAGGTTAGGGTGTCGTGCAACAGATAGTGGGTCAATGTCTTTGAACTGTTTCATCTTTCGGCTCCTTTTCCGATATCTATTCTCATAATGGCTCCCTCTTTTTCTAGCTTTCCAAGAGTTTGAGGGTTTTTATCCCATGTAAAGGTCTCAGGAGGGCCATATTCCAGCTCATCATCTATATCGCCAAAAGGCGTTACCTCATAGGTGACATCTAAATCTTTTGTCAAACCGTTACCAAGAAAATGTTCGTTTGCTCCTAAACCTTGTTTTATCTGATTTCTTACCGCCAACGTTTTTGCTTGGCTAGGCGTAAAGCCAAGTTCCTGGCAGTATTCTCTAAATTGATCTTTGTCGCTCACTTCAATCCCATCTTTTTTCGACGAAACTGCTACCTGTTCATAGTAACGACTGTACTCCGGTGTTAGGCAGGGTGTGATTAACTCAGGGTTGTCTTCAAATTCGCTGGCTAATTCAGACTCAGTAAATTTGGTTATTCTCTCGTATGTCGGGATAAAACTGTGCATGTCGCCTATGTCATCGGCTTTTTTGTGATCAATTAACAGTATGGTGTATTCGCAGTCGGGCTTATATTCAATCCCCACGGCATTGCAGATGGCTTCTGGGTCAGTATCTCCGTGCTCCGCCTGAGTAAATGTTGTTGTCCAGTATTTTAGTTTGGTAACACCCGCGGGTTTGTAACCAATGTAGCCAGTATCTTTGCTGTGTTCGGACTCGATGATGCGAAACAGTAGCGGTTCATCTAGCCCTTTTTTAACAATTTCTCTCTTGTCTGATGTGGTGTAAGGAGAGCCAGGCAAAGCAGCGCCACCTTCTCGGGCCGCGTCAACGTAGGGTTTGGCTTCTGATAATCGTTTTCTTGCTTCTGTATAGGTTTTCGGTGGTGGTTGCTTATCGGCACGATACTTCTCACCAATCAATACCGTTGGATTACCAATCACGATTTTACCCCCGTGACTGGTTGAATCCCCCATACGGGCAGCAGGCTTACCGTTAATAAATACAGAGCCAGAACCTTGGTTTATGGAATCAGGTGGACCGACACATATAAGGCGGTCGCCCTTACGAGCGGCTGGCAAGCCACCAACTTTTACTGTGGGTGATCCTACGACCACAGGCCCGCCTATATGCGGAACTTTAGCGGTGACTTTGGGGCATATGTGCATAGATCTCAGAGTGGCTGCCGGCTTTCCCATAGTGACTCCCGTTATATAATTTAAGTTGCATATGTTAATCCTGATAAGGCAACGATATTCTGTTATGGGAGTAAGATTTGGAGTCACTTCACCTAATATGAGCATTTATAAGTAATAAGAATGAGTCGCAATGCTTGGCATTCTCAATTTAAAGTTGAGTTTTATGTTTACGGCGCAGTGGCTTGGTTAGCAAAGTCGTTTCAGTTCCCGGGCACACCTCTTTATTATCCAAAATCGAAAAGGGCGAAGCTGATCGAAATAGCGGTGTAATCATGCTTGGCGTTGATGTTCATTCATTTTATCGTCTTTGTGGATGTGGTTTGTTCGGTTGTTTCAGTGGGGTGTTGTTTTTACCCTGCATTTAGCTGTGCTAGCGTGAAATCTTTCCCGTGACCTGTTTGATCCTTGGCTCCAAATAAATTCTGGGTCGGAGTATAAGACGCTCTAAGGTGATGAAAGGTAAGAGATTGAGAAACTAAAAAAGCCGATGGTTACCCATCGGCTTGATTGATTTTGCTGAACGGCTTAGAGAGCAATTTGCTGGTTACGCTTTTTTCTCTTCTAGCGTTACTTCACCTTCAGTAGTCGTCGATTTCAACAGGCGGCTAGTGATGGTACCTGCCGTCATAGAGCCTGAAACGTTTAGTGCAGTACGCGCCATATCGATTAATGGTTCGATAGAGATAAGCAGTGCTGCGATTGTTACTGGTAAGCCCATTGCCGGAAGTACAATCAGAGCAGCAAACGTTGCACCGCCACCTACACCCGCGATACCGAATGAGCTGATGGTAATAATCGCAATCAGTGACAGGATGAAATTGAACTCTAGTGGGTTAATGCCCATTGTTGGCGCAACCATCACGGCAAGCATGGCTGGGTAAATACCCGCACAGCCATTTTGACCAATCGTCGCACCAAATGATGCAGAAAGGTTAGCGATTGCTGGTGGTACGTTTAGCTTAGTGATTTGCGCTTCTACGTTCAGAGGAATCGTTGCTGCTGAGCTACGTGATGTGAACGCAAACGTCAGTACAGGCCAAATTTTCTTAAAGTATTCTGCCGGGCTAACGCCAACAAAAGAAACAAGAATACCGTGTACAACAAACATCAATGCAATCGCGATGTATGACGCCACAATAAAGCCTAATAGATTTAGAATATCTGCTGCGCTTGATGTCGCTACTACTTTGGTCATCAGCGCTGCGATGCCGTAAGGTGTTAGCGCCATGATCATCTTAACTAAGCGCATTACGATAGATTGTGCCGCTTCAACGAAAGTGCGAATTGGTGATTCCAATTCTGCTTTTTCTGCCATTACTTTACGTGCTGCAATACCAGTCAGAACACCGAAGATGACAACCGCAATAATAGAGGTTGAGCGTGCACCGGTTAGGTCTGCAAATGGGTTAGTTGGAATAAAGCTAACCAACATCTGTGGAATAGTGAGATCGCTTACCGATCCAGCACGGCTTTCCAATACCGCGATACGAGCGGTTTCGCGAGCGCCTTCAGTCAGGCCTTCTGCCGACAAACCAAATGCAGTCGTTACCAGAATACCGATCAAAGCAGAAATCGCTGTTGTGATAAGCAGGACTGAAATAGTCAGACCAGAAATCTTGCCCAGCGAGCCGCCTTTTTCCAGTTTCACTACCGCAGAAATCATCGATACTAAAACAAGTGGCATGATCACCATTTTCAGAAGGCCGACATAGCCGCTTCCAACAATGGCAACCCATGAAAGGGTTTCAGATATTACACTGCTACCTTCGCCGTGGATCAGTTGAAGCGCAAGACCAAAAAGTGAACCAGTGACAAGACCAATTAAAACGAGACGAGAAAGGGTGTTTTGTTTCTGTTGCTGGCTAAAAAGAAAGAACAATATGCCTACAAATACTGCTAGAGAGGCAATTACTGCAAAATTCATAATCTTACCTTTATTACTCAGGGCTAAAATGCTGAGTATTTTTATATGAGGTTATATTGAGGAGCGGTAAGATATCTTTCAATATATAACTTTTAAAATGAAAAACAGATATTAGATAGAACTAAAACGAATATTAGAATGTGATAAAAATCTCAATAAATATTACTTTCGTGTAAATATTGCACACTTCTAATGGTCGTAATGTTGCAGTAGATCGAGGATTTCTCTTCGTTGCAAATAAACCACCGGATCTTCTTGATAACTGAACACTTGATAAATCATGGCCTTAGCGACGTCTTCAGCATCAATGGGTACAAAGTTCGCCAATTTTCCCAGCATGAAAGGGCGAATAACCTTGAATACACTCTGAACGATTTTTTCGTCGGTTCTTGGCTGGACGCGCTGACCGACAAGTGGACCAGGACGAACAAAGACCACTTCTTCAAATCCCATTTGTTCGATGTTCTCTTCCATCTGACCTTTGCACGCAAGGTAATGAGAGGAAGATTTACTATTTGCACCTAGGCTGGAGACGACAGCTAATCGCTTCACGCCAACCATTTTCATTTGTCGCGCGACATTCGTTACGAGTTCGACATCAACCTTTCGCAAATTTTCTTTGCTGCCAGCTTGTTTAAGTGTGGTTCCCAAACAGATAAAGCCGATTTCAGGTGTCGATTGCTGTTCATCCCAATTCAATATAGATAGATCCGCATCTATCATCGGAACTATTTTGTTTTCTGGATCGGAGATGTTGCTAAGCGGGCGTCTGGAAAGTGAATATAAGGTATGGATACCCGTTTGGGAAACAAGGAGTGTAATCACTTTGCTGCCAACCAACCCCGTTGCTCCGGCAATGATTACACAGGTATTGTTACTCATTTTCCTTCTCCTATCTGACAACAAGCGCCCAACTAATTGTAGATGATCAAAATTGCTTAATCTTGCTTTTCGTCAAGGACTTGGAAGTGAAACGTCTATCAATATGCAGAAAAGCAACATACGTGTCTTAAGTTTGGTTATCAAGCGCTAAGTTTTTAACCATAAAGAGAAAATGGGTGATTTAGCTCGGGAGAAAGGTACACTATTACTCTTTGTCGTTTGAATTTGCGATAGTGCAAATCAAGGAAGAAAAATGAATGTAGACCTAAGCACACTCGCTCCGACGCAGGTGTATCATCTAATGACCCAAACCGTTATTCCTCGCCCAATTGCCTGGGTGCTGACGGACTCTGGCGAAGAAAATTACAACCTGGCGCCTTTTTCATATTTCACTGCTGTTTCCAGTCGTCCTCCGTTGCTGATGTTGTCCATCGGCAAAAAGCCTAATGGCGATGTAAAGGACACGGCTCGTAACGTATTAGAGACAGGAAAGCTGGTCATTCATATTGCTTCCAGTGAACTGGCGCAAAAGGTCTCGGATTCCTCTGCGACTTTAAAGCATGGCCAATCAGAATTAACTCTGACAAATTTAGAAACTGTTGATTTCAGTGGCTTTGAGCTACCAAGGTTAAAAGACGCGCCGATCGCATTTGGCTGTAAATTGCATGAGGTCATCGAGATGGGTGAAACGCCTCAGAGCTTAATTTTTGCTGAAATTGAACACATTTATGTCGATGAGAAAGTCATTTCAATGCAAGGCGACAGGCTGAAAGTAGATGCGTTGGCCGTTGATCCTCTTTCTCGTTTAGGTGGAAGCGAGTTCGCTACACTCGATAAGACTTTCTCTATTGCCCGTCCCCAATAAATAAAAGGAACTAAATACATGGACCGCACCTTCGCTGCTGATATCCAAGCGCGCATAGACAATAAAACGAAACCCGTTGGCTCGTTAGGGCTTTTAGAAAAAGTCGCTCTGGAATTGGCACTGATACAAAGCCAAGACCAAGATTCTGCAGTCGAACAAATCACAATTCGCCAGCCAACGATGCTGGTATTTGCTGGTGATCATGGTGTCGCGGAAGAGGGTGTTAGCATTGCGCCTAGCTCAGTGACACAGCAAATGGTCGCCAACTTTTTAGCTGGTGGGGCTGCGATCAACTGTTTTTGCGATCTCAACCAAATCCAATTCAAAGTCATTGACTGCGGCATGTTGTCTCCGATAGAGACTCTCGTGCCTGAGTTTAAAGCGCATCCTAACTTGATAGAAAAACGTTTGGGCAATGGCACCGCGAATTTTGCCAAGCAAACTGCGATGTCTTTAGAGCAAGTGGCGCTTGGTCTGGAATATGGTGCGAAAGTGGCAGAACAAGCCATTTTGTCTGGCTCCAATCTAATCATGTTTGGTGAGATGGGGATTGGTAATACCAGCTCGGCATCAGCTTTGTTAACCGCACTCAGCCCACTTGAGGTTGACCACTGTGTCGGACTGGGCACTGGCATCAATCAAGAACAGTTGAACCGTAAGATTAAAGCCGTTGCTCAAGGTGCGGCTCGTTGCAATAAACTGAATACTAAAGAAGTGCTGGCTCAAGTAGGCGGGTTTGAAATCGTACAGATGGTTGGTGCATTTCTCGAGGCAAAACGTCTAAAGACGCCAGTATTAGTCGATGGCTTTATTGTCTCTGTGGCTGCCTATGTTGCAACACTGCTTGATGAAGAGGCTCGTGATTTCATGTTATTTGCACATCGTTCTGAAGAATCCGGGCATAAGTTCGTACTGGAATATTTAAAAGCCGAGCCTTTGCTCGATCTTGGCCTTCGCTTGGGTGAGGGAACAGGTGCGGCACTGGCTCTGCCATTAGTGAAAGCGGCAGCACAGTTCTACAACAAAATGGCGAGTTTTGAGAGTGCGGGAGTAACCGTTTAGTGTCAGAGAGACCATACGATGCAAACACAGGTAAGTGGCGTTATCAATGGGAGCTTTTCCTGTTAGCGGTGAGCTTCTTTAGCCGTTTACCTGTTCCTGCAAGCTTGCCTTATAGTGAAACTCGCATGAATCAGGCCGGGCGCTACTTCGCTCTGGTTGGTGTCGTTTTAGGGCTGCTGTGTGGTGGTCTTTTTTGGCTTTTGAGCTTGGTATTTCCTGCTTCTGTTGCGATCGTATTGACTATGGCATTTAGTCTGCTGCTGACTGGTGCTTTTCATGAAGACGGTCTGACTGATATGGCGGATGGCATCGGCGGTGGAATGACAGTCGAGAGGCGGTTGTCTATCATGAAAGACAGTCGTATCGGTACTTATGGCGCTGCGACTTTGGTTATGGCGCTGTTGGCAAAGTTCGTCTTTTGGGGCGAGTTGGCACATGAGCCACAATTTTTGCTGATGATTGTGGTCGCATACACAGTCAGCCGTGCTTTAGCCGCTACGCTTATCTATGACATGCCGTACGTGAGCGACCGTGATACCTCAAAAAGTAAACCACTTGCCAATAAGCAGTCGTCTTTAGAAGTGGCGATCCTGCTGTTTACCGGTGGCGTTGTTACGTTGTTTCTCGGCATTGCGCAGGCTGCGGTTATTGCACTGGTCTTGGCGATATTTCGCTTTGGCTTTAAACGTTGGCTCACCAAGAGGATTGGCGGTTTTACCGGCGATTGTTTAGGGGCCGCTCAGCAGTTATCAGAATTGCTGGTTTATCTTACTCTCATCGCCTTTTATCACACATCATGAAGCAACTAATATTAGGTGGAGCACGCTCCGGAAAATCGAAGTTAGCAGAACAAACAGCGAAGCAGTTCGCTGCCGTTCCTCGCGCTTCTTTGCACTACGTCGCGACAGCCTTGCCGTTCGATGATGAGATGCGAGAACGCATTTATCATCACCAAAAGCAGCGTGGGGAAGGTTGGCATGAGCACGAATGTCCGCTGCATCTTCCTGATTTGTTATTAAGCTTTAATCACGATGATGTTGTTCTGATTGATTGCCTGACACTGTGGCTGAACAACTGGATTTTCGAGTTGGGTGATGAATGCTCAAATGAAAAGTTAGAAGCACAAATTCATAAACTGGTAGAAGTGGTGTCCGACTCACAAGCAACGTTGATTTTTGTTTCGAATGAGGTCGGAATGGGCATTGTGCCACTCGGTGCAATAAGCCGCTATTTCGTCGACAACGCCGGACGTATGAATCAACAACTTGCGCAAGTTTGTCAGCAAGTCACATTTGTCGCGGCAGGCTTACCACTTGTACTTAAAGAATAGGGCATAACATCATGAAAACGCTCAATATCTATCTCATGCGTCACGGCAAAGTTGATGCCGCTCCCGGGCTGCATGGCCAGTCTGATTTAAAAGTAAAAGAGTCAGAGCAACAACATATCGCACAAGCATGGAAAGAGCAGGGGCGAGAGGTCGGCGGTATTATTACTTCGCCACTTTCACGATGCAGTGATGTAGCGCAAATCATTGCCGAACAGCAAATGTTACCTGTGATAGAGAATACTGAGCTGAAAGAAATGGCTTTTGGCGACTTCGATGGTGTGCCGTTCGATATGCTGGGTGACAAGTGGAAAAAGCTTGAGTCTTTCTGGCAATCGCCCGCACAACATACGCTACCAAATGCTGAGAGCCTTAACGCATTTTCGCAGCGCGTAAGTAGTGCTTGGTCTCAAATCATTAATGATATCAATGACAACTTGTTAATTGTCACGCATGGTGGCGTCATTAGAATGATTCTCGCTCAGGTATTGGGCGTAGATTGGCGAAACCCGCGTTGGTACTCAACATTAGCCATTGGGAATACGTCGGTCACACATATAACAATAACTATTGATGATCAAATCTATGCCTCCGTTCGTTCGATAGGTGTGCCATTGATTGAGCCGAGATAGTACAAGTCACGGAAGAGGCCAATTTCATTATCCCAAGCGATTTTAGCAGGGGGAAGAATTGGCCAAATTACAAAAGAAAGGAAAGATAAATGACCACTCCAAGTTGGGACTTATCCATCGCATATCAGGATCTCGCTGATCAGCGAATTCAAGATGACATTGCTTTGGTTGAGCAATGTATTGATCTTCTCAATAAGCAGTCTCTGGATTGCCAAAATGTCGAAGTGATGCAAAACGCAATTTTGACCAAGGAAGCGGCAAGTCGATTGGCTGGCACTATTTCAAACTTTGCGAATTGTTATTCATCAGTCGATGCGACAAACGCAGAAGCGAAAGCGTTGTTAGGTCGCATGACACGTGTTTTCTCGGAATTATCTCAGGCATTCAGTGCGTTTGAACTTACGTTGACGCATGCGGATGATGAATTTATCGCGCGTGTGTTAGACCATGGAAATCCAGATATCAGCGGGCAAGCATTCTCTATTTTGAACTTGAGAAAGCTGGCTGACACTCGCCTGAGCACCGCAGAAGAAAAACTGTTAGCGGCGATGAGCGTTGATGGTAAGTCGGCATGGGGGAAATTGTACGACAACCTGACTGGTTCGCTAAAAGTGACACTGGATTACCCGGATGGCAGCAGTGAAGAACTCGGTTTTTCCCAAGCCGCCAGTATTCTTTATGGTTCTGAATTTAACCGACAAGAAGCGGCGTGGCGCGGAGTTCAGAAAGCGATGGCAGTTCATCAAGAGTCATTTGCTGCAATCCTCAATGCGCTCGCTGGTTGGCGTCTTACAGAAAACAAAAAACGCTCGACTAAGCGTGATGTCCACTTCTTAGACCCGAGTTTACACGGTAGTCGTATTCAAGCTGAAACCTTAGATGCGATGATGAAAGTGGCAAAAGAGAGTCGCGATATTGGTCAGCAATCGGGTTTACTGATGGCACAAGTGCACGGTTTGGATGAAATGAAACCGTGGAACCACCTTGCTGCAATGCCAGCATTAAGTGGAGAAGCCAAGGTTTATGATTTTGACGAAGCCATTGATGTGATTTGTGAAGCGTTTGAAACGGTTAACCCAGACATGTCAGAGTTCGTTCGAATGATGGTCAAAAACGGCTGGATTGACGCGAAACCAAATGCCAATAAACGCTTAGGCGCGTACTGTACTAAGTTACCGGCAACACGTACTCCATTGGTATTTATGACCTGGAGCGGCAGTCGGTCTGATTTGATGACACTGGCACATGAATTAGGTCATGCTTTCCATAACTGGGTTATCCGTGATTTGCCGCTTTGTCAGACGTATTACCCAATGACTCTGGCGGAAACCGCTTCGATCTTTGCAGAAAATATCGTTCGAGATCATTTGATTTCAAAAGCTGAAAGTGTCGATGACAAGTTGGAAATGTTATGGGAGGAGTTGTCTTCTGCGCTTGCCCTGATGATTAATATTCCGGTTCGTTACGAATTTGAAAAAGCATTTTATGAGCGTCGTCAGAGTGGTGAACTCACTGCCCAAGATTTCTGTGATTTGATGTCCGAAACCTGGAAAGATTGGTACGGCAATGTGATGAGTGAAGCTGACCCTTATTTTTGGGCGAGCAAATTACACTTCGCAATCTCTGGTGTGAGCTTTTACAACTACCCATATCTGTTCGGATTTCTATTTAGTAAGGGCATTTACGCTCAGCGTGAATCAAAGGGTGAAGATTTTTACACCGATTACATTAACTTGCTTCGCGATACGGGTAACATGACCGCAGAAGAGGTCGTTGAAAAGCACTTATCAATGGATCTGACAAAACCTGATTTTTGGCAGCAGAGTGTTGCTTTGGTTCGGGACAAAGTTGAGGAGTTTGAACGTTTATTAACCCAGCGAAGTCAGGACGCGTAACGTTTTCAAGCATTATACGTTTCACAAGCAAAAATTTCGTGAAATCATAATGAACTTAATTACGGCTGTGTTAAAGTTCACAGCCTTAACAGTTTGTAATTGATTAATATATAACCGGTTTATTGCTTGGTTTGAGTGTATGGCGCGAAACGGTATAGGATTTTCAATTAAAACGTCGATTTCTACTCATAAGTGGGATCGCAGCAACAAAAATCCTTTGTACAATTTATTAACATGTCCGCCGTGCAATTAAGGAGTAACGCATGACGAAGTCTTTTTTTCGCCAATCGTTTTTAGCTGATACGTTAGATATGCATATTGATGTTCAACCAGCAGAGCTGGCTTTATCTAATGGAGTGATACTAAAACTCTATCAGCGTGGTGTGCTAGAAGTGGTTCCTGAGAATTATACTCAGGAGACGAAAAACATCATCATCTCAACTGGTATTCACGGCGACGAAACTGCACCGATGGAACTGGTAGACTCAATGATAAAAGACATTGAGTCCGGTTTCATGAAGGTCGATGCACGTTGTCTATTCATCATTGCTCATCCAGAGTCAACGTTGGCGCACACGCGTTTTCTTGAGGAAAACCTCAATCGATTGTTCGATGAAAAGGAACACGCGCAAACCAAAGAACTGGTTATTGCAGATTTATTGAAGTTGCACGTTCTTGACTTCTTTAAGGGTACAGACCCGGAGACGCGCTGGCATCTTGACTTACACTGTGCAATTCGTGGTTCCAAACACTACACATTTGCAGTAAGTCCAAAGACCCGACATCCGGTTCGTAGCCAAGCATTAATGGACTTTTTGGATAGTGGTCACATTGAAGCGGTTCTGCTTTCAAACTCTCCGGCAAGTACATTTAGTTGGTACAGTGCAGAAAACTTTAGCGCTCAAGCACTGACAATGGAACTTGGACGTGTTGCCCGAATCGGTGAAAACGATCTTGATAAGCTAACAGCTTTTGATTTGGCACTGCGCAATTTAGTCTCAGGTACGACAGCAGAGCACCTGCCGAAGCCGTGTATTAAATATCGCGTCAGCCGTACAATTGTACGTTTACACGATGACTTCGACTTTATGTTTGATGACAACGTTGAAAACTTTACATCCTTTGTCCACGGTGAAGTTTTCGGCCACGATGGTGACAAGCCACTGATGGCTAAGAACGATAACGAAGCGATTGTATTTCCCAACCGCAACGTTGCTGTCGGTCAGCGCGCGGCTTTAATGGTGTGCGAAGTCAAAACCCGCTTTGAAGACGGCGAATTAGTCTACGATTAAAGCGGAGCTTTCATACGATAGTAGGGTTATTTACGTATAACGATTCGAATTCGTTGCAATTTACCGAGGCTTAACTGTAAGGTTAGGCCTCGTTTGTTTTTATCGGCTATTATGGATTTTCAACAACTTATCCTGAACAAGGAGCGACGCTGGCAGCGTAATCTCTTGATTATGTCCGCCGTGCTCATATTACTCTCTGCCATACACCTGATGGTCGGAGAGGTTTTCCTTTCTCCTTTTCAATCGCTTTCTGCATTTGAGCAAAAATTGCTATTGGATCTGCGTCTACCAAGATTGCTATCCGCAGCTATCATTGGTGCCGCACTTGCCGTCTCTGGTGCTACGCTGCAAGTACTGTTAGGAAACGTACTCGCAGAGCCTGGCGTGCTTGGTATTTCCGGTGGTGCCAGCCTTGCGATGGTATTGGCGATGTTTGCTATTCCCGCGATGCCAACGCCGATGATCTTTATGCTGGCAGCCATTGCAGGTTCCATGTTATTCACCTTAATTTTGGTCTCTATCGCGAGAGTGATGCACCTGACAACGGCGCGCTTACTTCTTGTCGGTGTCGCGTTGGGTATTTTCTCCAGTGCGATCGTTACCTGGGCATTTTACTTCAGTGATGATCTAAGCCTTCGCCAGTTAATGTATTGGCTGATGGGAAGCATTGGAGGGGCGAGTTGGTACCAGCATTCAGTGACTTTGGTGATGCTGCCTGTATTGATTTGGTTATGCTGTAAGGGCAAGCCTCTCGATAAGCTTATGCTTGGGGAAATCCATGCCACTCAGCTTGGTATTGATGTCCATCAGATGCGCTGGAAGTTGATACTGGCGATTTCCATTCTTGTTGGCGGTTCCGTCGCTCTCGGAGGCATTATCAGCTTTGTTGGCTTGGTTGTCCCTCATCTACTGCGTTTAGCGTTTGGTACCGAGAACCGTTACTTGTTGCCTTTGTCTGCGATAACAGGCGCAGCGTTATTGGTCTTTGCGGATATTGGTGCAAGATTGTTACTCGATTCGGCTGAACTGCCATTAGGCGTCATGACCACGTCGATTGGCGCTCCTATTTTCATTTGGATGTTGGTAAAGAGTCATGATGCACGTTAAGCACATCGCGGTCGGTAATCGATTATTGCCACTTTCGTTTGAATGTAATGCCGGCGAAATAGTGCATGTGGTTGGTCCGAACGGCTCTGGTAAAAGTACGTTACTCGCAGCGATTTCCGGCACACTTTCCAGTCAAGATTCCGTGAGCGGTGAGGTCAGCGTCAATAATGGCGATTTACTCGATATGCCATTATCTGAGCAAGCTTACATAAGAGGCTATTTATGTCAGCAATCCAGACCGGTATTTAACGTCGACGTATTCCAGTATCTGGCGTTATCTTTACCAATCGGGGTGAAGATTACAGACAGCAAAGTGCGAGATGCGGTCAATGAGGTCATTAAACTGGTTCAGTTGGAGGATAAGTTGCATCGTAGTATCCAGACACTTTCTGGCGGTGAGTGGCAACGTGTCCGACTCGCCGGTGTGTGTTTACAAGTCTGGCGAACTATTAATCCATACTCACAGTTAATGATTTTGGATGAGCCTGCTGCACCGTTAGATATTGCACAAGAGGGCTTGCTATATCAACTTATCGCAGAAGTCGCTGGTCAAGGTATTGGTGTTTTGGTGGCTAACCATGATCTAAACCGAACTCTAAGACATGCAGATAAGGTGCTGTTGCTTAGTAATGGCGTGCTTCACTCATCAGGCAAAGCTGAAGATGTGTTAACGGAAGAGGGATTAGGAGAGGTGTTTAATACTCAGGTGAGAAGGATAATGGTTGAGGAAAAACCTTATTTACTTTTCGAATAGTCTATTGATTTTTAACCTAAAACTATTACTGTCATTCCAGCGAGCCATAGCGAGACTAGGAATCTAATATAAGCGTGCAAAGGAGTTTTAAGCGTGGTTCTAGCAACAAAGCGCTTGGAAAGTAGATGTTGATTTACGATGAAGGCGCGTGATTCAGAATCTACTACGAGCTTGCCGTTAGGAGATTCCTGATGTCGCTTAAGCTCCTCGGAATGACGGTGATGGGTGAAAATAGAACGCTTATCAATCTATACATTGAAAAGTGATCAAATAACCCATCCCGTTTTTGATTCTATCTAACCGTAACGGTTTATTGCGTCAGAGGCTTAAGGTCAGCCGGACGGTAGTAAACCGATTTTAGCACTTTGCCCTTACGAACGGTTTTGCCTTCGGCTACAAAGTCTTCAGCACATTTAGCGATGATGTACTCACCCTGATGTACCGCCATCAGTTTAATGCCTTGCTCCGCATAAAACGCTTCTGTTTCTGTGTACTCTTTTTCGTTGCGGCACACTTTGCTCATGTTGCTTGAATGCACTTCGTCCCAGCAAGGGATAAAGTCGATACCACGGTTTTTCGCAACGTTTAGTAGCAGGTCAATCAGGTAGCTGATCGCCAAATTGTCTTCCACTTTGCTGTTACCAAGGTGAACAAGACGCCCCATCAGAACGTAAACGCTGTCTACGATTGCGTCTGCTTGTTCTGTTTTACAATCTGCTTCTGCTAGCTCTGTAAGCTCTTCGATCGCCAAAGAAGTGTGTAGCGTATCCGCTTGTGCATCCAGGCTAGCTTGGTCTGCGACTGGAAGGTCGAACGTGCTACGGAATTCGGTGATGTCACGGTATAGGTGATCAAAAATCTCTTGGGTTAGCTTTGACAGTTGCATTCTGTTTTCCATTGAATCGATTGAAGCAGTAGTAATACCAATTCCAGCGATTATCTCATCATTCTTGCTGGTTAAAATCGCTGATAGCTGCGTTAGAATTTTTATAATTAGCACCACTAGTTACTGCAAATTCTTCCTTGCTCTGAGCGATTTTTCCTGCGAAATTCTCTGATAATTAAATCACTGGCATTGGTATAATAACAAACCGCACTTTAATCCCCAAGCGATCAGATTCTAACTGCTTACAAATCTGCCTCTCGGGATTGGGGAGTCGTTTGGTTCTATCTAAATAAGTTCGTTTTTATCTGAACAGATACGGGAACAGCTTTTTGCGTTCTTCCTCTGAAAGGGCAGAAACACGAGCGATGTTGGTATCTGGGATTGACTCAGGAGCAGGGTAGTGTTTCAACACCTTTTCCATGCTCTCTTCACGAATAAGGTGGAAGATAGGATAAGGAGAACGGTTAGTCAGATTCTCGTCGTCTTCTGGTTCTGCACCACCAAAACAGTAATCCGGATGGAACGTCGCCACCTGGAAAATGCCTTCCCAATCTTGCTGCTTGATTAAGCCTTCCACCCAATCAATGAACAGGTTGTAGTCCCAGAAATCGTCGAGCATATTTGGTACAACTACTAACGTTGTTTCCAGTTTTTCTGGCTCTGATTGGCTTAACTCGATCAGCTGCAACAAAATGTCTTCCAGTAAGGCCTCTTCTTGCGATGCTTCACTAACGAAGATTTTAATCTGTTTGTTACGTTGTGGTTTAGCCGCAAACGGGCATAAATTCAGTCCGATAACGACGTCATTCAGCCACTGATCAACTTGTTGGCTGATTGCGTTTATATCTGTGTTTTGAGTTTCTGGTGTTGAGCGCGTTGACATACGATTTTTTAAATCTTTTTGAAAGTGGCGCAAGCATAGCAGAGATATTAACTTCTTCTCAATCCCGTTATCTTTTCACTTTCCTTTGCATCGTTTGTCTGCGTAATGCGTTTTAGATAAGCAATCGCACTAAACATGGCTAGGTATAATGCACTGCCGCCAACAAGTACTGTTGACCATCCGCCATGCTGCCAGCAGTAAAGAAGCAAGAACCCACCAAGACTTCCGCCCACATAGTAATGCACAAGGTAAAGAGCTGTTGCAGTCGCTTTCGCATTTGTCGCTTTTTGACCCACCCAGCCGTACGCCAAGGTATGGGTGAAAAAGGCTCCAAAGCTGATCAGTAATAAACCAAAGAGCATCGCACCAACACTCTCAATTGCCGCAATCCACATACCGCTCAGACTAATAATTGCGCCTAAGAACATCCCAAGAATCGATGAGTAACGTTTACTCCAGTGACCTGCACAACGGGATGAGAAAGTACCGCCCAAATAGCAGATAAAGATAAGCGACGCCAAGCCGACAGGAATGTTGTGTGGTTCACTAACCAGTCTGAAGCCCATTACTGAATACAGATTGACGAATAACGCGAAATTTAGACCACCAATCAACATCGCGAACCATACTCGTTGGTTTCTGAAGTGGCCAATGATAGCGCGGTTTTGTTGTCTTAACCCATTTGAAGACGGGGTGAAGTTACGCTGTTTTGGCAGTAAATAGTAAACAGAGATAACACCCACTAGTGTCACTACCATAATGGCTTCAATGGCGACATCAACACTGAAGTTGTCAGCCAGCAGTCCGCCACTAATACGGCCTGCAATACCACCTAAAGAATTAGCCGCGATGTAGGTGCCTATCGCCATAGAGAACGCATGTTTGTCGAGTTCTTCTGCCATATAGGCGACGGCAACGGCAGCAAAAGCCGCCAAGGCAACACCAATAAGGGCGCGACAGACCACTAAAAACAGGAATGAATCACCAAGCAGCATCAGTGCAGAAAGCGCAGGAATGGCGAATAAGCCAGCCATCATAACCGGTTTTCGTCCGATAGATTCAGACAGTACTGCCATCGGCACAAGGCTGAAAGAGAGTGCCAGCGTGGATGCTGCAAATAACCAGTTAACTTGTGTTTCAGAAATGGCAAACAGCTGAGCAAAGGTCGGCAACATTGGCTGTAAAAGATATAAATTTGAGAATACCAAAAATGAACCCAACGCTAGAGAGAGCGTAATTCGTTTGTATTCTGGCGTGCCGAAGATGACCATGTGTCCTGCCTGATGCGCGAGCGCAAATAAAAGAAACTGTGATCAATTTATCAGCTAATTTTGAATTAAAAAAATATATTAAAAATATGGATGTCATATATTTTTGATCTAGTGGAATCGAAGCAACTTAAACATTTCCTTGCGGTTGCAGAGCAAGGCAATATCACCCATGCAGCTAAGGTGCTGAACATAGCTCAGCCTGCCTTAAGCATCTCTATTAAAAAATTCGAGCAATCGTTGGGTGTAACGCTTTTTCGTCGTGAAGATAAGAAAATCAGTCTGACACAAGAGGGCGAAACCTTGCTGGTGCACGCAAAACGTGTGATTCAGCAATTACACGATGCACAGCTTGCGATTAACGAACTGAAAGGTTTGGCGAAAGGTGAGGTGCGTTTAGGCACGCCTTCGATGATGGGGAGTTATTTTTTCCCACGTATCGTCATGGCTTTTAAAAGTCAGTTTCCGGATTTGAAACTCACGTTGGTGGAAGCAGGTACACAATCAGTGAGAAATATGCTGCTTAACGGGCAGTTAGATATTGGTGTGATCAGTTGCGACAATGTGCCCGACGATCTTGAAACCGATCACCTGTTTACGAACCAGATGGTAGCTGTTGTTGCGCCAGAGCATGAGTTGGCTCAGCGCGAATCACTCACGTTCGATGAGTTTTTTGAGCATGAATTGGTGATGTTTCAACGTGGCTACTTCCATCGAGAGTTTTTAGATCATGTCAGTGCAGAGCACGGTTTTACCATGAAGTCTTCGTTTGAAACCAACTTATTACCGTTAATCCTTAGTATCGTAAAGCACGAGTTTGCGATTACGGCGTTACTAGAACTGGTCACTCAGAATGAAAAAGAAGTGGTAGGCATTCCGTTTAACCCGCCGGTAACGCTCGATCTCGCGTTAGCTTGGCGGAAAGAAGGCTATTTATCGATTGCCGACAGAACGTTTATCGATTTCGTTAAGCGTTACTTATAAATAACCGAGCGCGGAAATAATAGAGGACGAAGTTAGCCGTCTTTGTACATTTTTTCAAAGTTCTTTGGGTTCCAGCCAATCATGACTCGGTCACCAATCTTAAGTACCGGGATTGAGCGCGCACCTAGTGCATCCAGCTCTTTACGGCCTCGCTGCATTTTCGCGTTGCACAGGCGGTAAGTGATGTTTTTCGAATCCAGATAACGTTGAGCATCTTTGCAGTGGGGGCATTTGTCTTTGATGTAAAGAACGACACGTTTCATTGAATTTCTCTCGATTATCTTTGGGATGCGAAGTTTAACGACCTTTGGCGAGAAATGAAAGGTGAAAGCTATGAGTAAGGGATGGTTAAGGTAAGGGGTAAAGCTAGGGTGAAAGTATCTTATATCTCAGGTATATTTAGCGACTTTCCTTTGTCATAGCAGACTTTACACCATGCATCCGTCACTTCGATACATTCAGGGTTATCCTCCACACATTGTTGAGCAAGTTAGCTCTTTGGTAGACAGCGGTAGGCTGATTTCCTGGTTCGAAAAACGCTATCCAGAACGCCATCAAATCAAAAGTGAAAAGGCGTTGTATGAGTACGCAATAGCGATCAAAAATCGTTATATGAAGAAAGCGGCACCGATTAGCAAAGTAGTCTACGATAAAAAAATTCACTTAATTAATAACGCGCTAGGGCTGCACAGCGTGATAAGTCGTAACCATGGCGGCAAGCTCAAATCGAAGAACGAAATTCGTATTGCGAATGTCTTTAAAGAAGCACCCGAACCACTGCTAAGAATGCTGGTGGTGCATGAATTGGCTCATACGCGTGAGAAAGAGCACGATAAAGCGTTTTACCAATTGTGTTGTTATATGGAACCCGAGTATCACCAGTTAGAATTTGATGCGCGTCTGTTTATGATTTACCTCGATTTAAAAGCGAACTCGAATGAAGAACAATAACCAACCCGCTAAGCCAGAAAAATCCAAAAAAGTAGCAAAGCCAAAGCAGGGTAAAGATGGCGCGAAAGCTGAGAAACGTGTGAAGCATAAGCACTCAGCCAAAGTAAAGTCACCAACAGCTGCGACAAGCGATGTTGACTTCATTAAAATTGCCAAAAGTGGATTGCACGAACGCAACCCGCATCGTGGCCGTTATGACTTTAAAAAGTTGATTGCGAGTGAGCCACGATTAGAAGCCTTTGTGATTAAGAACCCGAATGGGGAAGACTCGATCAATTTCTCTGATCCAAAAGCGGTCAAAATGCTCAATAAAGCCCTGCTTGCTGCGTATTACGATATCGATTTCTGGGATATTCCTGAACACTATTTGTGTCCGCCAATTCCGGGACGTGCCGATTATATTCACCGTGTCGCCGAATTGCTCGACGGGGAAGTCAAAGGCAAATACCCACATCATGACGTTCGTGCGCTAGATATTGGTGTTGGTGCAAACTGCATCTACCCAATTGTCGGGGTAACAGAATACGGATGGCACTATACTGGCAGCGATGTCGATCCAACGTCAATTGAGTCGGCTCAGGCGATTGTCGATGGCAATGTTTCTCTCAATGGCAGAATCGAACTGGTAAGACAGCCTAGCCAGGCCAACATCTATCGTGGGGTGATTCAGCCAGATGAACGTTACGATGTCACAACTTGTAATCCTCCTTTCCATCGCTCAGCAGAAGAAGCGGCGATGGGTAGCCAACGTAAAGTGGATAACTTACGAGCCAACCAACAAAAAAAAGGCATGAAACCTGCGCGCATAAGTTCAGCTAAGCCAACACTTAACTTTGGCGGCCAAAATGCAGAACTTTGGTGTGATGGTGGAGAAGCAGCATTTATTCGCAAGATGGCTAACGAAAGCCAGGGTTTCAGCGCGCAAGTGCTTTGGTTTACAACGCTAATTTCCAAGAAAGAGAATGTACGTCCAATGCGTAAGCAGCTTGAAAAACTCGGCGCGAAAGCCATTCGCATAGTGGAAATGAGTCAAGGCCAGAAGGTGAGTCGCTTTATCGCTTGGTCATATATGGATAAAGAAGAGCGTAAGGCGTGGCGAGCGCTTAACTTAAATAGACTAGTAAAGTCGATTAGTTAACGTACCATCTTCCCAGTTTCTGTTTTTCAATTTGTCAGCTCTAAAATCAGTCTGTAGTTAGAGCTGATAGATTGTGCCACTTCATTTCTGCATCAAATCTGCTGTTAGCTCTGAGCACCTCTCACGACGAGTATCTCTTGAACCCATAAATTATCGATTGTGATTTTCTATTTTGACGTACTTTTAGGGTGTTACTAATATTCAATGAGATCCATTGTATGAGTGAACAAATATGAAGGTAGGAATTTCTAGAGAATATTCTTCATCGGGTCAAATTGAAGAAGACGAATGTATTGTTATGTTGGACAAAGCGGAGTTAGTGTCCGGAGAGATCCGCATAAGTGGTAGTGGTGAAAGAGACCCTACGTCGAAACACGATGGGTTCGCTTTGACTGGGTACGTGCTGCTTCATCCTGCAGAGTTTCAAAAGGTGGTTGATATGGCGCTCGAAGCTGGATTGATCACTATTAAAGTATCGGATGGTAAGTAGAAAATTAAGGATTAGTCACTGCTAGAGAACGCTTGATAAAACGTAATCTAGCAATGCAAATTCAACTCCAGCCAGTGCTTTTTTCTTTCCTAACTGGCTTTCATCGTTCTGATAAATGGCACGCCGTCTTCATCATGATGAACATTCGCTTCCACTTGATAGATATCTTTCACTAACTCTGTGGTTAGGACGTCTTTTGGCGCTCCTACGCTGACTAATTCACCCTGTTTTATCACCAAGAGATTATCGGCGTACTGTGCGGCAAGATTGAGATCGTGTAAAACCATGATGCTCACGTAGTTCTGTGCGCGAGTTTGAGTAACAAGATGGTCGAGCAACACGTGTTGGTGATGAAGGTCGAGTGCGCTGACGGGTTCATCAAGCAGCATGATTTGTGGGTTGCGCATGATAGCTTGAGCGAACAGGATCATTTGACGCTGACCACCACTTAAAGAACTCACGTTGCGGTTAGCTAAATGCGCCATGCCGATGCTATTGAGTATCTGTAAGCCTTCGCCAAGAAGTTTGTCATCGATACGCAGGCTGAGGCTGTCTAAACGTCCCATCAGTACCACTTCAATAACAGTCAAACTAACCTCTAAGCCGATATCTTGTGGCATGTAGCCAAACTTAGCTCGCCATGAAGAGAGAGACTTGTGATTGAGCTCATCACCGTAGTGAGAAATTGAGCCGCTGGCCAGATTTACATCACCGAAAATGGCTTTAAGTAGGGTACTTTTACCCGCACCATTTGGCCCGAGTACCGCTGTTACCTGACCCGGTTCCAGTTTGAAGTTGAAGTCATTGGCAAGGGTTAATGTATCAATCTGAATGTTTACGTTGTTTGCTACCAGCATCCTTAACCTCGCTTCGCCAAAATCAACCAGAAGAAGAAAGGTACGCCGATGATCGCAGTAACGATACCGATCGGGAACAGTGCACCTGGAACGATGATTTTTGACAGAACCGACGCGCCAGAAAGCAGGAAAGCACCAATCAGGAAAGAGAGTGGCAAGAAGAATCGCTGATCTTCACCCACCATGGATTTCGCCATGTTAGGAGCAACGATACCCACAAAGCCGATGATCCCGACGAAGCTGGTTACGGTAGCGGTGATGACCGCAACGATAAACAGCGTTTTCAGACGTAAGCGAGTGATGTTAACGCCAACACTTTTCGCACGCTCTTCTCCCAGTCGAAGCGCGGTCAGCTTCCATGCATCTTTCAGTAAAAGTATTCCACCGATAAGCACGACAGCAGAAGTAATCGCAACGGTATTCCAGGTCGCTTTGGTTAAACTACCGAATAACCAAAAGAGAATCTGCTGGCTAAGTTCTGGAGAGGATACGAACTGAACCAGAGACAATAGCGACTGGAACAAAAACAGCAGGGCAATACCAGCAAGAATGAGTTGTCCTGAACTGATATGACGAGCCGATGCTAAAGAAAACAGGAAACAAGCAGACAACATGCAGCATAAGAATGCACCCATCGGAACCGCGTAATAACTGCTTAAGCCAAACGATCCCATATACAGGGTGATAGCAGCACCAAAGCCAGCGGCCGCAGCCATTCCCAAGGTGTACGGGCTTGCCATTGTATTATTGAGCAAAGTCTGCATCTCGGCTCCGCCCATTCCGAGCGCGCCTCCAACGACAATCGCCATTATCGCAATTGGCAGTCGTAGCTCTGTCACAATGATTTGAGTGGAAGGTTCAACCTGATATGGCAGGCCAATAAATTCAAACAGAGAGTAAAGGACTTTGGTCGCATCAAGCAGGGAAGGGCCTGTCATGATGTCGAGAACGAAAGTCATCAGAATGAGTGCGCTGAATGCGCCAATCACCAAAATTCGACGCTTTTCACTCTTACGTTGCTGCTGGATAAGCTGTTCTAAAACTGCAGATTGCACGACTTACTACCTAATTATTATTTATTTACGGCCAGTAGATAGACTTACTCGGCGCGCTAGGAAGGTAGCGATACTAGCATTAATGATAGTTAGTTGCATTATCATTAATAAAAGAATTAATATACGCCAGCGAGGCGGGAATTGGAGCCGTCTTACTCATAGAATAAAAAGGAACCGTCTTGATGTTGAAACACTTATTAGCGCTTGCTGCTGTATGCGTTAGCACGCTGTCTTTTGCCGAACAAACTACCGTTACAGATGTGCTAGGACGTGAGGTTACGTTCGATTCGCCAGCAAAAAGAGTGGTAGTCGGCTTCTATCCAGAAGATTACATGGCGATCGGTACCGAAGCGGCGTATGACAACGTTGTAGGCATGTCTAAGTACATTTGGCAGGCTCGTTCTGCAAGCTGGCAGGCGTATGTGACACATCGACCATCACTGGATGCGATCCCAGAAATTGGGCGCGTTGATACCAATGCGTTTTCTGTTGAGAAGGTAATCAGTCTAAGCCCAGATGTGGTGATGCTAGCGGATTGGCAGTTCAAAGCGCTGGAAGCGGATGTTGAGCGCATGAAGAGTGCCGGTATCGCAGTTGTCGTGGTGGACTACAACGCACAAACGGTTGAGCGACATGTTCAGACGACTAAACTCATTGGTGAAATCACCGGTCAGCAAGAGCGAGCAGAAACCATCGCGAATGAATACAAGCAAAATGTTGAGATGATCAGCGAGCGATTGGAGAAAGCAAACCTTGCTAAACCAAAAGTTTACACTGAATATGGCGCTTCTGGTGTGGGTGAAGTTGGCTACACATTTGGCAAGAACATGTGGGGAGCGATAGCTACAATGGCAGGCGGTGACAACATTTCTGCGCCATTCGTTGAGTGGTGGGGCAAACTGAACCCAGAACAGATCATTGCTGCAAACCCAGACGTTATTGTTATGACCGGCTACGAGTCAGGCAGTGCAGATGATTCAATGCTCATGGGTGAAGGTGTTGACCAAGCATTAGCCAAAGAAAGATTAGCGGGCTTTAAAAAGCGTATCGGTTGGTCTTCGATTTCTGCGGTAAAAAATAATCGTATGTATGCGGCTTACCACGGTGCTTGCCGTACCATCATTGATGGCGCGCTGATTCAGTTTTATGCCAAAATCATGTACCCAGAAGTGTTCAGTGATTTAGATCCAGAAGCGGCGTACGAAGGTTTTTATGAAAAGTACCTGCCGATTAAACCTGCTGGTACGTTTATGACTGAGCTTTAATCTCAAGTCGTAATGTCTGCTGAGCCGAAGTTAGTCTTTCTCGATTAGTTTCGGCTTTTTCTGTTTACGTTTCTCAACTCACTTTCTAAACCAGAGTAACCCCTGCAAATTCAGATTCACTGATGGCGAACTTATCAATCTGAAATTGAAATACCAGCAAGTTCAAAACGAGCCTTTAACGGCTTTTCAATTTCCTGATACCAGATAGCTGGCATGTTCGGCTTGAGCTTCTCTTTCTCTTGTTTACTTATCACTACATAGTGCAAAAACGCTTCTAGTGTTTGCACCATAGCGTCGAATGATATCTCTTCATCTTTGCTCAGGGTTTTGAGTAAGCCAATAATCGCTTCCTCAGGGACTAAAGGTTCAACGACACTGTCCTTGCGAGTTTGAATTGTGGTTGACGCAGGTAATTCTTTTCTGGCTGTCTCCCAGCATGGCTTATTCGTTTTGCTTACGAGATTGTGTTTGAAGCAGTAATAGCTAAACAGGAAGCGGGAAATGTTGTGCCAGCGTTGTGTCTGAACTTCCAACCAAATATGTTGAAGTTCGATGTCAGCATCGGTCATAAAGTCATACGAAGTTATCAAAGATATCGCATTTTAACGTGATGCTAAGGCGCTAGTCCATAACACGCTGTTGCCGATTGTCGCGCGTGACTTACGTTTAATAAACGAAAGGCTCTCGACTAGAGCGAGAGCCTTTACATGTAATCATTGTCGAAAACAGCCATCGAGATGTCTACGTGTGATTATTTCACCAGGTAGTGTTTGATGAACTGAGTGATTTTCACCATATCATCAACCGCGATGAACTCTTCAGTGGTGTGCACCTTTGCCATACCAGTTGAGAGGTTAACCGTTGTCAGACCTTTCTTATTGAAGTTATTTGCGTCGCTACCACCGCCCGTGCCTTTGGTGAACGCTTCAATACCCATATCCGCAAATGCTGCTTTGATATCTGCTACGTGTGCGTTGTCTTCTTTAATAACAAACGCATCGTATGCTCGCTTAGATTCGATGTCGACTACCGCTCCGTGTTTTTCACCAACCGATTTGAATGTCGAGATCATGTGGTTAACTTGTGCTTCCAGTTTACCTCCGTTGAGAGAGCGCGCTTCAGCCACAATTTTAAGCTCTGGCATAACGATGTTTGTTGCCTGACCGCCGTTTACCATACCAATGTTCGCAGTGGTTTCTTCGTCGATGCGAAGTAACTTCATTTGGTTGATGGCATCTGCTGCAACCATGATTGCGCTGATGCCTTCTTCTGGCGCAAGACCCGCGTGCGCAGGACGACCTTTGATCGTTGCAACGATCTTTTGCTGGCCTGGAGCAGCAGTCACGATGGTACCGATTGGACCGCCGGTATCAAGTACGATCGCTTCTTTTGACGTTACATGAGTCATATCGAAATACTCAGAACCGAACAGACCGCCTTCTTCATGCACGGTGAACGCAAGCTCTAACGTTTTGTGCTCTAGATTTTCCGCTTGAATGCAGCGTACGGCTTCCATGATTGCAGCGATACCAGATTTGTCGTCACCGCCAAGAATCGTGTTGCCTTTTGAGCGAATAATGCCGTCTTCGATGATCGGCTCAATACCGATACCCGGCGTTACGGTATCCATGTGGCAGCTCATGAGAATCGAGCCTTCTTTTTTACCTTCCAGACGGGCATAGACGTTGAAGCCATTTGAAATATGCTCTGGTACAGGGAGTTTGCGAACCGCAAAGCCTAACACGCCCAGTTGCTCAGCCAGAGTCTCTGCGATTTGTTTTTCATTCATCGATTCGCTGTCAATGCGAACCAGTTGGCAGAAGTGTTCAACTAGACGTTCTTGGTTAATTTGTGTCATTTGGATGTCTCATCTTGCAGGGGCGAGGGCGCTAACGATGGAGTCAGAGAACGTCCTCGGAAAGGAACAGAGCGGGTGTTATTACACATGAGAGAGTAAGGGATACTGAGATGAATCAATAAAGTCACCGGCTTGACACAATTATGCCCAAATACGTTAAGAAACTGGTTGTGTAATCACGTTATCCAGCGAAATGGTAATAGCCGATAAGCGATGACTCTATGTTAGTGAAAGATTGTTTACATCATCACCACAGTGCCAAGAAATATCACCATGGTAACAAACTGTTTACAATTGATGGCGCTATGTAAATATCAAACTGATAGTTTAATTGTATGAAATTAAAGTAATTAGCTTGTTAGAAAAGGCATGAACGACTACTGGTTATTCTATGTAACATTATCTTTACATTTGTGCCCTCAGAACCCGTAAATAGAGATTTTTGTTGATGTATTCCAATTTTTCCCCACCTGCGCCAAGTTAAGAAAATAAGTTCAAACAGCGAAAGAACGCTGTCAAACAAATTAATGACGCAAGGAGAAAGTCATGGTGGATACTTACAACCCATTAGGTACAGATGGATTTGAGTTTGTTGAATACACAGCTGCAGACAGCAAAGGCATTGAACAACTGAAAGAACTGTTTGTATCGTTAGGCTTTGCTGAAATCGCCAAGCACCGCTCAAAAGAAGCATGGTTGTATCGACAAGGTGACATCAGTTTCATCGTCAATGCGCAGCCTCATAGTCAAGCTGAAGAGTTTGCAAAAGTACACGGCCCGTCAGTATGTGGTATGGCATTTCGAGTAAAAGACGCAACAGCGGCACTTGAGCACGCAATACAGAACGGCGGTACACAATACAAAACCGAAATTGGTCCGATGGAGCTGAGCATTCCTGCTATTTACGGAATTGGTGAAAGTTTACTCTATTTTGTTGACCGTTACGGTAAGCAGAGCATTTATGATGTCGATTTCCGCTTTTATGATGATGCGGAAGAACGCTTAGCGAAATCTGATGTTGGCCTCTACGAAATCGACCATCTGACGCACAACGTGAAGCAAGGCAACATGGACGTCTGGTCTGGTTTTTATGAGCGTATTGGTAACTTCCGTGAAATTCGTTACTTCGATATTGAAGGTAAACTTACGGGTCTTGTCAGCCGAGCAATGACGGCACCTTGCGGTAAGATCCGTATTCCTATCAATGAGTCGTCTGACGATAAATCGCAAATCGAAGAGTTTATCCGCGAATACAACGGCGAAGGCATTCAGCATATTGCGCTGACAACGGATGATATCTATCAAACGGTTCAAACCTTGCGTGACCGTGGCATGAACTTTATGCCAACACCTGATACGTACTACGAGAAAGTAGACCAGCGTGTTGAAGGCCATAACGAGGACGTAAGTAAACTTCGTGACTTGCAAATCCTTATTGATGGAGCGCCGATGAAAGACGGCATTTTGCTGCAAATCTTTACGCAAACCGTAATTGGCCCTGTGTTCTTCGAAATCATTCAGCGTAAAGGCAATGAAGGCTTTGGTGAAGGTAACTTCAAAGCGCTGTTTGAATCGATTGAAGAAGACCAAATTCGCCGTGGAGTACTGAGCGATGCATAAATGGATCACATTCCCTCATCGGGAGGGAGTGTGCTCTAAACAAGCACATGCTGATTTCCCGGAAGAGGCAATATATGAACGTGAAGCAGGTCGAAGTGGTTTCTTTGGCCCTGCGGCACATTTTCATCACCAACACGCGCCTACAGGCTGGTCTGAGTGGGAAGGCGAGTTACGCCCGCGAGCTTTCGATTTCACTTTAGTGGAGAAGGCTAGCCAAATTACCCCTTGGGCTGTGCCACATTTACTGCACAACGCGAATTGTAAGATCCGTGTTTGGCGTATGGATGAAAAGATGGATTTCTTGGTGCGAAATGCAGACGGCGATGAGCTGTTGTTTATCCACCAAGGTACAGCGGACCTTTATTGTGACTACGGACACTTGAAGGTAAGTGAAGGGGATTATGTCATGATCCCGCGTTCGACGAGTTGGCGCTTGGAACCAAGTGAGCCGATGTTCATCCTGATGATTGAAAACACCGATGCAGCCTACTCATTGCCAGAAAAAGGCATGGTGGGTAACCACGCGGTATTTGATCCGGCGGTACTGGAAACCCCGTCAATCAACGATCAATTCCGTGCCCAGTACTCTGAGAATCGTACTCAGGTACAGGTGAAGCGTCACGATAAAGTCAGTGTTATCACCTACCCGTTTAATCCTTTAGATGCAATTGGTTGGCATGGTGACTTAGCCGTGGTGAAAGTGAACTGGCGTGATATTCGTCCACTTATGTCACATCGCTACCACTTACCACCGTCTGCACATACTACATTTGTAGGAGCGGGATTTGTGGTGTGTACGTTTGTTCCTCGTCCGATTGAGAGTGATCCTGGGGCGCTTAAAGTACCGTTCTACCACAACAATGATGATTATGACGAAGTCTTGTTCTACCACGCAGGCGACTTCTTTAGCCGTGACAATATTGAAGCCGGCATGGTGACGTTCCACCCGGCAGGCTTTACTCATGGCCCTCATCCAAAAGCATTTAAAGCGGGTCGGGAACATAAGAAGAAGTTTACTGACGAGGTGGCGGTGATGATCGATACGCGCCACGCACTTCAGTTCTCGGATGAACTGGAAACCGTTGAGAACAAAGAGTACGTCTACAGCTGGCAAGAGAAGTAAGAGGCAAGGATGAAATTAGCAACCAAAAAAAATGGTACTCGTGACGGTCTGTTGATGGTCGTGAGCAAAGACTTAACACGCTGTGTACCAGTGTCGGAAATTTTCCACCCGATGAATTTAGCGCCAACAATGCAAGTCGCTCTGGATAATTGGAAAACCTTAGCGCCACAACTGGAAGAACTTTATACCGCCCTGAATAACGGTACGGTCGCTGGGTTTGAAGAGTTCGAAGCGCACTATTGTGAGTCCCCATTGCCTCGCGCTTATCAGTGGGCGGATGGCAGTGCGTACGTTAATCACGTTGAGTTGGTTCGCAAAGCGCGTGGCGCAGAAATGCCAGAAAGCTTTTGGACGGATCCATTGATGTATCAGGGTGGTTCGGATGCGTTTATTGGTCCTTGCGATAACATTGAGTTTGCCAGCGACCAATGGGGCATTGATTTTGAAGGCGAAGTTGCGGTGGTGACGGGTGATGTACCAATGGGGGCAAGCGTTGCCGAAGCGCAGGAGTCCATTCGACTTATCATGTTGGTGAACGATGTCTCGCTGCGCGGATTGATTCCAGCGGAGTTAGCGAAAGGATTTGGCTTCTTCCAATCTAAGCCTTCATCGGCGTTTTCTCCTGTCGCTGTAACTCCGGATGAATTAGGCGATGCGTGGTACGAAAATAAAGTCCATTTGCCACTGGTTTCTACCTATAACCATAAGCCATTTGGTTGCCCTAATGCGGGTGTGGACATGACTTTTGATTTTGCAGATTTAATTGTTCATGCCACCAAAACGCGTCCGTTGTCAGCAGGTGCAATCATCGGCTCTGGGACGGTTTCGAACAAGCAGGATACAGAATATGGCAGTTCGATTGAGGAAGGTGGCGTAGGTTACTCATGCATTGCTGAAGTTCGTATGATTGAAACGATTCGTGATGGTAAACCGTCAACAAACTTTATGTCGTTTGGAGACTCAATCAAGCTTGAGATGTTCGATAAAGATGGCAGCAGTATCTTTGGGGCCATTAACCAGCAAGTTAGTCAGTACCTGAAACATTAATGCACAGTCTCATATAGGAAGGATAAATGAGCGAACCGATCACTCTATATGGATATTGGCGATCTTCAGCGGCTTATCGCGTACGTATTTGCTTGAATCTTAAAGGACTTGAATATGATTCAAAGTCGGTGCATTTAGTACGCAATGGGGGCGAGCAGCATAGTGACGAGTATCATGAGCTAAATGCCACTGAACTGGTACCAGTGCTGGTGGATGGGAAGCTTCGATTAAACCAGTCGCTGGCGATCATTCAGTATCTTGATGAAAACTATCCGGATGTTTCTGTTATTCCAGAGCTAGCGCCGCTTCGTTATCAAGCGTTAGCAATGGCGCAGGATATTGCGATGGAGATTCACCCACTGAATAACTTGCGAGTTTTGCAGTATTTGGAAGGGGAGTTAGCGTGCAATCAGGAGTGTAAAGTTGCCTGGATTCATCACTGGATTAATAAGGGCTTCGCTTCACTAGAAGAGAAACTCGCGAACCATCGAAAAGAGCAGGGGGATTGCCTATTCAGCCTGACTGATTCGCCTTCAATCGTCGATATTTGTCTGGTGCCGCAAGTCTATAACGCCTTGCGTTTTGGCGTCGATTTAGCACCGTATCCAGTCATCAATTCGATTGTTGAAGCGTGTTACCAACTTCCTGCTTTTATTGATGCTATGCCTGAGCATCAACCCGATGCAAATAGCTAGACCTCAGAGCTTAATAGAGAAACCTTTATTAAGCTCTTCTTTCCTCTCCTGAATCTTGCAAGTACTGCAAAACTGAACCCTTTTGTTGCTCTGACTGACGTTTCCATTTACGCTTTGAGCAACTTGTTGTTTTTGGACCACTTTATCTATGACCAACATCTTTATCATCGTTGTTCTTCTGGTTGTTTTTATCTTCATTATTCAAAAGTATGTAATCAAACATGATGATACTCGTGATTACCCCTATCGCTCCAAGGGGGCTTTGCTGCGAGGCCCGGAAGGTGCCTTTTTCAATGCGTTAAGTACAGCGGTTGGAGAGCACGCAGTCGTATTTGCCAAAGTAAATATGTCCAGTTTGGTGGCTCCGAAAGAAATAAAAAACAAGAAGCAGCTTTTTGTTGCGACTAACCGCATTTCCAGAAGCTACTTTGACTATGTCATTTGTGACCCGCGTACGCTGGAACCGCGAGTGATCCTTGAACTGGACGACGGGCAACCACTTAATAAAGGCAAGATTGAAAGGCAAAAACTACTGATCCATGTGTGTAAAACGGCCAACTTGCCATTGATCGGAACATCAATAAAGCACAGCTACCAAGTTGGGCGTTTGCGTCGATTGCTTGCAGCACACATTGATTTGATAGAGCCGGAAAAAGAGGTGCGCTTTTGTAAAAAGTGCAGCAGTCCGATGATAATCAGGACAGCAAGTCAAGGTGAGTTTAAAGGGCGACGCTTTTTTACCTGTAGCCGTCAGCCAAACTGCACTTACACCGAGAACTACAATGTGGTGTTCGAATAGAGCAATGAGGTATAGCGGGCTTTGACTTCTTTAAGTTAAAGCCTTTTTTATATCACTGAACCGAGAGTGGTGAGGTTATTGGCATATAAGTCCTATACTTAGATAAAGGAATTAAAGTAGGTTAGTGCTATGCGATATGGATTGATTTGTTCTCTGATACTGCTCGCTTCAAATGCTAATGCTTTACCGAACGTGGAGCCATTAGAATGCCACCTCACCGATACACCACAAGATTACTTTTTGTTTTATCGTGACCAAATGATTTATCACAGTGAACAGTTTGTTATCTTTCAAAACTTCAAAGGCCGAGTAAGTACTCAAGTGGATTTAAAAACGGGGGAGTTGATTCGTACCACTTATATCGGTGAATCTTTTGATCCTCAATACCAAATTCTTTTTGGATCTTGCCCCGATGTTTCCTACACCTTGCAGCTCTGGATGTTAAATGAAGTGCCTTACGATAATTAAACGAAAACTAAAAAGTTACTTAGATCACATTCTTATACCTGCGTTAGGCGCTTTTAGCCGATAAAATCACCTGAAAACGGGTGTTGAGTTTACATTTTCGCCAAACGATTCAAAGTTAGCGAATTTATGCTTGCACCCCAGATAGCTTATGGCTAATATCCTTCTCGTTCCAGAGAAATGCGTCCGTAGCTCAGCTGGTTAGAGTATCGCCTTGACATGGCGGGGGTCGGTGGTTCGAGTCCACTCGGACGCACCATTCTGAATAGAATGGTAAACAGGAACAAAAAATTTGGGTCCGTAGCTCAGTTGGTTAGAGTACTACCTTGACATGGTAGGGGTCGGCGATTCGAGTTCGCCCGGACCCACCAAATTTAGTTCTTCGTGAACAAACACAAAGCCCGCATTCGTGTGGGCTTTGTCGTATCTAGGGTTTATCTAATCCAACCCAAATTTCCCCATCTGAACATCGCATATTTATGTGCATAATATTCACTGAGTCATACCTTATTGGGCACAGATGGTCACCATTGTGACCATCTGGTGACCACGATCTATGCAGTTTTAGGACGAATGCATTGCTATCTGGTTCAATTTAAGCGCGTAATCAGGGCAACTCATTAACGAAGGGCGTTGTTTTGTTGTTAGTGCTGTTTAGGTGCAAGGTTCGCCAGAGCAAACAGGTAGAACTGCGTAAGGATGGGATTCAAATCGCCCCTTTATTAAAGGTGGCAGTATTATTGTTGATCCGCTGGGTAACATTTTGACAGGACCAATGTATGGACAAGAAGGATTATTGACAACAGAGATCGATATGTCCCAAATAACCAAATCTCGCTATGATTTTGATGTGGTAGGGCATTATGCGCCACCTGATGTGTTCTCTTTACAAGTGGATGTAAGTGAAAAAAAGAGTGTAACAATTAAATCATAATCGACCTTTACGTAGTTCAGTTTTGGTCTTGAGTGTAAAAAAGAGAGAGCGATAAATGTAGCTTATATCAACTATCGCTCTTTCTGTGTGAAATATGTTTAGCTCTTTTAATTGACTGAAACTAACTCTTTGTTTTCATTTGTATTGGGCTTCAATAAGCTGCCGATAACGAAAGCAAGCATGCCCGTAATCATCGTCGGAACGATGGGGTGAACACCAGCCATATCGGGTTTGAACCAAACTAAGCTGATGTATACACCAAGCCCAATGACCATCGAGCTAAACGCGCCAGTAGCAGAGGCTTTTGACCAGTACAAACCAAATACCAGAGGCCATAAAAATACGGCCTGCAAACCTCCCAGTGCTACAAGGTTCAGCCAGATGATCATATCTGGGGGATTCGTCGCCGCAACAAAGACCAGGCTGGCGAAAATAGCCGTTGTCCATAGTGAGATGCGGTTCAGTTTACCGTCAGCACTTTGGTCTTCAATGATTTGAGGATTGATATAGTTAATATAAAGGTCTTTCAACAGCGTCGATGATGCTTGAATCAGCTGTGAATCGATAGTCGACATAATGGCCGCCATTGGCCCGGCCAGAAAGATTCCGGCAAACATTGGGGGCAGAACCGTCATCATCAGTGTTGGCATAATTTGATCCGGGCTGGCAACCTCTGGCACGATCGCTCTGCCTAAGGCTCCGGTCAGGTGAGTCCCGAACATCAGTAATGCAATCATAATTGTGCTGATCACCATACCTTTATGGAGAGAAGGGCTGTCTTTGTATGACATGCAGCGGACGGCAGCCTGTGGTAACCCGATCACGCCAAAACAGACCAGAACCCAAAAGCTCAGGATAAACGGCTGACTGAGGAAATGGTCCGGACCATATGGTGTTACCAAAGCAGGGTCTATGGAGTGAAGTTTGGTGACCAGGTTTTCCAGGCTCCCGCCAGCGTGAATAACACCAGCCAGCAGAACGATGGTGCCGATGACCATCATCACCCCCTGAACGGTGTCGGTCAGGACGACGGCCCGGAAACCACCAATAGTCGTGTATATACCGACCGTACAGGCGAATAGCAGTAGCCCATGCTGGTAGCTGATTCCAAGCACGGTCTGCAACAGTCGGGCTCCCCCAACAAATTGCACTACCATCGTTCCGAAGAAGGCCAGAAGCAACGCAAGTGAAGAGAAGATCACGACTTTTCGGCTCTTAAAACGAGCATATAACATATCGTTGATCGTCAGAGCGTTATGACGTCTTGCTTCTATCGCAAATTTTTTCCCCAGAACGCCCAGAGTTAGCCAGGTAGCAGGTAGCTGGATCATTGCCAGTAACACCCAACCCAGTCCCATTTTATACGCCGCTCCCGGTCCACCGATAAAGCTACTGGCGCTCGCATAGGTTGCTGCAAGTGTCATTGCGAGGACAAATCCTCCCATACTGCGGCTTCCCACGAAGTATTCGGTGAGAAAGTTCCCCGGTTTGTGATAACGGCGAGTCAGGAATGCCAGAGCGAAAACCGCTAAAAGGTAAATACATAAAGGAATAATAAGCTGGCTATTCATAATGTTCATCGTCGTAATTATCGAGAGGGAGATCCTTATAAAGGTATTTAACCATTAGCGCGCATAGTACGGTAAAAAGGATTGGACCAAGCACACATGACAATACAAACCACAGTGGCATGCCCCAGTACAACTGAGGGAGTTGCAGTTCGTCTTTTGGAGCTGAGAAAACATAGGCGCCACAATACCACCAGGCAAAGTAGCCCAGAGCAAGAAGTATCGCCCAAAGTGCTTCGCGATTGGCCTGACGGCTTAGGTCAGAGTTTTTTTGCATAAATTCACTGTTTCGTTAAATCGACTACCTTAGGAGGCATAGGATAAAACAATTGGACTAGAACATTAATAAGTGAGGTCTAATTTCCCTTATTTCAGCTACTAGCGGATACTGCTTTACTGTGTTGTTTATAATAATCAGGAGCTGTATCAGTGAACAAACACAAAGCCCGCATTTCTGCGGGCTATCTCGTATCTGAAGATTGTGAATATAGCGCTACTCAGCGGCCTTTTTGGCCGCGATTACCTGTTTTGCTATCTGTTCCAGATGGTTGTCCCAAGTTCCGCAGCAGCCACCCCAAATATCCATATGAGGATAGCGCTTAGCTAGGTCTCCACATTGCTCTCCCAATTCTACCGGATCACCATCCTCCAGATGTCCAAGTTTACATAGCGCAATTTTTTCCATTTTTGATGCATTTGGTCTGACTCCGCGAACTCGATTAATCCAGTCACTCTGTTCAATGGCAGGTTCATACTCCACTGGGTGAGAGCAGTTGATCAAATAAAACTCGACTGCATTATCCGTCTCTCTATCAATGGTCGTGATTGCCTCGGCTAAACTTGGGCCAGAATTTAGTTTTGAATTGCTATCTAGTGTGAGTGAAATAGCCAGAGGTACACCTATTTTCTGGGCAGCTCTAACAACACCAATCGATTCTGGAATGTTATTAAAGGTGATCGCTAACGCTAAATCCACCTGTGCTTTTTTTAAGGTTTCTAGTTGAACAGAGTGGTAGTCCTCTGCTTCATTCGCTGTGATCTTGTGATTGGTCGAATATGCATCGCCACGCGGTCCTATAAGCCCTTGAAACAGAACTTCCGGAATATCAGCAGCGTACTCTTTCGCTACCTCTCTAAGAAACTCTATGCATCGTATATTTGCGTCAGCCAGACTTTGCGGAGAATAGCCCAACAGCGCACCCCAGTCAGGACTTGCTCGATAGTCGAGGCCGCCCATAAGTGCACAAAGTTTATATTTTGCCGCGACGTTCAGGTAGCTACGGAACATTTCTCTCATCTTTTCAACCGCAGCGGGGTTATCGAGTAAGGGGTACATAGCAAACTGAGGTAATTCAAAGCCGTACTTATACATGAGTTCCGTTTCTGTCCCACCTTCAGTGAGATAGAGTCGTCCATCTTGTTGAGTTGGAAAAGATCTTTGTGCGACCATTCTGAAACCTCCATCTAAGTGAGATGAGAATCGCTCTTTGTAGTTTAGAAACAAACCGCCATTAGTGACACTTAGAATGATAGATATATTAATAGATGCGTCGGAAAGAGGGGAGATTATTGGCTTCGCACAACCCAGCTTCGCCTATACTTTTACAGACTAATAGAATGAGCAATTAGTTGTGTATAGTGGAGGCGGTGTAATGGAATTACTCGATAGCGACGACTACGGTTATCAACCAGACAATAAAACTGCAAATATGTTAGCGCTTTATCGGGAAGTTGACTGGCTAACGAATGTGATCAGTCAGGTTATTTGTAGCTATCTCAAACAAGACGGGCATGAGCAGCATTGGTTTGACATTCCTCCTCCAGCCACAGCGCCAGGTAGCAGTTTATATGCAGATACGGTTATTAATTGGGAATTGAATGTGTTTGAGCGTCTTGCATTAGCGCTGGCAATGGCACCGTCTGTCCGCCCCGATGCGCTCGATTTCTTTTTCGGCCTAAACGGTATGATTGATCGTCCGTTTACTGAATTCGGCGGCGTCGCTGACCGAACATTTAGTGGCTTCGTACCTACCGGTCAGACTCTTAACTTCTTGATTTGTGCCAACAATCCTGAGTGGCGTATCCATACCATGTCGATTCTCTCTCCTCGCCATAAATTAATGGCAGAGCAAGTGACAGAATTACTTTCTGTGGAGTCAGGGATTCCGGGTTTAGCTGGTGTTTATCGCCTCAATGATCATTGGCTTAATTATTTCATCACGGGAGAGCAGCATAAGCCTGAGCTTAGTGCGAGTTTCCCTGCTCATCCTCTAGAGACACCACTCGAGTGGTCGGAATTGGTGCTGGAGCATAGTGTGATGAGCCAGATTGAGGAGATTCGAGCCTGGCTGGCGTACGGCAGCACTCTAATGCAAGAGTGGCAGTTGGCTAAAAAGGTGAAGCCCGGCTATAGGGCGGTATTTTCTGGGCCACCCGGTACAGGCAAAACCTTAACGGCTGCGTTACTCGGTAAATCTACCAATAGAGAAGTGTATCGCGTTGATTTGTCCATGGTGGTTTCAAAATACATTGGAGAAACAGAGAAGAACTTATCGCGCGTTTTTGATGCTGCCAGCTATAAAGAGTGGATACTCTTTTTTGACGAAGGTGACGCTCTGTTTGGTAAACGAACTGAAGCTAGCTCTTCAAATGATCGCCATGCTAACCAGCTTACGGGTTATCTATTGCAAAAGATTGAGGACTTTCCCGGCACCGTAATTGTTGCTACCAACCTGAAAAGAAATATGGATGAAGCGTTCACCCGTCGATTCCAGAACATGGTGCATTTCACCATTCCCGGTCCGGAAGAACGCCTACAGCTATGGAAAAATGCGTTCCGCAATGTTTGCGAACTCGCAGAAGATGTCGACTTAAATGATATCGCCTATGAATATCAGATGGCGGGTGGTCAAATAATTAATGTACTTCGTCAATGCGCACTTACGGCAATACGTCGAAACGAACGAATTGTATATCAACAAGATATCATCTCCGGCATCCGTCATGAGTTCAGAAAAGACAATAAACTGGTCTAAATTGGCGTTTGCGCTTTATTGCATAATATGCGTTCGATCCTAGACTCAATGTAAGCTAGAGCAACGTTTGAGGATAACCAAAGTGTTTTCTGAGCTTAATAAACAATCCATTTCCCAGTCCACAGATTCTGTCCAACGTAAGTCTGGTCAATCCAACGCGCAAGTACTGGAAGATAACCGTGACTCTAGCGCTATCCAACGTCAACCCAATCGCACAGGTCTACCGGACAATTTAAAGTCTGGTATGGAAAGCTTGAGCGGAAAGAGTCTTGATCACGTAAAAGTGCACTACAACTCCAGCAAACCCGCTGCCGTTCAGGCTCACGCGTACGCGCAAGGTAGCGATATTCATCTAGCATCCGGACAGGAAAAACACTTACCCCACGAATTGGGGCACGTCGTTCAGCAAATGGAAGGGCGCGTCAAGCCAACGACCTCTGTCGGAGGAATGGCGGTAAACGATAACCCATCGCTGGAAAATGAAGCGACTGAGATGGGGAATAGGGCTTTGAAAATGTAACTGCAGAATTTTCGGTGGTAAATAATAACTGGTTATTTATAAGGTTGTTGATTAAGAAAATGATGGTTATAGCTGTTTCATAAGAGTTACTAAGAGAGTGGTTTTATAGCATCAATGTTAGGAGTTATTTAGCTACTACTTGATAAGGATAGGTGGTTAAAAAGTCACATTTAGGTGATGGAATGTTATAGGTAAGTCAATACAGACTAAAGTAATCACCATGAACATTTAAAAAGGTTTGAGATATGTACGAACGAGTAAATAAATCCAAATATAGCAGTAAAGCGGATGCTATTTCTGTTGTTCAAAAGAAAAATAAGATAAGGCAAGGTGTTAGTTTTGTGGATAATAGACCTTTAGTTATTACACAAAGAAAGCGGCAGCAGGCAATTAGTAGCTGTAGTACTGTGCAATTTGTCACTCTATATCGTGGGATGCAAGCAAATGCGCCAGGAGGAAATATGCCACTCTTAGGAAATAATAGTGGATTTGAATTAGGAGTGAGGAATACTGAAGGTACTGACAATCCTGGAGGGTGGGTTAATCCACAGTCCGGAGGGACTTCGACGTCCAATCCAAGGGCTGATATTCCGAGCTTTACGGCAAGTAAACATTATCCAGAAGGTACACACAATACAGACGATAATAATTTGCAGACATTTCGTTGGATTTGGAGTTTGGATGATAACACTTTACCAGGAATTCTTGTAGCGAGGAATGATCATGGCAGTCATTACAGTATAGAACCTGCTGTAGGGCAACAGCTAACAAGAGTTCAATTTCAAAATGCAGTCCAAGGGACACAAGCTAACTGGAATCGGATCGATAACTAATGTGAGGGAATGTAATAGTGGCTTATTATTATAGTTTGGCTATCGAATGTGGGCATGAAAAAGAAGATGCAGGTTTATGTGAACAGCATTTTAAAGATTTCAAGATTTTCCATGATGGTGAGGTATATGATTTCATAACTGAGCAACATATATTAGATGATGAAGGAAGACCTACATTCTGGATTGTGATTTTTTCGCCGCAACTACCAGCATATGGAATTTCTGATGGTAAAACTGCAGAATTATTTACAAGTATTGGAAATGAATTATTAAGCCACCTATCGAGCTTTAAAAATTTTAGGTTCTCGATTCTAGGCGTGGAATCACTAGGAGCTATACAATTTAGTGAATTTGATCATGACTTGGTTATCGATGATAGTTTTGTTAATATTTTTAATGGATTGGTCATATCGAAGGAGATTTCGTCTAAATTATCAAGGTCGGATGTGTTTTTTGATTTCGGGAATAATTATTTAGCAATTATCCCCTATAAGGTTGAATTAAGAAAGATGTAAAATTAGACTTTATAAAGTCTACCCATTTCTTTACTTGAAATATATTGTAAAATATTTAAATAAAAAATTTACGTAGAAATATTAACTTGTAGTCATTAACTATGAGTCCGTAAATTATTAAGGTAGGTTTGTTTAACCTGTATTACACAAAATCACTAATTATCATTGAAATTATTTAAAAATTACGCGTTAGAAAAGATCGCCATCTAATGTCCCGTTAAGCGAATATCATCTATTTTACCTTCCTACAGGTAAAATAAATGATATATCTTTCTCTCTGGAGCAAGAAAAATACCCCTAAGGCTTATCCCCCTCCATTGTTAGCCATCTCACCACTAACAATATCCATATAATTAACGCCATAAAGCCAAGCAATATCGGAACCTGATACGTATGGAAGTATGGGTCTGAGATAAACACCAACATCAATGCAGCCAGAGAGCCTATACAAAGCAGCACAAAAGGTAACTGAACGAGGTATTGTCTCAGTTCGTAATACCAGTTGCTGACAATGAGTACCGAGGCAATACCAATAAAGATGACAAACAATATGGTGCGTAATAGCCATCGGTTAGGACAGATCCAGTCCATGACGACCATGATCTGTTCCTGTATTGCTGCAAACACTGACGGCAATGAAGTGGCTTTTGGATAGAAGGTGTCATCGACCAATTGTTGGCTCAGTTCATTTAGTGGGATTGGTTGGTAAGCCGCACCGATAAAGCTCCAACTTGAAAGGCGAAGCAGCTGTGTCAGCTCAGTTTCTGAGTCACGATTAAATTCAGTGATCAGCATGGGAACAATCTGTTTAAACAGTTTTTCAACTGCGAGTTGATCGCTTTGATTACTTAACCAGCGATGGATATCTTGTATTTGAGTCAATTCTTGCTTCGCAATTGCAGCTGGGGTTGCGTTGCTTTTACTTTCGACCTCAGGTCGTATGATCAGTAGGTTTGTCACTTCACCGAGTGCGTTAAGGTTCTCAAATGTATAGAAACTGCCTGTATCAGTGTCTGTATCGGCATCAGCATTGAGAACTTTGTTAGCAGATATGATGATGTTGAGAAAGTAACGATCATTTGGTGATGCTGTCACGTCATCAATATTAGTGATGCTGGAACCTTCTTGTTTAAGTAGGGCAAGCTTGAGTGTGCGAACAAAGGTAATAAATTCTAGTTGGCTTGAGTTGCTTTTAAGCACTGATAAATCGACATCAAGAGTAATACCATCCCCGATGCTTGGGATTGGCTCCATACCCAGTGTCATTATTGGTTTCATGCGGTTAATGATGGAGCTGTCGAGTGGTTGAGCAATCGCTTCGACCAGTTGATCGATTAGCGACTTGTCCAGAAGCGCTATAAGTGAGGGCGAGGTCATGTCTCTTGGTGTTGTCACTACAAGGTCAACTTCGCTGCGGTAACGATGAGCCAAGCGGATAAATTGGGTATTTTCAGGCTCTGTCTTCCAATTAGGTGGTAAAACGAGCAAGCTGCCACTGCTGCTTGGTTTCGCGACAGCGGCAAAAAATCCGATACGATCCAGTTGGCTGAAATTAATGATTTGCTGTTCTTCGGCCAGATACCAGTATGGGGAAAAACCATAAAAAGTTGCGTTACTAAAAATGGAGTCGCGACCGTCTTGACAGCCACAACCAGGAGGTGCTGTCCACACGACAGGCTTGCTCGTATCAGGAGCAAGTCCTGATTTATAGGCTACTTTAAGTACATTTTCAGCGTCACTGGACGAAGTATCCATGCCTTCAAGGGTCATTGCTGCTTGCATTAAATATTGGCTGGCAAATACCTGATTAACGATAGGCTCAAGCTGTTTTTGAAGGTTTGCGGGTATGACATAAATGTCCTGATTTTGAAGTGTAGTCGCAAGTGAATTGCTGTCTAATTGCCAGCTAATCAAAGGTGCTGTTGTTTTCGTAGTAGCACTGGTGCTGCTTTCGGTCACACTCTTTCCATCATCAGTCGCTTGTTGGCTTGTATCGCTGTTGCTATCACTGCCAGAGTCACTAGAGGTGCTTGTGCTTGTCCCTGAAGTAGGTGTGGAGCTTGAGTTTGAATCAGAAGTAGCACTTGAATTAGAACCAGAGCTTGGATCAGAACTCGTGTTTGCAGCAGATGTAGAACTTGGTGTTGAGTTTGTACTAGAACTAGAACTAGAACTAGAACTAGAACTAGAGTCTGCAGTCGTAGCGGTGCTTGAACCAGAATCTGAGCCATCACTGCTCTTACTGGTTTGAGATGTCGTGGTGCTTTCCGTTTCGCTATTGCTTTGTGTTGCTTGGTCAATACTTTGGGATTGAATAAAGCGGTTTAAATCCAATGCTGGATTAAAAGTCACATCGAGCTGATCTATAAGGGTGACTAGCTGGTTATATAGTTCGCTACGCTGTGAGAACTGCTGTTTTCCTAATGCGGTCAGTGCAGTGAGGGTGGCTTGTCGGTTTAGATCATTGTCGGTCAGTTGATAGTAGTAGCTTGGGATATTGGCTTGCGTGCCTGTAGATGAAGATATTGTGGAACCTGAAAGCAGATCGGGAGCCAAAAGCTCAGCAAGTTGTGCCGAACTTAAACTCAGTAGTTCCCCAGTATTGACACTGTCCCTCCAGTCCGGAAATACGGCGCTGATCTTTGCAGCACGAGAAAGGTCTTTCAGTGTCGTGTCAACGAAATCTGAACTACTGCCGGACGTTTCAACTACGGTATCCGATACGTTAAAGTCATTGCAAAAATTAATCAGCCACTGACGAGTCACTGGCCCGAAGATACCATCGGTAAGCATTCTGCCATTGGATTTTAGTGCTGCTTGATAAGCAGAATCAGATTGGTAAATCACCTTCAATTGTTTCTGAATCACACGCCCGTTATAACGATTGTCTTTTGTTGGCAATTGACCGCTACAACTATAGGCGGTAGAAACCGAGGGGGCCTGAGCCGACACCGATAAAAAGGATACCCAAATAATCGTGATGAGCATTAACCATCGCAGCACAGCGCGAGCGTGGATTTTTGGATGATGGTTATTAATCAGGTTCAGGAAAAAATCATTCATGATAAGTTATCCTTACCGCCACGTGACAAACAGGGGTTTGTCCATCCATGGGTATTTAATGGTTTGGAAGCTCCAGGGAATCTGGTCTAACAGCATGTCAAACGCACCAGGTATCACATTAAGCTGCCATTGCTTTTCTTCTTCCAAGAGTTGGCCTTCACGCAGGAGAAATGTTGTCCTCAAGCCTTCAATAGAGGTTGAACCAAGTGCACTCCAGTGGCTGATCATCGCCGCTAACAGGCCATCAATCATCGACATCGCACCATCCGGTAAATCGATTTGGTTCGGGATAGGTGTACTTAGTGGGACGCCACACAGTAACTTATTCAGTGTTAGTAAGTACTCTGGCGCTTCACTACGACCATCAACCATATATTGGAGGCAGAATAGGGCTTGAAACTTTGTCTTCTCACTGATGAACGCTTTTCCATCCGTGAGATTGAGCCGTTGAAAGAGAGTCGGAATATAGGTAGAAGAGAGGACTAAGCCGGCATTATTGATGGTTATCGGTTCTGACGTATTTCTCTCTTTTTCATTTGGATCTTTCCACAACAGAGGCTTGTTCACATTCTCTGAACGTCTTGGTTCAATCGAATCATAAAGGCGCTGAACTTGCGGTTGTGAACGGTCAAGCTCTACAGGAGCTGCAGGTGTATTCAACTTGGCCTTTGAAGTCGCTCGACTCAAAGCTTCAAGCATCGGGAAAAGTATCGACTGGCGAGAAAGGTTAATTTTAGACGCTAACTGCTTTGTCTTGTCGTTTGTATTATCGGTACCAAGCTCTCTAACAATCGCAGGGTAGTGAGTGAGATCGTTAAGAATCAACTGAAGAAGTTTAGAGGCTGCTCCAGTGAAACCCTGAAGCAACAAGCGGCGATAAATTACACACCAAAATGCTTGCTTCCATTCTGGTGTATTCCCGAGAGAAAAAACCAGTGCCTGGTAAAGGCTAATCACTACGGGCATAAATTCGCTACGTTCTTGCGCGAACATTTCAAAGTGTTGATGAACGGCCAGTCTGTCAATCCAGCTGACTAGCTTGTCTTTATTTTGTAACTCGGTAGTTAGATGCTTCCATAACTTGTGATGATAGCGACTCAGTGCGAGTTCTAATCGGTCATCATCCAATTGGTTCGATTGCAGAACATCCCAGTTTGTAATGTGTTTGATTGTCTCATCTTGTGTCGTCGAGGCTGAGAGCCAACGCTGGCGCTGAGCTAATGGAATATCTTTGGCTGAAGCTCGCTCAATCAGTGAATGTACTGTCTCTAAACATTGCTGCTCAGAAAAACCTGATCTACGTCTTTTGAGTTGACGTACTAGTGCGTCTAACCAAGAGTGTACCGTTGTTGGTCTGTGTGGAGACAATAAATGTTGGTACAGCCATTGAACGGGTATATCGAGATGATCAATTAGGTAGCAAAGCGCGGGTAAAAATGATTCGACAGATTGCGGTGTTGGGGCGATATGCGCAGTAATATTTTGAATTGATTGTAAATCGTTTCGGAGTATCGATGCCGTTTCCGCTGATGCTTTTTCGAGGATCCACTCACGTAATTGCAAACAGCGTTTGTCGTTAAGTTTGAGTGTGGAATTAGCTGTCTGCACTTTTTGTAGCAACGATGCTAAATTTGTTGGGCTAGAATGGCTTTGTTGTAGCGCGGAATGCTCAAGCACACTGTGAAGGTTTACGACCAATATTTGAGAGCCATTTAACTGCGAAGTATTGGACTTATCTGTTCTGAGCATAGCCTTAGCAAACTCAGCGACTTCTATTTCGTAATGTTTGGCCAATATTCTAAGCAGTGAATTTAGCGCTGCTTCCGCACTGAACGGTTGTGCTATACGAGACAACACCGCATTAAAGAGCCATTGCCAAACTAAGCGATCAACGGACGATCTGACACTGGTTTTTGAATTGTTAGTTAAATAATGAACTGCCTCAACTATCCATGAGCGGACAGAAAGCACATCAAACGTGAAAGCCTCATACTGTTGATTTGTTAAAGCAATTAGCTTTGTAAGTGTGTGCTCGTCAAAGTTTTTAATCCAACGACTCCGTATCGTGTTGGACTCACTTAACCTCACAATTACGCAAGCAAGGGCTTTGGGATCGAGGCGAGCAAGGCTTCCCTTGAGCACGTGCTGCCATTGATCGTTATTTGCATCCATCAGTGCCTGAATCACCTCAAAAGGTACTTCGGTGTGAATCGCAGCCATGTTATTTAACCGGCTTTGATCTGCCTTATTAAAGACGTGTATTTCGCTGGAATCTACCGAAGAGGTTTTACGAGCGGAATTTGTCAGCTCTGGTAAAAGAGAGCGTAATGCTTCGACGAGGTGATGGTTGGCTTGACCATTTAACGAAGAAAGAAGCGAGCGAACCAGATCGCGATGATGCACATTTCGGTGCGCAGCGATTTGATGAGTGAGCGAAAGTAAGTAACTTCGTTTATTAAATTCACTGCCTCGCTGAACTAACAAATAACTGAGGGTAAATTGCCACAAGCTGCTGCGCAGAGCATGGTCTTCAATTACCCCTGACTTAGCCTCAGCCGCAGTTGTCTTCTCAATGAGCAGGCGACTGGAAAAAATGTCGTGAACCACTTCGTTCGCTTTAGGCTCAATGATGTCTACAAAGCGAAATAGAGTTTGGTCTGAAAAGTGTTCACTCCAATGCTCGCGAACGGCTGCTAATTGTCCAATCCAAACTAATAAGCGTTTGAGTACTTGTTTATCTTCAGGCAAAGCATGCAGCAGGCTTTGTTCGTTTCCTTGTTGAAGTATGAGCAGCAAAGCGCTGAGAGAGTCTGATTTATTTGTTTTGGGAATGACGATATCGCTCTGATTAGAAAGCTCGTCCCACGTGGTTTTTAGATCAAGCTTGCTCTTAAAAGTAAGGGTAGGCGATGAGCGTGACGTCAGTGCTCTGATAACATTTTTCAGTGTGGTTGTTGGTAGTTGTTCCCATAAGTTTTGGCGAAATTTAGGCAGTGTTTTGAAAGCCCATTCAAATTGGGACAAAGACGCTGAATGAGTCAGCATCTGTTCTAAATGGGCAATTAACGTATGGCTGACTTTCACGTCGATAACTTGTTGTACGAGCCAGGAGAGGTCGCTTGCTTCTTTGCTTGTACCACTCAGTGCTGTGCTGTTTGGCTTATTTGGAAATATTGCCGGTTCTATGTCATCCAAGAGAATCATCATTTGTTGTCTAAGCGAACTATCGACACCGATATGCAGAAGCGTGTTGCGAAGATCAGAGAATAATTCGGATGTTTTGAGGTTTTGCATCGCCGCCATTTTAATGATCATGCTTTTCATATACTGCTGTTTGTTGAAGCGACTGCCACGCTCGACCAACACATAATGAAAAGTGAAGTGCCATAAATGGTGTGTAATGTTTTGACTTGATGCGACGGTGTTGTCTGTGCCTAAAGTTGTCATAGACTGCGTATCGAAAGGGCGTAACCACAATGCCGGACTGGTTAAAAGCTGTACCAGAAATGGATAATTTAACGGCTCCAACCGTTCTAATAAGGCGAAACGTTGGGCTTCGTTAAGTGACTGGATCAGTAACAAGGGCAAGTGAGCATCTCTGCTGTGTTTACCGAGCGCAAAAAGCAGTCCCGACGAATCGCTCGTCATGAGCCGATCCCAATATGGGAGTAGTGAAGCCAGGTTTCTGTTTGAAATGGCTGAATCTATCAGGCTATTCCAATAACGTATTAATTCTCTTGTCAGCCGTGATTTGTGGCGAACACCTGTTTCCAGTAACGCAATCATCAGAAGGAAACGGTTTTGATGGTTCAACAGCGGTAATAGTTGCGCTAGCGACTCATCAGGAAGTTGCATTGCTAATCTTAAACAGAGTGTGGCCGGGTTTTGAGCGGCACTCAGCGAGTTATCTATTCGTGCTGGATAATTGAGCAGCACTTCTACTAAACCTGTTTCGGACAAATGCTGGTTGTGTTTAAACGGCCAACGTAATTGCCCGGACTCGATAAAAAACCAAGCCTGTTGCCAGCGATAATCTATGAGCTCATGTTGAGTGATACTATTATCAGCACTTCCACCACGCTGATTTTTAGCGTTATTTGTGACTGAGGTTCGCTCTTTTGTTGGAATGTCGGAATGAGTCTTTTGGTAGATCTCTTGGTACAACTGCTGCAATACCTGTTTGTGTAGAGAGCGGCGCAGGTTCTCGCTGGTAATATCTCCAGTATCGATTTCTAATTTATCAATACAGATGATGGTATCTGCTGAGCAAAATTGGCTGAGTAGTTCGTCAATGGAAGGCAGAAGTTCGTGCATGAGCCACTGGTAAACCTCGGCTTCGAACTGTTCAGCAACGCGAGCAGAGTCGAAGTTTATATCGAAGTCTGCTTTCATTATTAAATGAGTTTGAGGCTGTGCGTTAAGCGTTATTTTGCCAGCTTTGATCATGCGTTTGACGCCTCCTGCGTAAGATTTGGATTTTGCAGGAATTCCAATAATTTGGTCGCCAGATCGTCACAGTTCTGGATCGGCTCGCTGTCGGGCTGTTTGAGTGCCAAAGCTTTCTGTTTACGCCATGCGAGATAGTGGTTTTCAAATTCATAAAACGCAGCAAAATCTAACCACATCAGTTGAACATCCAGATGTGCCGGACTGTTGATTCTGATAAGTTGTTCAGCTTGTTGCCTGAATAATGGGCTGCAGTGACGAGAAGTGAAAGATGGCATCACCACACATACAGTATTGGCCAGAGAGGCAATATCGTTCTCTTTTTGACGCAGGGTTATTGGCTCTACGACATACAGCGTTTCTGACTGTTGATTGATTTCAACCAGCCAAGCTTGTAACCAGTGACAAAAACGAATCAGCTTTTGTTTGTGGTTATAACGTCCTATGTATAACCAACGCCTGTCATGGCTTGACCCCATATCAAAGAACAGTCTGTAATCCCCCGTTTTTGCGCGTTTGAGCACCCGATAACGCTGATCGTCTATACCAGACTGTAAGAATGAATTTGGCAATGTCTGGCCGTTCAGAGCATACACAGAAGATCGAATTTTTCGCTTTTGCTCTACGGAAAGCGATATTTTTTCCTGGCTTTCCGGCAGAGCCTCAAGATGAGGCAATACGCTGGGTTTAAGCTCGAAAACGGCGTTTTTACCGATATCACTTTGCAGGTACTCTTCATCGGGAACAATCTTCATCAGATAGCGACTGATATTGATCCCAACACTCTCTTGCTCGTCAGTGGAAGGGGACATGCCAAGTAGTAGCGCTAATCGTTGCTGATATCCACCTCTGTGTTGAGGGGCAAGCAGGTTATCTCCCAAGCCTCTCTGGTTACTGATCGTCACGATATTACGAATAAAGCGTTGTTTGTACTCAAGCAGCAGCCAGTCCATCTCACGTTCATTGCAGTAAGGGGTGAACATCCGATGAAGTTTATCGGGGTACTGTTCGCCATACAGTGCAATTAAGTAGTCATAGATGCGGCCTTTCCGTTCAGGGAAGTTATCGAATTCAGATTGCAACGAGCGTAGCCGCGATATGGCGTCAGCAGGGTAATGCTTTTCGATACCGTTGAATTCCTGCGGTGTTAGCGAGTGTACGTGATAACTGGATTGCTGCTTGTATGATGTAGAGAACAGGTCTGGCAGTTGGGTGAGGTCCTCACAGAAATTAGCCATCAATTGATCAAACAGCAGCAGGTAACTGCGCAACTGATGACGCTGTGCCTGAGATTTTGGGTCGTTACCAATATTGATTTTTGTTGCTAACTGATAGTTCCGAGGGAACAAGTTTTGTATTGAATCGTAATGGCTGAGGTCACGATGTTTACCAGACGGTAGTGGCTTTGTTGTCGTAACCTGATGGCGTTCAATCGCTTGCTGTTGCAGCAGTTGCTCTATTTGAATCACCACATCCGCAACCTCCAGATCTACGCTATGCTGGTTTTGGATGATTTTAAGGCGGATGTCATGCTCGGTTTCAGGCATGATCAAACTGGCGTGTTCAGGAATGTCGGTTATCGCAACGCATGGCTCATTGGGTAGCGTTTCCGCTTCAAATCTTATATCGCTTACTTTTTGGATACTGACAGCGCTCAAAATCAGTTCTTCAAGCTCATTTAAATCGCCGTTGGTTCTTTGTCTTAACCATTGCGCACAGTGGTAATAAACACGAGCTGCGATCTGGTTCGCGTCAACACCGTCATTGTTGATTTCAATGGTTGCGGCGAGATGAATAGATGTTTCACCTATAACGCTGATGTTTTCAATGTCTTCGCCTAATCCTCTTACCTGATGATAGGCTTGAACAATCTTTTGTAAGGTATGGTCGCTTTTTTCGGAAGGTGACTCCGCGCCAGTGCTTTGACTACTCTGCTGTTGGCGGCGATAGAAACGTTGCAGCAACCCCGAGATTTGATAGAGACCAGAGTCAGGGTACTGTTCAGAGGTTTGAAACCAAACTTGTTCCAACTGCGGAACCGTTTTAACAATAAAGTTTTCGTACTCATAAGCTACCTGAGGTGGTGGAGAAAAAATGTCATCGGGGCGAGCTAAACCATAGTGCGTGTAGTCGATTCTTCCATAATTATCAGCCAAGAGGTCACACACCGCAAAATCACTGCGATAGATAATATCGGTAAGTGCAAAACATACCTGTTCGAGGATAGTGACACCAGGGTCGTGGGTATTGTAGTCAGTCCAGACTTTGCCAGTTAATTGCTGGGCGTAGGTAATACCAAGCTGGAACAAGCGTTCAAACTTATCCGGGTCATTCTGATGTTCTTGCTTAGATATGGTCGCAGACATAGTTAGGCCTGTTTATCCTCTTGGATTATCTCGCAATTGCTCATGTAGTCGTCGTCCCATAATTTAGTAATGTGGTAACGGATATATCGGTTGTCTCCGTAACTGGTGTTGGTCCGAATCTGTAACCGGTAAGGTCGCTTAGTACCTTTTTCTGTATCGTGTTGCCACCTTAGCTTTAACTTATCCGCGGGGGAGCGAAAGAAAGCGTGTTGTGCCTTAATCGGGTTTTTTCTGCGCCATTGCCACCACCAGTGATTTGGCGCACAAGTGTTGATTGCGATGGCGTGGAGCATGGCATATCGACCTGTATGTCGGATGCCGATACCTGCAACGACTTCGAGCATATGACATCCTTCTAATGTTTCTGTGATGTCGTACCATTTTCCGTCAGCAGGGATAAGAGCCTCGACCGTTTCAATTCCCCTCCGGCCTTGTGAAGAGACTGTCCCTTTAACATCGAGCGCGTGCTCGGGTGTATCTGTCTTGATACCGACATTTCCATTCGGCGCTAACGTTAAGTTGGTATCAGGGACCTTTTCGTTTTCTGAATCGGTGACGTTAGCTAGTGGGTTAGCCTTAAAGTGTAAATTGGTGCTTTTGGCATCTAATCCCAGATGCCATAGAGCGGTATTGCGATCACTTTGCTGATAAAAGCTCAGTAAATGTTCCTGATCTAAGGCGGTTAATTGCAAGCCTGTCGCAGGTGGCTTCTCAAATCCATCCTCAACCTGATTGACGCAGGAGTCGATCAGATCCGCGAAGTGTTCCGCAGACGGCATATTGCCAGGCTGGAAAAAGTTCTTGAGTGTGCTTCTATTGCGTTTTGGCATAGTTATTCCGTCCCCTTATGATTATGCGAAGGAGATTCTCCTTCGCTCATTGGTGAGTGGGGCTGAGTGCTGCTGTTAATAATGAACTCTTCTCCGATAACAAGATCGCCAACGCCAGCAGGCTTTGGCTCTAATTGCTGATGCGTTGGCGCTATGGTGATGAAATGGTGTCGAGAGGGAACCAATAAATACCAAGGTAATTCCGCCCCAATTGGCGCTTCATTTCGAGCGCTGTCTTGCAAGTGATAGTGGCTTGCTGATTGGTGGCTTATCTTAAGCACAGAAAGGCCGCTTATACTGGTAACGTGTTTTTGTTGGCCGATAAATGCCGCTAATTTTGAGAGTGACAGTTGCCATCCCAATCCCATGTTCATCCCTTCGTGGTTCCACGGGCAGAGCGTCTGCATGATCGCGTACTCTAATTGGCGTAATGCTAATCCATGATGGATACCTTCCGTGAACGTGACAGCGCAGCGTACCTGGATGGTTTCATAACCCGGGTTCCGAACCTCAATTTTTGTGTGCGAGCGAGACACAGACATCAGGTAATCCCGAATCGCAATGAGTGTGGTTGAGTCTATATATCGCTGCTGACAAGGGCTGTGATTACAGTCGCTATGTATTGGCATAACCGTAAGTAACAGCTGCCCAGCTTTGTTGTTGTTCGAGTTAAACTGCTTGGCAGGAAAACAGTTTGCAGCGCTTATATCAGGAAACTGTTCTAACACCAGACGTTCGTAATCCCATGGTGTAATTGCTCTCCCTTTGTGACGCAGAAGCTCGCTGGTTCTCGTAATCCAGTGGCCGACGCTTTCATCTGGTCTCAATTGTTGTATCGGAGTTAGCTGCGTAATGGAGCCGAGGTTGGCGGATTTGGTCCGGCTTTGCCAGGATGCGAAAGGTGGTGTCTTATCTTCAGCATTTTGACCACCTTCAACTTGTATGACGTGTGTTGCTATCTGATGACATTTTGGATATTGATCAATACCTTTGTTCGTACTTACTCTCAGCCAATAAAAGTCCGACGGCATAATAGTGTGCTGGGTATTGATAGACTCGGGGATATCCAAAGTGATGATGCCCGACGTTAAAAAACGGTGGGTAGTATCATGAATGATCTGTTTAGCCGGAAGCTCGACCCATTGATCGCCAACAAGGTAATACCATTGATACTCGGTCGACGGATAAGGGGTCAACATCTTCGCTTTATCACCCAAGAGAAAATAGAGATTGAGGTAACCTGAGAGCTCTGAGGCAGTTAAACCTATAAACAGGTGACTGTCTTCCATGTAGTGAGCAAGAATACGAGGATAAGCGAATTTGTGTTTGTCACTGCGCGGATAGATCTCGACTTCGCCGAATGGGTGGAGGTGAATCATCCGACACTGTGTTTTAGTGGTCATATCGCCGAGCTCTACTTTACGCCTCGCCTCGTAGTTAATCGAAAGGCTGTTTAACATGGGCGTATATGGAGCTTTCGGTAGTGGCTTCTGTTTCTTGGACTTTGCATTCTCAGTCAAAGTCTTACTTAAAAGTAAGCCGTACGCATCGTGTCCAAAGGCATCCGGCGGTGTGACCAGAGTGATCTTAAACAGGCCATTACGAATGTTTGATTGAGGGCTGTATGGTGTCTGTGGCCAATTTTGGGTCGTGGGGGTGTAGCTGTTACTAATTTTACCAAACGTCAAAATATTCGAGCGCTCAAGGGCCCCGTCTTTGGGGGTGAACAGATTTTGTGTGCCCTCATCCATGGTTTCCCATCGGCCATTGTTCAGTACTTCTGTAACTACTCTGAAACTGTGGTTGCGGTACGGAAAAGGATATTCGCTATAGTGATCGCGAAAGCCATCACTTCCCTGCGGTAAACCAGACCAATCAAGGTGATAAGTGAGACTCTTAAGCGGCTTAGTCGCTAATTCTTTACTCGCTACAACCAAATACGAGCCTTCTTTAGGTTGCGCGCCTAACGGAAGGAAGGGGCGGCTTGGATCTGCCTGACCGTCCTGATTAAACAATTGAATCTGTGTCACTCCTTTTACTTGGCATTCCATTAAAAGCTGAGCGAATTCAAAGTCCCGGAATACGGTGTAGGGGAAGCAATTACTCTGAGCTTTTAAGCAAAGCTTTAACGCCGGCGCGGCAAAGTTCCATTGCGAATTGTGAATTTCCAGAGAAGGAATGGTTGTTGCTGGAAACCCCGGTTCTAGCCGGATGTGAAGCCCAAGTCCCATCGTAAATTTACTGCCGTTTTCGACAGGAATGACTTGAGCGAAATCGACATTTTCCCATCCTTGAACCGTGGAAATTTTCACATCAAATATATCTTCAAATAACTGGTAAAAGGTTTGAATACGGGAATAGCTAAGCAAAAGATTGACAGTGTCTTTCACCGCATCGTCCAGTACCTTTTCTTTTTTCAGGTGGTCAGTGAGCGACATGATCTTGTTAATGTCGTCAGCGGATAGCCATTCTATGTGGTTTAACGCGTAGCGTGACACTAACTGTCCAAGTACCCGGAAAAATCGTTCTTTTTGGTCTGCGGCATTAATGCTTGTGGATGACTGGGTCGCGACTTCTTCGAGCAACGCAAGTAATACTCCGCGATAGACGGCTCTAAGTTGTTCTGTGGGTTCTCTGTCGGCTAACTGCAAAATCCGGTCGTCATTGACTTTGTCGACAAGATCTTTGCTGTGTATTTCATAGAGCCAGGTGCCTATAACGGGAATTTGCAATGAAACAACTTCTTTCACCACCGCTTCCAGAGCATCTCTGAGCTTGTCGGTATCGTGCGCTGAGGATTGGATAGTTTCCTGATCATGCTCGATATAAAACTGAGATAATCTTTGATAAACAAGACCATTGCCAACTTCTTGCAGTTGGAACTGTAAAGTGAGTTCTCTGTGACCTTCCGCTAAAGAGAGTATCGGATCCGAAATAACGAGTCCCAGATGCTGTTCCAGACCACTGCCATCTAACTGGCTGGTATCAAACATCTTAAATGCCTGAGTCGTGTCAGTTTGCGATCCTGATTGCAATGGATTGAGTTCGATGTGTTGGCGACTTACACCCGAGGTAAAGCCAAGTTCTCGTTCAGGAGAAATCAGTGGGTCACGCCTTAGCGTAAAACCAAAGGCTTTCTTAACCTCCGCGTCAGTGACCTCCAGGGCGTAGGTGGTACGAAATTCGATTGGCTCGAAAGTCGCGGTATTTCCGGGAGTAAAGGTATGTCCTTTATCAATAACGACTGGTGTGTTACTCGCTTTATTTTGCGATAACTTCAGAAAAACAGGTGCTTCTTGTGCACGATGAGGGTACTGATTAAGCACGTCTTGGTAGTAAAACAAAAGGTGCTTGTGGGTAAACTGATTGATTTTTCGTTGAGCACGTTCAAACAGCTTTAAAAAACTGATGTAAAGTGCCAGTTGCGGAGGATGTTCCCCATGATGAAGAGATTTATTAAACGCCTCACGGCAATCGAGTTTCAGGGAAGCAACAACGACCAGAATCTTCGATAAGCAATGCTGAGCTTCATCTTTAATATTCGATACTTGGTCAGGATGGTTTTCATCTTTTGATTTAGCAGAAAGCATCCACAGAGGATCAAAGTGATCGTACTTATTACTTAGATTTTCAGGAGTGCACCTAAGTAGTTGTTGTAAAGGTATATTGAGATGAGTTTGGTAGCTATTGAGTAAGCGCAGTTTTAACTCGTAGCTTAATTCCGGAGTACTTGGTAAATGTTGGTACCAACTGTTTAAGACCGTAAACAGGTTAAGTATAAAGTCTAACGTCTGTTCTTCATCGAGATATTGAGCTTGTTTGAATTGACGCTTTAAAGCGGCTTCATCCATGCTGAGTATTCCAGCGCAAACCACCAGTTCATTTTGTTCGAACATCGCACTCCAATTGCCTTTAAGTTGCTTGTTCTCGTCCATGTAAGGAACAAGCTCAGCAAATTTCTTCGCCCATAGAATGAGTTGTTCGAAGCTCTGCTCATAAGGTTGAAAAAAATCAGACCGGAGTGCGGGATTTTCCCTCTCTTTTTGCTGAGTCATAACGATTCACCTGACTCAAAATTTGGCAGCAAATCAGGGCTAATGAGCGTGCCTTCTTGCAGGTAAAACGGGTAAACCATGTTGTCACGAGTGTTAGTTGCGACAATCTGATAATGCAGTTCAATGACTATTTTTCCGTCTAAGGGGGCTGGCGTGAGTGTTATCGAGTCGAGATCAACACGTGATTCAAACAGTAATATCGCCTGACGGATTTCATACTCGATTTCGGTTAATGTTGTTTTAGTCAGTTCAGCGAAGACATAGCGGTTAATTCGGCAACCGAAGTCGGGATGCATCATGCGCTCACCGGGTGCAGTGGATAGAAGGATTGCGAGACTTTGTTTGATGTCTTTTTCATTACTGCATAGTTCAACCTTGCGGTTGTCCGACGCAAAGGTAGGGGGAAATGCCCAACCAGTCCCTAAGAATCCACTGTCTCTATCCATAATCCAGTCCTTTCTAATTTACAACTAGCCACCAATGATTACCGTGAAGCAGCCCATCACAACGTTGCCACCATGGTTAGTGGTATCACCAATTCGTGCAGCAGGTTTGCCTCCGATCATTACGGTTGCAGAACCCTTCACTATGGTCGAAGGAGGACCAACACATGTGCATGTGTCACCGACGACCGCTGCTGGCATTTTGCCAATCAACACCGTGGGTACTCCTGGCCCAATCACGGGACCACCGACATGGGGTACAGGTGGCAAACCGGGTGTTGCCATTGGGCAAACGTGCATATCTGTGATCCTTGCTGCTGGTGGCATATTTTCGTCCTCTCTATATTGGTCGTTAGTTGATCATGACGATGGCGCCTTTAATGGTTGTATTCCCTGAAGCGGAAAGCTCCGCAGTTGCAGATCCTTTGGCGGTTAATGCAACATTGGCCTCTGCTGAGACGTTCATTCCTTTTATATTGGCGTCGCCGGTTGCATCGATACTGGTATCGCCAGTAGATTTCAACGAAATGTTTCCCGTTGCTGAGATCGTAATATCTTTGGGTGAATCTAACGTGATCCCGCTTTCATCCATTGTGATGGTATTGCTGTTTTGATCGGCAAGTTTAATCAACTTTTCATCATCACTAATGGTGATGGTATTTGTTCCGGGCGTAGTGATCGTGATGACTTTTGTCTCGTCGTTGAACTCTATTTTTAACTTGTTTTTGGTGACAATCGCTTTGGTGTCGTTTTCTGAGGTCAGTTCATAAGGCATGGTCTTTTGGCTGCTGTACAAACTGCCCAGAATGATAGGCTGGCCAGGATCTTGATTGATGTAGCCGAGTACAACTTCGTCGCCGACTTCAGGAATAAAAAAGTTGCCACTTTCGCTGGTCGCGTAGTAACTGGAAAGTCTTGCCCATAACTCGTTATTGTTATCACCTAAGGCAGGCACTTTAACTTTGATTCGATACTGACTTTGTGGGTCTTCATTGAGTTGGCTGACAACACCTATCTGTAGACCGTCGACGGGAGGAAGCCATCCAGCCGCGGGTGGTGCGCCGATATCACGATGTTCAGCAGACCATGCTGGAGTAAGTCCTAAGTCAACAGTGGTTAGCCACTGACCTTGTTCGACACTGTGATGTACGGCTCCGATGTAGTGAGAACCATTAAATCGACCACCAACCCCAGCTAACGTAATGAGGCTATTAATTTGCGCTTTTGCATTACCCTGAAACGTGACACTGCCACGTACTTTAGAAAGCATCGATTTTGTACGTTGTCCCTTTGCCCAGTTAGTAAGACTCTCTTGCGTGTAACTGGCCGAAGTTTGCATTCGATATTCGTCAATACTTAGCACGCCAGCCAGTTCACTGGCGGTTAAATTACCCTGGTCACTAATGGAGGTGGCAGGGGATTGCTGTGATAACATTTGCTGTGTGCTCGGGTCCCACGCAGTACTGGTCACTTTGTCAAATTGATAACGAGCGTCTACTTCCGCACACAGGTTTATCAGATCTGTTCCGTAGGTAACGATAAGTGCGGCAGAATCAGTGACAGAAGGCGCTTTAACTGAGATTTCATTTTGCTGGTTCACGACCACCATGCCGTTTGCCTCTGCGCGTGTCAGCATAAAATCCCAGTCACTGCAGTTAAATTGAACTAACTCATCGTATTGGACTGAGGTACTGTCTACGCTTGACGCTGTTATATTCGAATAGTTATTAATAATGGAATTAATAATGTCGCTGTCTTTTTGTTCCAAATAGCATTGGCTTTTTCTGGCAATGGTCATCGCCACTGCCTGATCTTTGCATGTAACGTTGAGCGTGGTTTGGTTATTTCCACTAATTCGAATTGCGTGATTGGTAACAACACCCTCAAAGATGGTCTCATCGTCATTCCCGTAACCCGCATTGATAGTGATTGTTGAGCCAGGTTTGAACGTATTGCCTGAACTGACATCGAAAGCTTGGGTTGCGATGTCTCCGTCACTGATTTCAAGTTCTGCGTAAGCAATATGGTTAATCTGATAAAAAATATTGACAGAGATAATGCCGATCGAGCTATCAATCGTACTTCCATCTGCTTTGATGGTTAGTGTCACAATATCACTGTTTGTTTCAGTTGGAGATTCAGCCATGTTGCCTCACTACTAGCTTAATGGTGGAAAGTAGAGCTTGGTTCCAGGAGTAATGTTGCGCACACTTGATAACTGATTGAACGCAGCCACTTCGGGATAATACGAACTGTCTTTATAAATCTGATAACAGAGACCCGGCAACGTATCTCCCGCTTTAAAGATTACATGATGCGTCAAATCTGGAGATGATTTTTTGGCGATTGCTTCTTTTTCTTGCTCGGTAAGAAACTGAGTAAAATCAAGATTTACTGTTGCCCTTAGAGGTACGCCACTCGAGTCAAAAAGCACATAGGACACGGACATGGAAGTGAGGCGACCACGAAAGCTGACGGCTGTTCCCCAACTGATTTTGACTGGGTTCGGTTCGTGCTGTTTTCCGTTGTAGTCATAGATCACTTTCCTGAGTAACGTCAGTTGGTCCTGAACGGATTTGCCTTTTTTATATTCAACAACACCAGTTGCATCGATCATAATTTCAAAACTGAGTGTCTGACTCTGGTAGCCTTGAAACTGTACCGTCGGTGCAATATCCCCCTGGGATTGTCTGTGTTTACACGGATCGTCGGTATAACCAATCCCATAGTCCTGCTTAATTGAATTGGGATTAAGCATGGCATTAAATGTGGTTGCGGTATTTCCGGATGCAGCAATGGACTCAATTTTTAGTTTGTCGACCATGTTTAACGTTCTCTGGTTTCTTGTTTTAGTTTGCGGTGCATCCACTTCATGGTTTGGAACTGTGCAGTGTGTTGCGATGAAACTTCAGAGAGCGCACCAGAGCCTTTATCGTCACCGGCACAGTGATTTTCCTTCTGTTTCTTCGAAGCGCGCTTTTCTTCTGTCGTGACATTCGAACGAATCGACATTTGCTTAATTTCTATAGGCATACGTTATTTTCCTCGTGACGATTATTTTGTTCGGCTTGCATTGCTGTAGCACAGTTCGATTTCTTCTATCGCTACTTCGTTTTTTGTAGAACTGAACCCTTCTACCCGCCATTTCACGGGGTAGGCGTTATAAAGCACCCAAACCCGACATGGGGAACCTTTTTCGTCAAGTAATCGCACCGAAACCGTTTTGGGTTCGATCGCTTTAGAGAGTTGCGCTTCCAAAATATCCTGACACCATTTCACCAATGCTGAGCTTGAGTCTGCAATTCCTCTCTTTAACAATAAGTTAGAGTGCTTAATCACTTTAGGGAGATGGTAGATCAGATTATTGCCACCTTCCTGATAGTCTTCGGTATCAATTTGTGCTTCCAAACCAGAGATTTCCTGAAAAGCCGAATCATCTTGGTTGTTGCCAATTACAACACTGAAGTAAAACGCGGGTAGGGGCCATTCATCTGCCATGAACGTCGTTCTCCTTTAATAATCGGTATCGATTCAATAAGTCTGGCCACTGCACCGTTCACAGTGACCAGACCATCAAATACGCCCTATGAGGCTGTGATTTCTAAACCTTCATGTGCCAATTCTATGGTTTCTACGGCAACTTCATTACCATCGGATTTCAGGTCTGTGCCAGTGACTTTAGTCGGCCATGCATTTTTCAGTTTCCAACTCATCACAACACCGTCACTTTCATCCAGTAAGTTGATGGTGACTGCGGTTCTTGCGATGGTGTTCATCTGAATCTTGCTAAACCAGTCGTAGAACTTGTTATCACTTTTAAAGATGCCTTTTTTAAGCGTGACGTTGCTGGTTTTCACAAGTCCCGGCATCTTTATCGTCGAGAATACTTTGCTGTTTCCGGCACGATATTCAATTGGCTGAGATTCGGTATCCAGACCGGATACCTCTTGAAATGCGGCGACCATACTTGCGTCGGCTCCCGCACCGCCGTCCCATTTAACTTCAAAATGGAACTTGGGCATCGGCCATACGGTTTCTGATTGAGCTGAACCATCATCTGCCATGGTAGTCTCCTTTCTACAATTCGTTCGTAAAGTTACGAAGGACTACAACTAAAAGCCCTCTGCGCTTTTAAGTACTAAGTGATTATGATTCTTGCATTTTTTGCTGGAAGGTGATTTCAATAAACTCAGCAGGACGGCTGATCGCCACCAGTACCGTAATTCTTAAAATACCTTCTAGAATATCGTCGCCAGTCATAGTTTTACCAAGCCCGACGCTCACGCTATAAGCCTCTGCAGGTGAAGCGCCAGCCAAGCCACCGCGTTTCCATATACCGTATAAGAAATTACCAATCATGCTTTCCATTGAAACCCATGTACTGGATACATTAGGCTCGAAAACATAAGCTTTTGATGCGAGTTTGATTGACTCTTCAAGCATAATCATGGTGCGGCGAACGTTAATGTAGCGCCAGTCCAGACTGTTACCATCGAGTGTACGCCCACCCCAAACCAGTGTGCCTTCTCCTACAAATGGTCGAATCGCGTTGATCGATTTACCTTGAGTCGTGACGTTCAGGTCTTCTTGCTCATCATCACTGATATTAACCGTTGGTGAGATAACAGCGTTTAAGCTGACGTTAGCTGGTGCTTTCCAAACGCCTCTGGAGTTATCTACCATGGTATAGATACCTGCCATTGCCGCCGCGGGAGGAAGGATATTTTGTTGGTGTTTCACTTCTTTCATTATGGTTTGGTACAGCGGACTGATCGTCATAAGCACTTTGTTAAGCAGCACTTGCTCTTGATCGGATAGATCGGTACTCAACTTGGCAATTTCATCAAGCATCTGTTGTTTACGCGTTACTCGAAGTTTATTACCACCGCTGTTTAGTTCGTCATCGGTGAGACCATCCAAATCTTTAAATGCTTCATTGACTTCATTGGTTAGTAGTTCGGCTAATTTATCCAAATTACTGATATTGTGGAAGTTTATATCGCTATCTTGAACAATAGAGGTATTGAGCCATGGATAGTATGCAGAGGAGTAATCCAGATAATTTATACCAAGTTTAGAACGGAAATTCTCAACACAGTCACCACTTGGATCCTGGCGGTCTTTAAATCCTTCCCAGAGATCAAGAATGGCGACTCGATTTTTCATTTTCCCGCCACAATGTCCAAGCATGGCTTGCTGAACATTAATGCAATCATCCTCAGCCAGTTGAACGCTTTCAGGAATGACTAACATGGTTGCTTCCGGCTCTTTAATCAGTGGAACAATACCCGCTTTGAGAACACCAGGATCAAGGTCATCACTATAGCCGCCGACTGAGACGATGTAACAAGGACCGCCACCGTTTTGGAAGAAAAACAGCATGTTGTGATAGAGCGTATAGCGCGTATTCGACTGCTTTATCTGATACGCAGTGTCTTGCTGACGGAAAGCAACTTGAACGACTGGATCGTCACCGGCTTCGCTGATTTCGAAGGTAGGTAGCGGGGCTCCGCCGAAGTACTGGCGAAACTCTGACATCGACGTGATTCGCCAAGGCACTTTACTTAGTGATTTTCCGCCATTTTCGGCTTTCTCTGTATAGCCAATAAACGCTGGCACAGCAGTCGCGACCTCGACAACAGAATTGGGGAAGGCATTTTTCTCAACTATGTAAACGCCCGGTGTTTTCATTACAACCATAGTTAAATCCTTAACGTGAGAATTGAATGGTTACCAAATGCTCGCAATAAACTGAGAAAAGAAAGACTTCACTCAGTACTGCTGTCATAGCGAGTCAGTTACTAATATATAATGTAGTAAACAAATTTCACTGCATTTAATTTAATATTAGATGTGCAAATTGATTTTTGTGTCATTAAGATAAATTTGGAATGTAAGTCACTGTTTTCAGTGTGGGATTGGTTTTTATAGTTATGCTAAATAAATATGACAGAGTCGTTGAACGTGGTTATTAACGGTCTCAAACTCTATATGTGCAGGCTGGGCGGTGGCGAGCCGACGATAGATAACCTTGTGATTCGCTTTTAGTTGAAGTGACAGATCAGATCGATGTAATACAGGTAAGGGTTCACTTGAACGGAAGACGAGGTAAGGCCGCTCACCAAGTATCACAGTCCCTTTATTGTCGAATTGATGCTCTCCATTGGAATCTATAATCTGATATTCCTTTGTATTATCTGATGTCAAAAAATAATACTGCCAATAAGAATAGGTATGGCTATAGGTTAATTGTATGGTTTTGTTTTGATTATAGAAGTCTGCTTTAGATACCGTTAAATTTATTATTCCCACTAGGTTCTGGCTCAACTCAAACTCAGAAATAGATTTATATTGTGCGTTGTTGAGAATCACTTCTGGCGTGAGCCACTGTTTAGGAAAAACCGAAAGAGAAGTTTTACTGTCAGCTTCAACTTCGAATAGGGCAGTAGACATTGGGGTGGAGAGCGGTAAATCGGTATAGTTACGAAACAATGGGTCATTACTGAACAGTTTAAATTGCAGTAAGCTATCTGAACTGGGATCTGGAAGCTCTTTTAGCATGTCTGTGTCGGCGACAATGCAAACTCCACTCAGTGTAGGCTTTAAAAACATATGGTGGTGTTTAAGCCATTCTACTGTGCTGCTTGTTGGAACCACATCGATCGGTACTTTTGCACGGCTGTTTGAGAAGTACTCATGGTCTACAGATAAGGAAACATAGGGCGCATAATTCGACATTATTGCTCCCTTTTTTGCAGGTTAGATTTTACGAAGTTAAGTGGCCCTGACTGTAGCAGTAGTGCTTCACTGTTCGGGATAGCAACACGAACCTGATAAACGCAAGATGGGAGGTAATGTGAGCCAAGCATACTCCACATGTGACTCAAATGTGCTTCTGAAAGGCTGACCATCTCCATAGCAATTTGCTCAACATATTCTGGCATGTCAGGCGAGTTCTGGTGATTAAATAACGGATTTCGATTAAAAAATGCCAACAGATGGGACAATATTTTTAGACCATCCGTGTAATTAGATGCAGAGAAGTTAGCTGCGACGACCACGGAAACAGCTAAATAGAGCGGTTTGTTCGATATCGCTGTTCTTGAGTGTGGTTGGAATGCAGCAATATTGCCCCCCTTAGAAAATGGATCTTTTTCCAGCCCACTAATAAAAATAAGGACTTTATTTTCATTAGCGCCGTTTCCTTGCTTATTACTATCAGTAGGGGACGCCACGACGACTAAGTTGTCTGACAAATCAAAAGCCGAGTTTATCGACTGATTCATCCGTTCACAAAGGTATTCAAGACAGCTATCTAGCATAGTTTTCTCTCTCTCAATTAAATTCAGTTTAGCTACGTTTAATTGGAATGCTGTACCAGTTAAAAAATTCTTTGTGGGATTTATGATTATTGGTCTTTATAGACGAGTGGCCGTGGATGGCACTGCGGAATTTGTTTTACCGTATAAGGGAAGGATTCAAAAAAGGCCCTTTGGGAGTTAGGGCCTATGGTGGCGTGTGATTAACGCTCAGGAGTTTCTAACAACTTAACAACGGTCTCAACGGTATTGTTAAGGGCTTCGTTATTGTCTAGTTTTCCTGAACTTGCAGGACCAAGTGCACAGTTGTACAAAACGAGCTGCTTGTCGAAAGGTAGATCTAGCTGCTCATATAAGTTTTGACGGATTTGTGCATGTAGTTCTGGTTCTTGGCTTGCAAGGCTAACTAGCGTGTCATAAATAAGGTTTTTCATCGTAATCACATTTTTTATTGTTGGGGGTGCATAAAGTGTAATGCTTTACAAGCTGAAAATCCGACGCTTTGGTCACATATCAAGGTGTTTTAGAAGTCTTTATCGCATAATGCGGACGAATGCTTTGATGAGGATCTTATTATTAGCAGTTTTGACTATAAAAATGAAAGTTTTATATCAGGTTCTAATAAATCATTAAAGATTAGAGCAAAGTCCAACTCAACCACTCGATTATGCGCTTTAATTTACACAAGTGAGCGAAAGGATAGGTGGCAACATGTTAAGTAAATTAAACAATCGTCTTTCTACTGTGGCAGCACACATGGCTGACCTAGAGTATCAGCTTGGCACATATCTCCAACCCGACCGTTATACTTGTTCAGTGAAAGGCCAGGAAGTGTTCCTCGAATATCAGCATGATTTAGAGTTTGAGAACGCAGCTGACCAGGCGGAAGCGCTGTTGACGTTGTTCAACATCCCAGTAAACGGTGACGAAAGAAAACTACTGGTTGAAGTGACCGGAAAAGGTAATACGACCAAACTTCACTTAGATTTATCTTGTGATGACGAAAATGATCTCTTGCTCAAGTATATTTGTGCGGAGCTTTTGTCCGCGTTTAAGGCGTTAGAGGGGTAATCCAGTCTAAGTTTAACAACCCCTTCTTAAAGGTAGGATTAAGGTTATCGAGGAGTTGGTGACATCGAGAGTTTAAAATAACTCTCGATGTGGATTCATAGTCAGTACATTCGTTCCGCAGCGATTAGCTCGTCACGTGAGTTATCGCAAATTATTCAGCCGGATGATTCTCAATCCAGTGTCTTGCAATGTTTTCTCGGGTCGCTACCCAAACCGCGTCATGAGACTGAATGTAGTCTAGGAAGCGTGTTAACGCTTTGAAACGACCCGGCTTACCAATCACGCGACAGTGCAAACCGACCGACATCATTTTAGGCGTTTCTGCACCTTCTTCGTACAGACAGTCAAAGTGGTCTTTCAGGTATTCGAAAAACTCGTCGCCGTGGCTGAACCCGTAAGGAGATGAGAAACGCATATCGTTGGTGTCGAGTGTATACGGAACCACAAGGTGTGGTCGTGTACTACCTGCTTTATTTTTGTCTGGAACTTGTGTCCAGAAAGGCAGGTCATCACCGTAGTAATCAGAATCGTATAGCATGCCATCTTGTTCCGCGACAAGTTCACGTGTATTCGGCGAGTCACGACCGGTATACCAGCCAATTGGACGAGTACCTGTAAGCTCTTCGATGATATCCAGTGCTTGGATCATATGCTCGCGTTCAACGTCAATTGGGGTGTTCTGATAGTGAAGCCATTTCAGACCGTGACAGGCAATTTCATGGCCTTCTTCTACGATTGCTTTGGTGACTTCTGGGTTACGCTGCAGCGCAGTGGCAACACCAAACACGGTCAGTGGAAGCTCGCGACGTTTAAACTCGTTTAAGATGCGCCATACACCGACACGAGAGCCGTATTCGTAAAGTGACTCCATGCTCATGTGGCGGTCTTTATACGCTTCAGCACCCGCGATTTCAGATAGGAATGTTTCTGAATGCTCATCACCGTGGAGCACACAGTTTTCCCCGCCTTCTTCATAATTGAGGACAAATTGGACTGCGATCTTAGCGTTATTCGGCCAATTAGCGTGGGGAACGTTATCTCTTCCATAACCGATATAGTCGCGAGGGTTATTTTCTTCCATAAAGTAAACCTTGATAGTAATAATTTTTTAGTTAAGTGCGGGATAGTTGCTTAATGCCGTTCGCTTAATACAGAGCAACATGTTCAAAACATCCCGTCATTCTGAACAGCGACGAAGGAGCGTGATTCAGAATCTAGTCTACGAGCACGTTAACGCTAGGGTAGTCGTATAACTTCTCAGCGCGCTGATATTAGATTCCTAGTCTCGCTATGGCTCGCTGGAATGACGAGATGAGCGAAAGCAGGACTTACAACTCATAGGCTCGTTTAGTGGTGAGCATCCGATAGCTGTTGGGCTGTCTTTATTATTGAGACCAGTGTTTGAATATGCCGTGGATTGGTTTCACCAAAGGTGCGGCGTATTGACCACTTTTCGATGTCGTCAGTTTGAGTTGGTGTAGTGACTCAGCAAGCTTCACGGCTGCAGCAACGCCATCGACCACGGGTACATTCAGCTCTTCTGCAAGCTCATTGGCTAAATCAGACATGCCTGCACAACCTAGCACGATTGCCTCTGCACCATCTTCTTTGATCGCTTTACGGCATTCGTCAGCAAGTAGCTGATAAGTTTCCATGCTTAGAGATTCAAGCTCTAATACCGGAATATCTGTCGCGCGTACACCGCTGCATAAATGATGGTAACCGTATCTTTGAAGAAGGTGTTCACTGGCTGGCAACGTTCTGGTCATGGTAGTGACCACGCCAAAGCGGTAAGAAACTAGGCTAGCGAGCTGGAAAGCTGCACCAGCGATACCAATAACTGGTTTAGTCGCAATTTCGCGTGCAGCGTCAAGTGCTGGATCACCAAAACAGGCAATGATGTGCGCATCAACACCTTGTTCTTCACCGGAGCGAATCACATCAAGAAGTGCCGCAGCAGCGAGTGTTTCGTCGAATGCACTCTCAATACTTTCCGGGCCGTTGGCTGGTGAAGAAGCAATGATTTCAGTGCCAGGCAGGGCAACGGTTTGTGCGCTAATCGCAATTTTATCGGTCATTCCCTGACAAGTGTTTGGGTTGATCAAATTGATTTTCATTGTGTGTTAGTCCATTTCGCAAAAAAGTTGATGAAAATTAACAGGCTCTTTAGATTTCGATTCCAACTCCAATGACGACTTGATCACCACTAAGTGATGTCTCATCCATTGCTGAGCCTTTTCATCCTGAAAATTGTCGAGCAGTTCTATAAGTTCTGAGTGAGAGCCGCAATCACAGCTCACGCTATGTTTTGAACCATACGCCGCGATAACCAGAGAAGAGCGATAACAGAGTTGCTCTACGAACTCCGCCAAGACAGAATTTCCTGATTTCCTGGCAAGCTCGTAATGAAATCTTGCGGTGAGCTGAATGGATTCGGCCAGATCACCATGTTGGGTCGCTTTTTCTTCCTGACTTACTATGGAACGAAGGTAAGTAGATTGCTTTTCATCCCAGTTACGCAGAATGTCGGTGATCAGTAGCGGTTCTAGTAAAATACGGCTGTTCAGCACCTCTTCAGCTTCCTGCTTACTAGGGTTGTTCACGTGTGCGCCTTTATTAGGTTGAATCACCACAAATCGCTCGAGTGCTAATCGTTGCAACACTTTTCTAATCCCTGTTCGGCTTACGCCAAAAGCTTCCGATAGCTTGTCTTCTGGAAGACGCTCTCCAGGTTCAAGTTTATGTTCAACAATAGCTTTCAATATTTGTTGATAGATCTTTTCATCGTTTGACATAGCTAATTGATCCGTATTTTTCATCCAACCTAATAAAGCAATATGTATACCACTAAACGAACTTGCATGCATTATTGTATACAATGTTTACCTAAATATTTGCCAATTATAGTGTCTTTATTGTTTATGTCTTCAAATTATTTGACCAAAAGGACAGGCGTTGTGACTATATATGCTCGATAGTAAGCACCAAAAAGAGGCGGGATGTTCAAGTTTGGTGCGATATCAGGGCTATTTTATAGGGCAAATCTCATTAATGCTTTGTATGACAGGGGTTTTCATAATTGGCACGCTAATTGTATTTGTGATTGTATACAATTGGAAATGGAGATAAGCACATGAAAAAGGAATTACCTGTTAGCCCAAGGCTAAGCAACGCAGACCTAGCGCCAGAGAAAGAGCAGAAGTGGGGCTGGTACAGCATCTTTGCTTTCTGGATGTCAGACGTGCACAGTGTTGGGGGATATGTATTTGCAGCGAGTTTATTTGCGCTTGGATTAAATGGTATCCAGGTGTTCATTAGCTTGTTGGCGGGTATCTCGATTGTATTAGTATTTGCCAACTTAATGGGTAAACCAGGACAAAAAGCGGGTGTTCCGTTCCCGGTTGTTGCTCGTATGTCGTTTGGTGTTTTTGGTGCGAATATTCCGGCTGTGATTCGAGGCATTATTGCTGTCGTGTGGTACGGTATTCAAACTTACTTAGCATCAAGTTCGTTTATTATCTTGCTGCTGTACTTTTTCCCATCAATGGAGAGTTTAGCGAATGATTCGTTCCTAGGTTTATCTTACTTAGGTTGGGTTGGCTTTAGCTCTATGTGGGTATTGCAAGCTATCGTATTTATGTTCGGTATGGACATGATTCGTAAAGTAATTGATTGGTCTGGCCCGGCGATTTATATCGCGATGTTTGCTCTGTGTGCATACATGATCAACCTCGCTGGCTGGGAAAACATTAGTTTTAACCTAGGTAAAGAATCACTTGTTGGTACAGACGCAATCATTCAAATGCTTATCGCAACAGCATTGGTAGCAGGTTACTTTGCAGGTCCGACACTCAACTTCAGCGACTTTTCTCGTTACTGTACGAGCTACAAAGATCTGAAATTTGGCAACCTGCTGGGTCTACCACTGAACTTTATTGTGTTCTCTCTTTTCAGTGTGGTTATCGTATCAGCATCGATTCCGGTCTTTGGTGAGATGATTGTTGACCCAGTTGAAACGGTGAAACGTCTGGATTCGGGTATGATTACAGTACTTGGTGCACTAACATTTATTTTCGCTACCGTAGGTATCAATATCGTTGCTAACTTTGTTGCACCAGCGTTTGACTTTTCGAATGTGTCACCACAAAAAATCAGTTTCAAAATGGGTGGTTTTGTAGCGGCCTTTGGTTCAATCCTGCTGACACCTTGGAACCTATTTAATAACCCAGAAGTGATTCATTACACAGTGGACGTACTTGCTGCGATGATTGGCCCTCTTTACGGCATCATCATTGTTGACTACTTCATTATTAAGAAAGGCGAAATCGACATCCCATCGCTATACACTGAGTCACCACAAGGTCAGTATTGGTACAAAAACGGCATCAACATGAACAGTGTGTACGCGCTAGTGATAGCGAGTCTAGCGGCAATTATTGCGACATTCTTTGTTACTGAATTAGCGAACTATGCGTTGTTTATCGGTGGTGTGGTTTCAGCAGTAGTGTATAAACAGTTGATGCAAAATAGATTGTTTTGGGTATCTAAAACGGCTTTAGCGAAACAATAAAAACAACTTTATGTATGGCTCTAGATGGAATAGATCGCCAACTTAAAGATAAAGTAAACAAGTAACTAAGGTTGCTTGTTTACTTCAAAGGAATGAGAAGAATGGAAATCGATCAACGTATTTATTGTACCCAAGGTCCCGACCACCTACCGGCTTTACAGCAAGGCTCACTGAACGGGTTAAGCTTTGTATTCAAAGATCTCTTTGACGTCGAGGGATTCGTCACTGGAGCAGGAAACCCTAAGTGGTTAGAAACACACAGCAAAGCAGAAAGCACTTCTCCGCTAATTATCGCTCTTCTAAACGCAGGGGCTGAGTGCCTTGGCCGAGTCCAAACGGATGAACTGGCGTACAGCTTAAACGGTATCAATGTTCATTATGGCACACCGGTTAATCCATTAGCACCTGACTGTTTACCGGGTGGATCTTCAAGTGGCAGTGCTGTTGCGGTTGCAAAAGGCGATGTAGATTTCTCTATTGGAACAGACACTGGCGGTTCCGTTCGTGTGCCAGCGAGTTACTGTGGTCTTTTCGGCATACGCCCGACATTGGGGCAATTGTCATTAGAAAGTAGTTTCACTCTGGCTGAAAGCTTCGATACTGCAGGAGTATTTAGCCGAGATCTAGCGACGTTAGAAAAGGTTTACTCTTGCCTTGATCTGAAAAGTCAGTCTCAAACTGTCGCGCAAACTCTTGTGTTGGATGAGAGCTTGGCGAAGACATTGGGAAGCGAGCGTCTAGGTGAATTGAAGCAGTGGGCTGCTAGTGCAAATATTCAGCTTGAATACAGCAATGCATTACAAGAAGCAGGCTACGATCTCAGTGAATTGAGCGCACTGTTCAGAACCATACAAGGCTATGAAATTATTGCTCGTCATGCCTCTTGGCTGGATAAGTGGCAAGATACGTTGGCACCGGCAATCCAGGAGCGAGTGGATTGGGCACGCACGATTTCGGCAGAGGCTTATCGTGAAGGTAAAGAACAACAAGCGAAGTTTACCTCTTGGTTGGCAGAGCAACTGGCGGGTAAGGAAACCTTATGGGTATTGCCTACCACTCCAGGAAAATCACCTAAGCTCACGACTCCAGACGCAGATTTAGCGCAATATCGCTCTGATCTTATGGGGCTAACCAGTCTCGCGGGTTTAAGTGGATTCCCTCAACTTCATATCCCGATGAAAAACATTGCAAATGGACCTAGTGGTGTGTCTTTACTTGGTTCTGCTAATAGCGAATACGATCTAATAGCAACAGCGTCGGCCTTAATCACAGGAGAGTTTTAATGGTGTTTCAAACCGCATTTACTGCCTCACATCACAAAGCAACCGAAGTGGGAAAAAAAATCCTGGAAAAAGGCGGGACGGCGTCCGAAGCCATGGTCGCAGCTGCATCCATGATTGCGGTGCAGTACCCTCATATGAACAGTATTGGCGGTGATGGTTTTTGGTTAATCAGTAAGCCAGGTGAAGCGCCAGTCGCGATCGACGCGTGTGGCGCCGCAGCATTATCAATCGACCCTGATTACTACCGTTCATTAGGAACTGAACTGCCTGAAAAAGGTGGTGAAGCTTCTATCACGATGGCCGGTACGGTAGCAGGTTGGCAAAAAGCATTGGAATTCGATGGCGGAACACTACCTTTAAGTACTCTTTTACAACCTTCTATTGACGCAGCACGAAACGGCATTGAGGTGACACAAAGTCTTGTAGATGCGAGCGTAAAAACTTTTGAGCGCTTAAAAGACCAAGCCGAATTCTCCCGTTTGTTTCTCGATAACGGAGAACCGCTAAAACTTGGTGCTACGGTCATAAACCCTGCTTTGGCGAAGACGCTGGAAAGATTGGCAGAGGCAGGGTTGGATGACTTCTACCGAGGTGAGATTGCAGCGCAGGCAGCCAAAGAGTTGCAAGAGGCAGGTAGCCCGTTAACTATCGAAGACTTTCACCAACATGATGCGCTGGTTACCACCCCTCTGACTGTCGATACATCAAAAGGTCAGCTTTATAATCTGGGTGCTCCGACTCAGGGATTAGCATCGTTATTAATTTTAGCGATATACGATCGCTTAGCATCACAAGCAAATTCTGAACTTGACCATATTCATTTGTTGGTCGAAGCCACTAAGCAAGCATTTCTAATCCGTGACAAAGTGGTCACTGATGAGCGCTATTTAAACAAGCCACTGCAGGACTACTTAGATGACACCGTAGTCACTGAATGCGCAGAACGTATCTCATTAACACAAGCTGAGCCATGGCCTCATCTGGCAAAACCGGGTGATACCATCTGGATGGGCGCAACGGATCAATACGGCACTATGGTGAGTTTTATCCAGAGTGTTTACTGGGAGTTTGGCTCGGGTGTTGTACTTCCTTCGACCGGGATTATGTGGAATGTCAGAGGCAAAAGCTTCTCACTGGATACCGAACACCACAATACTTTAGTACCGGGTAAAAAGCCGTTTCATACGCTAAATCCAGCGTATGCGGAGCTTAAAGATGGTCGACGCATCGTATACGGAACCATGGGTGGAGAAGGACAACCACAAACTCAGGCGTGTTTATTCAGCCGACACATTTATCAAAACATGTCGCTGCAACAAGCCGTGTCTATGCCTCGATGGCTGTTGGGCAGAACATGGGGTGATGCAACGAACAATTTAAGACTTGAAGAAGACTTGTACAGCGAATACGGGCATACATTAACGCAGATGGGCCACCAAGTAACTCAGGTTGAAAACTTGAGTGAGCTGATGGGACACGCGGGAGCAATAACCCTAGATCAGCAAGGACAGGCAGACGCAACGAGTGATCCTCGCAGCGATGGCGATATATTTTTAGGAGAGAGATAATGACAACTCAAACGCTATTTGAAACTTTGAACCCACCACAACGTTTGTTGATGGGTCCTGGCCCAATTAATGCCTATCCACGTGTGCACCAAGCTATTTCACAGGCTTTAATTGGTCAGTACGATCCAGTGATGACGGGTTACATGACGCAAGTTCAGTCGCTGTATCGCGGTGTATTCGAAACGCAAAACCAACAAACTATGTTAGTCGATGGTACGGCTCGTTCTGGCATTGAGGCAGTCTTGGTGTCAGTGCTTAAACCGGGAGACAAAGTACTAATCCCAATTATTGGTCGCTTTGGTCACCTTCTTTGTGAAATCGCCAACCGCGTTGGAGCAAAGGTACAGACGATTGACATCGAGTGGGGCGAAGTGTGTCCACCAGAGTTGGTCGAAAAAGCGATCAAAGAATTTCAGCCAAAGTTACTGGCAACGGTACAAGGTGATACCTCTACAACCATGAACCAGCCATTGGCAGAGTTTGGTGAAATCTGTAAACGTCATGGAGTGTTGTTCTACTGTGATGCTACAGCGTCTATTGCTGGTAATGAACTAAAAGTTGATGAATGGCATCTTGATGCGGTATCAGCTGGTTTGCAAAAGTGTCTGGGCGGTCCTTCCGGTAGCTCTCCGATCACGTTGAGTGACCAATGCGCTGATCTCATCAATCGCCGTAAGCACGTAGAAGCAGGCATCCGAGCTGACCATCACAAAGCGGGTGAAGAAGAAATCATTCGTTCTAACTACTTCGATTTGTCGATGATTATGGATTATTGGGGCCCTGAGCGTCTTAACCATCACACTGAAGCAACAAGCATGCTTTACGCAGCACGTGAATGTGCACGCATCTACCTTGAAGAAGGTGCAGACAACGTGATTGCTCGCCACAAAACTGCGGGTGATGCATTGGCATGTGGTCTGCGAGCGATGGGCTTAGAGTTGTTTGGCAACCAAAAGTACAAAATGAACAACGTTGTGGGCGTCTACATTCCTAAAGAAGTGGACGGCAACAAAGTACGTCAGGAGCTGCTTAACAGCTTTGGTATTGAGATTGGTACGTCATTCGGTCCGCTGGACGGCAAAATCTGGCGCATCGGCACGATGGGTTACAACGCGCGCCAAGAAGCGGTGTTAACGACGCTTGCAGCGCTGGAAGCGATCCTTATTCGTAACAAAGCGAAAGTTATTCCGGGACAAGCAGTGATTGCAGCCATGGAACATTATGTGTAACACCGTTGAGATAAGAAGGTGAATCAAGGATGAGTAAATTGGATGCCCAACACATTATGCAACGTGCTGACCAACTGGCTACGTTTACTTCAATGCAAGGTGGATTGAAACGCACCTACTTATCGCCGGAGCATAAGCAGGCGCACCATCAACTTAGCGTTTGGATGGAGCAAGCCGGGCTTGAAACATGGCAGGACAGTGTTGGGAACCAGTGGGGAAGGAAGGTCTCTTCCACCCCTACCATGCCAACGCTTATTATTGGCTCTCACAGTGACACCGTTGCGGATGCTGGGAAGTACGATGGAAATTTAGGTATTTTGGTCGGTATTTCCGCTCTAGAGCAGATTAAGAATATTGAGCTTCCATTCCATGTCGATGTGGTCGCTTTTGCCGATGAAGAAGGCACTCGCTTTAACAGCACATTGATAGGCTCAAGTGCTGTGGCCGGAGTATTTGACTCAAATTGGCTGTCTCTTAGAGATAAAGATGGCGTGACAATGTCACAGGCAATGGTTGAGTTTGGTTTATCTCCGGAAGATGTAGGGAAAGATAGCCGATCGCCAGAAGACGTGTTGGCTTATCTGGAAGTACATATTGAGCAAGGCCCGGTACTTGAAGCACAAAACCAGCCTGTTGGTGTCGTCACTGGTATCGCTGGCGCAAAACGTTTTCAATTTCAGGTGAAAGGTTTGGCTGGACACGCAGGCACAGTACCTATGGGCATGCGTTTGGATGCGTTGTGCGCCGTGGCTGAAATGATCTCAACGATTGAAAACTATGCAACTGAACAGAGTGCCACTGCAAACAAAGTCGTTGCAACAGTCGGTAAGTGTGAAGTCGCGCCGGGGTCGGTGAATGTTATTCCTGGTGAAGTGAACTTTACTCTGGATATCCGCAGCTTGGAACAGGAGCAACTAGAACGTTCGTGTGACGATCTGCTTACTGCACTTAACGCGATTGCGGAGCGTCGAGAGGTAAGCTTTACCAATCGACTACTGTACCAAGCCAGTGCGGTGCCGTGTAATGATTCGCTGCAAAGTCAGTGGGGTGACATCGTATATCGAGTAACTGAATCTGAACCGGTATTCCTGCCAAGTGGCGCGGGACATGATGCACTTGCGATGGTGCACCTAACAGTAGTTGCAATGCTGTTTGTCCGTTGCGATAAAGGCATTAGTCACAATCCACTGGAAAGTGTTCAAAAGGATGACGTTGCGGTTGCTTTAGAGTGTTTAACGCAAATGATTCTTGCCCAGCAGGAGCGCAAAACAGATGGAAACTAAACAACAACTGACTCACTCTGTTGTGCTTGGTATTGCAGGAAACTCTCCGGGTTATCTGGCACAAACGGGTGAGATATCCGCGTTCAGCGAACAACAAAAAGCACAGCAGCACGAAGCACAGCGCCCAAGAGCGCTGTTTCCTATGTTTGTTCGCCAACTAGGTGAATCTCATCTTGGTCAGATGCCATTCAGTTCATCGAAATTGGTATTACCCGAAGAGCCGGATGCCAAGGTTCAGATGGAGCCCGAAATCGCGATTAAGTGCGACGTGATCTATACAGAGCAAGGTCAGGTTGCCGAGCTTACCCCTTTTGCGCTGACGTTGATCAACGATGCAACCTACCGAAACAAAGCGGTATCCAAGCTAGCAGAGAAGAAAAATTGGGGTGCCTTTAGTAAAGGAATCGCTGAACAGGATCTGACTATTGATTCATTTTCAGCGCAGACAGCACTTGATCATCTGAGATTGTGCGGTTTTCATGGTCGAAATGGGCAATGGAACTTGTGCAGTCAGGATGTCTCTGTGACAGAGTATAACGTTTTCTACCAATCGTTGACCGAATGGCTGGTTGAGACGATTAACAATCAAACTGATGATGGCGCGTTGCATAATACTCAAACTTTGTTCACTCAGGCTAATCACCCGAGTGAAATCACCGTTGCAATTGGTGCACCGTGTTATACATCATATGGAGAAGACCATCAGTTGCTGGATGGCGACCAAGTGTTCGTTTGTGTTTATGATGATAGACATTTCAAATTAAATGACATTGAAGCCATGTTAACTCAGCCAAGAAACCAGTGGTTAAAAGACCCGGGTATGATTTGGCTAGAGCAAACGGTTTATAAAAAACAATAAATTGACCGACTGATACATAGTCAGTCTGTACATTAAAAGGTGAAAAGAACGATGAAGACACAACGAGATCTAGCCAGTGCTTTTTTTCGCATTGGCTTGTTTGGGTTCGGCGGCGGCCCCACGATGATCCCTTTGGTTCACAAAGAAGTAGTCGACAATTATAAGTGGATGACCGACGACGAATTTGCCAACGTACTTGCCATCGGTAACACGTTACCTGGTCCTATCGCGACCAAAATGGCGGGATACATTGGCTATAAAGTTGGAGGCAAGATTGGATGCCTTAATGCGGTTATCATGACGATTATCCCGCTCATCATCGTAATGATCGCCGGATTGGGTCTGTTAAACGAATATCGTGATAAGCCTTGGGTGGCGGGCATGGCACAGGGTGTATTACCTGTGGTTTCCTGGATGATGGCCAAGCTCACTTATGACTTTTTAATTAAAGGTTACAAAGCACTTGGCGCGCTCGCTACGGGCATTGGTATTGCTCTGTCTATTTTGTTTATTGTGGTCCTGGGTATTCATCCAGGATTGGTGGTCGGAGCGGTACTACTGGCTGTATTGGTAAAGCCTGACCCGAAGCCAAGCGTGGCCGAACAAAGTCTAAAAGCAGAAAGTAAAAAGGGATAAACATGCAACTTTATATCGATATCTTCTTAGCATTTTTTATTCCGAACATCGTTGGTTACGGTGGTGGACCTGCGATCATTCCATTGGTCGAAGCACAAGTTGTTGGTCAATATGGATGGATGAATGCCAGTCAGTTTGCCGAAGTTCTGGCATTAGGTAACGCTTTACCAAGTCCTATCGCGACAAAAATGGCCGGTTACATAGGATACGAAGTAGGCGGAACGTTAGGGGCATTTATCGCTATCTTTGCTACGGTTGCCCCGACAATCATTATTATGATTGCAGCAATGAGTGTGCTGTACAAATACCGTAATTCGCCAAAAGTGAAAGCATTGGGAGCATGGGTACTGCCAATCATTTTCACGTTGATGCTTCTACTGAGTTACAAGTTGGTTGTTTCTGGCAGTGAGGCGGGCTGGGGGCATTTTGTGTTCTTGTTTGCTGTGGCGGGTCTGTGTCTGGAAAAACTCAAAGTTCATCCAACCTATGTCATTTGTGCAAGCCTCGCATACGGCGCATTCTTGCTGTAGTTTCACTTCGTTATACAGACTATGCAAATCTTTAACTGGGCCGATACAAACACGTGTCGGCCCATTTTTTTAGCTTCAGCCCTGGAGCTTTTCGCGTTGTTATTATTTTTAACGCATCCTTAATTCTTATCTTCAAAACTCACTTCATCAGCAATCCGACAAGCTTTTCCACCACTTCTTAGTCTTTCTAACAAAATTGACACTTCTGCTTTAATACCAGTCAATTAACGACTCTTATAGAGTCATTCCAGCGAGCCTTAGCGAGACTAGGAATCTAGTATCCGCGCACTGAGAATATAGAGAAATGCCTTTGATCACCAAGTGCTCTGATAGAAGATCCTGAATCACGCTCCTTCGTTGCTGTTCAGGATGACGGTAGACTGGAATATTCTGCTTACTGTTCAGTGAACGGGATTACCCCTCGTTTCGCGTTACAACTACTCATCATTATTTGTCTCCTAGCTGTTACATAGATGTAACTTTGTCGCTAAAAATTCGAGATTTCCATCACTAAATATTAGTGAGATTTTGCCTGTTCTGGTGAGCTAAAAGCCCGTTTCTCCGTGGTGTAAATATGAAAAGTAAATATAAAACAATGATGTGCACTTTGTGCACGTAAAGTTGAGTTGCTGTTGTGGATATAGTGGCTCTGGATGTACGTTTCAGTAACAAAATAAAAACATTTGCACTGCCTAACTCCTTCAGAACGCGAATGAGTAGGCCTTTCCCTAGCGATCTACTTGGTCAAATAGGGTTCCCATAACTTGAACGTACCTGGAGAATTCAAAGTGACAGTATCCACTTCCCAAAAAACGGTCTCGACTGCCTATTATGATTCAGAAGTCATGATTATTGGGGCTGGTCCAGTCGGTTTAATGATTGCAAACTATCTTGGCGGCCAAGGCATTAACGTAACTGTGATTGAACAACTGCCTACGCTGATCGATTACCCTCGCGCGATTGGTATTGATGATGAAAGTTTAAGAACGTTTCAGGCCGTAGGGTTAGCTTCAGAAGTTGTACCTTACACAACCCCATATCATGCCATGCGCTTCCTGACCCCTAAAGGCCGTTGTTTCGCAGACATTCAACCAAATACTAACGAGTTTGGTTGGTCGAGAAGAAATGCCTTTATACAGCCAAAAGCCGATCGTGCACTTTATGATGGCTTAGCACGATTTTCGAATGTCAACGTGTTGTTCTCTCGAGAGCTGGTAAATTTCGGCCAGGACGATGAACGTACATGGGCAAACCTCACCAATAACAAAGGTGAAGAAGAACAAGTCTCAGCGAAATACATGATTGCGTGTGATGGAGGCAACAGCTTTGTCCGTCGTAATTTAAACATTTCGTTTGATGGTGAAACCGCACCAAACCAATGGATCGTAATGGATCTGGAAAACGATCCAATTGGAACGCCTAACATCTATCTATGTTGCGACGCTGAACGTCCATATGTGTCAGCTGCTCTACCACAAGGTATTCGTCGCTTTGAGTTTATGGTGATGCCGGGTGAAACCGAAGAGGAGCTCAGCAAACCAGAAAACATGAACCGCTTGTTAAGCAAAGTTCTCCCATCAACGGAAAATATCAAATTCATCCGCCAGCGTGTTTATACACACAATGCACGTCTTGCTGGCAAATTCCGTGAAGGTCGAGTCCTGCTTGCAGGCGATGCGGCACACATTATGCCAGTTTGGCAGGGACAGGGTTACAACTCAGGTATGCGTGATGCGAATAACCTGGCGTGGAAACTCTCTTTAGTGGTTAAAGGATTGGCAGATCCAAGCTTATTAGACACCTATCAGCAAGAACGTCGTGACCACGCAAAAGCGATGATCGACCTGTCTGTTCTGGCTGGTAAGGTGCTGGCTCCACCTAAAAAATGGCAGGCAACGTTACGTGATGGCGTATCTTGGCTGCTGAACTATGTGCCACCGGTTAAGCGCTACTTTGTCGAAATGCGTTTTAAACCAATGCCTAGATATCATCAGGGTGTGGTTGTTGAACCAAAGCCGGCACTTAAAGACTCACCGGTGGGCAAGCTCTTTATCCAGCCAGTGGTTCGTGTAGGAAATGAGATCACCAAGCTTGATGATGTCATTGGTCAAAACTTCGCAATCATCGCATGGGGCACCGATCCAATGCAGGGGCTGAGCGAACAAGAGATCCAACATTGGCAACAGTTGGGAACTAAGTTCATTCAAGTGGTTCCTTCCGTTCAACTCAAGTCACAGTTAGAGACACACCCTGACGTGGTATGCATCGGAGATGAAACCAATGCGCTTAAAGACTGGTTTGGTCGCTATCCAGCTTCTGTCGCCATTATCCGACCTGACCGATTCGTTGCGAGTATTGCAATTCCGCAGTCGATCAACTCAGTGTGCCAACAAGTACGTAAAGCGCTAAGCACCACAACTGTCCAGCGTGAAACTGCATCGAAAGTAGGTGCACACGACAAGAAGGTAGCGTGATATGAGTGAAGTCTATTTGCACTGTTTGTCGCACACACCGCTAGTCGGTCATTTTGACCCCGCTCAGGAGGTTATCAATGAAGTTAATAGCGTTATCGCTGACGCCAAACAACGCATCGATGAATTTGACCCGGAGTTAGTCATCCTGTTCTCGCCTGATCATTACAACGGCTTTTTTTATGATGTTATGCCGTCGTTTTGTATCGGAATGGCCGCTCATGCGATTGGTGATTTTGGGACTTTAGCGGGACCGTTAAACGTACCTCAATCACTCGCTGAAGGGTGTGCACAATACGTGCTGGCTAAAGGGGTGGATGCGGCGGTTTCTTACAACATGCAAGTAGACCACGGTTTCGCTCAACCTCTTGAGTTTTTATTAGGCAGTCTGGATCGAGTTCCGGTTATCCCGGTGTTTATCAATGGTGTTGCACCACCAATGCCAGGTTTCCAGCGAGCCCGCTTACTGGGCGAAGCCATCGGTGAATACGCCAAGAGCTTAAACAAGCGCGTGTTATTTCTGGCTTCCGGCGGTTTATCACACCAGCCGCCAGTACCTGAGCTAGCCACTGCCGACGAGCATATCGCAGACCGGCTTAAAGGCAGCGGTCGCTATCTTCCTGAGGATGAGCGTATTGCCCGTACCCAACGAGTCATTAATGCCGCCGTTGAATTTGCTCAAGACCAAGACACGCTACACCCACTAAACCCCGAATGGGACTGCGCCTTTATGCAAGATTTAGCCAGCGGGCAAATCAGCAAACTGGATGCGATGAACAATCAAGATCTGTCAGATATTGCCGGTAAGTCTACTCATGAAGTGAAGACCTGGGTGGCGGCATTCGCAGCACTATCTGCTTATGGACCTTACAAAACCGAAGGTTGCTATTACCGCGAGATACCTGAGTGGATCGCCGGATTTGGCTCTATGAGTGCAACCACTTCAAAAAACTTAAAAAGCTAAAGCTGTAAACGAGGAGTATAGGAATGTCTAATCTAGTTTTTACTGAGCAAGAGACAAGCAAATTTGTTCATATTGAGGAAGGAGACCTCAACCTCAAACTGCATTACAACGATTGTGGGGTCGGAAGTGAAGTAGTCGTGATGCTACACGGTTCAGGGCCAGGCGCTACGGGCTGGGCTAACTTTAACCGTAATATTGAGACTCTGGTCAATGCTGGTTATCGTGTCATCCTTCTTGACTGCCCGGGCTGGGGAAAGAGTGACTCAATAGTCTCTACTCAATCTCGTTCCGACCTAAACGCAACGGCATTAAAAGGCATGATGGACGCTTTGGATATTGAGCGTGCGCATTTAATCGGTAACTCCATGGGCGGACACTCAGCTGTCGCTTTTACTCTCTCATACCCAGAACGTGTAGGTAAATTGATTTTGATGGGCGGCGGAACTGGCGGTGCAAGCTTGTTCACACCAATGCCAGCAGAAGGTATTAAGCGCCTAAATCAACTTTACCGCGATCCAACTATCGAAAACCTGAAAGCGATGATGGATATCTTCGTCTTCGATACCAGCGATCTCACCGAAGAGTTGTTCCAAACACGTTTGAATAACATTCTTGCTCGTCAGGATCACCTCGACAACTTTGTTAAAAGTCTTGAAGCCAATCCAAAACAATTCCCGGATTTCTCTGCGCGCTTAGGCGAGATCAAAGCCGATACCTTGGTAGTTTGGGGTCGCCAAGACCGTTTTGTACCTTTCGATACCAGCTTACGCCTGATGGCGGGTATACCACAGGCGCAACTGCATGTTTTCAACCAGTGTGGTCACTGGGTTCAGTGGGAACATGCTGACACATTCAACCGTTTGGTTGTCGACTTCATTCAGCATTAAGGAGAGAGTCATGTCTGACAAGATAGAACAACTGGCGCAAAGACTGCGTGAAGCCGAGCAGCAAAACCTGCCAATCTCACCACTGCGTGACGAGATCGAAGGCGCTGGTGTAGAGCAAGCTTACGCTATCCAACGTTTGAATGTATCTGTGGCGGTCGAGCAAGGTCGTCGCATCGTAGGGCGTAAAATCGGTCTGACTAACCCTAAAGTTCAGGTGCAGTTAGGCGTTGATCAACCTGACTTCGGCACTCTCTTCGCCGATATGTGTGTCGGCGACAATGAAGTAGTGCCATATGAAGCGGTAATGCAACCAAAAATTGAAGCGGAAATCGCACTGATTTTGGCGAAAGACTTACCGCAAAGTGACCCAACTATTGGCGAAGTAATGGATGCGATTGGTTGGGTTGTACCTGCTTTAGAAATCGTTGGTAGCCGCATTCGTGACTGGGATATTAAGTTTGTTGATACCGTAGCGGACAACGCTTCGAGTGGTTTGTATGTACTTGGCGGGCCAGCTCGAACAGTCGACGGCCTAGATTTCCGCGGGGCAACGATGACGATGTCACGCAACAACGAGGTCGTCTCTCAAGGTGATGGCTCCGAGTGTCTTGGTAACCCACTAAATGCGGCGGTTTGGCTGGCTCGTACCATGAGTGCTTTTGGCGACCCATTGCGTGCCGGTGATGTTGTGTTGACGGGTGCATTGGGCCCAATGGCAGCGGTGCAGCCGGGTGACAAATTTGATGCCGAAATAACAGGAGTTGGTCGCGTGTCAGTCTCCTTTACAGAACAAAAGGAGAGTGAAAAATGAAAACCATGAAGGTAGCGATTATTGGCTCAGGCAATATCGGCACTGACTTAATGATAAAAGTGCTTCGCAATAGCCAACATTTGACCATGAGTGTGATGGTTGGGATTGATCCGGAATCGGATGGCCTGGCCAGAGCACGTCGAATGGGGGTGACAACCACGCATGAGGGTGTGGAAGGACTGATTAATTTACCGGAGTTTAATGATATCGATATCGTTTTTGATGCGACGTCGGCCAACGCGCACATCAGTAACGATGCCATTCTGCGCAAGGTAAAACCTGGCATCAGACTCATTGATTTGACCCCGGCAGCAATTGGTCCTTATTGCGTTCCAGTCGTGAATCTGGAGCAAAACCTGTCGAAGAATAACGTCAATATGGTCACTTGTGGCGGTCAGGCAACGATTCCTGTTGTCGCGGCTGTAGCGCAAGTCGCCACCGTGCACTACGCAGAGATTATTGCGTCGATCAGCAGTAAATCGGCAGGACCAGGTACTCGCGCTAATATCGACGAGTTTACCGAAACCACTTCTAAAGCGATTGAAACGGTAGGCGGTGCGAAGAAAGGTAAGGCGATCATCATTCTGAATCCAGCAGAGCCACCTCTGATGATGCGTGACACTGTCCACGTACTATGCGACAGCAAAGATGAAAACAAAGTCCGCGCTTCAATCGAAGAAATGGTCAGCGCGGTGCAGAGTTACGTGCCGGGTTATCGTCTAAAACAAGCGGTTCAGTTTGAAGCGATTCCGGAAGATCAGCCCGTTACGCTTCCGGGTTACGGTAAGTTCAGTGGACTTAAGGTATCGGTCTTTATTGAGGTTGAAGGGGCAGCTCATTATCTCCCTGCTTATGCTGGCAACCTCGACATTATGACTTGTGCTGCAATGGCGACTGCAGAACGTATCGCCCAATCGTGTCTGAACCAATAAGGAATAACCTCATGAATGAACAAAAACTGTATATCTCAGATGTGACATTGCGTGATGGTTGCCATGCGGTTCGTCACCAGTACTCCATTGATCAAGTGAAGTCGATAGCACGTGCTCTTGAGCGCGCCAAAGTCGACTCAATCGAAGTTGCTCACGGTGACGGTTTACAAGGTTCTAGTTTCAACTATGGCTTTGGTGCTCACACCGATCTCGAGTGGATTGAAGCGGTTGCAGAAGAGCTTAGTTACTCAAAAGTCGCGACATTATTACTACCGGGAATTGGTAGTGTTCACGATCTTGATAATGCTTATAGCGCAGGCGCGCGAATCGTACGTGTTGCGACTCACTGCACCGAAGCGGATGTATCGCGTCAGCATATTGAGCATGCTCGCAAGCTAGGTATGGATACGGTTGGCTTTTTAATGATGAGCCATATGACCTCGCCACAGAACTTAGCTCTGGAAGCGAAAAAGATGGAAAGCTACGGCGCTACCTGTATTTACGTGGTGGACTCGGGCGGTGCGATGACCATGCAGGACATTCGTGATCGCTTCCGCGCCCTGAAAGAGGTGCTGGACCCGCAAACAGAAACCGGTATTCATGCTCATCACAATTTGAGCTTGGGCGTTGCCAACAGTTTGGTGGCAGTTGAAGAAGGCTGTAATCGTATCGATGCGAGTTTATCAGGCATGGGCGCGGGGGCAGGTAACGCACCTTTGGAAGCCTTTATCGCAGCAGCAGACAAACTTGGCTGGAACCATGGCACCGATTTATATGCATTGATGGACGCTGCGGATGACATCGTTCGACCACTGCAAGAGCGCCCGGTTCGTGTTGACCGTGAGACGCTTGCACTTGGTTATGCCGGTGTTTATTCGAGCTTCTTGCGTCACGCTGAGCGTGCGGCGGAACGTTACGGTTTAAATACAGTAGATATTCTGGTTGAGCTTGGTAAGCGACGCATGGTCGGTGGACAAGAGGATATGATCGTCGACGTTGCGCTTGATTTGCTGAAAAACCGATAGTCGATCTCTCTGTAAAACACTCATTAAATAATAAATATTAAGAGCCGGTACTCCATACTGATACCGGCCATCCCTACATGGAGTGAGGAATATGTCTAATCCAATACGTGAAGCAGAGTTGAAACAGAAAAAACGTGAAAGCCGCCGTGCGGTGATTTCAAGTTATCTTGGTTCAACGGTCGAGTACTATGACTTTCTGTTATACGGAAGCGCAGCAAGTCTGGTGTTTCCAGCATTATTCTTTAGCGACTTAGACCCAGGTCTGGGTACCATTCTGTCGTTTCTTATCTTAGCGACAGGTTATATCGCAAGGCCAATAGGTGGTCTTCTTTTTGGTCACTTCGGCGACAAATATGGCCGTAAACAGATCTTATTTATCACTCTCATGGTGATGGGGATCGTGTCTATATTGATTGGCTTGCTGCCGACTTACCAAACCATTGGTATCGCAGCGCCCATCGCGCTTCTTGCATTGAGAATTTTGCAAGGTTTGGCAGTCGGTGGGGAATGGGCTGGCGCAACCCTGATGGTGATGGAGCACTCGGGTAAAAAGTCTAAAGGTTTGGGCGCAAGTATTGCTGTATCAGGCGGGCCTTCTGGCGCAGTACTCGCGACTCTGGTTTTGGGCGGTTTTTCGTTAATGCCAGAAGAGCAGTTTATGAGTTGGGGCTGGCGTATACCTTTTCTGTTGTCGGCATTACTGGTCGTGATCGGCTTGTATTTACGTCACAGGGTCACTGAGTCACCGGACTTCGAACAGGCGAAGGCTAAAGAAGCACAACAATCTGAATCTACCAGCGTGCCAATTGTTGAGCTATTTCGTAGTTCATCAAGAGAGATTGGCTTAGGCACCTTATCAGGTATTGCTCCACTTTTTATTCAATCTCTGTTAGCGACTTTTGCGCTCACTTACGCAGTGTCAATTGGTCACACCCGCAGTGATGCCTTATTAATGCTGACGATTGCGAATACGCTGCATATATTCACCATTCCTCTTATGGCCGCTATTTCCGACCGATATGGTCGTCGTCCAGTTATGCTGACCGGTGTTGTACTGGGTATGATTTTGATTTGGCCTATGTTCGAATTAATCAGTCATGAAAACCCGTGGATGATGTTGCTGGGCTTTATTATCGGAAATCCTATCATCCAGGCGGTCATGTATGGGCCAATGGGTGCCTTTATCAGTGAGAAGTTTACGACTCGCACTCGTTACACCGGGTTGTCGTTAACTTATCAATTGACGTCCTTGATCGGTGCCGGCTTTACGCCAATTATCGCTCAGGCGTTACTTGAGCAAGCTGGCGGCGGGACGAACACTCACTACATTGCGATGCTGTTCTGTGCGTTATGTGCTGTAACGGGTATTGGTGTGTACTTGTCCAAAGAAACGGCTGCAGTTAAACAAGAGACGGTATCGCTACACGCAAAGGCGAAAGAAGCGATATAAATCGTTTGAGGAATATAGAGCGCTTTTGTTTAGTTACGCACTAAATAGGTGTCAGCTACGAACTAAGGCAGAGAAATTTGCCTTAGTTCGTAATACCAAAAATGATTTTGATTGCTTAGGCAGGAAAATAGTCAACGAGACGACGAAACTAGTTTTATTGAAGTCGGATTTTCTTTCAAATTGATAAACGTTGCTTGAGCGAAGGTAATGCCTTTTTCATCGCTTCGTATCCGGCCATCATGGCTGCCGTTCGCTCTGTCTCTCCACCGAAGTTCGCTAAACTCGGATCGGGAGCCTCTGGTACGATGACAATATCCGCGCTATCAATTTCATCTTTAGTTGTAATGCAGCTCTGTAACCAGAAGGTGTTGGCCATGGTATCAATAGCAGTGTATTTCAGCGGTGGTGGCAAACTACAGAATACATCCACGGCGATAACGATATCAGCGCCTAACTGACGAGCGGCGTACACCGGAACCAGTGACAGAATGCCGCCATCAACCAAAATATCATTATTGTGATGCACAGGTACAAATACTCCAGGGACACTGGATGAGGTTTGTACCACCTCACCAATGTCACCCTCAGTGAACATGACGGCTTTCTTCTGGGTTAAATTTGTGGCCACAATGCCTGTGGTTATGGGGAGATCCCGGAGATCGTCGTATCCGGTTTGCTCGTTTACCCATTTTGCTAGCGCCTTGCCTTTGATTAGTCCTTCGCGAGATAGGCTAATATCGACGATTTCGTGTTCGGTAAATTCGAACATCTTACGCTCTATTTCTGGGTATGCGTGACTGCTGTATAGTGCTGCTGCTATCGACCCTACTGACGTACCAGTTACGATATCGGCTTTGATACCAGCTTCGTTCAGTGCCTTTATTACTCCGAGGTGCATCATGCCACGTGCCGCACCACCACCAAAGGCGATGGCCAGTTTAGGTTTGCTGCCTTGTTCGGCTTTTGTTTCTGTATGTGAGGACAAAACCTCTACTTCTTCAAACGTCAGTTCATTATATTGATTTCCGCTAGCGCAGCCGTATAACCCAGTAAACAGAAGAGGGACAATCAATAGTCGAATCACTTTTTTGAAAGAATGGAAGCTACTCATCAGCAATACCTAATTGTTTTAAATCCTGGCTATCCTGTCGTTCTGCGTACTGCGCAATAACGGGAAACTGAGTATGATCAATACGCTCAGACCAAATACGTTTCGGAATATGGTTGTAGGTATCTGCGTAACTTGGTGTTATTTCAAGCACTAACCTGGCAATGTTATCCAGCTCTAGTGACTCAGCGGATACTGGTAAGGTCAGGACTGTTGCGGAAGATTGCGCAAGATACTGCAATCCCAGATTCTGTTTACCTAATAACTCCGGTGTCAGCAGATGAGGCGTTTGTTGGTCGCCAAGGTCGTAGTGACGTTGCAGAACCATGTACTTGTTTGGGATCGATTCTTGTGAGTTCCACCATTTGCCGTCGACGGCGGCTAATACCATTTTTGCTTGAGACTTATCGACGATACCAAGTTCTTGCAGGCTTGCATTGAGAAGCAAGCTTACGTTTTGGTTATATTCTCTTTCGCTCAATACCTTATGCTGTTGAATGAGGTTAAGCACGATTTTCGCTCCCAGCATATTGGAGTAGAGATCTTCAAGCGAGTAGGCTGAAATCGTTTCTGGCCATCCGGAAAAGCTCGCGTAGCCGTGCCACTGGGCAATCTCGTGGGATTCAGCCTTGAAGTAGGCTAAGCGCGCAGCAAGGTGAGCTGCAACAGACCACTTTTGCTCATCAGTTAGCAAAGACGCGTCGAACGGGGTCATCTCGATATATCTTGGCCCTAATTCGGCAGGTAAATCAATACGATGGGCTTGGCCTAGGTTGGCGAGTATCTCAAAAAATAATCCCATGGTGTCATCGGCGGTATCGCGCACATGGGCGAGGTCGATAAAGCCGCCTTTCTGCGTGTATAAGATACCGTTATTTTCGCTGCCGCCATGACCTAATGCCGAAGAGGATGACGGTGTGTAGTGATATATCCCGCTGGCAAACTTGTGCGGACCTATCTCCTCAAGTTCGACAATGTTGTTCAGTCGGAAAAAAGGGACTGGGACTGGCCCGAATTTAACTTTCTGCATATCCCCAAATGCACAGCACGGGCGAACGTTCTGCGGTACCGTCAATTGAGGGAAGCGAGACTCATCCAAATACCAATTCTGACTGGTCGTCACATTGCCTGCTAGAATATCTGCGGCCTGATTCGAACTTGGCACAGCATGGGTTTCCCAATCAGTCGATGAGCATCCAGCCAGAAAGGTGCACAAGGCGATAGTATAAAAGGGTTTAAATAGTAAACGGTTCATTTCAGTTAAAACGCTTCATTAATTGCAAAGTAAAAACCGCTTTGATCGTTACCAAAGCCCATATCTAAACGCAGGTTAACTCGCTGCTTGATTTCAAATCGGTAGCCAACGCCGACAGAGTAAAGCCACTTGTCTTGACCCAGTTGATCAAATTCCTCAGCCAATGTGCCGGCTCCTAACCAGTACACCATGCCATGGCGACCGGGTAGCGGCTGCCGGTACTCCACTTGGGAAATAAGCATATTTTTGTCGCGATATTGACCTTGTTCATAGCCACGTAGCGCTTCAGCGCCCCCAAGCATCGCCATTTGATCCCAGCTCACGTCACCGAAATTAGATTCGGCACGCATCTGCCAGGCCAGAACCCCAGGAATTAACGATAGAGCGTGGTAGTCACTGTAATTGAACCTTACACGTTCAAAATCATTGTCTGAGCCTAATTCAGTACTGAAGTTCTGATATTCAAGCTCAATCAGCCTTCCTTTTGATGCATTAAGGGCAAAATCCCGCGAGTCATAAGTCACACTGAGCAAGCCGCCAATGTTACGCTGCGTTTCAGGAAATTCCGCAAAATCATCTCCAATCCAAGGTGTGTTTGTGTTTTCTTGTTTGGCGTTGGACGCTTCATTATGGGAAAATGAGAGTCCCAGGCCTAAGTAGGTGTTAGGTAATATACGCGTCATACCAGTGATGGAGGCGGAATAACTGCGTCGGTTATAATCGACCCGCTCATTGTGCATTCCTGCGTCAACCCCAAAGCCATGAAATACATCGGGAGAATCCGTTAATTCAGCGTCAACAAATAAACGGTATTGGTCGTTTTTTAGGTAGTTGGCATTATTGATCGATACCCCATAGGCGCCGTTTATCGACCCAAAACCGTTAATGGTAATCGAGCTTGGCTGTAAGTCCATATCGTTGATATCTGGTTTATAGAGACCAACCGCCGACACGCCAATACCAAATTTTTTCTCCGGAGTATAAAAGGGCCCGGGCATGACACTCCAGTCGACGCCTTTTTCAGGATCGAACTGACCATCTGCGCCCAGCTCCAACAATAAATTCTCAAGCCACACCTGATACTGCTGATACATGGTCAGTTCATGCTGTTCTGGTTTCGGTTCTGTCTGCTCGGCGAGGGCTACCCCAGATATAAACAGGCAAACAAGAGGGAGTATTTTTTTCATGATTTTCAATTCCTAGAATCGACGTCCTAGTGAAAAGAACAGGGTCTCACGTTCCCCAAATCCTGCCTCCATCAAGATTTCCCAGTCTTTGTTAAAGGCATATTGGAATCCAACTACACCGTTCCAGTTCTCATCAGCTGTTTGACTGACATTGAAACCGGCATCTGGACTTAGGTGATCGACAAGTTCATGGATTTCTTTTGGTAGATTTAAGCTCTTTAGATCACCAGACAGTTCTTGTTGAACATTTTGATACATGGCACCAGCAAATACGCGCAGTTCGCGTCCACCATCATATTGCCAGCGATACCCGACACGAGGTGCGGCAACGAAGGTTTTAATATTGCCATCAATAGCTGCAATGCTGGTGTAGGTGTAGTTCATATCGAGTAATGCAAACCAATTTCCTATGCCGCCCGCTAACGTGGTACCAGCGCCATAGGTTCCGCCGTCCATATCCAGTTCAAATACGGCATTGTCCGGTAGGTCATCTCCTAACGCATCCAGCACTGAGCACAGAGTTTTGTTTCCGAGACCAATCACAGAGGAAGTATCACAGCTTAATGAGTTAATTTTTGCCGTACTGGTACCTTGGGTATAACCAATAATGCCGTAGATATTCATAAACGGGAAAATCCAGACATCTCCCCTAAGAGTAATATTTGAGCCTTTAAAATCAGCGTGGTTGGCGTCAATATTAAGGGCCTCAAGTACTGGGTGCCCTGTCAAATCGATGCTGTTAACCGTGACAGGGTTGCTCATATCCATGTATGAAAGTGAGAGACCATAAGGCTTGGGTAGTGAATAGCCTCGCTTCTCAGCTTCATCACCCCAAATAGGGAAAAATGAATCTTGAGCAAAACTCAATTGGGTAAATAAAACGGCCAAAAAAGACAGTGCGATTTTTATTTTCACAATAGTATCTCTTCAAGTTAGTCAAATACCCATCTATTAAAAATGTGTATGTGTTATCTCTAAAGGTTTTGATTAGAATTAAATATAAATATTATTAATTCTGAGGTTTGCAAAATAGAACTGAAAATATCTTCCCAATCAGAAGGACAATTAAAATATTCGTCAGCATAAGAATTGGAGTTTCAATTTTATATGTTGGGGTCAGGTTTAAAGCACCAGAGGTAAGTACGACCAATAGATTGATTCCTAGAATTCGATGAATCATCATTTTTGGTGCTGAAAAAATCTCCCAAATCACTATTGTGTTAATGAAGTAGAATAGTGCCAATTGCCATAGCTCGGTCATTAGTGGCATCAAAAACACATACTCCAGTAAAATTACCGTTCCAGTACCTATTACGCCGAAGAAGGCATCTTTGAGTATACTCGGCGGCATCGTCGGCAAGATGCAAGAAAAAGCAGCTGCAATCATTGGGAAAATTGAACCACCAGGTACCGGGAGATAAATCCAAACGAGTAATGATGTTACGAACATCGACACACCGTGAAAAACTTTACGTCCATCGTCTTTGATATGTTGGGTAAGTGTCCGTTTTTTCAGATGAATTGATACTTTTACACTTTCAGTATTATTGCTGTTTTTAAAGCCGATGAGAGACGTTTGAGGCTTATCTACATAAAAGTTTTCTAATTGTTCAGCCAACACTTTCCACTCAGCGCTGTTTTCATTAGAGTTATTCACTCGACTCAGCAGTCTTTCTTGGATTAGAGTCATTTCATTGACTCGATCAAGCCAGACTCGTCGGTGCTGCCTTAGTTGATAGCTGTCCTTTAACGGCAAGTTTAGTAGCTGATATAGCTTATTAATATTTCCCGCATTAGCTTCAAGCGCTTCAATGTTAAAGTCGTGCCTATTTTTTAATGCTTCAAGTAACATATTTCGACTATTTTCAAACTTCTGGATAAAATTTTGTTCGGTATTAATAGGCCAAATAATTCTATAAACAACAGAAAACGTTATTACACCTAGTACCGTTTCTTGAAGTCGTAATATTGCGAAGTGAAATATAGTTTGATCATCAAATTGACCCATGCAAGCGACGATGGAGCATACTGTAAAAGCCATCGAAAATATGTATCCATATTTCTCGTCGCTTGACATAAAAATACATAATCCAAGAAACATGGTTAGAAAACTCAGGAACAAGAAGGGATCCTGGGGAAACGTACCAATTAAGAAAAGCGAATAAGCGATACCGACTAGCGTTCCCCACACACGGTTGTGTCCTTTATGAATGGAGTGGGCATAGCTCTCGTTCAATGCCATAACCACTACTGCAATTGCAGCCCAGTACGGTTTTTCCCACTGGAACCATAGCGCGAGGCTGAGCGCTATCACGATAGATAGCGCGACTTTAATGGCTTCTTTGGTAGAGGCATTGAGCATGGTATTTACCTATTAGTGTTTCATGATTTTGATGGATGCTGTCATGCCGACACGTAGCTGTAGACCGTCAGGGATCTCGTCAAGTGTGACCTTTACCGGAATTCGTTGAGCCAGGCGTATCCACTGAAAGTTAGGGTTTACATTAGGTAGGAGATCATTGCCCGTAATGCCATCTTTTTTAGCGATACCGAAGCCAATGCTCTTAATCTTGCCTTCTAAAGGCACATCATCGCGCATTAATAAAGTCACGTAGGCTCGGTCGTCTGGGTTAATACCCGCTAGGTCAGTTTCTTTAAAATAGCCTTCGATCCAAAAGCTGTTCTCATCAATAAGAGCTACGACGGGAGAGTTGGCAACCACTTGCGAACCTGCCTGAACATTTAAGTTGGTAATGAAGCCATCAGTTGGCGCGTAAACTTTGGTGTAGTCGAGGTTAAGTTGTGCCTCGTCGATCGTCGCTTTCGCCAGTTCTACATTTGCTGCTGCAGTTTCGACGGCGTTCGCTAAGTTGCTGAGAGTTAAGGTCGGTACGGCACCCGGGCTACGCTTTGCGAGATTAATGGCGCGCAGCTCTTCATTTTTCGCTTTAGCCAGCAGTGCAGAGGCTTGTTTCTCACTGGCCAATGCTTTGTTGTATGTCGCTTGGTAGATGCTTGGGTCAATCTCAAACAGCAAATCACCTTTTTTAACTTTTGAGTTATCAGCTACGTATACGTTAGTTACCTGTCCGGTGACGCGTGGTGTTACTGAGATGACATAAGCACTGACTTGACCATCTCGCGTCCACGGATTATTCGCGTAGGTTTCGTAGTAGGAATAGGCCACAGTACCAGCAGTACACAGCAAAATAAGAGTGATGAGATAACGTTTAATCACGGAAAGTTGCCCTCAGAAAATGGTGATGTAATGACCAATAATGCCGGTAAAAATAACGATTAGGCTCAGCTCTGCTAGAGCTGGGAATGCAACGTATTTATACAGCCCTAATCGGGTAGCGCATGAGGCAACCAATGTAGTCAGAACGTAAGCTAGCCCAATAACCAACAACAACGGTGGGAAATAAATCTCACCCCATACCAGCTCATGCGGCATTGTGTTCATGATTCTTGTCTCTGTTGTGTTTGATGAAGCTAAGATAAAGGAAGTGATGAAAGGCAGATAATCGCTTTTGTAGGATGTCATCCTACAAGTCAGGGTTGGCGAAACATAGAGCAAGTTCAGTGCTATGACTCTGATTCAGAACTTTTGGTATGGGTCTTTCACTGGTGAAAGTATTAGCGTATTAGGTCGGCCAATGACACAGATCGAAATCTCATGAAATATTCCCATCAATTAACCAATTAGGCTCCTATCAGGCAATGACGAGTTGATTCTTTGACTAAGATTAAACGAGGTAAGCATTCTTAATTGGGCGTTGCGCTGACCGAAATATTTGTAGTGTTGGCTGAGGAGAACAGACCGAGAATACACTCATGAATGTAAAACCGTTTGTAATGAATGGAGCCCGCTTAGTCTCCGTATTTGTTAGAGGTGTTTGTGATTAGGAAAAAGGAAATCTATTCATACATCATTGCATTCATGGCAATGATCGTCATGTCGATTACCATCTATCTTCTCACCAGTGAAGATGACACTGCCTACTCTAGAGTTTTCAATAGCGACAGTTTCATAGAGACGGAAATACAGTTTGACCAAAATTACGTTGTAAATTCTCATGACATTGGATTAGAGATTGAGAAGGTTACATCAGAGATCAAAAAAATGTCCTCTGATTTAGAGAGGGTAAGTTTAGAGTACGCAACGCTTGCCGAAGAAATTGAGGTGATAAAAAGCAATCTGGATTGGCTGAGTAAGACGACAGCTTTCGGATCTTACACGAGGAAAATGCTGCAAGAGTTGCCTCAAAGAATAAATATTGAACGTCTTCAAGACTATCGTTCTCAGGTAAACATCAGAATATACGAAATTACCAAGGCCGAAAGAGCCGCGAGTTTGCCAAGTGGAGTCACTTCTAGCTCAGCGCAATATGTTGATTTAGACAAACTTAAGGAATTGATTTCTTTATACAAGGCTCTCTCAAATCAGGTAGACACTTTGATTGCTGTGTCTGGAGATTACTCTGTTGCTCTGGAAGCAGCCAGAGCCTTTCTTAAAGAGCGTCAAGTCTGGACCTACAGTAACTCGCCGATTTGGGAAAACCTTTTTAACCTTGACACCAAAAAGTTATTTGGTGTGACATCTCCAATCAGTTCGATCTCTCGAAATGTGTATTTACCGCAGATTCAAATTTCATTAGTTTATTTCGTCGCACTCTCACTGATATTGCTTTTTTTAAATTGGTGGTCGAGATTAAAACTTGATCTAGTCTCACTGCGACAAGAAAAGGTGTTTGGTAACCCGTTAAAAGACAGTTTTTCAAACAGCATCATAGTCTTAACGATTACATTCGTGGCGTCATCAATTCTTCCTGCATTTTTCTTCACTTGCGTTTGGTTTATCGAGTTCATTTGGGTTCGTCAGTCATCAATTTTGTTTGACGAAGCCATGATAGCGAGTTTCACCCTGTTGTGGAGTGTGGCCTTTCTTTATCATTTGAGTAGAAAGAAAGGGATGCTTGAACTGCATTTTCGCTGGTCTAAGGAGGTGTGTAATACGATTCATCATCGAGTAAGAGTCATAATGTTTCCTTTACTTGTGATTCTGGTTTTCTTCCACTTCTTCCGTTTGCTCGCTCAAGAAAATGATGCCGAAATTCTTCGTATCCTCTTTTTATTGATCGTCGTTTTCCTTTTTGTCCTATACCGTAGTGCATTCAATTTAAATGATATTAATACTCATCTGCCTGCCTTTTTTCAATCGGGTATAGGATTCTTTTTCATTTATTACTCAGTGTTGGGTTCGTATTTTGTTGTAATGATGACCGCTATATTGGGTTTATATGTCGCTTCGTGGAAGATACTCGTACTTCAACAATTGAATATATTCGCGTTAATCGGCGTATTCTTGGTTTATCAGCTTGGCGAACGTTGGTTGATACTTGAGCAAAGGCAGTTAAGTTATCAGCGCTTTCTAGCAAAACGAGAAGAAAAGATCGCGCGAGAAAATGAAGGGCTGCCTGAAGAAGCTTCAACATTTGATGCTGAAGAGAAGGGGCTAGATAAGGAGGCCATCAGCGAGCAGTCCATGACGCTGTTGAAAGGACTATGTTTAGTCTTGTTAGTGACCGTGATCTCCACTATTTGGTCAAATCAGCTCGAGTTAACCAACTGGATGGATAACGTTGTCTTATGGCAGGCAACTCCATCTACGGGTAGCGGCACTGAACTGGTCGATATCACCTTGAAATCAGTAATGTATGCGCTGCTTACCTTGGTTGTTTCCTTCGTGAGTATCCGCAATATTCCTGGCCTATTAGAGTTGCTAGTTTTACGCAGGATGAGCCTGGCACCCGGAACGGGCTACACAATTACCACTTTACTTCGATACTTAATACTGATGCTTGGTATTGCCATCGCCTTCACTACTATCGGGGTTGAATGGGAGCGCTTGCAATGGTTAGTTGCTGCAATAGGCGTTGGCTTGGGGTTTGGCTTACAGGAAATTTTTGCCAATTTTATTTCTGGCCTGATACTGCTCTTTGAGAGACCAATAAGGATAGGTGACACAGTCACTATTAATGAGCTTTCAGGAACGGTTAGCAAAATTCAAACTCGTTCAACAACCATTATCGACTGGGACAATAAAGAGATTGTCGTCCCTAACAAAGTGTTCATTACAGATAAGCTTATCAACTGGTCACTAACCGATTCGGTTACCAGGGTTGTGATTCCTATTGGGGTAGCTTATGACTCGGATGTAAACTTAGTGGAAGATTTATTGTATCGTGCGGTGGAAGACACCCCGCTTGTATTAAGCGTTCCAGCGCCGCGTGTGTACTTTTTGACTTTTGGCGATAGTAGTTTGGAGTTTGAGCTTCGACTCCATATCAACTCAATCGATGATCGCTTACCAACACTCCATTTAGTAAACAAAAAAATTAATCAGTTATTCAAAGAGAATAATGTTGAAATCTCTTATCCTCAACTGGACGTACATATGAAGGATCAGTAAAAGAAAATTCCCGCGTTTTCGTCGAATTGGATACTTAAATCTAAATGAAGGATTGACCTTTTAGGTAAACTTTGCCGTTAGACTAAACTCGTGTTTGGTCTATCTCTGTTCTCAATTTGTCCCAATCCATATCGTCGTATGTATTTTCAAAGCTCACTCATCCCTAGCATGTTCTTTTCTGCAAGTTGATCGCTTTCTTCCGATTTGCACGATAGTGCTCATCCGCTTATGTAGGATTCGATCCTACATAAGCGATTGGTTGAGAGAGCGCTTTTCGACAATACTAGCCACCCAAACGAGCAACATTGTAGTGATGTCATGAAATGCAAAGTTTGTATACGCCAGTTTGGGTGAGTGGTGAGCTTAGAACTGACTCCGTTAACGCCTCGGTTGAGTTGGTTGATGGTAATCAAGTCGTAAAGGCTGGATACGTTATTAACGCTTCAAGTGTCGAAGTATACGTAGCGGACTGATCAGAGTGATATTACGTTGTTGTTGACCGAAGTATTCAACGACGAGACATACAGCTATAAGTAAATCAGGTTTATTTATGAAAGGTATAATTTCAATTAAAACACAAGGTGTGTCTGGGTATTTAGTGAACAGTTCTACAGTATTTCCGGTTCAACGAATGGGGGTGGACATGTGGCAAATTCACACCGTTCAGGATCCTAACCGTGCTCACAATGATGAAGTATGTATCGGGAGCATCATTCCTACTGACGATATTCAAATGTTGATTGATGGTTTGGACAGTAGCGGTCAGCTATCAAATTGTAGCGCGGTGATAGCCGGGTATCAGACTGGAACCAGGCATTGCGATGCGATTTGTGAGGTGGTTTCCCGAGTGAAGGCGAAAAGTCGTCAATCACTTTATGTCTGCGACCCGGAGTTAAACGATCCTATAGCAGATAAGGATTCGTTGCTTGAACATTTAATGCTGATGGCGGACGTTATTGTACCGACTCAATATGTATTAGAGCAATTTACCGGAATTCCGATTAGCAGTATTGAATCAGCCGTTGAAGCATGTAAAAAGGCCTTGGATTTGGGGCCGAAGATCATCCTTGTGAAAAACCTACAGGTCGAGTGTGATGAAGTATTCACAATGATGCTAGCTACACCTAAAGCTATCTATTTGGGTCAGAGACCAATGCTGGACTTCGAGACCCAACTTATTGGCGTGGGTGATTTAATAACTGCAGTCTTTACCGCGTGTTTGGTTAAGCGGATGTCCCCGGTAACTGCGTTTCGTCATACAGCCAACGCTGTTTATGGCGTACTTGAGTTAACTTGTGACAGTGGGAGTTCAGAGATTGAAACGATCGCTGGCCAATATGAATTTGTAGAGCCTACGTTTGATTTTCCTGTGAAAAAGCTTATGGCGTTATAAACAGATTAGAAATGAGGATTGGCAGAGGGTGAGTCAAGAAACTGGTTGATTGTCACATCTCACCATTACCAATGACACGACTATTAGTGGTAGTGGTATCTTTTGGATAAGTCACTGAGCGTGAGGGAATCATATGACGTTTAACTTTGAGCAACTTTTGGCTTTTGTCACTGTGTATGAAGAATTGTCGTTTAGTAAAGCTGCAGTGAAGCTGAATAAGCACCGAACAACAATGGGGCAAGTCATCAGTAATCTTGAGGATCAGTTGGCCATCACCTTGTTTGACCGACTAGGTCGTTCGGTTGAGCCAACCGAAGATGGTCATTTGCTTTATCACTACGCCAAGAAAACCGTTGAGCAGGCACGGATATTTGAAAATATTGCGTTGAGCCTTTCATATGGTGATTTGGAGCGTGTTGTTATCGCATATTCTAGTTTTATGCCTCCAGCAGCCTTGTACTTGATCCGTAGGCAATTAGCTCAAGATTTTCCGACAATGCGAGTAGAACTACTGGTGCGTGATCGCTCGGAAATCAAGCAAGGCATAGTTGATGGTTCTATTCATTTTGGACTGGTCAACGTACACGAAAGCAGTGCGATGCACAGTATGGACGCAGTTTTCTTAGGCCATGTTGAATTTGTGCCTTATGTTCAGGCTGGGGGAAGATTAGCGAAGATGGATGAGCGCTCTGCCGTGGATGCATTGGTGACGGAGCGGCAATTTATATTAAAGTCGCTTGTGGATGAGGGATTGAAAGAGAAATTCATATTTTCAGCCAATAATGAGCAAGTAGACCAACTCTCGGTAGTGATTAACTTGGTTCGTGAGGGGTTAGGATGGTCATGGTTACCAAAAGCTCTAACGAAGCCGCAGTTTAAAGTTGAAGGTATTGAACCCGTGAAACTCGACTTAATGCTTGAGGGGATGAAGCTGCCACTTTCAATGTGGTGCCCACACGCCAAATACCTAAAGGATATTAAAACGTCGATAATGAACGCGGTACATGAACACGTTGAGTCATACAATCCTTAGAGAGTTAACGAGATAGGTAGATGTTTCTCGGTGGCGCAAAGAAGATAATCGTTTTTCTCTAAATGATGGGAATTAAAAGGTGCTAAATGTATCCTTTGACGTTGTTTATATGGACAAATAAATAACACGAGGTATTTATTGTTTCATATTAAACTTGTTAATATATATAAGTAATTATATTGGTTGATATATGCTTTATTGTCGATTTTTAAATTAAATACATATTATAAGTCTTGTTTATGTATCCTATCAGTTTTATAAATTATTGAAGTTACATTTTAAAATTAAATTTTGTTTCTCTGTGTTATTGTAAGTTGCTACAATCCAGTTCCTTATAAAAAGAATTATAATTATGACATTAGAATTTTTTATAGTCTTATTTTTGCAATTAATATCTTCAGTGTTAGTTGTGTTGAGTGTTTTGAGGTTACTTCCTAAGCGGATGAGTAATTTGCAAAAGAAGAATGCTCAACTTACAACTATGATTGTTGAAAAGGATGAAATAACCAGAGAGTTGTTCGATAAGATTGCTATCTACTCCTCAAAGAATGACAGTTTGACGAAGCAGGTACAAGAACTCAAGGATGAAATAAAAACGTTTAAGGTCAAGAGTAATCACCGTTAAACAGTAGTATTTATCTAAACTCAGAGTTCGTTATAATTGATTGTTTTCAATGGTTAATGTTGGTGAAAATCAAACGATAGTGTTATTTATTGCTATTAGCTTAAGGTGTAATAGAACGATTTACCCTTCTTATATAATTATTATTTAAAAACTTTAGGAAATGTTGATGATTAAATATAGTTCAATCATTGTTCTTGCTTTGGCTTTCGGGACTGGTTGTGTGGACAAAAATTTACCAAATTCAGAACCGGAACAAACTCTAGAAGTTAGTCAAAAAACAATTGTTACCAATACAAATTATAATGCTCGTGACTCAATTGATTGGAATGGAATATATAAGGGAATCGTTCCATGTGAAGATTGCTCTGCTACTCACTTATTGGTCGAATTAAAAAATGATGGCCACTATTCTCTTGGCCGTAGTTATTTCGACAAAATGAGTGCGACGGTTATGGAAGAGGGAGGCATAAACTGGAATGAAGCGGGTAGTATTCTTCAAATCGGTGAGTATCGATTCCTGGTCGAAGAGAATAAACTGTTTTTGGTTGATCAAGATGAAAAGAGCAAAATGGACGGGAAAGGGAAGCCATATGTGCTAAATAAAGAAATTTGGTGATAGCAGAGTAACGCGTTACCAAGTTTTCATATATCAACAAACGTACACACGATGATACACAGTGTGTACGTTAATGGTCGTTTCCGAGCAGTATTACTGGTAAAACGCTACATGCTAAATGCAGTTTGCTTTCTATTGGTGTACAGGATAACCGAAGCGGATGGTATTTTCCGAAACGCCGGATTCAATTTGTCTGGAGACGTCTTGTAAGTCTGCCAAATAGTTTTCTGCTGCTTTGTCTAACGACATCGCTTTAGCAATGTAGACTAAGTTCAGACAACCAAGTATTCGATCCTCGTCATGGATAGGAACCGCAATGGCAGCGATTTTATTTTCCTGCTGCCAACTCTGGTTATTTTCGCCATAACCTTTTTCTCGGATATGTTGCAGTATCTTGTCTAGCTCTTGTGGTTCTCTGGCTAATTGATACTCGGGTTCATCCCGTTCCGCGAGAATGGTAAGGATGTTGCTCCGTTCGTTTTCCGGGCAAAAGGCGAGATAGGTGAGTCCACATGCAGTTTGTAAGATAGGTAAGCGGCGTCCTACCATCGCACGGTGAAATGATAAACGGCTGTAACGGTGTGTCGTTTCGCGGATTACCATCGCATCGACATCCAACGTCGTAATGTCAGTAGGCCAGACAACTTTTTCTAGTAAACCTCCAAGTAACGGTGCCGCTACTGCAGAGATCCACTGTTCATCTCTAAATCCTTCACTCAGTTCTCGCACCTTCATGGTTAAGCGAAAGCTATTGTCAGAATCACTGTAACGCACATAACCCTCACTTTTGAGGGTTTCGAGTATACGTTTGACGGTTGTTCGGTGAATACCACTCAACTCAGATAGCTGACGTACGCTCGCACCACCATCGAGGCGGTTGAGTATATTGAGTAAATACAACCCTCGGGTTAACCCCTGGACGGTTTTGTAGTTAGATGATTGGTCTTGGCTCATGAAAGTTTGCAGCTTGTTTGACGTTGCGTTCTAGAATAAATGATTTTACTTGATAGGACGTTGCGCTACGTGGCGTTAATTCACCTTAAGCCAAGGGTCTTTGACTTAAGCTATTCCATCTACATAAAGTGTCGCCACAAAAAAGTGAACGGAACGACAAGGAACAGTGCTGGTAAGAAATTTACTACTGCGAAGTGCATGATTTTTGCAATACGCAGACCGACAGCCAGCATGATGATGCCGCCAATTGCTGAGAAGTTAGCGTAAACCTCCGCATCCATATATGGCATGATGGATTTCGCAACCATAAACAGAGCGAGTTGCACTGTAAATTGGACAATAGCGATTAAGACGACGCTAGGTCCAAGCGTGATTGCAAAAATGATGGCGGTAACAAAATCCATTAACGATTTAACGACGAGTAGCTGATAGTCACCGTTTAGCCCTTCAGTCAGTGCACCAATGACACCTAGTCCACTCGCACCAAACAGTACGATCAAAGCGGTAAACTGAAGTGAAAAATCTTGTTTACTCAGCCCTCTGGGTAAGGGCAGAAATCGTTGAAATTTACTCTGGATATAAGTGGCTGCTTTGCCAATTCCTGTTTCAAGATAAATTAATTCACCGACAGCAGTGCCGAGAATAAATGCCATAACAACGACCGTGATATCTTGCACCTTCATAACCATGGTAATACCGATGGCAACGGAAGATAACGCAAAGGTTGCTGGTAAACCCCTTTCAAGCCTTTTGGGAATAAACCGGCTCATTGAAGCGCCAATAATCCCACCAAATATAATCGCACAGCTGTTCAACACAGGACCGACTATCATCATTCATACTCCTTCGGTACATGTTGATATTTATTGTCTTTATATTGTTTCAGGCTGAGAGTATGAATGATTGATGAATTTGAATAAACATGGTATCAGTCAATAGATTGTTGCATAAATCGAACATAAGGAGAGAACGTGGATAGGCTGATAGCAATGGAAGTTTTTGTCACAGTTGTGGATGAGAAGAGTCTTACTGCGGCTGCGCGTAAATTGGATATATCCCGTTCCATGGCGACCAGACATATTGCTGCGCTAGAAAAGTCTCTCGGAGTCCGGCTTCTTCATCGATCTACTCGCAGTTTAGGTATCACTTCTAATGGGGAAGAATTACTGCCTTTTTGCCGGAGTATCCTTCAGCAGACTGAGCAGTTGTATCATTTGGCTCAGCATCAGCACAGCGCATTGGACGGCAAAATTACGATTGCCTGCAGTATCTCATTTGGTCAGTTATATCTGGCACAAAGTGTTGAGCGGTTTTTAGAGCTCTACCCGAATGTTTCTGTTGACCTGCATATATTTGATAGGCCCGTTGATGCCATAAAAGAAGGGGTCGATATTGCGATAGAAACAGGTAATAAGTTGCCTGAACAATTGATTGGGCGTCGTCTGGCCAATTTCCCATCTGTCGTTTGTGCGACGCCGGAATACTTGAAGTCACATGGTGTGTTAACCAATCCTGAAGACTTGCTACATCACAATTGTTTAGTGCATAAGCGATTGGGGGTGGAATGGAATTTTGTTGATAAGACCAATCCAGAGAATCAATGTAAAGTGAAGGTGAAAAGTAACTATTCAGTCAACGATACTACTATTTTGCTGAAAGCAACGCTGGCCGGACGTGGGTTATGCTGTCTGCCGTTACCAGATGTGCGTGACTATTTACAGGAAGGTTCGCTGCAAGTGGTTCTGGATGATTACCACGTAAACCAACTGGGTATCTGGGCATTGTACGCTTCACGGCAATTTCAGCCTAAATTGCATCGCTTATTTTTAGACTTTTTAGTGGACGATTTAAAACTCGCCACTCAGTATTAACGGCTCAACAGCAATACCAATCGTTTAAGCATATCCGCTTTACGCGCAATCATTTTTGTAGACAGTTGCTCACTGCCTCCATTTTGTATTATTACTTCTCTAATACGATGATCGGGAATCGAGGTAACTTTTTCTATCGATTGTGTTATCTCTCTTTTACTCATACCAGCAAAGAGCTTAAGGGCATGAGGATTATTTCTATCTTCCCGTAACGTGTTGAGTTCTTCTACATAGAAGCCAAATGCTTTTCCCTTAGGATCTCCGTGAGCTCTAAAGGCGAGTGCACCTCCTACGTCAAGGGTCAGTACTGAACCGTTCACAGAGCCTTGATTGTCTCCACTGTATCCTACGGCATCCCAGTTGGCAGTCCAGGCATGGACGGCAAGCCACTGCTGAGCTTGTTTAAATTCACTGAGGTTAAAATGCGCGATGCACTTTTTATCAAGATCGACCCATTCAGTGATCACCTGACAGGGGTCTTTACTTGCAACGTATGTGAGAGTAGGGGCTCTGGCTAATTCATAGAGTTTAGCCGCGAGCCATTCGTTGCGGGCTTGCATCGGAGATTCCAAAACTTTGACATAGTAACGCTGTCCCTGACTGCTTTGGAAAATTCCGGCGGGGTTCGTTCCCATCTGACCTCCGACACGTTCCAGGGTGTTTATGTCCATAGGAGGTGGGAGTTGAATGTCAGAATCGTCATTTAGAATAGGTTGAGTACGATGTATTAGGGAAATTTGAGCCTGAGTTTCAATAGCGCCTCTGCGTTCTTTTCTTACGGTGCGAATAGCCTGCTTACCATCTACTCCCAATTCCACTAATAAACGTGCAGCTATCATTCCTGCTCGTCCTAATCCACCTTTGCAATGGATTAAGACACTTTCACCCTGGCGCAGCAACTGCCTAATTTGTTTGCCTTCAGTTAGCCAGTTTTTCTCGAATTCTGCATTGGGAATGGAATAGTCAGCAATCGGCAGATGGCACCAGCTCATTCCTCTGCGCGTCACTTCTTCTCCCAACTTGAGCACTTTGAGCTCAAACATTTCGGAAGACTCCAGCAAGGTGACAACGGTATGGGCTCCCCAGGCTTTAATGGTATCTAAATCAACATCGAGGTTTCTTTCCCATATGCCAGTGATGGCCAACCGATCATGTTTACCTGGGCAGAATGTAATACCGATGCGACCATATTTAGAATGGGCTTTGACTTCAGCTATCTGCAAAGGATGGGTGTGACTTGTCCGTACTATTGTCATGCTGGCTTCCCTGAAAGAGTTACTTAACGGCACCTGATAACAGCGTAAAGTAATCAATCAAGATGTCATTGACGGATATCAAATTTAAGAAATCAGGTAATTCGGTCGATGAAGAGAGGGGATAGCGAATATTTCAATGGCTTGGGTTAGTATGGATATAAAACGGTATAAAGGATTAAAAGTTATGTCGAAACAAGTTGTGATTTTGCTTCACGGTGTCGGAAGCAATGGTAAAGATTTAAGTGCGCTTGGTGATTTCTGGAAGCCTGCACTGCCGGATACCGTATTTTTGTCTCCTAACGCGCCGTTTCATTTTGATCAGGGTGGTGAAGGATTTCAATGGTTTAGTCTGATTGGAGTGACGTCTGCAAATCGCCCTCAACGAATTTATGAAGCCAGAAAGCGTTTTGATGAGACGATTAGCCGGGTTTGCGCGGAGCAAGATATTAACCCGAACAGCGATAAGGTCGTGTTTGTTGGCTTTTCTCAGGGATCGATTATGTCTTTAGATGCGCTAGTGACGAGTCGCTATCCGTTGGCAGGGATTGTAGCGTTTTCAGGGCGTCTCTCTTCTCCTCTACCTTATGAAAATAGGTACGACACACCAGTGCTTCTCGTCCACGGAAAAAGTGATCCTGTTATTCCATGGTCAGAAAGTGAAAAAGCGAAAAAGCAATTGACTGACTTAGGTTTTACAGTGGAAGCTCGTTATGAAGACCACACACAACATACTATTTCCCCTGAGGGGGCGATGGCTGCATTGGAATTTATTCAGAAGTGTTTTAGCGAATAATCAGTCAATACCCAAATAACGTCGTCACTTTTACTGTCTTACCAAAAGTTCTCAAGGGTAGGACAGTCAGACTTACTTAGTACAGCTTTACAATACCTTAAGTTATCCGTGATGGGATAAATTAGCAAAACCGCACATTTATAAATGTCCAAAAGTGACTTACATGACGTTATGTTGATGGCGTTTTAAGCTCGTTCTAAGATTCTGATTGATACACTTGCCGCCGAGGTACGGTTATCAACGTCGAGCTTCTTGTATACCTGCTCAAGGTGCTTGTTCACTGTTCGGGGGCTCATCTCTAAGATCTGTGCAATTTCCCAGTTGGTTTTGCCGAATGATAGCCAGTAAAGTACTTGGGACTCACGCTTTGTTAAGCCTAAATGTATTTGGAGATCTTCTTCTGAACCGTTTTGTTTGGGCGTTGAAATACGAACAAGTGAATGAATACGGTTGTAATCTCCGGCATAACTGGCTTCTAAAGGAGGCGTAAATTGTTTCAACATGAGTGGGGCATCTGCGGGGGTTTGCATCAACCAAATCGCAATGTCCTGTTGGATCTTCAGCCATGTTTCAGAAAAATCGTCACCTAGTGTAGATAGCAGTTCTTGGGCATGGGGTGTTGCCCATTCTAGGTTTCCGTTACTGGAGACACAAAAAATATACTGGCCAGCGTAATCCAGCGCTGCTTGCGCGGATTTTGCCAGACGCGCTGACTGACTATGGACTTTGATGCGTGCTAAGACCTCATCTGGAACCACGGGCTTGGTGATGTAATCTGTACCGCCGGACTCAAAGCCTCGTATTACGTGTTTCGAATCATTTAACCCAGTCATGAAAATGATAGGAGTTGATGGTAAAAGTTCTTTCAGTCTGACACAGGTATCAAATCCATCCATTTCCGGCATGATGGCATCAAGCAATATCACATCGGGCTGCACTTTTTCGATAATAGAGAGTGCCTGTATCCCGCTAAGGGCAACGAGCACCGTAAGCCCAGCTTGATTTAACGTGGCGTTTAACATGCTAAGAGACTCAGGTGAGTCATCCACGACCAATACCGTGATGTTATTGCTTGTTATAATGCTCATTAATAATTCCGTCTATTAGCAAAATAATATGGTTGAAATTACATTCCTGCAGGTTTTGCTTAAACTTTTCAATCCAATCGGGACTTCCATCCAGAGCCTGCTCGATTTTTTCTAGCTCACTACTGACTCCGGACATAAAGCCAATCTCTGCGTATTCACGTAGTTTAACCAGTTGCTCGTAACTCGGGAGAGTGTGGTGTTGTTCCTGAACACTCTCGACGATAATGTCTGCTTTTTGGTTATCGGCTGCATCATACAGCCAATGAATGTCGAGCAAACGACTGAGCTTAGCAAGCAACATGGGTACAGAAACCGGCTTAGTTAAGTAATCATTATGGTAACGTTGTAGTTGGTTATTCGTTTCCAGCTCTTGAATATTAGCCGATAGCATTAAAATCGGCTGGCGAAACTGTTCCTTACGTAATTGTATTGCCAGTTGCCAACCATTCACCTGTGGCATGAAGATATCCAGCATAAAGAGATCAACATGATGCTGTTTCACCAGTTTTAGGGCTTGTGGGGCATTCTCGGCCATAAGAACATTAAACCCGAGTGGGACAAGGATGCGAGACATCAACTGCCTTTGATCTTCGATATCATCGACGACCATAATTGTTTTACGTCCACCCGAGTAACCAGTGACCGCGTCACTTAATAACTCGGGCTCTGAGCGACCATCTTTCACTTCCGGAAGCATCAGCTTTAATACAAATGCGCTACCGTAATCGACTTTACTGGTGCAGGAGATTTCACCACCCATGATCTCAGCTAAAGCGTTTGAGATGGTTAAGCCGAGGCCTGAGCCATGAATTGCTTCGGTTTTCTGGTTCTTAATGCGTTCAAATGGTTTAAATATCAGGCCTAAATCATGTTCAGATAAACCTATTCCGGTGTCCTGAACAGTAAAATGCACGACCTGATTACGGTAACTGACTTTAAGGGTGATGGTGCCTTTCTCTGTGTATTTAACCGCGTTGCCGAGCAGGTTAATTAATATCTGGCGCAGGCGTTGCTTATCGGTGGCGACAAATTTTGGTAAATAACTTGCGGCTTCAAATTCGAAATTTAAGCCTTTACGTTTCGCCTGCATAGAAAACATGTCGACCAGTTGTTCGAGTAAGGCAGTCAGACTAAATTCGTCGCGATGCAGCTCCAAACGTCCTGCCTCGATTTTCGAAATTTCTAACAAGCCCTCAATCATATCGGAAAGATGTTTGCCATTACGCTTTAGTACCTCTGCATACTGCCTTGTTTGTTTGTCCAGTTTATTGTCTGAACTCAGTAGTTGTGCATAGCCAAGCAAGATATTCAAAGGAGTACGCAGCTCATGGCTCAAACTCGCTAAATAGCGGCTTTTGGCGTTATTCGCAGTCTCGGCTGAACGTTTGGCCTGTTGAAGCGCCTGAGATGTTTTGTGGTGCGCATCCACTTCTTGCGTAAGTAGCGCAGTATGTGATTTTAACTCTTTTACTGCGGTTCTATTACTCGTACGCGCTAGCACAAATAACCAACTAACAATGCCAATCGGAATTAACAGTAGGGCAAACGCATTAATTAAACCATTCGATATGGCGTTCATGTGGATTTGTTCGAGCTGAGGGATTTGAGAATACGCAAGAGCGAGAATAATCCCCATCGCTAAGCTTACGGTCAGCATCACAACCACAAAATGAGCAACGGTGGATGACAATCTATTAACCCAAATGGAGGAAAAGTAGGGTGAAAGCACCTGTTTAATTTGAGCATTAATTGTCGCTTCAGGGCGGCAGTTGTCATGGCAGCGAACGTCTAACGAGCAGCATAGTGAACAGATATGACCGCCGTAAGCAGGGCATATCGCCATATCTTCATGTTCAAATGTGTGTTCACATACCGAGCACTGATGTTCTTCTTCATCACTGGATACGATGATATCGTTGCGAACAAGGTAATAACGGCTTTTAGTAAGCCATGCGATAAGTGGTACAGTCAGAAACGGTAATGCAAAGGCGATATATGAGGCGAAAGCTTTGGTTAGTTCACCGTAGAAATCCAGATGCGCGGTAATGCCGACGATGGATGCTATCAACATTGACCCTACACCGACCGGGTTAATGTCGTATAACTTAGAGCGTTTGAACTCGATGGTTTTAGGGCTTAGACCTAGAGGCTTATTTATCACTAAGTCCGCCACAATTGAGCCTATCCATGACAGCACCAGAACAGAATAGACCTGCAAGGTTTGCTCAATAAGCTGATACACACCAAGTTCCATCAGAAGCAAGGCGATCAAGACATTAAATACCATCCATACCACCCGGCCTGGGTGATGATGTGTTAGGCGTGAAAAGAAATTTGACCAAGCAAGTGAACCTGCATAGGCGTTAGCCACATTGATTTTTAGCTGAGATATGATGACGAACAATCCGGCTGCCAGTAAGGCCAGTTGAGTATTGTCTGACGTATAACTAAACACGGTAAAGTACATGTGCGCTGGGTCGCCAGCCAAATTAGGTAATACTCCCTGGCTTATGGCTAACCAGGCTAAAAAACTGCCTAAGACAAGTTTCATCGAACCGAAGATCATCCAACCTGGTCCGCCTAACAGCATGGCGCTCCACCATTTAAATTTACCGCAACGTTCTTTAGCAGGCAGGAAACGTAAGAAGTCAACTTGCTCCCCGATTTGAGCGACAACAGCAAGCAGGACCGCTGAGGCAGAGCCAAACAGTAACCAGTTAAAGTCGCTGCCAACGTCGTTTACACCAGTGTAATTTAGCCATTCATTTATATTGGCGTCTTCATGAGTAAAAACAAAAATTAAGGGTATGATCTGCAGCATTAGCCAAATGGGTTGCGACCACATCTGGAAGCGCCCGATGTTAGTAATACCCAGCACGACGAGAGGGATAACGATGACAGAACTGATGACGTAAGCGATGGCAAGTGGAATATCAAACAGGAGCTCGATAGCCATCGACATGATGGCCGCTTCCAGTGCAAAAAAGATAAAAGTAAATGAAGCATAAATCAGCGAGGCGATTGTCGAACCGATATAGCCAAAACCTGCGCCGCGGCTCAATAGATCAATATCTACACCATGTTTTGCTGCGTAATAACAGATTGGAATACCGGAAAATATGACGACCAGCGCAACGGCCAGAATTGCCCATAAAGAATTTGTTACGCCGTAATTAAGCGTAATGGTTCCACCAAGAGCCTCAAGCACCAGAAATGAAACGATACCCAGAGCAGTGTTAGCAATCCAACCAGCTGACCATTTTCGGGCTCGCTTTGCCGTGAAGCGTAATGCAAAGTCTTCAAGTAGTTCATTCCCAACCAATTTGTTGTATCGGCGTCGGGTAACGGGAACTTTACGTATAGAAATAACTCTTCATCCTTGAGAATTAAAAATGTCGTTTAAGTATAAGCGTTTATAACCGTATCGCTGTTGTGTCTTAAACTATCAAATGCACTTCCTGTGCGCGCAATTATAGCTTGCTTTCATTTTTTCACCTATGCGTAATTATACGTAGTTTTAGTGCACTAACCGCGCATATTCAAAATTCATATTCTGGTCGATACTCAATTTCGTTCATTTAGTCAGTAGGATTTATCCGAGGGATAAGTGCTATCGCGACGTGAATTAGTGTTTGTTATTAACAAAATTAATTAAAGGAACAAGACGAATGAAACGGAATTTCTTGGCGGCTTCGGTACTAGCTGCAACATTACTGAGTGGATACGCAATGGCAGAAGACACCATTAAAGTTGGTGTACTTCACTCTCTATCAGGCACCATGGCAATCAGTGAAACGACACTGAAAGATACAATGTTGATGCTGATTGATGAACAGAATAAAAAAGGCGGCTTATTAGGTAAAAAGCTGGAAGCAGTCGTCGTTGACCCTGCCTCTGACTGGCCTATGTTTGCTGAAAAAGCGCGTGAATTGATCTCTAAAGATAAAGTCGATGCGGTATTTGGTTGCTGGACATCAGTATCTCGTAAGTCTGTACTTCCTGTCTTTGAAGAGCTAAACAGCTTGTTGTTCTACCCAGTTCAGTATGAAGGTGAAGAATCTTCGAAAAACGTCTTCTACACAGGCGCTGCGCCAAACCAGCAAGCAATTCCAGCGGTCGATTATCTTCTTGATCAAGGTGTGAAGCGTTGGGTATTGGCCGGAACGGACTACGTTTACCCGCGTACTACCAACAAAATTCTGGAAGCTTATCTAAAAGAAAAAGGCGTTGCGGAAGCTGACATTATGATCAATTACACACCATTTGGTCATTCTGATTGGCAGTCCATCGTTTCAGATATTAAGAAATTCGGTTCTACCGGTAAGAAAACAGCAGTGGTATCTACCATTAACGGTGACGCAAACGTTCCGTTCTATAAAGAGCTTGGTAACCAAGGCATCTCTGCAGATGACATTCCAGTCGTGGCATTCTCTGTGGGTGAAGAAGAACTGTCTGGTATGGATACGTCCGCACTGGTTGGTCATCTGGCTGCGTGGAACTACTTCATGAGCGTTGAATCCGACGTCAATGATGAGTTCATCGAGAAATGGCACAAGTTCATCAAGAGCGATGAGCGCGTAACTAATGACCCTATGGAAGCGCACTACATTGGTTTCAACATGTGGGTTGAAGCAGTGAAGAAAGCAGGCACGACCGATCCTGCTGTCGTAGGTGATGCACTGATTGGGGTAACAGTTCCTAACCTGACAGGCGGTTACTCAGCAATGATGCCTAACCACCACATCACTAAGCCAGTTCTAATTGGTGAGATTCAGGACGATGGCCAGTTTGAAACAGTATGGAAAACATCCGGCTTAGTGGCGGGTGATGCATGGTCTGATTTCTTACCAGGTTCTAAAGACCTTATCTCTGATTGGCGTGCACCGTTATCTTGCGGTAACTACAACACCAAAACGGGCAAATGTTCTGGTCAAAACTTCTAATCTGGCCATTCAACTCTCATAGAAGAGAGTTCAATCGTTAAACGTTTTTCAACGTTAGTGGCAGTGTCTTGATATATTGGTGACACTGTCACTCATCTGAGTGTTTTTGTTTATTTTTCCGTTATCTCGAGAAGAATATTCGTTTAACCAGAGGTTTGCCTACGATGTTTCAAACATCCATATATCTGCAACTAACCCGAATGTTCCGTGGAATATTCTCCACAGTATCGAGTGGTATCGTTGTTCTTTTTAGCTTACTTGTATCAACTCATACGCTAGCTACAACGACTAACTTCGAGAGTGAGTTGCAACGTCTTACGACGAGAGATTACGACCAAATTCGTATTGCAGTGACGAATATTGGTGAGAGTGGTGATGACCGCTCCATTCAAGTTTTAGAACTTTTGCTAGGTGGCGAGATCTACCTGGAGAGTGAGACCAAGCAACTGGTAAAGATTGTCGAGAAAAAAGGCAGTAACTATTTAGTCAAACCACTTTTTGCCGAAGAGTCGACAGAGCCAGAGCTTGTCAAACGTCGTGCCGTTAAAAAAATCGGTATCAATAACCAGATCCGTGGTGAAATCAAAGCTCAGCTGGCATCACTCAATATTCGCCATCCGGACCCTAGCACCCGTATCAATGCGGTAACACAACTGATGGGTGACCTGAACGAGCAAAGTTATTCTTTATTAGAAAAAGCCCGCGCCAGTGAACAGGATTCTGATGTACAGCAAGTCTTAGATACGGCATTAGCTATCTATCAATTAGAGTACTCAAACGACGAAACGGTGCAAGAGCAAGCGATAGCGACATTAGGTGATAGCTATCAGCCAACCGCACGCAACGCGCTTACTCAATTTTTAGCGACAGAACCAAATAAGTTACTGGCCAGTGCGACGAACAAAGCGCTCGGTTTGATTGAACAGCGAGTGAGTCTGGCGCATTTTGGTGAAACCTTATTTTTCGGTTTGAGTCTTGGTTCTGTACTGGTATTAGCTGCGATCGGCCTTGCAATTACGTTTGGTGTAATGGGCGTCATTAACATGGCTCATGGCGAACTGATTATGCTTGGCGCTTACACCACGTACGTTATCCAAACGCTAATGCCAAACCATATCGGCTGGTCGATAGTGGTTTCAATACCTGTGGCATTTTTGGTTTCCGCTGCGGTGGGTATTTTGATCGAAAGAGGCGTAATTCGCTTCTTGTACGGACGTCCGTTAGAAACCTTACTGGCAACGTTTGGTATCAGTCTAATTTTGCAACAAACCGTACGCACGATTTTCTCTCCGCTTAACCGCTCGGTATCGACACCGGACTGGATGCAAGGCGTGATTGAAATTAACCCGCTATTAAGTCTGACACTGAACCGTCTCTACATCATCATATTCTGTCTGATCGTGTTTGCACTGTTGTTCGCGGTACTACGTTATACCCGTTTGGGGATTGAGGTACGTGCTGTTTCGCAAAACCGCAGCATGGCTCGAGCAATGGGCGTTAAATCGGAGTGGGTAGACGCGATGACTTTTGGATTGGGATCTGGCATTGCAGGCATTGCTGGTGTTGCGCTTAGCCAGCTTACAAACGTGGGACCAAACTTAGGTCAGGCGTACATCATCGACTCATTTATGGTGGTGGTGTTTGGTGGTGTCGGCAACTTGTGGGGAACACTGGTGGCTGGTATGTCGCTTGGCATTGCTAACAAAGTCATGGAGCCATGGGCCGGAGCCGTTCTGGCGAAAATCCTGGTACTGGTATTTATCATTCTCTTTATTCAGAAGAAACCCCGAGGCTTGTTCCCTCAGAAGGGTCGCTCGGCGGAGGGTTAATCATGGATGTTCAATCAAAATTGTTCGATCGTTCTACACTGCTGTTTTTGATTGTCTTAGGTGCAGCGATTTGCTTGATTCCAGCGCTAAACCTGTTCTTTGCAGAAGGATCTGCGCTACACATTTCTACTTACACTGTGACGTTAATGGGTAAGTATCTGACCTATGCGCTGCTCGCAGTTGCGGTGGATTTGGTTTGGGGTTACTTAGGTATTCTGAGCTTAGGCCACGCGGCGTTTTTCGCACTGGGTGGCTACGCGATGGGTATGTATTTGATGCGTCAGATTGGTGACCGTGGTGTGTATGGTAACCCGGAGCTACCAGATTTTATGGTGTTTCTCAACTGGCAGGAACTTCCTTGGTTCTGGCATGGTTTTGATCAGTTCTGGTTTGCAATGTTGATGGTGGTATTAGCACCAGGGTTACTCGCCTTTGTGTTTGGTTGGTTTGCGTTTCGTTCTCGCGTTACGGGTGTTTATCTTTCCATTATCACTCAGGCACTGACGTTTGCCTTACTGTTGGCTTTTTTCCGTAACGAGATGGGATTTGGTGGCAACAATGGCTTAACCGACTTTAAAGATATTTTAGGTTTTGACCTGCAAGCGGACTCCACACGCTTAACGTTGTTCGCATTATCAGGCATCGCTCTGGGGCTCGGGTATCTGGCGTGTCGATTCATTGTCGTGAGTCGTTTAGGCCGCGTCGCGATGGCTGTGCGTGATGCCGAAGCACGGACACGCTTCACCGGCTACAAAGTGGAATACGTAAAATTAGCAATTTTCACTTTTTCTGCGGTACTCGCTGGCATTGCAGGTGCGTTGTATGTTCCGCAAGTGGGGATCATCAACCCATCAGAATTTTCACCGCTTAACTCAATTGAATTAGTGGTATGGGTGGCACTTGGCGGGCGTGCAACATTGTACGGTGCAGTGGTTGGTGCACTGGCGGTCAATTACGCAAAAACCTATTTAACCGCGGCGCTTCCTGAAGTTTGGCTGTTTAGCTTGGGTGCCATGTTTGTATTGGTGACGCTATTCCTGCCTCAGGGTGTAACAGGCTTAATAAAACGTAAAGAGGTGCATTCATGAGTATTTTAAGCCTTGCCAAAGAACTGACTGACCGTGAACACGTTTATGAGTTTATGATGCCTCAAGTCAATCCGATGCTTAAAGTCGGCCACGGTTGCTTGTTGTATTTAGAAGGTATCAGCGTGTCGTTTGACGGCTTTAAAGCGATCAACGACCTAAACCTCTACATCAAAGAGGGTGAGCTGCGTTGCATCATTGGTCCGAATGGCGCAGGTAAAACCACCATGATGGACATAATCACAGGCAAAACCCGACCTGATACTGGTACTGCGTGGTTTGGTCAAAACATTAACCTGCTGCAAATGAGTGAGCCAGAGATCGCTCAGGCTGGGATAGGACGTAAGTTTCAAAAGCCCACGGTTTTTGAATCTCAGTCAGTCTTTCACAACTTAGAGCTTGCGATGGCAGGGGAAAAAACGGTTTTTTCCACTCTGTTTGCTTCGCTGACACCAAGTCAGGTCGACCATATTGATCACGTACTCAAACAAATTGGTCTTTATGAACAGCGCGCTCTATTGGCTGGTGCATTATCACATGGCCAAAAACAGTGGTTGGAAATCGGCATGTTACTGATGCAAAACCCGAAACTGTTGCTGGTTGATGAGCCTGTCGCGGGTATGACACACCAAGAGATGGACAGAACCGGCGAATTGCTGACGTCACTGGCGGGCGAGCGCACGATTGTGTTAGTCGAACACGATATGGACTTTGTTCGCTCGATAGCGCGTGACGTAACAGTGTTGCACCAAGGCAGCGTTTTGGCTGAGGGAACGATGGATCAAGTACAGAGCAACCGCAAGGTGGTGGAAGTCTATCTTGGAGAAGAAGCATGATTGAGATTAAAGGATTAAATCAATTCTATGGACAGAGCCACACGCTGTGGGATCTCGATATGCAAATACCTGAAGGCAAATGTACCGTTCTGATGGGACGTAATGGGGTAGGAAAAACGACTCTGTTGCAATGCATTATGGGGCTGCTTCCAACCAAGAGCGGAGAGATCAACTTCTTGGGACAAAACATTACCAAATTGGCGGCCGAGAAACGTGCGCCAATCGGAATAGGTTATGTCCCTCAAGGTCGTCAGATTTTCCCGTTGATGACCGTAGAAGAGAATCTACGTATTGGTCTACCGATGCGCAAAGATGGCGCAAGGCAAATTCCTGAGTTCATCTATGAGCTATTTCCGGTACTGAAAGAGATGCTTCATCGTCGAGGTGGTGACCTATCCGGGGGTCAACAGCAGCAACTTGCCATCGGTCGTGCATTGGTTATTGATCCTAAGCTTCTTATTCTGGATGAACCCACCGAAGGCATTCAGCCGAATGTCGTAGCTGAAATTGGCGACATTATCCGTCGACTGAATAAAGAGATTGGTCTGACTGTGTTACTCGTCGAACAGAAACTGCCTTTTGCACGTAAAGTCGCTGATAACTTTTGCATTATTGACCGTGGCCGCCAGGTGGCGATGGGAGAGATGGAAGAGCTTAATGATGCGTTAGTTAAGAAATATCTGACGGTGTAAGCAGATGAATAGTGTATTTAACATGTCAACCCAAACGCAGCGCCACTGGCCAGCTTATTTGTCGCTTGGCTTTAGCAAGTCCGGTGAAAAAACGCAGATGAAGCGCATGGAATTTCAAGGCCCGCTGCGCGTACAGCGACCATTTTACCCCGAATTGGATGTTTGCCACGTTTATCTGCTGCACCCTCCGGGTGGATTGGTATCGGGTGACGATTTAAGTATTCAGATTCATTGTCAGAGCGATAGTCATGCGCTAATCACGACACCGTCTGCAGGCAAAATTTATAAGGCTGACAGCAAAAACATAGAGCAAAAGCAGCATGTTGATATTGAAGTCGATAACGGAGCGTGCGAGTGGTTACCGATGGAAACCATCGTATTCAATGGTGCACACGGTAAGTTGACCACCAACGTTAATCTTTACGGTGACGCAAAGTTTATCGGTATGGATGTGTTCTGTTTAGGTCGCCCTAAAAGTCACTTTCCGTTTATGCAAGGAAGTGTTGAGCAGCGATTATCCATCTATCAAGACGGCAAGCCATTATTGCTAGAGCGCCAATATCTGGCCGCAGATGACCCGCTGCTGACGGCGATCAGTGGTTTCAACAGTAACTTAGTCTCTGGAACCCTAACGGTCGTAGGCTTGAGTGATGGTCAAACCATGGTTGATAAGCTGCGTGAACATTTTTCCGCAGGTACACAAGGTACGCTGAGCATTACGTACCGACTCAATGTTTTACTTATTCGTTATCTGGGTGAATGCAGTGAACAAGCTCAAAAGCAATTACGTGCATGCTGGCAAATGATTCGCCCTGAACTGCTGCAGCGACCTGCATGCGCACCAAGAATTTGGAACACCTAAATAAAGCCATAGTCTGCTGTGTGAAGCAGAAAAAGTAACAGTGTAACGTAAAGAAACGTAACGTAAGGGTTAGAGGGTTTACAGATGGAATTATCTCCAAGAGACAAGGACAAGTTATTGCTATTTACCGCTGCATTAGTGGCAGAGCGCAGACTCGCACGCGGCGTAAAGCTGAACTACCCAGAAGCGTCCGCCTATATTTCAGCGGCGATTATGGAGGGTGCGCGCGATGGTAAAACGGTTGCTCAGCTTATGAGCGATGGTCGTACTTTGTTGACCAAAGACGATGTGATGGATGGCATTCCGGAACTGTTAGAGGAAGTACAGGTGGAAGCGACATTCCCTGATGGCACAAAGCTCGTCACTGTTCATAACCCGATTCAATAGGAGCGTAAACATGAAGCCTGGTGAATACATCTTAAGTGACGCTCCAATTGAACTGAATAAAGGGCGTCGTACCGAGCAACTGGCTGTGATTAATCATGGTGATCGTCCTATCCAAGTTGGCAGTCATTACCACTTTTTTGAAACCAATCCGGCACTGGATTTTGATCGAGAAAAAGCCAGAGGTATGCGATTAAACATCGCCGCTGGTACGGCTGTGCGCTTCGAACCAGGTCAGACTCGCAACATTGAATTGGTTGAGATTGATGGTTCGAAAACTATATTTGGCTTCCGCGGCGAAGTGATGGGCAAGATTTAATACAGATTCAGCCAGAAGACATGGTTAGGGAGAACAAAAAATGGCAGAAATTTCTCGTCGTGCCTACGCGGATATGTACGGCCCGACTGTAGGCGACAAAGTTCGCCTCGCCGACACTGAGCTATTTATTCAAGTTGAGCAGGATTTCACCGTGTACGGTGATGAAGTGAAATTTGGTGGTGGTAAAGTGATTCGTGATGGCATGGGGCAAGGCCAGTTATGCCGAGATGAAGTGATGGATTGTGTCATCACCAATGCGCTAATTCTTGACCATTGGGGCATCGTAAAAGCGGATATCGGTATTAAAGATGGCAACATTGCGGCCATCGGTAAGGCTGGTAACAAAGACATTCAACCTGATGTCACGATTAACATTGGCGCGAGCACTGAAGTGATTGCTGGTGAAGGTCACATCGTAACGGCGGGCGCCATCGACGCACACATTCACTTTATCTGCCCGCAACAAATCGAAGAAGCGTTAATGGCAGGAACCACGACCATGATTGGTGGCGGAACTGGCCCTGCGACCGGCACGAACGCGACCACGTGTACACCCGGTGCATGGAACATGGCACAAATGCTGCGAAGTACTGATCAAATGCCGATGAACTTTGGCTTTTTAGGCAAAGGTAACGCGAGTTTACCTGAGCCGTTAGCTGAACAAATTGAAGCTGGCGCTTGTGGGTTAAAACTCCACGAAGACTGGGGAACAACACCAGCATCGATCGACAACTGTTTATCTGTAGCAGAAAAGTACGACGTGCAGGTTGCAATTCATACCGATACTCTCAACGAATCTGGCTTTGTCGAAGATACGCTGGCTGCATTCAAAGGTCGTACGATACACACCTACCATACAGAAGGCGCAGGTGGTGGCCATGCTCCGGACATTATTGTTGCATGTGGTCAGCCAAACGTACTTCCATCATCAACTAACCCAACTCGTCCTTACACAGTAAATACTGTTGATGAACATCTGGATATGTTGATGGTGTGTCACCACCTTGACCCGAATATCCCAGAAGATGTTGCTTTTGCTGATTCACGTATCCGTAAAGAAACCATTGCAGCCGAAGACATTCTTCACGACTTGGGTGCATTCTCTATGATTGCGTCGGATTCTCAAGCGATGGGGAGAGTGGGCGAAGTTATTACCCGTACCTGGCAAACTGCGCACAAGATGAAAATTCAACGTGGTTACCTGGATCAAGACAAAGAGATCCAGGCCGATAACTTCCGTGCTAAACGCTACATCGCGAAATACACCATTAATCCAGCGATAGCACATGGCGTTGACCACACAGTGGGTTCACTTGAAGTCGGCAAACTCGCGGATATTGTTCTTTGGAAACCGGCGTTCTTTGGCATTAAGCCCGCGTTAATTATTAAAGGCGGCTTTATCGCTGCAGCACCAATGGGAGATGCGAATGCGTCAATTCCGACGCCTCAGCCTGTTCATTACCGACGCATGTTTGGTGGCTTTGGCAGTGCTGCTTCTGCAACGTCTGTCACCTTTACCAGTAAAGTCGCGAGTGAAAATGGCCTCAAAGAGAAGTTAGGATTGCAGCGCCAACTGGTGGCGTGCAAAAACTGCCGGAGTGTGACCAAGAATGACATGATTCTTAATGACTACATGCCGACAGTGACAGTAGACCCACAAACTTACGAAGTTCGCGCTGATGGCGAACTGTTAACGTGTGATCCAGCCACCGAGTTACCGTTGGCGCAACGTTACACGTTGTTCTAAGCGCTCAGTTTTAAGAAGGAATTTTGTTATGTACCGAGTAATTAGTCGCTCAGATCATCACCATGGTGAAATTGATGACTCAATTGTGCTGGCGTATGAAGTTCGCCAACGTGGGCGTTTTAGAGCAACAAGCAAGACTGGCATGGATGTTGGCGTTTTTCTGCCGCGCGGTGATGTTTTGCAAGATGGCGACTGCCTATTTACCGAATGTGGAAAAGTGTTTCTGGTCGAAGCACAAGAGGAAGATATTGTTACGGCTACCGCAAAAGATTGGTTAACGTTTTCCAAAGCGTGTTACCACATGGGAAACCGTCATGTACCAATGGCAATTGGCGAGCTTTGGTTGCGTTTTCAACCTGATCATGTTCTGGAAGAGATGGTTGAGTTATTTGGACTGGAATGTCGACATCATAAAGCGATGTTTAATCCAGAATCCGGAGCGTATCACGGAAGTGGTCACAATCACGGCCACTCAGATAGCGAACATCATCATGGTCACGGGGAGCACAGTCACTAATGCACGTACAGTCATTACTCTCTCTATTGCACCTTAGCAGCCCAAGCCTGCCTATTGGCGCGTTCGCTTATAGCCAAGGGTTGGAAACCGCAGTGGACCTGGAATGGGTAAGCGACGAAGCAACATTACAAACCTGGCTTGAGCCAATACTCAATCATGCTCAAGCCAATTTGGAAGTGCCCCTGTTGGTGCGTTGTTATCAAGCGTGGCAAAAAAACGACATGGTTGCTCTGGAGCATTGGCAAGCGGTGTTGTTGGCCAATAGAGAAACCGCTGAACTGGTAATGGAAGAGCAAAAGCTCGGGCAAACCTTTTATCGCTTATTAGTGAGCTTAGAAGTGGAATTACCGCCTCAGGCAAAAAGGATGACTTATCTGCCGTTGTTTGCCAAAGCATGCCAGCACTTTGGTGTCTCAATAGAGCAAGCAGCGACGGGGTGGCTTTGGTCGTGGCTGGAGAATCAAATCACGGTGGCATGTAAAACTGTACCGTTGGGGCAGACCTCTGCGCAACGCATTCTTATCGCTTTGATGCCACAAATTGAACAAGCAATTACTACCGGGTTTACGGTGGAAGATGAAGCTATCGGGCTGACTCTACCTAACTTTGCTATGGCCTGTGCATGGCATGAAACCCAATATTCAAGATTATTTAGGAGTTAACGATGAGTACACAATGTTTACGAGTGGGCGTGGGCGGCCCGGTTGGCTCAGGAAAAACAGCGCTATTGCGTCAGTTATGTTTAGCAATGCGCCAGCACTACGATTTAGCGGTGGTAACTAACGACATTTACACCAAAGAAGATGCGGAATTTCTGCTGCGTAATGAAGCACTGGAATCCGACCGTATTTTGGGCGTGGAGACGGGCGGCTGTCCGCATACCGCAATTCGAGAAGATGCTTCAATGAACTTGGCAGCGATTGATGAACTGCAAGATCGTCATCCAGGTCTGGAGTTTGTACTGGTTGAAAGTGGAGGAGATAACTTAAGTGCGACGTTTAGTCCGGAATTATCAGATCTCACGCTGTATGTGATTGATGTCTGTGCTGGGGACAAAATTCCACGCAAAGGTGGTCCCGGCATTACTAAATCCGATCTGTTAATCATTAATAAAACCGACCTGGCACCGATGGTGAATGCCTCTCTGGAAGTGATGGATCGTGATGCGAAAAAGATGCGTGGAGAAAAGCCATTCGTATTCACCAACCTGATTCGCGGTGATGGCTTACAGGAAGTGATCGATTTTATTGTTGAACGCGGCATGTTGGAAAAGCGTGACGTAAAAGTTGAAGTAACGGAAGCATAAGGAATAGTGACATGAAAGGATTAATAAAAGGATTTGCTGCGAGTTTGGTGTTAGTAAGTGCAAGCAGTTTTGCTCATACAGGCCACGCTATGCAGGCCAGTTTTTCTCAAGGCTTTTTACACCCGTTGACAGGCTGGGATCACCTGTCTGCGTTAGCGCTCATTGGGTTATTCCTGTCAACGTTTGCTTTGCGCCGCGCGAGTCAAATTTCAGCCCTGATTATGGCTGCGATCATCGGCGGGTATGCCATTGGTTTGGAGTGGGCGGCTGCAAGCTCAGTAGAAGCGTTAGTGGCTAGCTCACTAATTGGCTTACCACTCGCTCTTATCGTTTTAAAGCAAGGTGGAGCAAAAAGTGTTGTCGCCCTTGGCGCGATATTACTGTTTAGCTTGTCGCACGGTTTAGTTCAGGGAGCAGAAGCACAAGGTTCGTTCGCAGAATTTGGTACAGGTGTAATGATGGCGAGCGTATTGGTGATTGGTGCTACGTATTCTATCGCAAGGCAAGTTGCCGTTCTGAAAGCGCGATTTGCACGTCAATAAGACAATTTTGCTTACGCTATAAACATGCCGGCGAAAGTCGGCATTGTTGTTTGAGTTCGAAGCAGATTTATAGCTGAGACGACAACTATGACACGCATTTAGTGAGCTTGAACACATCTGAAAGATGTTTTCCGATGTGAATACAAGTTCATTGATCTAACACCAAATGTTTGTTTCTAAACGGTGTACATAATTCTGAGTCGGAGTCATGAACGACCGCGTTTTGACTGTTTCGGATGAATGGTCCTAAGTAATTTTCTGTTCGAAAGATCAATTCGTCAGTTTGTTGGTGAAACTCCAAACATCTTTACACCACCTCAGGAAGAGAAGTTGTACTATGCGTCCTTATCTCAAATACATCATCCCGACGGTCATCCCGCTACTCATTTGGCTGATGCCTCTGTCCGCTTTTCCATTTGATGGCATCACCATTATCCAACAGCGCGTTATTGCGATTTTTTTGCTCGCCGCACTTTGTTGGGTGTTTGAGCCTATCCCTATATATGCCACGTCGGTGGTGATCATCGTTCTCGAATTATTGCTGGTGTCAAACAAAGGTATTGTTTTGTTTCGTACACAAGAAGGGCAGCCACATTTTGGTGAGTTGCTGCAATACAATGAGATAATGGCGACGTTTGCCAGCCCGATTATTATGCTGTTTTTGGGTGGCTTCTTCTTAGCCATGGCGGCGACCAAATATCGTTTGGATGTCAACTTAGCACGTGTGCTGCTAAAACCGTTTGGACAAAACCCTAAGTTTGTCATGCTGGGATTAATGCTGATCACAGCCATTTTTTCGATGTTTATGTCTAACACGGCAACCACAGCGATGATGTTGTCTATTCTCACTCCGGTTATCGCAGTTTTTGGGCCGAAAGATCCAGGTAGAATAGCCTTTGCTTTGTGTATTCCGGTTGCGGCCAATATTGGTGGTATTGGTACGCCGATTGGGACGCCGCCCAATGCCATTGCACTCAAGTATTTGGTCGGTGATAACCTGATTACTTTTGGAGAATGGATGATGTTTGGTGTGCCTTTTGTCGTTGTGATGATGGCACTCGCTTGGGTTCTCATTGGTGCTTTGTACAAAGCGGATCAAACCACTATCAACCTGAATATTAAGAGTAAGTTTTTAAAAACGCCAAAGGCAATGATTGTGTACTTCACATTTGCAGGCACGATCATTCTATGGCTTATGGGCTCCGCTCATGGCATGAACTCGTACACGGTCGCATTAATCCCTGTCGCAGTGTTCTCGTTAACCGGCATCATTAATAAAGAAGATTTAAAGAAAATTTCCTGGGATGTGCTTTGGTTGGTGTCTGGTGGTATTGCCCTCGGTTTGGCACTCGACAAGACAGGCCTGGCAAGGTTAGTTGTCAACAGTATTCCGTTTGATGAATTCTCTCCGTATGTAGTGTTATTTGGTGCAGCGTTCCTCTGCTTGGCCATGGCTAACTTTATGTCTCATACTGCAACAGCTAACTTGTTGATGCCAATAATGGCTGCACTGGGAACGTCTATGGCATCGCTTACATCACTTGGTGGTGAAGTTACCTTGATTTTGGTTGTTACTTTTGCCGCATCACTTGGTATGTCTCTGCCTATAAGTACGCCACCTAATGCCTTGGCGCACGCAACTGGCCATGTACAAAGTAATCAAATGGCACGCGTCGGAGTGGTACTGGGTATCGTCGGGGTGCTGCTCAGCTTTGTTATGGTTTGGATTCTGCATTCGGTAGGACACATTGGGTAACCCATGTACGAAACGAAATTAGATGCGTTAGTAGAGCGCTATTTTAATCAAAACGAACGCCGCATTAGTGTGGTGGCAGGTTCAGTGTTGATTGAACAAGATGGCTATAACGATCGTCTGTATTTTGTGCTTTCGGGGGAGTTAACTGGCTACTTCGCCGAAGAGGATAAAAAGCCAATCCAGGTTTTCTCTGCTTCTGAGGGGGCATTTCTTGGAGTTCATAGCTTCTTCTCTGGTACATGGACTGCGTCTTCAACGGTGGTTGCTCAAACGAATGCAGAACTTGCATGGATAGAACGTAATACCCCTGCGATAGAAGAGTCACTGTACGGGCCTCTGACAACGCAGTTTATGCCGGTCATAGTGAATGAGTTATCTCGTCGCCAGCATCGAGCTATGGAAGAAGCGCTCGCGAAAGAAAAAGCATTGCAAAAGCTCCACACCGCAGAACAGATGACTACGCTGGGTCAACTTGCCGCAGGTCTTGCTCATGAACTCAACAACGCCATTGGTGTCGTGAGCAGCAAATCTGAACGTTTAGAGACGGTGATTATGGCGCTGTTGGAGGAAGTGCATCCGGAGGCGAGTCAGTTTTTTGATTTTGGTCTGCTACAAGGGCAGAAAGTATCGTCTAGTGAGGCACGTAAGCGAGGCAAACATTTCGAAAAATATTACGGTTTATCCAGAGAGGCTGCTAGGGATTTAGCTCGGGCGGTGCCTGCCGATTATCTCTCCGAACATTGGTTGAAGAATCCGCAAGAAGCTATTCGGTACTGGCAAATAGGAAGAGATCTTCATGATCTGCGCCTTGCGACTAAACATACCGTTGGCATTGTTCGCTCCGTTAAGCAACTAGGCAGAACTGATATCGATATTGACGAAGCTTTGAATATTAATGACTCAATCAACCGAGCGCTTGCTTTGCTACAAAGTGATTTGAGACGTGTAAAAGTTCGCTTCAGTCCTGCGGAACTACCTCGTTTTGTTGGCTCACAAACAGAGCTTGTGCAGATTTGGGTAAACATCATAAAAAATGCGTGTGATGCATTAATCAACGTTGAGTCACCAACGATAGAGATACAAACACGCGCCAGTAAAGGCAAAATTTTGGTCACTATTGCCAATAATGGCCCTGAGATAGATGAAGCGACTCGCAGAAAGATTTTCCAGCCAAACTTTACGACCAAGAAAGGCGGGTTGTCCTTTGGGCTTGGGTTGGGGCTGTCGATTGTAAAACGCATCGTAACAGGGTGTGGTGGCTCAGTTGTCGTGAAGAGTGACAGTGACAAAACTATTTTTAGAATCAAATTACCAGTAGAGGGTGAACATGGAGAAGCTTAATTTAATTTGCGTTGATGACCAACGAGAGGTGTTAAGCGCGGTTTTGCTTGATCTAGAGTCATTGACTCAGTGGTTGAACATTGAGGATTGTGAGTCGGCCGATGAAGCGCTGGAATTAATGGATGAACTTGATGCAGAAGGAGAGATGATTGCATTGGTCATCTCTGATCACGTTATGCCAGGAAAAACGGGCGTTGAATTCCTCGCAGAGATTTCGAAAGACAGTCGCTTCACGCATACCCGAAAAGTATTGCTTACGGGGCAAGCAACACACACCGATACCATCAATGCGATAAACACGGCGGGTATTGATCGCTATTTTGAGAAGCCGTGGCAGGCAAATCAGTTGGTTGAATGCGTCAGAAACCTAGTGACGAAATACATCTTCGATATGGGTCTTGATTACACTCAATATCATGAACATCTTGATCAAAGTGTGGTTTTCGAACGCCTTAGGTAACGCACTCTACAGTCATTTAAAATGAACTTCTTTCACGGCTACGACATCAAGATCGTAGCTGTGTAAATACCACTTCGTATAGAAATAGAGCCGCTGCACTATCTCTCCGTTACTTATTTCTGATTTGGAAATATGTCGTACTATTCCTACGCTTCAGACGCGTTTTACGGAGCTCCTGAATAGCGTTAATTGTTTGATGTGGCCGAAGGTCACTCACATGAACGGTTTTGAGAGTCCAGTGTTTCTACTAGCGGCTTTCTCGAACGAACTAAATTAACCATGTGAAATAATAAGTAAAAATTAGCAGGCTTCTGTCTAGAAGAGACTAATCAATATCGTAGAATAGGATGAGTGAGGTATAGCTAAATTAGTCTTTACTTATTTCTAAATTGGAAAGGATGTGTTTGTTTTTTTTCATTAGTGGCAATACATCAAAGGGGGTAAACTCTGCCGGTAGTTTCACGAAATAAAAGCAACAACGTTGTTTGGCTTAAAGGAGTGCACCCACTGCGTTCATTGTATTGAGATAGCTCAGCACAAATCTAATTTAAAAATGACTGACTACTCAGTAATTGCAGTGTTCGATTTGATGACGTCACAACGTATTTTTCTGCGTAATGATGGTCTCCGGTGGGTAATCTACCTCGCATATCTATTTACAGCATGTCGAGTGCGGAACCTGTCCAGCTCTTCAACTGCCACTTCAGCTTATTTTTAAGACTTCACTTGCGTCCAGTAATTGGCAGGCATCAAGCAGCTGCTGTTTAAGCCAACGTAAAGCAGGGTCATTCAAGCTCGCTTTATTCCAGACCAAACTATAAGACACTTGTCCAAAATCAAATGGAAGCGGATGTTCAACTAATCCTTTCGTTTGCAGTGAGGCTCTCGCCCAGCGCTTGGAGCAGGTGAACAAGTAGTTCGAGTGATGACACATTACCGCTGCCGAACCAAAGTCTGCCACGCGCATAGCGAGATTGCGTTTGTGGTGTCTCTGTTGCAGATTTTGCTCGAAGTATGGTCGGGCAAGGTCTTTATCGTGAATACCTATGTGCCTTGCACAGAGATACCCTTCGATACTAAGTGGGTTTTGTGCAAGAGGATTTGATGTACCCATCAAGCATATCAGTTCATCTTTTAATATTGTTTGCCAAACTAGATCTTTGTTGTGAGTCGGGGGCTGACTTAGATCATGTGGTAATAACAAGAAATCGATTTGACCTCTGATTAACGCGTCGAAGCTCATTTCATCTTTCGAGTAAACGTTAAGTTCGGCGTGGTTTCCTAGTTGTTTTGACAAGTGTTGTAAGACGGGAGCAAATAACTCAAACGAACTCTCACGCATTGAGATTGAAAAGCTTCCCTGAAAATAGGCAGGATTAAATGATCCCTGATGCAGCAAACCGTTCATGCTGGCCAAAATACCATGAACCGACGGGCCAATATTTGTCGCAAATGGTGTTGGGACAAGACGTGTGCCATCTCGGTAGAACAGCTCGTCTTTAAGCGTTTCACGGAGCTGGCTGAGTGTTTTACTCACGCTTGAAGGAGTAACACAAAGTTTCTCTGCTGCTTGAGTAACGCTATGAGTGGTCAGCAACATGTGCAAAACAGTAAGGTGCTTCAAGCTGATTCTGGATAGAGTAATGTAGTCCATGGATTTATTATTTGTTTTATTTTTACCTAGGTTAACAGTAATTGTGTAATCGATACCATTTTTATTTTCATAAAAGATAGCGTATATGACTGATGCTTTATGGCTAATGTTGTGTTTTGAGGCTCAACGTTACATACCAGTTTACTGACGGTCTTAGAGTTGTCTTTTAAAAGATAAGCATGTCACTCAGGCATCGTAGATAGGCTTTTTACTGTATTGTTTGTCGATCATACTGGCGTTACTACCTATTGATATAACAGGATAAATTACCAAATCGAAAAGTTATCGTATCGACAAAAATTCTCGTTTGTCGTTGTTGGTTGAATTACTTATATAGACGATCAAACCTACACGATTGAACAATTAAAATGAATGAACTGATCGATGCAATAGCCACTCATGGATACTACATTTGGGATGACTTTTTATCAGAGGAAGAGGTAACGCAACTGAGAGCTTGCATACCTGAGAATTGGAAAAAAGCCCGCATTGGTCGTAATGAAGAGGTTACTCGCGAAGATTCAATTCGCAGTGATAAGATTCAGTGGTTAAAACCAGAAATGGGAATGCCGATAAAAGCTTACCTCAGTAAGATGGAAGAAATTCGCCAGGAGGCAAATCGCCATTTATACCTTGGCTTATTTGAGTATGAATCACACTTTGCCAAATATGAGAAAGGTGACTTTTACAAGAAGCATCTCGATAGTTTCAAAGGAAACGAAAATCGCCGTTTAACCACAGTGTTTTACTTGAATGAATCCTGGAGTGAAGAAGACGCAGGTGAGTTAGTGGTTTATGATTTAAACGACAACGTTATTGCAACCATCCCGCCACGTGGGGGGCGTTTACTTGTGTTCTTATCGGAACAATTTCCCCATGAAGTCCTGCCAACCAATGCAGAGCGATTCTCCATAGCAGGTTGGTTCCGAATCAATGGTGTTCGAGACAATCTGCTCGATATTGCAAGCTAACTGACGCTGTTCTATTCCCTTACAGAAATCCAGGTGAGGCGTTTTCTTCGACGCCTCGCTACCGATTTACAACAGAACGTTTCATAACAAAGTCCTGTTTCCTTCTTTTTCTCCATACTGAATTAATTTAGTGCCATGGTGCTTGGGCGTTGCCACGCTTGTTAAAAAAACAGCACGAAATTTTCCACCAGTAATATCATTGAGCTTGATCTGGTTATTCGAGGGAGGAGCAATTTTACGTTCAAACAACTAGGTGTAAATAATATATTACATCTATGGATTTTTATTCTTACACTTTACTTGATCTTATAGTGAAGATCCTACAATATCGTGCTCATTACAAAATATGGTGTCGGTTTTGCTCTGTAGTCGAACGATCTGATGCTAATAATATTCAATAAGATGTAAAGATATATATACAATGAGTCGTTCTAAAGTATTTGGTAGTACCCTAATTATTGCAGGGACTACAATTGGTGCCGGAATGCTGGCGCTTCCTCTTGCTTCTGCTGGTATCGGTTTTTCTACCTCTCTCGCTATTATGCTGGGTCTTTGGGCTTTAATGGCATTTACAGCGCTACTCATGCTGGAGCTACATCAATATGCTGAAAGCAGCGCAACGCTTCACACTCTGGCTAAACAAATTCTCGGTCAGAAGGGGAAGTGGGTTGCCAGTTTCGCGATGCTATTTTTGTTCTACTCTTTGTGCGCAGCTTATATCGCTGGTGGCGGTGCTCAATTTGGTGACCGTTTAACTGAGTGGTTTGGTTTAGACATTTCAGGATCGACATCAACTATCATCTTCACACTTATCGTTACTTTGGTGGTCACTATTGGAACTGGTACGGTAGATAAAGTTAACCGCGTATTGTTTTCGATGAAGCTTCTTGCGATGGTCGCGGTATTGTTTTTCTTAGCGCCAAACGTGACACAATCTTACTTGTTAAGCATGCCAATTGAACAAGGTCTTATTGTTGCTGCGATTCCTGTGATTTTTACCTCTTTTGGTTTTCACGGCAGTATCCCGGCAATTGTAAACTACCTGGATGGTGATACTTCGTCGCTGCGTAAAGCAGTGCTTGTTGGATCTACCATTCCACTGGTTATTTACATCTTCTGGCAGATAGTTACTTTAGGTGTAGTAAGCCAAGATACCTTGATCGAAAATGGCGGTTTGAGCGCTCTTATCGGCCAATTGTCACAGACGGTTCATCAATCTAATCTGGGTAACATTGTAGGTGTGTTTGCAGATTTGGCTCTACTGACTTCATTCCTTGGGGTAAGCCTGGGTTTGTTTGAGTTCCTGGGTGACACGATTAAAGGCAGCAGTGATAAACCAAATCGCGTGTTAGCTGCGTTGATTACGTTTACTCCTCCATTAGGCTTTGCTCTGTTTTACCCACAAGGATTTATTATGGCGCTAGGGTACGCCGCGATCGCGCTTGCCATACTCGCAATATTTCTACCGCTGGTGATGGTTATCAAAGTTCGTCGCTCTGAGAACTTCGAGGGCGATTATCGTGTGGCTGGTGGACAGGGCGCGTTAGTTCTTACAGGAATAGCGGGTACTGGAATAGTTGTAGCACAAGTTTTAATCACACTTGGAGTTCTGCCTGCTCTAGGTTAATTCCTCCCATTTCTCAGGTACTTCCTAAAGCCAATGAGTCATACTCGTTGGCTTTTTTAATGTGGATCAAGTTAGTTAAATATAGTCACTGAAAAAATTGGCGATAATCTAACTTTGTTTCGTACACTTATGTTGTGGTGTATCAAAAATTTGAGTGGAGAAAACTTGCTCTAATAACAGAAAATATCGCTGATAATAAGGAGCTTTTTCACCTGGTATCTTGCTTAACTGGGGAGTTGAAGTATGGCGCACCGTAGTTTTTACCCGTTTGCAAAGCCGCTGAATGAGCAACTGCAAGCGCTGAAAAATAGGATGCAGGCACACTTGCCATGTATCGATAGGGTGTCCTTCGCAAAATATCACCCCGAACAAGATTTGCTTAAATCTTTCGCAGATACTGAGTTTGATAACTGGGACTTGGCTCACTACGAAACTCATTTGCGTAAACTTCCTAATCTCTATTTCGCAGCCCAAAATGGGCTACCTCGTATCGTGGATGATCTCTACGAAATTGGCCAAAGTGATCGTGTTAAAATTTTACTGGAACATGGGTATCGCTCATCTGCCGCAATTCCTTGTTATGAAAATGACGCGTTTTCTGGCTTTGTCTTTTTAAATTCAACTCAACCCCGCGCGTTTACATTAGAAGCCCTAGAAAGCCTAAAACCTTACTTCGATATGGTGGAGTTTGCTGTTGAGTCAGAAGATCATGTCGTGCAAGAGATCGAAAGGCTTGCAGATAGGAAACAATGTCTGATGCCTGGCTACTGTCCAGAATGTTACGCGCACTCCAAACGAATGCGACTTTACGCTTATTTGATTGGTTCTAAAGTTGCTGAACATCATCATTTGACAGATGAAATAGTGGAGCAAATAAGTATTTTTGCGCAATTCCATGCTGTGAGTGATGCTCGGCTTCCAACAGATATTGCTTGTCGCCGAGACCATTATTCTGCAGCGCAAGAAGCGATACTTCTCCGGCATATTGAGCAGTGTATTGAGTCTGCAGACGACATCGTGGCTCGCATTGGTAACCCTGTACACCCGAGCGTAGTTCTATTCATGCAGATAGTGACTTACCAGTATGAAAACTTAAATGGTTCTGGTTATCCACATGGGTTGCAAGAGAAAGATATTCCGATAGCCGCTCAGATTGTTGCTGTTGCGAATGCGTTCGACGTATTAACAACGCATCATCCAAATCGGCAGGCATGGTCAATTCCATATGCGCTAATTGAAATAGAGAAATGGGTACATGACGGCTTATTGTCAGGTGAGTGTGTCAATGTCTTACGTGAGCATCAAGTTTATCTAAAACAAATCATACAGAAGTTTCCTGAGCATTGTGCTAACTAAGAACGGGTTCTGTTATCGCTTTTAAGGAGTGGAAATATTGACGAGTAGGATTTTATAAACAATACTGTACGTACATACAGTGTTGTGGTTTGGATTACGTTTGGAGGTGAAGTATGTTGTGGGAAACCCTAGAAAGAGTAAACCGCTTACGCCAACAAGCACTCGCGAATCCTGAGTTTGTGGAGTCAGCCAAAGAGCATGAACACGCATTACAGGAGCAAGAGTATCATTATCAACCAAAGAGATCGCGTTCAGCTAAAGACAAACAAGGTAAAAAATCATTAGCTGATATTTACAAAGAAGTAGAGTTTGGCGCGGATTCTCGTCATTAATCCTATCTATCAAAGCTGCGGCTTTCACCTACTTTTTACCGCCGCAGCGTAACTCATCCTCAAGGGCAGCAGATTGACCGTTAATGCATAACTAAGAGAAGGTATTGCCAGATTTTATTAACCCGATTTTAGAACATTGCTAGCGAGAAAGAATAGGTAACTGTAATGGTAGGGAACGGGTAAGAGACTGATTTAGTTTGTATTGATAAGCTTTAAATATGGTGATATTAAGTTCTAATTAGAAACGAGAACTCACCGGGCGTTTGCTCATTGTCCGGGAACAATACAGAAAAATAGAAGGCGCAACATATTGTGGCACTTTGATCAGTTAATAACAGTGACAAAGAATTGCCACTGTTATTCATCGAATGATTTAAAAGTCCGCTTTGCGCACGTAGTGCGGATTTTTATATTTCTTCTCTGGGCCAAATGAAGAAACAACCAATTTATTCCACAGTGACTTATCAAACTCGCCTTTAGGAATAGAAGGGTAGAGTGTTTCTTCTTCTTCTCTCGCGAAGTTCATGTACTGCTTTTTCTTTATTTGGTTGTACTTTTTCGCAATTTGATTGTGCTTTGTAACCCACTCCAGTTTGTACTCACGAAGCACTTGTTCAGCTTTGTCTTCGCTCATGCGTGAAAGAAACAGTCTTTTATAAGACACTTTTCTGTCCAGCATGGTTCTCATGACGGTCTGAATGTATTTGCCGTGATGCGTAATGGTGATGTCTTTTTCATCAACAGGAGTAATGCACCAGCCCTTCGGAAGAAAGTCTGGCTTTTTAAATTGCTTGTTACGTTCCATTAGAGCCTGATGTAAAACTAGATCAGAAATTCCGCGGAACGTTTTTTGCCATTTACCAATACGAATTTGAATCGAACCCGGCAAACGATAAATGTTAGTAAACTTATCTTTATCCATGGACTTTGGTCATGAGATTAATATGCAAAATTAGAAAGAGATAACCAGTCCATCGAGCACTAGATAATTAGACTGGCTGAATTTATTGACGATTTTACAACGACATCGCGTTACTTAGCGAGTGGTTATGTCAATAATCGGTAAGGAAATAGAAAATAAATGCAGATTGTGAAGGTATGTATTGCTAAATAGCTCGCCCGCAAATCATTTACGGGCGAATTTCTCAGACGGCTTCTTCCAATTGATTAGCTTCTTCTTCCTCGATTTCTTGCAGGTGTCTGCTAGCTTGCTGTAACTGGTACATCTGCGCGTAGCGTCCATTTTGAGTAAGAAGCGATTTGTGCGTCCCTTTTTCAACTAAATCACCATGATGCAGAACGACAATTTGGTCGGCATCTAAAATCGTAGAGAGTCGATGAGCGATCACGACTAATGTCATATTTTGACGTAATACCGATAGGCTCTTTTGAATCAATGCCTCTGTGCCTGAGTCAATGTTTGCCGTGGCTTCATCCAGTATGAGAATCTTAGGTTTTGCTACCAATACGCGAGCCAAAGCAAGCAGTTGTTTCTGGCCTGCCGACAGGTTGGTTTCCCCTTGACCTAACTGAGTATCCAATCCGTTAGGGTAGCGACGGATTTGTTCCGATAAACCGACCTTCTCTAAGGCATCCCATATCTCTGTATCCTTCACCATACGCCCCAGAGAAATGTTCTCTCGAACTGATTCCGGAAGAATATGAGGATCTTGTTGAACCATTGCCACGTCTTTACGAAGTACATGTTTCGCGAGCGTATTTAGTGGGCGGTCATCAATAAGCAAGTTGCCAATTTCAGTCGGATAGAAACCCATTAGCAGCGAGGCTAGGGTACTTTTACCACTGCCTGTATGGCCAACGAGTGCGATGAAGTCTTGGTGGTCTGCTTTTATCGAGATATCTTTTAATACATCCTGTTTGCCATCGTAGCTAAATGTCAGATTTTTTATCTCGATAGCACCAGTTTTGAGTTCTTGATTATCATCGCCGTATGTCTGTTCTTTTGCGTCGATAAGTTCGAACACTCGCTCACTCGATACTAGTGCTTGTTGCAAAAGAGCGAGTTGTTGAGTCATTTCAATCAAAGGCTCAGTAACACGTCCCAGATAGCTGATGAACGCATAAAGTACACCGACACCAATCATATCAACGCCATTGAGACCAAAAATAGCGACTAAACTCAATAACGCCAGACCCGCTAACAGATCCATAAGAGGGCGTAATAAATATCCGTTTAGTCGGATAACTTTTTTAGACGCAACCAAGTGCTCGGCAGTGAGTTCGTTAAACTGCTCGTTAAAACGTTTTTCCTGTTGCATCAACTGTACAACACTCATCCCTTGTATCGATTCACTTAAGTTAGCGTTGATGTCAGTGAGTAAGTCCCGCATTTTACGGTAACTTTCTGTGCTGAGCTGTTTAAACAGATACATAAAACCAATCACAATCGGCAGCAGTACGATAACGACGAGAGTAAGTTGCCAGCTCATGAAGAACATAACTCCCAACATCACGATGATCATCACTGCATTTTTTACCACCGTCGCAATCAAAAGCTCATAGAACTGCTGGAGTGATTCAGTATCGTTGGTGATTCGAGAAACCAGTTTGCCTGCCGGAGTGTAATCGAAGGCAGAGAGGGGCTGCTTGATTACGCCGGAAAATACTTGTTTACGAATCGTTTTAATGGTGTTCGTTGCGACAATACTAAATTGTAATGACTGAAGGTACTGGAAAGTCGCGGAAACCACCTGAAGCGAAATGTAACCAACGGCCAAAGTGATCAACACGCTTTGCGAGTAATCACCTTTGGCGATGTGTTCATCGATAAAATACTGAATCAGCCAAGGACCGCCAGCGCTAGCTAACGCAGCGATAAACAGTAGCCCTAATCCCTTGAGCATAGGTTTCGGCTGAGACAACGGATAAGACAACAACCGATTAAATGTGCTTGTCTGTTTCATCTGTTAATCCTCCATTGCCTGTTCTAGTTTCTGGTACTGTAACATCTCTGCGTACCAGCCTTGATTCTGGTCCAATAGCTTATGACGACCTCGTTCAGTAATGTGGCCGTGGTTGAGTACAACAATCTCATCTGCGGCTTGCAATGCTGTTAAACGATGCGCAATCACGATTAAGGCTTGATCACGATAATGTGTTTCAAGGTTCTTCAGAATTTGATGCTCTGTACGCCCATCGACGGCAGACAAAGCATCGTCCAGCACAAGTACTTGAGCATTGAGAAGCATTGCTCGTGCAATCGCAATACGTTGTTTTTGACCGCCTGAAAGAGTAATGCCTTTCTCACCAACTTCGGTATTGTATCCGTCCGGAAACTTTTCAATGTCGTCGTGAATACATGCCAGTTTTGCCGCTCGATACACTTCTTCTTTGGACGCTTTTGGATTTCCTAATGCGATGTTGTCAAAGATCGATTTCGAGAAAAGGAACGGGCTCTGGTTCACCACGGCGAAGCGATTTCGCCATTGTGGTAATAGTGCGTTTTTGATCGACACATCACCAAATTTAATCGAGCCATTCTCCAAGTTGTGCTGACGAAGAAGAAGTGTCAGTAACGTTGACTTACCACTGCCAACGGGGCCTGCAATGCCAAGCATCTTTCCTGGTTCCAGTGTTACATTAATGTCTGCAAGGGCTGGAGGTAGATCAGTCGACCAATAAAACGCATCAATATTAATTTGAAGTGGTAAAGGCTTATCTTGTAATGGAGTGTTCCCACTAACAATTTCAGGTTGCTCATCAAAGATTTCTTGCAGGCGATTCCAAGCCGCCGATCCACGTTCTAATATGTTGAACAGGAAAGCAAACGCCAGCATTGGCCAAATCATTAAGCCGAGATACATAGTGAAAGCGGTTAAGTCACCAAGAGAGATTTCTCCCTTGTCGACAAGATATGCACCCGCAGAAACACTCAGCAAAAACGACACGCCGATAGTAAGTTGAATGACAGGGTCGAAGCGCGCATCCACACGGGCTACGGCGATGTTCTTTGCACCAGTATCGTCAACAACATCCTCAAAACGTTGTTGTTCTTGTTTCTCTAACCCAAAAGCACGCAGCATGCGGACGCCGTTTAACGACTCTTGAGTCATGTCCGACATCGTAGAGAATGCTTCCTGAGCTATACGAAAGCGCTGATGGAGAATTCGTACAATATAGAAAATGATGATGGCAAGAAACGGCATCGGCAGTAATGCCATAACGGTTAGCTTCCAGCTAACTTGGGTCACCATGACGATAAGAACAGCAATACCTGTAATTAATGAGTCCGCAGCAGTGAGAACACCTTCGCCTGCGGTCATTACAATGTTTCTTACATCATTGGTACCACGTGCCATTAAGTCGCCAGTTTTGTAGCGTTCAAAAAAGCGCGGAGGTTGTGTTGAAAGGTGACGGTAAAGCTTATTACGCAGGATAGTGCCTAGTTCCCAACTTGCTCCAAACAGCCAAATGCGCCACAGAATTCTACAGACATATATTGTGATGAATATGGCGGTAAGACCTAACAACCACATAATTAACGTGTTTGTATCTAAAGTGTTATCAACAACACCATCAACGATAACGCCCACCGCTTTTGGCGGTATCAGTTGGAGGACTGAGATCATTGCCAACAGTAAAATTGAGCCTACGTAGTGTTTCCATTTTTGTTTGAAATACCAACGCAGCTGCCAGAAAATTCTCATTACGCCTCCCAACTTAAATTATTGAAATTCTTATGGAACCATTATTGAGCGAAATGGAAAGTTTACAAGCACAAATATTGAGCACAGACAAAAACGATAGATTGTATTGATTTTGAATATATGCTCTACCGAATTACTCGCATTCTTACTGCAACCTGCCAGTGTAACAAGATTATGTGAAATTCATGTTAATTCGGTCTTTTTGGCGCTTTGGCTAAGGTAAGAGCATGAAAGCCTTGCATTTACATTATTCTTGAATATTGAATAGGTCTTGTGGACAAACAATCACTAGAAAGTGTCCAGCACGACTTACGTTGTAGTCGGCTCCGTCTATCGAAACGATGCTTCCCTCTTTTCCGTCATGATTGTTTTGTATGCTTTGATTGATTAAATCGATATTGCGGTAAATTAATCGCTCTAATTCCACTTTGATGGGTAAATAGTTCGCGTTGGTTGACGGGATATTTGAATGCACGATAGTGCCATGCTGGTCTGTAAATAGGGTGATATTACTGCAACGATTAAGCAGAAACTTGAACAAGGTTTCAAACTGAGCTGCGTTGATCTCGTTACGTTTTCTGACGGTGTTGTCCAAACTAATACCAACAATTTTCGTTGTGGTATTATTTTCGCGAATACTCGTGGCACGCGATGTTATCCATCTTGGCCCTTCATCAGTTGAAATACGAAAATCGATTTCGTGAGCACCACCATGTTGAATTAATCGCTCATAAGCCTTATTCATTTCTTCTCGTGATGCGGGGTCGAGCAGACCAAAAAAGTCTTCGTTTGTATTAATGGAAACGCCATAGATACTTTTTACGTTTTCTGAATAGGTTACGCGATTGGTTTTAATGTCCCACTCCCAAGAGACAACTTCAGCATCATTATGATTCAGGTGTACCATATCAATGCTGCTGTCATGATCGGACTGATTAGAGACATCGCCAGTATGTACACCATACTTCAGCCAAACTGGGTCGACGTTAAAGATCTCACTGAGTTTTTCGAGATTGTTGTCGTCTATCTGGCCACCTTTGGTCCACTTATGAACCGCGGCACGCGAGACGCCACTTTGTCTGGCGATTGCGCTTTGTGTAACGGTGGTTGATTCCAGTAGGTGATTCAATCTGGTTGCGAACCCAGTCGTCATTTGATTAACCCTGTAGTGAAAAAGAGCAGTGATTATAACACTGCTCTAACACCTTAGTTACTCATTTATATGATGAAGTATGTCTACAAGCGTTTGTCCCATTGAGATCGTCGTCGCATTTCCGCCCATATCCGGTGTCAAACATTCACCTTGCCGCAGCAACTCTTCAATCGCTTTTAGCAAAACATCATGAACTTCATTGCAACCCAGATGTTGCATCATCATCGCTCCTGCCCAGACTGTCCCAATTGGGTTTGCAATCCCTTTCCCTGCGATATCTGGAGCTGAACCGTGTACTGGCTCGAACATAGAAGGGAAGTTTTTTTCTGGATTAATGTTCGCAGAAGGCGCGATCGCAATCGTACCTGTACAAGCAGGGCCGAGATCCGACAAGATATCCCCAAATAAATTTGAGCCGACGATGACATCGTAATGCTCAGGCTTCTTAACCAGATTCGCCGTAAAGATATCAATGTGGTACTTCTCAACGCCTACTTGAGGGTAGATTTCCGACATGGCTTCTACACGAGCATCCCAGTATGGCATAGAATGGAACAGGCCATTGGACTTGGTTGCGGACGCGAGTTGCTTTCTCGGGCGACTGTTAGCCAGTTCGAAAGCATAGCGCAGGATTCGGTCTGTTCCTTTGCGAGTAAAAATGCTTTGCTGAACGACAATTTCGTCATCCGTGCCTTCAAATTGAATGCCACCGATATTCGAATATTCACCTTCCACGTTTTCACGCACAACATAGAAGTCAATATCCCCAGGTTGCTTACCTGCAAGAGGGCAAGTCACCCCTTCAAACAGGCGAACAGGGCGAAGGTTTACGTATTGTTCGAACTCTCGGCGGATAGGCAACAGCAATCCCCAAAGTGAGATGTGATCGGGTACGCCAGGATAGCCGACTGCGCCTAGGTAAATGGCATCAAATGCTTTAAGTTGCTCGATACCATCGTCAGGCATCATCTTTCCGGTCTTGTGGTAGGTTTCGCAAGACCAGTCGAACTCAGTGAAGTTCAGCTTAATACCATATTTAGCGCATGCGACTTGCAGCGCTTCAACGCCAACAGGGATGACTTCTTGCCCGATGCCATCGCCAGGAATCGTCGCAATGTTAAACTCTTTCATTGAAAGCTCCGTTTTCATTTTCTATTTTGGTTTGAGCAAGTGTTTTAGATTTGGCTTGTGTCTTACAAATCCAGCACAATTCTTTTCGACTTAGCACGAGAAACGCAGATCAACATGGTCTTCTGTTCTTCACGTTCTTCGTCTGTCAGATAGGAGTCACGATGGTCCGCTTCACCCTGTAAAATGGCGGTTTCACAGGTTCCACAGACACCATTGCGACACAAACAATCGACTTTAATCCGTTTATCCGCTTCTAATACCTGAATGATCGACTGGTCTTCGGCGACCTGTAACGTGATGTCAGACTTTTCGCAGTAAACTTCGAAGGATTCTCCTTCTTCTACCTGAACCGTGAATTTTTCATAATGTACGTTGCTGTCGCCAACATATGCAGACGTAAAGTTGATCGTATCGTCAATAAGTGAGTTGGGACCACAAACGTAGAAATGGGTATTTATGTCGTTTTGTTCCGCCAGCTTTTTAATATCCAGACGTTCGCCGCTATCACTTTCATGAGTAACCAGTCGATCTCCCAGTTTCTGCTCTAAGAAATCCAGAAATGCGGCCGATGTGTGATGACGGAAACAGTAATGGAGTTCGTATTTCAATCCACTATTTTCTAGCTGGTGAATGTAAGAAATAAATGGAGTTATCCCTATACCGCCAGCGATAAAGATATGTTTTGCATCGCTATCTTCACTTAACTCAAAAAAATTATTTGGCGGCTCAATTTGTAAAATATCGCCAATTTTGACCGATTCATGCATCAGCTTAGAACCGCCTTTGGAGTTTTGCTCAAGCTGGACTGCGATCGAATATTCTTCCGTGTTAGCAGGAGAGCTGGTTAACGAATACGCGCGCTTTGTATCTGGGTCGATCTGCACGCCAATATGGGCTCCCGCACTGAAAGGCGGGAGTTGGTTTTCTTTTAGTGCTGTAAAAGTGAAGGACTTCACCTGCTCAGTCAACTGTTCTACACCTGTCACTTTCACTTCAATCTGATGCGACATGGCTAACCTCACTTCGTGTTAATACAGATATATTTGGTTTCTAGGTAATCTTCGATGCCGTACTTAGATCCTTCTTTACCTAAGCCTGATTGCTTTACACCACCAAACGGCGCGACTTCGTTCGAGATTAATCCGGTATTTACCCCGACCATTCCGTATTCCAACTTCTCACATACACGATAGATGCGGTTGATATTGTTGGTGTAAACGTAAGAAGCAAGACCAAAAATGGTATCGTTCGCTTTGACGAGAACTTCGTCTTCATCACTAAACTTAATAAGCGTTGCAACGGGACCAAAGATCTCCTCATGGACGATGTTCATCTCATCGGTGACGTTGGTCAGTACTAAAGGAGCGATGTACCTTTCACCTTCTGGAAGTGAATGATGACTGTTGGCAAGGGATGCGCCTTTCTCTAGCGCGTCCTTAACCAGTGAGTTGATGTCATCAACTGCTTTCGTTGTGATCATTGGGCCGATATTGGTATCACTCTCTAAACCATTACCGACACGCAGCGCATTGACTCGGTCTAACAGTTTATCTGCAAATTTGTCATGTACGGATTCGTGTACATAAATACGATTCACACATACACAGGTTTGACCGCCGTTACGAAACTTCGCCACCATTGCACCGTCGGCTGCGTCATCAAGATCAGCATCCTCGAAGACAATAAACGGAGCATTGCCGCCAAGTTCCATAGAGGTCTTTTTAACAGTGCTGGCACATTGTTCCAGTAAAGTTCGACCAACGGGGGTCGAACCAGTAAACGAGAACTTAGCAATACTTGGGTGAGTGGTTAACTGTTTCCCAATAGCTCGTGAATTACCAGTGACAACGTTGAATACACCTGCTGGAATACCAGCGCGTAGTGAAAGCTCTGCCAACGCCAATGCGGTGAAAGGTGTCTCGGTTGCTGGCTTAACAACAATGCTGCATCCTGCTGCCAGAGCTGGTGCGGCTTTACGAGTGATCATTGCCGCTGGAAAATTCCAGGGCGTGATAGCACCACACACTCCGATAGGCTGTTTTATGGTCATTAAACGGTTTGACGCGATCGTTTGCGGAATCACATCACCATAAATACGTTTGCCTTCTTCGGCGAACCACTCAATAAAAGAGGCGGCGTAATGAATTTCTCCCACAGCTTCCGCCAATGGTTTTCCTTGCTCACATGTCATGATGTATGCAAGGTCATCACAGTGCTGCTCGATAAGGTAAAACCATTTCATTAAGGTTTTACTTCTTTGTTTTGCCGTTAGTGACTTCCACTTTCCCATGGCTTGTTCGGCCATTTCGATACTACCGATCACCGCCGCTTCTGATAGCTTCGGAACAGTACCTATTTTTTCTCCTGTGGCTGGATTCGTCACCACAATGTCTTCATCTGAGTTAATCCATGAGCCATTAATAAAAGCGGCTTGTTTGAATAGTTCAGTGTCTTGCAAGTGTTGGTTAAAACTCATTATTTTTCTCCAAGATGTGCGTCTGCGACTAATTTGTGGAAGAAGGCAATACCGTGCTCGCTTAAACCTGAGCGAGTTTTATCAGCCATGACTCGACCTTGACCTCGGTAGCCACGAGATGTTAGGCCTTTTTGAACGCTTTCAACCAAACGCAAATCTTCAGGTCGGAATACGTTCTCATACCAGTCGACCAAACGTTTTTGATCATCGGTAAGTACATCATTCAAGAAGTAGATATCGTAGAACTGTAGGGTTTCACCAGCACTGACAGGGAATTCGTAAATGACAGTCATAAAGTCTCCGCCTGGAGGCATGTTGAACATCGTGCAAGGCCATAACCAGAAACCGAAGAATTTAGGGTCCGTCAACGATTCATCGAATTGGTATGATGAATCCGATGGTTTAGCTTTACCGATCTGTACTGACCAGTTCTTCTTAAACTCATGTTCGTATTGACCCACATCCACCGAGTCTGCGAAACTGACGTGGTTGGTAGGGCAGTGGTAGCATTCAATGTAGTTGTCTACGATAGATTTCCAGTTCGCAGGCGTTTGGCTGACAAAGCGGGCAGCACGTTTCAGCTCCTTGACTGACGGACAAGCTTTGAACACTTCTTCTTCTAAACCGGGCAATTGTTCGCTGATTGGCTTTGGGTCATGACTTAGATTGACAAAAATGAAGCCCGCGTATTCCGTTACATGAAATGGTACTAGACTTGCCAAGTCTTTATCGAAATTGTTTACGTTCTCGCAGTTAGTTGCGTGTACCAACTCGCCATCCAATTTAAACGCCCATGCGTGGTAAGGGCAGGTGATAACATTTTTCGCTTTTCCTGATTCCTCAGAGATCAACTGATGACCGCGGTGAGGGCAGACGTTGTAGAACCCGCGCAGAATATCATCTCTCCCGCGAACAATAACTAAGCTCTCTCCAATTATTTCGCGTTTGATAAATGCATTTTTTTCTCGAACTTCACTGGAATGGGCGACGCATATCCATGAATTGGCAAAAATGACTTCTTTCTCTGTCTCAAATACTTCTTCACTTGTGTAGTAACGAGCTGGAATGGTCCATGCGTTATCAATGTCTTCGTGGTGTTCTTTTTTTATCGTTTTTGTAAATTTCATCGCTCACTTCCTTTTGTTAACTATTGGTTGACAGAAATGTATAGTAAGTTCTGATTTTTCACAAACTTTAAATCATGATTTAGATCACATTGTGTTAACAATGATAAATATTTTTCTAGTGATAATTTTGATTTACTCTGTGTTTTACGGACAGAGAGTTGTTCATATTGTTGATTTTACTTATATTTAAATATAATCGTTAATGTTAAACATGTGTTTTTTTTGTGTTAACTATGTATTCATTCCGGGTTGACATTAGTGGGTAATACGTAAATAGTGTTACCTGTTAGTTGACATGTATAGGCAATGCTAAGGAGAGTAAATGTGAGTACTACATCGCGAGCTAATATTGATTACAGCTTGTTTATTCCCGCTGTAATTATTGTTTTAAGTAGCTGCTTTTTTTTGGCGATAGCGCCAGAGAAAGGGGAAGCTATTATTTCCACACTATTCAATTGGACGACGTCTAACTTTGGCTGGCTCTATCTGATGATCGGTCTGCTCTGTTTCTTCGCTATGCTGATTATGGCCTTGACTAAAATTGGCAACATTAAGTTAGGAAGAGCAGAAGATGAGCCTGACTTTAGTAAAACATCGTGGATTGCGATGTTGTTTTGTGCCGGAATAGGCATTTCATTATGTAACTGGGCTTTTATCGAGCCTATATACATAATGGATTCACCGCCTTTGAACATAAGTAAGGGTACTGCAGAAGCAATAGAATGGGGGGCAATGTATCCATTTTTGCACTGGGGCATTGTGCCTTGGTCAATCTACCTCCTGCCTGCAGTACCGATGGCATATATCTTCTATGTTCGCCGAATCCCAGTCATGCGTTTCAGCGAAGCATGTCGCCCATTGCTAGGTAAAAGAGTTGACGGTCCGATAGGTCGCTTAGTTGATATCATTGTTATTCTTTCGATTGTCGGTGCTGTAGGGACTTCACTAGGACTATCCGTTCCTTTAGTTACAGAACTACTAGGTGAATCGTTTGGGTGGGGTGACTCATTTGGGCTTCAGTTAGGGGTACTTGCCGTTTGGATATTGATGATAGGCTGGTCTGTATATAATGGTTTAGGCAAGGGTATCCAGATCCTTTCTAACATTAATATGGGTCTCGCGATGGTATTGCTTGTATTTGTATTTTTAGTAGGACCAACCTTATTCATCTTACAGTTAGGTTCAAATAGTTTAGGCTTGTTCTTGGATAATTTCTTCCGCATAAACACTTGGACATCGCCAATTAAACACAGCAGTTTCCCAGGAAGCTGGACGATTTTCTACTGGGCTTGGTGGGTGGCTTACGCTCCGATGATGGGTATCTTCGTCGCTAAGATCTCCAAAGGGCGAACCATCAGAGAGTTCATTCTCAATGGTGTACTTTGGGGCTCTGCAGGTACATGTGTTTTCTTTGCAGTATGGGGTGGCTATGCGCTCAATTTAGAACACACTGCAACGATGCAAATATCGCAAATTTTAACGGAAGGTGGCATCCCAGCGGCGGTAACGGCGATAGTAAAAGCGTTGCCATACAGCACTGTTGTATTACCTGTGTTTGTCGCGTTGTGTTTTGTTTTTTTAGCCACAACGGTAGACTCATCGGCATATACATTGGCAATGGTGACGTCGAGAAAGCTTGGTATGGAAGAAGAACCGACTCGATTGAATCGAATGTTTTGGACATTGAGTTTAGCGGTAGTAGGTGTTGGCCTGCTATCTGTGGGAGGCTTGAAAGCGGCGCAAACGTCGACCTTGGTGGTTGCACTGCCAATGTTACCAGTGATGGTGATTATGGTTGCGTCACTATTCAAGATGGTGAAGGAAGACTTCCCTGAAGAGTTAGGGGTCAATGCAATCACCTTTAAGCCGCCAACTGCAATGGTTTCAAAAGAAGTATAATAATAAAACTAATCTTTGAAATCGTAACTAAAAAAACCGCCTATTTCAACTAGCCACAAAGCCCCAAAAATTGTTTTGGGGCTTTTTACGTTATGAAAGTTACACTCGGTTATCACCGGTGCTAAATGCGATGATTTGACTGATTTCTGTTAAGCTTCGACCGCTTTCTTGATGCCACTGCATAAACGCTTTTGTGGTGGCATCCAGTGATTTCTTGGTGTCTTTACCGCCTTCTATGATCTTGCAGTTTCTAAGGTAAGCCTCTACGTCGTTAGACAGAATGAACGTATCTGCGCCCATTTGGCGTAAAGTGTATGGACCGGTGTTACCACCTAAGCGATTGCCATGTTTTTTCAGGTAAGCCCAAAGCTCAGTGATTTTTTCCTGAGGCCAGTCAGCCACCATTTTACCGAATGATCCGTATTCGATTGCGGCTTCATGGATCATGCGAGCGTTAGCCGGAATCGACATCACTTTAGCATGATGACGAATAATGCGTTCGTCAGTCGACTTGGCTTCCCATTGCTCGTCTGACAGCATAAGTAAAGGTTCTATCTTGAAGCCAAAAAAGACTTCTTCAAAGCTAGGCCATTTTTTACGTACAACACTCCAGGATATTCCGCTCTGAAATACTTTCATTGAAAATGCTGCTAACCAACGGTCGTCTGGAATCGCTGCTATTTCTTCTTTACTTAAAGGGGGAGTAAGTAGCGATTCAAGTTGGTTTGCACCGCCTTTACGTTCCGCTGCGCGTTGATAAATAGCGTCAAATTTTTCGATACTCATAAAAGAAGTTAGCCTTAGTTGATGTCGATGTTTGGCAAACATACTACGCTTAAGTGGCTGAATCGTAAATTCATGGAGTGTCACAAATGAAGAAGGTCACAATAACGTTTGTTGGAGAAGGTTCGGAGCGTATCGCAGATAAATTTTACTCTTGGTTAGCTGATGGCGGATTAGAAGACAGCATAATTGAGACGCTGTCGGATAGAGAAGTCTCAGTGGTTGGCATTAGCGATATGGATAATGAAACAAGAGACGTCGTCATCACGACTGAGTTGAATTAATGCCTAATGAGATAAAACAAAGCCCTTAATAAAGGGCTTTGTGCGTTTGGAAGAGCATTCGTTTGAGAGATAAAGTCTAGTGATGAACCAGTGTTAAACCACTTGGAAGAGCGTCACCAAAGACTCGTTTCGATTCGCTTTCTGAGAGTTCTTTTACTTCTTCAACCAACGAAACCCAAGAGTCAGGTACTTTACTCTGTTTCAGCTTCGTCAGAATCTGCTCGCGGTAGTCATCTGAAATATCGAACAATCGGTCTCCCGTTTTGCGACAAATCATGACTGCAGCAAACGCGATCATCGGTTCTTTTTGCCAGTTTTGAGCCAGCAGTTTTGGAAGCCACTGTTCCGCCTGTTCACGTGGAATAACATTGTGTTGGCTGCCGTAAAGCGGTGTTCGTGACGCAAGCCGACCCATTGCCCACCAGTGAGCTTGCTGGAATTGATTGAGGTTGATGGCTTTACTCAGGAACCACGTTGCCAGCAATACTTTATCTTCCACTTCCAGATGTTCAAGAGAAGCAGACAAACGCACCATGGATTCATAACCCATTTCTTGTGCTACTTTGGCTGATTGCGGATTCTTCATCGCACCAGGGTGCAAGTACTTGGCGATGTCTGCCAGAATCGTCTCTTGCTGCTCTTGGCTAAGTCCTCCGGCAATACGGCGCCAGAAAACCCACCAGTCTGTCCAACCTTGATGGTTCTTAAACTGAATGTCTTGTTGGTAAAGGCCCCATACTTGCTCGATACGCCAGGAATCAGTCGCATCTCCAAAACCAGGGCGCAGGGCAAAGCCTGCAAGACGAAGCCAGTTTTTCTCATGTTGCTCTGAGCGGCGGCGACGTTTTCTACCCTGAGCAAATGCATCAAACAGCTGACGCAGAGTAGTGAAGTCCCAGTCGTCACGCTTGCCAAGCTTTTTCTCGAGATCTTTAGCTAACGTTTTGATCTCTGCACTGTCTGCACTTTTCTTGTTACCACTGTAAAGACGGGCAATCAGCTCTTTACATTCGTTCAATCGCGGATGAAGCTGTATTTCTTCGCTGTCGTCTGCTCGCTTATTACGAACTTCAAACTCTAATTTCCAGCGTTTACTGTCGTCTTCTGCACTGACACATTCCATTTTCAATGTGCCTACTTCTGTCAATTGACAAGCAAGTAGTACCTCAACACGCTCTTTCTGGTTTGCATGCAGCTCAGCACCTTCACCTTCTAATGTGGTGATGTAAGGCGGAAGTGGTGCAAATAAGTCAGGATCGACATCAACCATCACACCGTTTTGAATAGCCATGTTGTTTGTCAGTGTGTCATGGGTCGAAGTCAGCAGATTGAAGCGAACAGGTTCACCTAATGTCAGTGAGAATCGACGCCCGCTGAGACGAATTTCATGACCTTCTTCTGTTCCCTTAGCAAGCAGACATAGGGCTTTACCCATTTTATTTTTCTCTTGCAAGTGCAGGAAGTAAGAACGAGCGGCACCACCACCGATTTTTAGTTGTGCTCCCCGGCGCGCTTTACCAAAAGCAACAGCACCAAGTGCGACTGACCAGTCAGGATGAGGGTTATCCAACACGGTCACTGGTTCGCCACGCCAGTTAGAAAGTAGGGTAGTGACACGTTGTGTGACAAGGTCACTATTAAATACGCCGCCGTTAAGTAATAAGCCAACCGGAATCGCGTTCTGTGCTTCATCTTCAATGCCAAGCGCTGCACGAGATACTTGCTGATGTTGAGATAAGAACTCAGCAACGTGTTTACTCACCGCTGGGTCTACAACGTAAGGAAGTCCGAACTCTACTACCGCACTACGGCGTTTGTCTGGTATTTCATTAAAATCTGAAAGCGGGAAGAAACCATCAAGCGCAATTTGGTGAACTTCTTGCTTACTTAGCGCAATACTCTTGGTGCCACCAAGTAGTTTTGAGCCGCTACCAAGCATGGTGATTTTTACGTCTTCTGGTGCACTTGCTGAAAGCAGGTTTTCTTTCGCTTTTCGGGTCTGCTGAATCAGCTTAGTGAGGCTTGCTGCAGTCAGCTTTTTGTTCTGTTCCCCTTTATTTAGAGTAAAGCGACTTTCCGCTAGGTGCGCTAATGCTAAGTCGAGGTTATCACCACCCAGCATAAGGTGGTCGCCGACGCCAATACGGTCTAGGGTCAGTTCTTCTTCATTGAACTTAGCTTCAATTAAACTTAAGTCTGTCGTACCGCCACCCACGTCACAGACAAGGATCAGAGGTAACTCTTTAAGCTCGTCTGCCGCTGTTTGTTGGTGGCGCGCATACCAGTCGTAACATACTGCTTGTGGCTCTTCGAGCAGGACTATTTTATTTAAACCGGCAAGCTCTGCGGCTTCAAGCGTGAGCTTTCGTGCGGTCTCATCAAATGAAGCTGGTACGGTAACCACGACGTCCTGATCTTCTAACTTGTTACTTGGATGACGGTAGTTCCAGGCTTGTCGAATGTGGTTTAGATAACTTGCGCTGGCGATGACAGGCGAGACTTTATCTACGTCTTGCGCACCAGCCCAGGGAAGAATGTCGGAGCTACGATCCACGGCTTGGTGGGAGAGCCAACTTTTCGCACTAGATACCTGACGGCCTTCGACTTTTGCACCTAACTCACGTGCCCATTCACCAATAATGGCATTTTTGATGTCGCCAGAAACAGGCTCGTTTTCCCACGGCAGGGTTAAATCAGAAGAAGAGATTTGCCCGCTAGCAGGATGGTAGCGAAAAGAAGGTAATAGCGGTTTACGAACCACTTCACCAGGACCAATCAGTTGGTCGATGTTAAATAGGGATACTTCGGATTGTTCAAGGTTGTCGGTAATTTCACAGTAGGCTACCACAGTGTTTGTGGTGCCGAGGTCAATACCAACAAGAAAACGAGGAGATGCCATACAAAACCTTTTTCTGCCAAAGTGATGACGGATTCTAATTGTTGTCATTCCCAAGAAGGAGGTACGACTGAGTCGGGAATCTAATCACAGCAGTTTAAAATGAGATTCCCTATATTGTTCGTACCTCAAGGCAGGGAATAACAAAATGATAAAATAACGGCACCCGCTAAGGTGCCGTTGTTTAATTATGCTTCTTCGTTTGAGTCGCTTTTCGCGTCTTCGCGGACATCAAACTCAACATGCCATTTTTGACCGTTATCAGTGGCAATGGCTTCTAGATAAAGCGTACCAAGTTCGGTGACGCGAGAAGCAAGAGTGACAGGAACCACTTCACCTTCACGACGGCCTTCAGATACCGGCAGCGTTACTTGAATTTCTGGTAGCTCTTCCAGCTCTTCCGGAGCCCAGTGGTCAAGATGAGTACCTGCGAGGTCATCACGACGTACTGTCGAACCGAAGAACTGGAAGTTCACTGGTTGGCCGATGATCAAGCCAAACTCTTGGCTTGGTACGTCAACACTTGAACCTTCTTCCATACCGAATGGTGCCACACACAGTGCTTCCATTGGAGGTGCCATGCCCGGAATCGCTGGCATCGCGCTTTCGATACCCACATAGTATGCCGAAGCAATACCACCGCGGATGCGAACACCTTGACCACGACGAACTGAGCCGTAGTAAGCCGCGCCGCTTGCGACTGCAAGATCAAGATCAACGCCAGTCAGGCGTTTAGCCATTTCAGCATCTGCTTCAAGCAACCATTCGTTAATGGTGTCTTCTAAGCGAGAAGCCAATAGCGTTGACTTCAGCACACCACCGTTAAATAGAATAGCGGTTGGTTTGATGAAATCTGCCGATTGAGCAGTGTCAGCGCCCGGCATACCTGGCATATTTGCAAACGGATTGTAGTCTTGCGCTGGTGCAGATTCAGCACCACCTTGCGCATTTGCTTGTTTAGACAAAAACGCGGCAATGTGACGAGTGATACCTGCATCTTGTGCGTAAGGCAGACCCATTTGCGTTAGTGCACCACGGTTACGTTGAACAGGGTGGTCAGTAATTGCAACTTGAGGGAAGAAGCCGTCAACCAAGGTTTGTTGCACTTCTTCTTGAGTTAATTCTGTTTTCAGCGTCGCGCCAAGCAGTTTAGAACCGCGGCTAGGAACAACGATTGGCACAGATTGCATCTCGCTGTCGTTCAGTAGCGCTTCTTTTGCATCACGACATGCGTGCGTCATTGCCTGAACTTGCCACGGCTGCAGCTCTTTGCCTTCTTGCGCTAACTTCATTTTCAGACGGTACGCAAGAGCAAGATCCATGTTGTCACCGCCAAGTAGGATGTGTTCACCTACCGCGATGCGTTTCAGAGTCAGGTTGCCGTCATCTTCGGTTACTTCGACCAATGAAAGGTCGGTTGTACCACCACCGATATCAACCACTAGGACGATGTCACCAACTTCAACTTCATCACGCCATTTGTCGTTGCTGTTATCGATCCAGTTGTATAGCGCAGCCTGAGGCTCTTCTAAAAGCGTCAGATGCACAAAACCAACATTGCGTGCTGCTTCTGCCGTCAAATCGCGTGCTGCTGGATCGAAAGATGCAGGAACGGTAATCGTCACATCTTGATCAGCAAGCTTGTGATTTGGATGAGTGTGGTTCCAAGCGTCTTTTAGATGTTCAAGATAAAGCTCAGTTGCGCGAAGCGGTGATACTTTTTCTACTTCTTCTGGGCTACCGGCAGGAAGGAATGCATCACGACGGTTTACGCCACCGTGGCAAAGCCAGGATTTTGCACTGGCAACCAAGCGGATTGGTGTTTTTGAACCCAGGTTACGAGCAATCGCACCAACCAGTGCTCTAGGCTCGCTAGACCATGGCAGTACGCGAGACTGCGGGTTCATTTCATGTTCGTGTGGTTGATATAGAAACGAGCCTAGTTGGCTGCGAGTTTCTACCGTGCCAGGCGCTGTCAATTGCGGAATAGGCATCACTTCTACACGAGCGCCTTCATCGTGAGCATCAACGAAAGACATCACACAGTGTGTTGTACCTAAGTCGATACCAACGCTGAATTGAGGAGACTGCTGCTCTACAGTCTCTTGAATGTTTTCTTCTTGAGAAATGGTTTCTTGGTTCATGTGTTCCATTACAGCTCAACCTCAGCTGGAGCGATCACTGATGCGTCATAGTTCTCCGCCAGTTTAGGCAAGTTCATAGACGTTGCTTTCCAACCTTTGTGAACGAGTGTTCCGTGGAAAGGCGCGCTACCTGTTACGTTGCCAGTTAAGCGGATTTCTTGCGGGTTGAAGCCTTCTTCAACAGTGATGCGAGTTTCTTCTTCTTCATTACGTACGTTTGCAAGTGTTACGTAATCGTTCAATACTTTTTGACCACCAGTGTGGATTACGCGAGCTGCAGCACCAACTTCTTCATCAGAGAATGAAGTTAAGTCTTCTTTAAGGAAGTCAATCAGGCGAGCTTCTTGCTGCATGAGAGAAAGCAGTTGCATCGCAGAGTCGGTAGAAGCTGTTGCTAATTTAGATTCAACCTCAACCACTTTTTCTACTACTTTTTCTACTTCCACTACTTTTTCAACTTCAACGATCTTCTCGACAGGTTTTTCAACCTCGACGATTTTCTCAACTGGTTTTTCTACCACTTTTTCAATCACTTTGGATTTACGTGATACAGCAACCAAAAGAAGTAACACGCTCGAAGCAGCCAGACCAGCGTGAAGCATATCGAACGTTTGAGGAATTAGGTTCAAATCAATGTTCATGACGTTTTTTCTCTTTCTATTGATTCATTGGTGCATAGGCTCAATGTGTTTATTAAAATGATCGTCTTTGCTATCCAGCACCAAGTTTAGACACTAAAATGATGACGGATGTTAGCATATTCAAGGCTTAACGCTGTAATAATTCGTAAATTTACCGCACGATCAGCGCGAAAAAACAACGATTGGAACTCTCTTTAAAGGTCATCGCTTGTTGGATACATGATATTTCCTCAATTAATGACACTTTCACTCGGTTTTCATTGGCGTTATATATAGCGTCTCTTTACATCATTATATGCATCTATCTGAGTCATCACGTCATAAAATAGCGTTAACACAGTTCAAGCGGTGATTAATTCAGCGAGCAAATTCGAGTTTTACTTGGCATTAAGGTAGAATCTCACGCTTTCAAATCTAAGTTTAGGAATCAAGACAAACTATGAATCATAACCGTATCGTATGCTTCGACTTAGAAATGTGTTGCTGGAACGAGAATGGCGTCGGCCGCACAGGAGAGATCATCGAAGTTGGGTTGGCTGAAATAGATTTGTCCAAAGGTGAGATCGTTAAGCGCGCTCAATACTATGTGAAACCGGAACATGACGAAGTCTCCCTGTTTTGTGCAGAGTTAACGGGAATTACGCCGCGTAAAATAGAGAAACAGGGGCGTCCACTGGAAGAAGTGTTGAAATCCATGGTTAAGAACTTCGGTGGTCGGAACAAGATCTACGCTTCGTGGGGGCGTGATGACAAGATTCTACTCGAAGAGTGCAAGCAAAAAGGGATCGAAGCTCCGTTCACCGAGTTTTTAAATCTCTCGACACTTTATCGGATACAAAATCGTCTAAAAGAGAAACGTATCGGCCATCGGGCAGCTCAAGAAGCAAAAGGTATTGACTGGGAAGGCCGCCAGCACTCTGGTTACGTTGACGCTTATAACTTAGCGAAGCTCGCACTGAAAATGCTTTGAGCACTAACGCAGAAATATTTGTCAGTAAGAATTAGGTTTGTAACGATTATTTAATCCAAAAGTTGTTGTTCTGTCATGTAAGGTCGTTAACTTGGATCCTGTCAAACAAATACACACCTTGACCAGTATTAATAACAACAAGTTGGCTTTTATGTAAAAACGCGCTCTGATGCGCGTTTTTTTATTTGTTTTACTTGAATGTAATTACTGTGATTGGAGCTTCGCGCGGATGAAGTCACGGTGGTCGACATACAACAACTCAGCGGTTTTGCGGATCACTGCATCTTCGAGTGGATCAATTTCCCCATCGGCATACGCCACTTCCCACATACTCTTTATCAAGCTGTAACGGGTTTCTTGAGTCAGCTCTCTGAGTTGAGAGGTAAAGTCGTACAAAGACGTCGCATCTTTTGTTTTTCGTGTGGCTTGTTCAAGTAAAAGCGTTGCCTCTTCAGCGCTCAATGACAGCAATTTCATCAGCAATGAATGTTTCGTTTCTTGCTCTTTTTCATCAACTTTATGGTCGGCACCAGAAACTTCGCAGAGCAGGCAGGCAATTGCCATGTTTGGAGATAAAGTATTGGTCTGCGTTAAATCGGAACCATCCAGAAGCTGCTTAAATAGAGAGGTAAGAGAATTGAACATATTGAACACCACGCTGTTTACTATGTAGTTAAGATGGTCACTGATGTTGGAAATCTCAAGGTCTTGTGGCCGAAATGAAACATCCTTTGACAATATATTTACGTAATTAGGCTTATCTGAGTTCAATTTTCGTCCAGATTTAAATCGCCTGCTGGCTATGCCTGTATCTTAGTTGGCGGGAAATGAATTTCTTGGTTGTTTCCGGTTAATATACTGATTTGAAGCGGCTTACCGTCCTCATCGAGATGTAACTCACCGATCGCACTGTGGTTAACTAAACGGTAGAAATTGTGTGTACTCGGTGCTCGCTTATATATCTTGAGACGTTTACGTTTAGTAAACCAGTTCAAAGGCGAACGAGGGCTGTACAGCATTCTATCGAGTGCGTCACAGACGGTCAGTAGCCTTGTTGGAAATTGATTTTTAATACCGCTGCACGTGATTTGATAGATATTCGGACTGTTTTTTCGGTAGCGTAATTTGATGTCGTAGGCAAAGGAGTAGTGGACATCACCGGACAAAATAACAAAGTTCGTTGGCGTTTTAGTGTGTGTAAAGATACTAACGAGTGTATTAGCACTACCCGGATGAGCCATCCAGTTTTCTGCATCGACCAATAATGGTTTGCCGAACATGGTAAACACACGTTGCAGAGATTCGATAAATTTCACACCAAACATAGGCGCAGCAGAAACGATAATGACTTTGTTTTCATGGACGAGCTCTTGGTGAAACTCAATCAATGCTTCCCAGTCCATTAATCCGGATGGTTTGTTCATCTTCGACTCAGATCGCCAACGACGAGTTCGGGTATCTAATACGACAACTTTAGGTGAGGTCGGGATGGTGTAATGCCAGTTTTCGAAGCGATACAGATATTGAATCAGAGTATCTTGGGATTCAGTTGAGCCTTGTTCAACAAACTCATTTATAAGGCTCATAAATTGGTCGTCGAATTTCTCCGGCGAGTTACCCCAACCCTGACAGAACCAATACGCGATAAGACTGTTGCCGATTATGCGCTTGGCAAAACGGTTGCTGTACGCTGCGTGTTCCCAACCTATAGTCAGGTTCCAGTCATCAGTGACATCGTGATCATCGAAAATCATATAAGTGGGGATGTGAGCAAGAAGGCGCTGAACGCGGTCTAGCCCTTCGACGAATTTATCTATTTGAACCTTTTCATCCCGCCATTGCTGTTGCCAGTTAGGATCTAATGTGTTGCCACCGACGTCAAACTTTTGGTCCAGCAAACGGTCTCGTTTTATCAGCGTCCATAACGTCGGTGACCAAACCAGTAAGTACATGGCAAAGCATTCTGCGAAACTGATCAGGTGATTCTCACACTCTTTAGAGCTAAAAATAGGTGCTCCACGGTGAGGGAAGAATTTACTTAGCAGACTTCCGTCATCAACGTAATGTGGCAGCAATTTATCGCGGCCATAATAACAGGCTGGATGTTGATAAAGCGATATGGTGTCTGAAATTGGCGCGTCTTCGAACTGTTCGTCCGGTAAACCAAGTAATTTGATTATTTGCTCAATTGCATCCAAAGTAGGCCCGGCAACGTGGTCTACGTAAATCTGGTCGCCGCTCATAATCAGCATATCCGGACGTGAGTCTAGATTTTGACATGCTAATTTCGCATCCGCCGCAACTAATGCGTCTTCACTGAAGTGATGTGGGTTACGACAAGAGCCGTGAAGGACGTAATCTGCCTTCTTACTGATTAAAAATTCGATTCCTTTATGGGCTTGATCATCTTGCTCGTAGTTTAAATGAGGTAAAAGATCGGTCAGCAATCCATCTTGCGTGTGGAGCTGGTATCGAAGAGCTCGATGTGCCGGGAAATCTGCTTTTAAAGACAGTAAACAAACCCACGCTTGTTGGCCAACCTGAAGTTGGGTGAGTTGCGCAAGATCCTCTGAATAATAAGAAACATCAGAAGTTGCATCGATTACCTCTATCAAACCTTGTAAAGGCTTTGTTGTGACCAGCCACAGATTGACTTCTGCGGTAGTCACTTTTCGGAGTATCGGTCCCGCTATGACAAGAGGAAGGTTAGGGCGTTGGGTACTGTCTAACGATGCAGCCAAATTGGTTCCTTATTTATCTGATATTTCTAATACTTCTATTACTTGTGAGCTACTCAGTTCGTGACCTACGAGAAATAAACCTAACATGGCGTCTGCCTTCGAAACGTTATCGCAGTCTTCATCCAGAATTTGTTGTAGTCGGGTGCGGATTAGGTCAATTTCATGGTCAACAAAACCACGCCCTTCATCCTCTCCCTGACACTCTTCTGGCGCATTATCGAAGTTCAAAAATAGCAAATTGCCGTCAAGGTGCGTTTCCACCAATCTTTCTGGTAGCCACGCTTCTCCCATAACAATATCTGGGTCTGTGTTGGTCGGCAAATTATTGAGGATGGAAATGAGTTCTGATGCTTTCACTTTTACTTCGTTATAGTTAACTTTAACCTAGGCTAAAAAGTCTATTTCTTAGTGACGATATGTTTACTTAATTGGCATATTACGGTTTAGTAACTCATTCTATTACAAAGAAATATGATGCCACTTTATCAAGGTGCCTGACTCATACTGTCACGTACAAGACAACATTTCATATTGTATCGACTAAAATCGAAAGAACATAAGCTTAAAATCGCAATTGACCAACGATTGCCTCTTTCTCAACCAACTTGATTGATAACTCATGAAGAGATTGAAACGAGTCTTACTGACTCTGCCCTTAGTCGTCACAGCATTTACTGCTCATACTGCCCAATCCAACGAAGAACAAACATGGGGGATAGCAGTCATGTACCGGACTGCATCGATTCCATTCTACACCCCAAATGACGATTCGACCGTTAGCACTCTGATACCGATGATGTTTTTTGAAAATGAACATTTTTATCTTAATGGCATGGAAGGAGGGGTGTTTTTATTCAATAAAGATGAATCTGACTGGCAAGCTAGTGTTATTGCGCGGATGCGTTTTGTCGATATTCCAAAGTCTGTACAGAATGCCTTTGAAGGTGACCGTGTCGATGTGGGTGGCCAGCTTCGATATAATTTCGACGAAAACTGGCGAGCAGAATTGGAAGTGATGACGGATGAGGACTTTCAATTTCATTCTAACTACCGCATCGCAGCGAACTACGAACTGGGCAATTGGGAACTAGCCCCATCCTTTACGCTTCGTTATAAAGATGCTGATTTTAATAGTGAGTATTACGCATTTAAGGTGTTAACTAACGAAAGTATCGGTGCTGGGGTTGATGCCAACTTGAGACTAAAAGCCCGTTACCACGTCACATCTAACCTGTATTTATTAGGCGAAACCAGTATAACTCGCTTGGATAGTGAGGCTTACAACAGTCAACTCGTTGAAGATCGATATCAAGGGGAAGTGTTCTTAGGATTTGGGTTCTTTAACGATAAAGGAACAGAGCGCAAGACTGGCCTGAGTAATCGTTCCTATCTGCGCATCGCTCATGGCTGGGCAACACCTTCCAATATGGGGGAGATTTTCCGTTTAGACCGAGTAAAGGATGAATACAACAATCAACTAACGTCACTATTTTATGGGTATCCTTTGACTGATGACTTGTTCGACTTGCCTCTGGATATTTATCTGACACCTGGTCTGGTTCATCACTGGTCATCAGAAGTACAGTCTTCCAGCACCGAATATGTCATGGCAATCAAGGCTTACTATACTTTTGATTGGCCGATAACGTGGCGCTTTGGTTTCGCAGAGGGCATGTCATATATTGATAATGTTACCTACATAGAAAGAACCGAGATGGAAGATAAGGGCTACACGCCGAGTCAGCTGCTTAACTATCTCGACGTCTCATTTGATGTCAATGTAGGTGAACTGTTCAACCAAAAAGTCTGGGATAATATGTGGGTCGGTTACTCGCTCCATCATCGTTCCGCGATCTTCGAAAAGGCATCTCAGTTTGGCCGAATCAAGGGTGGAAGTAACTACAATACCATTTACTTCCAATACGATTTTTAGCCGCATTTGTTCGTTAAATTCAGTTGGTTTGTCCGGCAGATTACTTGGATTTCTCTTGGCAGAGAGTAAACACCTTACTGTTTGTATTACTTAAAAGTAAAAGGTCGGATTTGTTGCTAAGCCACTTTTAACTCATGCTATTTGGAATGAAAAAGACAATACAATTATCTCAGTTAAACTTTGTTTACCGTGCCAAAGTCAAATCGGTATGTGAGCCGTTTGATGAATGCGGCGGTCAGAGAAGCATGCACATTGATTCCTCATTCGATATTCAAATCGAAGGTGATAACTGCACAAATGCTGAGTTTGCTAAGCGCTTTTTTGCTGTCCACGGAGAAGGCTATTTAGATAGTGATGGTTGGCTGGTGCTTTATTCTAAGTCTTTAGAAGTCAGTGTAGGAGACAAGCTTGAGATCCCAAGTGACGTTGCTTTCAATGCTTTAATAGACAATATGGTAAAAGAAGCCGAAGAAGTTTTAGAGCAACTCTACGCCGATGCAATCGAAAACATAGAGAAAGAGTTTGGTGATGATACAGAAGGCACGTAATCAAATAGGCGTATTCTAAAATATAAGAATGCGAATGGCATGGAATAAAAAAGGGATGGCAGTTAGCCATCCCTTTTGAATTTGTAAGTTGTGGTCTGCTGATTAAGCTAGAGTTGCTAACTGGCTTTGAGCTTCAGTGATGCCTTTAGTCGCAGCATCTTCACCCATGTTCAATGCTTCTGCGTATACAAATTCAACTTCTGTGATACCAACAAAACCAAGTACAGTGCGTAGGTATGGAGTGATGATGTCTGTTGGCGCGTCTTTGTGGATGCCGCCACGAGTCGTCACTACGATTGCTTTCTTACCTTCAATCAATCCTTGCACGCCAGTTTCTGTGTATTTGAAAGTAACACCTGCACGAGCAATTAGATCAATCCAGTTTTTAAGCTGAGTCGGGATAGTGAAGTTGTACATCGGCGCAGCAATAACCAAAGTGTCTGCTGCTTTCACTTCTTCGATAAGTGTATCTGACAGGTTAACGACTTCTTGTTGCTCTTGAGAAAGATCTTCCGTTGCGCGTAGTGCGGTAGCAACAGTGAAGTCCAAAACAGGAAGTGGGTTAGCAGCTAGATCGCGGACTGTCAGTTTGTCCTGGTCTATATTTTTTGTGAATTCTTCAACCAATTTGTTTGATTGAGAGTAATCGCCAAGGATGCTTGATTTTAGAGCTAGTACACGAGACATAATGGTTATTCCTTAAATAAGTGCTTCAGACTATGTGACGCATTATAAGGGATGACCTTAGGTTCTGAAGCCGACTCGTTTGCTTAAGATGTTCGAAAAAATCGAATGACCTTTCGGTTGTCTTGTTTTGGTTCTAGTGTGGTACAATCCGCGCAGTTTTATGTAATGAAAAGAATAGGAAACGCTTTGACTTCGTCACAGCCCACAAAGAAAACATCCGCTGAAGAGCAACCTGCACCAGTAAACGGTGAGAAAAAGGCTCAAGCGAACCATGCTAAAGCGCCTCATGCTCAAATGAACAGTGCGGCATCACTACGCAAGGCACTTCACCAGTGTATGATGCGGGACCGCTTTCGTTTAAGTAAACGTATTTCTGGAGCGAGTAAGATCAAGAAGGACGCGTCTCGTAATGTCGTGTTTGATGAAATCGCTTTAGACATTGCCAAATCGATGATGGAAGCCGAGCAACGCGTTAACTTCCAACCAAAAATCGAATACCCAGAAATCCTGCCGGTTAGCCAGAAGAAAGACGACATCGCTAAGGCGATTGAAGAAAATCAAGTGGTTATTGTCGCAGGTGAAACGGGTTCCGGTAAAACCACTCAGTTGCCGAAAATATGTGCGGAACTTGGCCGCGGCAAATTTGGTCTGATTGGTCATACACAGCCTCGTCGTCTTGCAGCTCGTTCGGTCGCAAACCGCATCGCGGAAGAGATGGAAACCAAACTCGGTGATTTTGTTGGTTACAAGGTTCGATTTAACGATCAAATCTCTGAAAACACGCAAATCAAACTGATGACAGACGGTATTTTGCTGGCCGAGATTCAGCATGACCGTTTCTTGAATCAATACGACACCATCATTATCGATGAAGCGCACGAGCGTAGTCTGAACATCGATTTCATTTTGGGCTATCTGAAAGAACTTCTGCCACGTCGTCCTGATTTAAAAGTCATCATCACGTCGGCGACCATCGACCCAGAACGTTTCTCTAACCACTTCAATAATGCACCAATTATTGAAGTGTCTGGCCGTACGTACCCAGTAGAAACTCGTTACCGCCCACTAAGCGGTGATGAAGACAGCGATCGCGACCAGCTAGAAGGTATCTTCGAAGCGGTTGATGAACTGTGCGATGAAGGTTTGGGCGATATCCTGATCTTTATGAACGGTGAACGTGAAATCCGTGACACTGCAGATGCGCTTTCAAAACGAAACCTGAAAAGTACCGAAATCGTGCCGTTGTATGCACGTCTTTCGGCGGGCGAGCAGAACAAAATTTTCCAACCACACACAGGCCGCCGTATAGTCCTGGCAACCAACGTTGCGGAAACCTCGCTAACCGTTCCGGGCATCAAGTACGTTATCGATCCGGGTACGGCACGTATCAGCCGATACAGTTACCGGACTAAAGTGCAGCGTCTTCCAATTGAGCCAATTTCTCAGGCCAGTGCGAACCAGCGCAAAGGTCGATGTGGTCGTGTGGAAGAGGGTATCTGTATTCGTTTGTACTCTGAGGAAGATTTTGAATCACGTCCAGAGTTTACTGATCCGGAGATTCTGCGTACCAACCTTGCTTCAGTTATCTTGCAGATGACAGCGTTGGGCTTGGGTGATATTCAAGCGTTCCCATTTGTTGAAGCACCAGATAAACGCAATGTCCAAGATGGTGTGCGCCTCTTGGAAGAATTGGGGGCGATTAACGCTGAAGAGAACGACCCGAAAAAGCGTCTTACAAACGTTGGTCGTCAACTTGCCCGTTTGCCGATCGACCCACGACTTGCCCGTATGGTACTCGAAGCACCGAAATATGGCGCGTTGAAAGAAGTGATGATCATCGCAGCGGCATTGTCGATTCAAGACCCGCGTGAGCGTCCGTCAGACAAACAGCAATCGTCGGATGATAAACATCGTCGTTTCTTCCATGAAGAGTCTGACTTCCTGACGTTTGTAAACGTATGGGATTACATCCAGAAGGAACAAAAAGCGCTAACGGGTAACCAGTTCCGTAAACAGTGTAAGCAAGATTACCTGAACTACTTGCGCGTGCGTGAGTGGCAAGACGTCTACTTCCAGATTCACCAATCCATGCGTGAAATGGAATTCAAGCTTAATGATGAGCCAGCTTCTTACCACGGCGTGCACAGTGCGATTTTGGTTGGCCTGTTGTCTCACATCGGTATGAAAGATCAGGAGAAGAATGAATATCAGGGCGCACGCAATGCCCGTTTCCATATCTTCCCGGCATCCGGCTTATTTAAGAAACAGCCTAAGTGGATCATGTCTGCTGAACTGGTGGAAACCTCAAAACTTTGGGGCCGCATCATTGCGAAGATTCAGCCAGAGTGGATTGAACCGCTGGCTAAACATCTCATCAAACGCAGCTACAGCGAGCCGCACTGGTCGAAGAAACGTGCGGCTGTGTTGGCGTACGAAAAAGTGATGCTGTACGGAGTGCCAATCGTTCCTAAACGTCTGGTGAACTACGGTAACATTGACGCTCCAATCAGCCGTGAGATCTTCATCCGTAGTGCGCTGGTAGAAGGTGAGTGGGAAACTAAGCACGCGTTCTTTAAACAAAACCGTAAGCTGCTCGAGGAAGTCGAAGAGCTTGAACACAAATCTCGCCGCCGTGACATCTTGGTGGACGACGATGAGTTGTTTGATTTCTATGACCAGCGTGTCGGTACAGAAGTGGTGTCTGGTAAACATTTTGACACGTGGTGGAAGAAAGCATCGAAAGATAACCCTGAGCTGCTCAACTTTGAAAAAGAAATGCTGTTTAAGGGCGATGCCAGCCACGTTACGGATTTGGATTACCCGAACTTCTGGCACCAAAACGGTCTTAAGCTCAAGCTTAGTTACCAGTTTGAACCAGGTGAAGATAGTGACGGTGTAACAGTACATTTGCCGTTGCCAATCCTAAACCAAGTGGAACAAGCGGGCTTTGACTGGCAGATCCCGGGTCTGCGCCATGAACTGGTCGTGAGCTTGATTAAATCGCTGCCTAAGACGATTCGTAAGAACTTTGTCCCTGCTCCAAACTATGCTGACGCTTTCTTAGCGCGAGTTACGCCGATGGAAGCGCCGCTGCTTGATTCTCTTGAGAAAGAATTACGCCGTATGACGGGTGTGGAAGTGCTGCGTGAAGACTGGAAGTTGGAACAGGTACCTGAGCATTTGAAGGTCACATTCCGCGCGGTTGATCATCGAAATCGCAAGCTGAAGGAAAACAAAGACCTTCATGAACTGAAAGAAAGCTTGAAGGATAAAGTTCAGGAAACACTTTCTAAAGTGGCTGACGATGATATTGAACAGCAAGGTCTGCACACGTGGAGTTTTGGTGAGCTACCGAAAGTGTACCAACAGAAGCGCGGTGGTTACGATGTTAAAGCGTATCCGGCACTTGTCGATACAAAAGACAGCGTTGAAATCAAACTCTACGAAACAGAGTTCGAACAGATTACTGCAATGCGTGCTGGTCAGCGCCGATTAATTTTGTTGAATGTACCGTCGCCGATTAAATATCTGCATGCCAACTTACCGAACAAATCCAAGCTAGGTTTGTACTTCAACCCTTACGGTAAAGTGCTGGATCTGATCGATGACTGTATTGCTTGTGGCGTAGATAAGCTTATCGAAGAGCAGGGCGGCTTGGTTTGGGAACCAGAAAAGTTTGAATCGTTGAAAGAACACGTTCGCGCTGAACTGGGTGACACCGTAGTCGAGATCGCCAAACAGGTTGAAACCATTTTGACGACGGCTTTCAATATCAATAAAAAGCTGAAAGGTAAGATCGACTTTACCATGGCGTTTGCACTGTCAGACATCAAAGCGCAAATTGAAGGGTTGATCTTCAAAGGTTTCGCAACTGAGTGTGGTTGGAAACGTCTTCCAGATATTCTTCGCTACATGCGCGCGATTGAGCGTCGTATGGAGAAACTGCCGATCGATCCAAATAAAGACCGTCTGCACATGCTTAAAATCGAATCTGTGGCCAACGACTACAAAGAGTTACTGAATAAGATTCCGAAGGGAATGGTCATTCCCGAAAGCGTGAAAGAAGTGCGTTGGATGATTGAAGAGCTGCGCGTTAGCTATTTTGCTCAACAATTAGGCACTCCGTATCCGGTTTCTGATAAACGAGTCAAAAATGCGATTGATGCATGTTAGTCAATAAGTACAATCACTTAACTCGTTTTTTATGGTTAGTGCGTTATTGGTACAGTCCTTGCTAACTATTTTATTAGTATCGTTTTGTTAGTTATTGGGAGGCAATTTTTTGCCTCCCTTATATTTGCAGTACCAACGTCTGATTTCACAGGACGTGGGGAATAATAAAGAGTAAAAGGTAAATGATGAAAAAAACTCTATTAGCAGTGGCTCTACTTGGCGCATCTTCAGCGGCAATGGCTGATTCTTGGATTTATGGTGGCGCAACTGTTGGTCAATCTGACTACAAAGGTGAGACTGATACAGCATACTCAGTGCACGTAGGTACAGGTATCCTACCGATCATTGGTATCGAAGCTGGTGTGACTCAACACGGCGAATTTGACATCAACGGTTACGATACCAAGCTGACTTCTTACTACGCAGCACTTAAGCCAAGTATCGATTTTGGTCCACTGCACATTTATGCTAAAGGTGGTATCCACCAGTGGGATAAGGAAGTGAAAGGCGGCAGCGATGATGACGATATCGATCTAATGTACGGCGTGGGCGCTGAATACTTCATTTTTGGTCCACTGTCTGTGGGCGCAAGCTACATGAACTACACAGTGGGTAAAGATGACGTCGATACATTCTCTGTGAATGCATCACTGCACTTTCTATAATTGTCTATTTTTTCAATGAAGAGCGAACACCGGCAACTGCCGGTGTTTTTTTATATTGCATCAGTATGCTCTTCATTCTGAAGTGATGTCACACTACAACAAATTGAATATAACTTATTCATTTTTTGATCTTAAAATCTCCATACTTTCCAATATATAGTGGCTGTTCAGTTACGAGCTAGGAAGCGCGATGTCGCGCAACAATCGAACAGGATGGTTTAACTATGAAAACAAAACTCTCGTTATTAGCTTTGGCGTTGTGTTCAACGTCTGCTTTTGCTGACTCATGGCTATACGCAGGTGGACAAATCGGTCAGTCGGACATCGATGGCGAAAGTGACACAACCTATGGTGTGCACGTTGGTACTGGTATTCTGCCGATTATTGGCATTGAAGCAGGCTACTTTAACCACGGTAAAGTGGGGTTATCTGTGGACGGAAATAAAGGTGACGGCGATTTTGAATCATTCTACCTGGCGGTGAAACCAAGCATCGATTTTGGTCCATTCCACATCTATGCTAAAGGTGGCATTAACGCATTCAATGTCGATTACGAAGGCGCTCTGAGCTCAATCGACAAAGATGACGGTGTATCGTACATGTATGGTGTTGGAGCTGAGTACTTTTTGTTTGATAACCTCTCTGTTGGTGCAAGTTACCAGGCCTTTGGCGTCGATATTGATGGCGACAGCGACTCTTTAGATAGCTTCACTGGTAACGTTACGTTCCATTTCTTATAAAAAATTGCCCCAAATCTCCTTGTTTCAAGAGTTCATTCTTGAATGATGCAAATGGCCGTGCTTTTGGATACGGCCACTTTTATATAGTGGTTAATTTAACGTTGACTCACTGAGTTCCTACTTAAAACAACTGTCATTAAAATAATATTTAGAGTTCGTACTTTACCCCTCGATGCCTAGGATGATAACTCCCATCAAATCTCTTAAAAAATGTAATAAAAGTGGTAATTTTGCATGTAATTGTGATTGATGATAGAATTCATTTCGATTTTATTGATTAGAGTTCAAATTAATGGAGGGCGGGATTGGAGTTCTTCTCAGCTGAGAAGCGTTTCAAATTACGTTAAATTTGTATTTATGGATAACAATTCATTTAAAAAATATAGTATCGAGACTACTGATTATCAGGTAGGGCAGGACAACGTACAAAAGTGGGGATTTGATATACATAATCCCGTGTTCGGCATCAGTGCGGGTCTTATTGTTTTATGTCTAGTGTTACTTCTTTTAGTCGAGCCAGATACAGCTCGTGACGTATTAAACGGTGTTAAAAACGGAATTATCGAACAGTTTGATGCGTTTTTTATGTGGTCCGCTAACTTCTTCGTATTATTTGCTGTGGCTTTACTGTTATCACCTCTTGGTAAAATACGTCTAGGCGGTAAAGACGCAACACCCGATCACTCAAAAGTTTCTTGGCTATCCATGCTGTTTGCCGCAGGTATGGGTATTGGCCTTCTCTTCTGGAGTGTTGCAGAGCCAACCGCATACTTCACAGATTGGTGGGGAACGCCTCTGAACGCTGAACCTTACTCTGAAGAAGCGAAGTCGTTGGCTATGGCTGCAACTATGTACCACTGGGGTATCCATGGCTGGGCTATCTATGCACTAGTAGCTCTTGCTCTTGCGTTCTTTGCCTTCAATAAAGGGCTCCCACTTTCTCTACGATCGGCTTTTTATCCTATTTTTGGTGATCGCGCATGGGGTTGGTTGGGTCATGTCATCGACATACTAGCGGTGTTATCGACGCTTTTTGGTCTGGCTACTTCTTTGGGCTTAGGGGCTCAGCAAGCAACAAGTGGTATTAACCATGTGTTTGGCTTCGATGGGGGTATCGGCACTCAAATGATTGTTATCGCCTTTGTTACCTTTATTGCAGTACTTTCGGTAGTTCGTGGTATTGATGGAGGTGTTAAGGTGCTGAGCAATGTAAACATGTTGGTGGCATTTTCGCTGCTGATCTTCATTACATTCATCAGTTTTGATACCGCATTCAGCTCTATTGTTGATACGACCAAATCGTATATTGAGTACCTCATTCCTTTGAGTAACCCTCACGGTCGTGAGGATGAAGCTTGGATGCAAGGCTGGACGGTATTCTACTGGGCCTGGTGGGTATCTTGGTCACCATTTGTTGGCATGTTTATCGCCCGTGTATCTAAGGGGCGAACAGTAAGAGAATTCATCTTTGCAGTTATTATCATTCCAACCGTTGTGACATTAATCTGGATGGCAATTTTTGGTGGTATCGCACTTGATCAGGTGGTAAACAAAGTAGGTGAACTGGGTACAAATGGTCTTACGGATATTTCACTCACACTATTCCATGTATATGACCAACTGCCATACAGCTCGGCAATCTCGATTTTATCTATCGGGTTGATCCTTGTTTTCTTTGTTACGTCATCGGATTCAGGTTCTCTGGTTATCGACAGTATTACAGCTGGCGGTAAGATCGACGCGCCTGTCCCACAGAGAATTTTTTGGGCTTGTATCGAGGGTGCTATTGCTGCAGTAATGCTATGGGTAGGTGGTAAAGAAGCCTTGCAAGCATTGCAGTCGGGTGTAGTGGCAACAGGCCTGCCATTTACGCTAGTACTTCTCGTGATGTGTGTAAGTCTGGTTAAAGGTTTAAGAACAGAGTTACCTGCGTATAGGCAACAATTGGCCGCGAGCCATTAATGTTGAATGCCGAGCATACCGCTCGGCATTTTTTCTTCTTTTCTTTTTAGAGAATTCGTTTAGAGTTTGAACGTTCTCAACTTCATACCTTTAAAGCATGTCTATCTCCAAACTTATTCTTATTCGTGGTCTTCCCGGTTCTGGTAAAACGACTCTTGCTAAGCAGTTGGTAAAAGAACTCGATGCAAAACATTTTGAAGCAGACATGTACTTTGAAACAGAGAGTGGAGAATACCATTTCAATCCACAGCAACTGCCTCAAGCGCATGAATGGTGTTTCCATCAAGCTCGTAAATGGTTAAACAAAGGCAAAACCGTTATTGTCAGTAATACTTTTGTCCGGCATTGGGAAATGAAACGTTACCTGGATTTCTGTAAAAAGAAGGGAATAGACGTTGAGATTAAAGTGTGTGACGGTGAATATCAGAGCATTCACGGTGTGCCACCAGAGACGATCGAGAAGATGCGTCACCAGTGGCAGGCGTAATACATCTACTTACGAGTAAATTAAACTAGTTGAAACTCAATTCTTTCTGTAACCACGATTTAAATGCGTTGATACGCAGAACTCGTGATGACGAAGGGTCGCTAATCACAGAATATCGGATACCTGGATTCAGCCCGATATCAAAGGGCTTTACTAATAAGCCCCGTTCAACAAAATCTGCGCAAATGCTCTCCGTGGCCAAACATGCTCCGTGTCCGGCGACAACAGCGTTGATTGCCATATCAAAAGTGCTTACTTCCATCCACTGAAGACTTTCTCTTTTTGCGCTAACCTTGGCAGTTCGAAACCATTGCTCCCAACTAAAAGAGGCTGAGTGGAAATCAATTAGCCAACAACGTAGCAGTTGTTCTGGACGAACAAACTGTATTGATTCGGCTAATTGTGGAGAACAATAAGGAAAAATCGCTTCTTCAAATAATGTCTCTTGCTCCAAATCAAGATGTTCAACGCTTTCAGACCCTTGCCAAATGAGTACATCAGTTTCGGTATGACGGATATCAATCTCTTTAACAGTTTGTACTCGAATTGGAACATGCGGGTATTCCATCGTAAATTTCCACAATCTTGGCATCAACCAGCGCGTCGAAAATGAGCGAGGGGCACTCACATTTAGCACGCCTTCCAGTGGTTCATTTTGGATGCGATTTAGCCCGGTTATGATGTTTTTAAAACCATCATTAACGTGGCTTTGGAGTATTTGTCCTTTGTCGGTCAGGTGCATTTCACGTCCGCGGCGAATAAACAATTTGCATCCTAAGCGTTCTTCAAGCTGTCGTAACTTTTGGCTGATTGCAGCTTGAGTCACATGTAGCTCTTCCGCTGCTTTACTGTAACTTTTTAGTCGAGAAGCAGATTCGAAGTAGCGGAGTGCGGAAAGATAGCGAAGTCGATTGTCCATAAGCTGAGATTATAGTACCTGTTATAAATGGTTGTTCGTATTGTCTCATTACTGTCTTGATAATAACTGTATCTAATATGAAATCAAGGCATGAGCAATGTTGATATTTAAACAAGCTAAGAAGTTATTATCTTTTAACTTTATGAAAGTTCTTATTTTTAAGATGAGACTTTATAGAAGTCGAAACGATGTCAGTACTATGAATACTCATCTCAAAAAAGATATTGGGCTTCATCCGGAAGGGGGAGAACGCAATCATTTCCAAAAATTTTTATAAGTAGTACTAATGGAGATCTTGGCTTGCAAAACAATTTGCATTAGAAGGTTACAGACTGAGATTCATGCCTAAACAATCATTACGGTACTTGCTTGGTATCTATCTTGTTTATTGAATTACTTCATCTAAAACCTGATAAACCAACTTATTCTCTCGGTACATACTTTCCATCAAAGCTATTGAGTAAACATGAATGTTTCGAGGTGTAATATGGATGCTTTTTAATTGAGTACCATCAGACACGTGACGGAAAAGTGTAATGTGTGGAATGAAACTTCTCGATTCGGTAACGAAATTTTGCATTAACAACGCGGTTTTGAGCTCACTTTGTAATCTCATTAGTGCACGATTATTTGCTAACCCCATCCAGAGCAAATGGCTTCGTTTTTGATGAAATGAACCTAAACGATCAATACGTAAGGTGTCACAGCCTGATTTCAGCTGGTGTAGGATATCAATTAATGTTTGCTTTTCTTGTTCTGTGCATTCACCAATAAAGGTTAACGTGAGATGAAAGTTTTCTTTGCGAGTATTATGGCCTTCCATACCATTTTTACGAACGAGATCCTGATAAGCCGCCAAATCGTTTTTGGTCGAATCATCAAATGTCAGTGCAAAAAACAACCTCATCACAACTCCTCGTCACAAATAGGTTCATACAATATATGTCTCTGAGCGAGAGAAATAATTTATCTTTAGTGGGAGTGACTGCTAGTCAACAGAGGCTAACCACTCTTATCAACATTTTAGTATTAACCCATCCCGACAGTTGAGTAAAAAGCCCACTTTATTCAGCCGTTAGCTTTGATTGTTGTTTTTTACAAAGCTCTCGCTCATACATATCTCCTGAATCTAAAAGCCATTCTCAAGTGCCTAGCTCACTTTTTATGGGCCTATGGTTAGGAAAAAATAACTCAGTTCAAGCGTTGGATTAAAGTTGCAATCCATTACTTGCAATAATTGTGGTGGGTGCATATTTCGGAGCATTCCGATCAGGCATTTCGGGATTATCCGATCACCCATTTCGGTTTAAACCGATCACTGATTCCGCGATTATCCGATCACTTTTAGCCTAACTCCGAAATCGGTGATCGGAATAGCGAAAACCGCGATCGGAATACCCGAAATCCTTCCTTTTTCTCTTTTAAATCAATAACTCGCTATTCTTTACTTCTTAAACAAGAACGTAAGGAAGCGACAATGGCCAAAAAGAGAACTCCAATGAACAAAATTAAAGAGGTATTACGCCTTAAGTACGACTGCGGTCTCTCCAATCGTGGTATCGCTTCTTGTCTGAAACTCGGCCCGTCCACCATATCGGAACTCCTTACTCGCTTTAAACAAAGCCAACTTGGCTGGCCTCTACCCGAAAGTTGCAGCGATGCTGATCTCACGCAAGCGCTGTATCACGGCAAGAAAGCCAGTCGCGATAAAGTCATGCCAGACTTCACTCAATACGCTGTTGAACTTAGACGTAAAGGCATGACGAAGATGCTGCTCTGGCAGGAATATCATGAGCAATATCAAGAGCAAGCTTACGCTTACACTCAGTTCTGCGAGCACTTCACTCGCTGGTTCAAAACCCAAAAGCGCAGCATGCGCCAGCTTCATGTTGCGGGTGATAAGCTGTTTATCGACTACTGTGGGCCGAGGCTTCAGGTGGTCAACCCTGACACAGGAGAAGTGCGTGAAGTGGAAGTGTTCGTCGCGACCTTAGGCGCGTCCAATTACACCTATGTTGAAGCCTTCCCGAGCCAAGGTAAGTCCTACTGGTTAGAGGCGCATGCTAATGCGTTCGAACACTTCGGTGGTGTACCACAGCTCTTGGTTCCCGATAATCTACGTAGCGCGGTCACCAAAGCCAATCGTTATGAGCCGAGACTTAACGACAGCTATCAAAAACTAGCTAATCACTATCAAACCGCAGTGATGCCTGCTCGCCCTTACAAACCGAAAGACAAAGCCAAGGCAGAGAATGCCGTGCTCCTAGTGGAACGCTGGATCATGATGCGGCTGCGACACCAAACCTTCCATACCTTCAAGGCGCTGAATCTCGCTATCCGAGAACTCATGAATGAGTTAAACCAACGTGAGATGAAGCAGTATGGCGCGAGTCGTCAATCACTGTTCGACAAACTCGATAAGCCTGCGTTAAAGCCCCTCCCCAAACAGCGTTACCTGTATACCGAAACCAAACGAGCTAAGGTTGGGCCTGACTATCACATCGAATATCGCCGCCACTACTACTCGGTGCCACATCAACTTGTTGGTCACCATGTCGAGCTGGAAGCCTCCAACCGTCTGGTGCAGATCTACCATCAAGGTAACTTGGTAGCCCAGCATCCACGCAGTCAAAGAGAGCGCGGAAACAGCACCCAACCAGAGCACATGCCGAGTAATCATCAACATCAGAAGTGGTCGCCTGGACGCCTGCTCAACTGGGGAGCCAATATCGGCCCAGCCACACGAGAAGTCGTCAATAAGATGCTCAACTCCAAGCCTCATCCAGAGCAGTCTTATCGCTCCTGCCTTGGGCTGCTCAATCTGAGTAAAGCGCATGGCGAATCGCGCTTAGAGCAAGCCTGTAAAGATGCGCTGATGCTGACAAAACCGAACTACACCTTCATCAACAATCTGCTGAAGAACAATCGTGAAGGACAACTGAGCAAAGACAACACGAGCACGCCGAACCTTGTTCACAGCAATGTTCGTGGCCCGAACTGTTATCACTAGGAGAAAGGATATGAACGCACTGAACGACCAACTCAAAACCCTCCGCTTGAGCCATGCGGCGAAAGCGTTAGAGCAGCAACAAGAGCAACTGACGACCTACGCAGAGCTGGACTTCGAGGAAAGGTTAAGCCTGCTTCTGGAAAGTGAAATATTGAATCGCAATCAGACCAAAATCCAACGCTTAAAACGACAAGCCAAGATGAGAGTAGATGCTCAGCCGAGCCAACTCATCTACAAGGAGGGACGAAACCTCAACCGCAAGCAGATGAGCGAACTTCTAACGGGTGGCTATCTGCACAAGCACCAGAACATCTTGATCACAGGCCCAACAGGAGCAGGTAAAACGTATCTTGGCTGCGCACTGGCAACCAGCGCCTGCGACCAACAACAAACGGTCAGATACTACCGATTAACTCGCTTACTTGATGATCTGACCGCAGGGCGTCTGGATGGTAGCTATCAAAAGCAACTTCAATCGTTGGCTAAGAAAGCTCTACTGATCTTCGACGACTGGGGGATGGAAAAACTGACTCAAGAGCATGCAGGTCACTTGTTAGAAGTGCTTGAAGACCGCTACCAAAACAGCAGCACAATCGTCATCAGTCAACTACCCGTAAAGGAGTGGTACAACATGATCGGTAACGCCACCGTCGCTGACGCTCTAATGGATCGGCTGGTACACAATAGTCATCGAATAGAACTGGGAGGTGAGTCGATGAGAAAACTGGCGCAATCCGATCACTTAGAGTAAAAATAGGAAGAGAGAAAAACGGCAGGCTCAGGTGATCGGAATAAACCGAAACGAGCGATCGCAATCACCGAAATACGCAGGTGGGTCGAAGAATAACTACTGATAAATAGGTTATCGAGGAAAGTTACGCTTCAATGTAGACGGTTTTTTGTACAAGGTTTACTTCCATGCCCGTAAAAATGACATTGATCGCTCTCGTCGTTATGACATCCACGCAACCTTATGCGGAATCGTCTTTAACACCATTTGTCTCTCTGGCAGAAACTTATCAAGACGGGATTGATGTGTCCGAGTACTGGTACAGTGAAAAACTGGATGGTATTCGTGCATATTGGACAGGGGAACACCTCGTAACTCGCAACGGAAACCGAATTTACGCACCAGACTGGTTTACTGATCCACTTCCTGATTACCCTTTAGATGGAGAACTATGGGCCGGGCGCGGTAATTTTCATCTGGTACAACAAACGGTTTTGGATAAAACGCCAGTAGACAACGCGTGGAAAAAAATAGACTTTATGTTGTTCGACATGCCTTATTCTGCGGGCGACTATCGCAAGCGATATTACAATATCCAGAATTTGGTGTTCGAAATAGATAAGCAACACATCAAATATGTCGAGCACAAGACAATTCAGAACGAGGCACACTTATTTAGCCAATTAGACAAGATTTCACTTTCTGATGGAGAAGGTGTGATGCTCAGAAAAGTATCAAGTCGTTATCAGGCGGGTCGTGGTAGTGATTTACTCAAACTGAAGCGTTATGAAGATACTGAAGCGCAAGTGATTGGTCATAAACCTGGTACTGGACGGTTGCTAGGTATGATGGGCGCATTATTAGTGCGTATGCCTGATGGTACAGAGTTTTACATCGGCAGCGGATTCACGGACGAGGTACGCCGTACTCCACCAAAACTCGGCACGACGATCACGTTTAGATATAACGGATACACCAACACCGGGATACCTAAATTCGCCCGATTCTTACGCGAGCGTATCAAGGAGTAGTTTTATACCAATCGTAGTAAATAACTGGTCATTCTCGCATGCTAAAAAACTCGATAACTGCGTTGGATTTTTCGTTTATAAAGAAAGTTGATTGTAGAATAACTACTTATCGAAAATTTAACTCTTGCTCTCAAACATTATTCCTGCGTTTTTTCTGTTCACATTATTTAATGTGATTGGTATTACCTACTGTTACGCCGCAACGTTTAAAAAGACCCTGCCAGAACTTCACGTGTTCAAGGGTCTCTTTTCTGAACGTTGCGTGTGCTTTAGATAGTCCGTAGATCTCGCCATGAAGAGCCATTCTTTTTTCAACAAGTTCAATGCCACTATTTAGGCGTTGATAGGTGCTGTCTAAATACGTCAAATATGGCTGTACTTCGGCTACATAGATTGATTGAAACACATTGTTCAAATAACGAAACTGCGTGGTATCTCGGTTTTTGCCACAAAGTATTTTTCTTTGATTTGATTCAAGCAATCGAGTTGTTTCATTTAGCCATTGCGTTGTATTGGTGAGGGAATAGTAAAGTCGCCCTATTAAACGAGATTTCTCGATGTCCTCCTGGTACGACACTAAACTAGCTGCGGGTAGGCGAGAGATTGCTTTGTAAGGCGTGTCATAAATTTCACTCAGAATATTGAAAGCGTCACTAACCCGTGCAATTTGGTTTTTGTTATCGACGGATAACCAGTCAGAAGCGGTTAGCTGCTTTTGCATCGCATCACTTGTCAGTAGCAAGTTATCAAGATGAGTATGAAGGTGATTCCATTTTTGTAAGTATAACGATTCTAACTTTGCTCGCTCTTCGCCGCTAAGCGGATATTCGGTCAGGCAGGCGTTTAATGTCCTGAGTAACGATGTTTGATAATCAAGATCATGGAAGGCATCCTGAACTTTCCCAAGTTGCGAGTTTTTATCTGCCAATAGGTTAAATAAACCACATTGACGAAGTCGATAGCTTTCAAGAAGCCCTAGCGAAAGTCTTGGCAGTGACTGAAATAAATCTCTTCGGGAAGGTATTGAGATAGCAGACTTAGGGGCTATTTCTAAGGTCGAAACATCCAGTACATTTGCTAAACGTTGATGATATTTATCCAACAGGGCTTGCTCAGGATTGAAGTACTCACTACAACCTGAGAGCAAGAATATTGAGAACAAAGATATGAGTCGCACAGCGTACCTTTATGTGTAATCCGAATCCAAAGACTGTATGTGGTAGTGTATAATACCAATCGTAGTAAATAACTGGTCATTCTAGCTTGTTAAAATACTCGATAACGGCGTTAAAATTTTTGATTGTAGAATAACTACTTATCGAAAAATTTTGCCTTGTTCTCAAGCATTTTTCCTACGCTATTTCTGATCACTTACTTACTGTGATTGGTATAAAAGTATACCTGACCTCGGATTGGTTCGATCAAAAAAGCCAGCGATTTGCTGGCTCTGAGTATGATTGATTAATGGACGGAAAAGTTTAATTGAACTTCGGGTTTCTGGTGGTGCATCCAGCGAAGTCTGACCCCCAATAGAAGGGCCGCAGAGGATAACCCGATAATAAATCCGATCCAGAATCCTTGAGCTCCCATTGGTTCTACGATCCAGTCTGTACGCCCAAGCACATAACCCATTGGTAAACCGAAAATCCAATAAGCGATGAAGGTCCTGTTAAAGATAGCACGCATATCTTTATAACCACGCAAAGCACCAGCGGCGATAACCTGAATGGCATCAGTAAACTGATAAATGGCAGCCAGCACAAGTAGTTGCATTGCTAGAGTGATAACTTCTGCGTTGCTGGTATACAGCTCTGCAATTGACTCACGAAACACAACAGTAAAAAGGGCGGTTACAACAGTTAAGGCTGTTCCTACCATAATGCCTACACGCGATGCGATACGGGCGCCTTCAACACTTTGTTCACCAAGCTTATGACCCACTCGAATACTTACTGCAGCGCCAATACTCATTGGTAGCATAAACACCATACTTGAGAAGTTGATCGCAACTTGGTGTGCAGCAACGATTAATGGGCCTAATGGAGACACCATTAATGCAACGACAGCGAATAACGTGACTTCGAAAAATAGTGCCGCAGCGACAGGAAAACCAAGCTTAAATAAACGAATTTGCGCTTTCAACTGTGGACGATGAAACTCACCGAAAATATTTATGTTTTTTAAACGAGGAGAGGTTACGACATAAAACAGAAGCAGTGCAAACATGATCCAATAAACAATGGTCGTCGCAACTCCACAACCAACGCCACCTAATGCTGGTGCACCAAATTTTCCGTAAACGAAAATCCAGTTAAGTGGAATATTCAGTACCAAACCGATAAAACCTATCACCATAGCTGGCTTAGTCAGAGACATGCCATCAGTAAAGCTTCTTAACGTCTGAAATAAAAGAAAAGCAGGTACTGCTAAGATCACCGCATGAATATAGCCAATGGTTTTTTCTGCCATCAGAGCTTCTACATTCATTAGCCCAAGAATAAACTGGGTTTGCAACAGTACTGCAATTATAGGAATACTGATCAGCAAAGCCAAGACGACACCTTGCTGGATTTCAAATGGTATTTTTACGCGTCGTCCAGAACCATTAAGCTGTGCTACCACTGGAACTAATGCCATTAACAACCCAATACCAAACAGGATTGATGGAAGCCAGATACTTGAAGCGACAGAGACCGCTGCCATGTCGGTAGCACTTACACCACCTGCCATAACAGTATCAACAAACCCCATTCCTGTTTGAGCAACAGAAGCGATTAATACAGGGGTTGCCAATTTTATAAGACTCGATGCTTCTTCTTTATAGTGCTGCACGAAAAACTCCACGACGGAAAGGAAATTGAAAGATTTGGAGCGCTCGAGAACAAAAGATGTGACGGGGTGACCTAGTGGTTGATTTTACCCACGATAAGGTGAAAAAATGTCTCAGAGAATCTCCGCGCAAATGATAAACAATTGTATGGTCATATGCCATACCTATAACTAGCTAATATCTCGCAAGCGGCATAACCCAACCTCTCTCTAATGGTGTTTAGTAGAGTTCAAACGAGTAGGTAAGAAAAATGTTTACTGGAATAGTACAGGGCACGGCAAAGGTCGTGAAGATTGAGAAGAAAGAACGTTTTCAGACCCATGTAATCGAGTTACCAGGGGAGCTTCTTAGCAGATTAGAGATCGGAGCTTCGGTTGCACATAATGGTTGTTGTTTGACTGTGACGAAAATCGAAGGGAATCAAATTAGCTTCGATTTAATGCAGGCAACATTAGCTCTAACCAATTTGGGCGCGTTGAAAGAAGGGGATAGAGTAAACATTGAACGTGCCGCTAAATTTGGTGATGAAATCGGTGGTCACAGTATGTCTGGCCATATTAGTTTAATGGCGACAATCACGGATGTCATAGATACACCAAACAACCGTACAATTTGGTTTGAGTTACCGAAAGAGCCGATGAAATATGTACTGGCTAAAGGGTACGTAGGCATCGATGGGTGCTCACTTACCATTGGTGAAGTAGAAGATAACCGCTTTTCAGTGCATCTCATTCCTGAAACGCTACAAAGAACGCTGTTTGGTGAAAGAACTAAGGGAGATCGAGTAAATATTGAATTCGATCCACAGACACAAGCAATAGTCGATACAGTAGAACGTGTATTGGCGGCGAAACAAATCTAATAGAAGTGTCAAGGTACAGCCATCGATAATAAAAAAGGAGCGTGATTGCTCCTTTTTTATTCTTAACTCATTATTCGTAATTGTCGTCTATGTAAAGCTCTACCTTGTCATTAAGTTCATCGACATGCATGTTTAGATGAATAGCGTGACAACATGCAGGGCAATCATCATAAAACTCTTGATCGCCATTACTTGCATCTAAGGTGATTCCAATGGAGTGCCCACAATGCGGACACTTAACATGCCTTTCAGTATAGTTTTTCATACAACAACTCCTAGTATTGCAGGGCTTTTAAAATATTATAATTGAAGAAGCACAGCCCCATCACTTATTTGTCTCAAGGGAGGAGAGACATAATCTAAGTAGATATTAGGTAGATTTGTTGCTAATTGAGTCGAAATAAGTACAAAACTTGACCCCAAACTCAACCTTGAATCTGGGGTCAACAATGAGAGTGATATGACTCGAACATTTACATAATGTAATGATTTAACAGTTCTAAATCAGACCGAAATGATCTGGTTTATAGTTAGTTGAGCTTGCTCCAAATAATGGCCACCAAACAGATTGCAGTGGTTAAGGATGTGATAAAGATTATAAATCTCCTTACGCTCGTGATAGCCAGGTGAAAGTGGCATAACTGACTCATATCCTTGGTAAAACTCTGGTCTGAACCCACCGAAAAGCTCCGTCATTGCAATGTCGCATTCTCTGTCTCCCCAGTAGCAAGCTGGGTCAAAGCAAATTGGCCCTACGGGGGTTAATGCAACATTCCCGTTCCATAAGTCACCGTGTAATAACGAGGGTTTCGGTGTGTGATTAGACAAAAGCTGTTTCACGACGTTAACAAAGTCCTCGATATCGACCAAAGTAACGCCTTTTTCTTTCAGTAGTTGTAATTGCCATCCGATTCGCTGTTCTGCAAAGAACATGCACCACTTTTTATGCCATTGATTGGGTTGTAGCGTCGAACCTAAGTAATTATCGGTATCAAACCCAAACTCTTTCTGCTCACCCCACTGGTGTAATTGAGCCAGTTGTTGACCGAACAAAAAGCTATTTTGGGCGTCTTCTAATTGTTTTGTCGGTAGGTAATTCAGAATAAGAAAAGAGGTATTTTTGGTTGTGCCAACCAAAACTACTTCAGGAACAAAAATAGTGGAAGTTTCGCGTAACAAATGCAAACTTTCTGCTTCAACTTCAAACTTAGACAAAAATTCACGGTCGTTAATCTTTACGAAATAACGTTGTTCGCCGTCGTTGATCATATAGCTTTCACTGATATCTCCACCGGAAAGTCTAACTTTTTCGATGATTTGATATTCGAATAACAACGTATCAGAAAGCTGTTGCGATATCGCTTGCCACATACAAAACCTCGCTAAACTGTTTTCCCACCAATAGTTTAGGATAACTGACGAAAAATTGGCGCGGAGCAGTGCATACTTCGTAAATAAACTGACTATAAGTAAGAGTAAATTTGCATAACTGTGAATCAAATCGCTTATAAGTCTATGATTTTTATGCCTAGCATATGGAGATATGTCCACACAACATGTATTATTATTTTTTTAGACTTTAGTTCCATTGACGGCATGAAAATACTGATTTGTGATGACTCGGCAATTGCGAGAAAACTGATAATACGAACCATCGTACAGAGTACATCATTGCAGCTTATTGAAGCCCAAGATGGGTATGAAGCGCTAAGAATTCTTGAGGAGCAGAATATTGACATTTTGTTTCTCGATTTGACGATGCCAATTATGGATGGTTTTGAGGTGCTAAAGTCTTTACCCGTTAGCAGCTATCAAACTCAAATTGTCATTATTTCTGGTGACGTTCAGCAAGAGGCTAAACAGCGTTGCATTGAACTGGGTGCCCTGGCATTTATTGCGAAACCATTATCTGAAGATCAAGTTGTACCACTGTATAAACAGTTAGGGCTTCAATATGCCTTTAAACCAGTCGTAGACTTAAGCCCAGAACAACAAGTTATCGATGAGCTATCTTCACTAGCAAAATTTCGCGAAGTGGCGAATGTTGCGTTGGGGAAAGGGGCGGCAATTATGGCAGACCATTTGCGCGAGTTCATACAGTTGCCAGTTCCTCACGTTGGCCCCTTGTCATATGGAGAGCTTCATATGACGCTAGTTGATGTGATTGGACGAGACGGTTCAGTCGCAGTTGCACAACGATTTGTTGGGGGAGGTATTCACGGAGAAGCGTTAGTTTGTCTGAGAGGAAAAGACATCAATCAGATTGGGGAAAGGTTAGGCTACCATTTAGAGTTCACGGCACATAACGAAGTGATTCTAAACGTCTCCAACTTATTGGTTTCTTCTTTCTTAACATCTCTTGGTAGTCAACTTGATAAGCAGTTCTCTCTTCGCCAACCAGGTATCATAGATACTCTGCCAGTTTATAATGACGACCAAGGGAAAAGAGGGGAGCTCTTTACCATTGAATATACCTACATGGCGGAAGAACTCGACTTCGAATGCGAAGTGTTATTTTTGGTGGACAAGCCATCAGTAGAAATCATATATGAAATCATGGAGTTAATCTGATGCCCGAAATTACGCTGGATATAGCTGACTTTCATTGGGTCACTCAGATACTAGATACAATGGATTCTGGCCTCATTGTGCTCGACGATCAGTATAAAGTCTGTGTATGGAACAGCTTTATGCAGTCATACAGCGGCATACTGTCCCAAGATATTCTAGGTGAGTACTTATTCGACCACTTCGAAGACCTGCCTCGAGCCTGGCTTGAGACGAAATTAAAAACATCAGCCGATTTGGAAACGCGTTCTTTTTCTAGCTGGGAAAACCGCCCATTTCTTTTCAAATTTAATAATTTTTCCCCTGTATCAAACAGCAGCGATTTCATGTATCAGGATATTGTTATCACGCCACTACGTTCTTTATCCGGAGAAGTCGGTCATATCGCGATCCAAATAAATGATGTATCTGAAACGGCACGAAATCGGATTCATCTAAAAGAGACTAATCAACATCTTTCGGAAATCAGTCGTAAAGATGGGCTAACAGGCTTGTTTAATCGTGCCTATTGGGAACAATCACTTAAAGACGAGTTTGCCCATTTAAAATTATTCGACGGGCCAAGTTCACTGGTTATTTTCGATATCGACCACTTCAAACAAGTCAATGACACCTATGGCCATCCTGTGGGGGATGAAGTGATTCGTCGTACATCGAGTTTGCTTCGAAAAACAGCCCGAAGCAGCGATATTTGTGGTCGTTTTGGAGGTGAAGAGTTTACCGTATTGCTACCGAATACGAATCAGGAGCAAGCGAGTTATTTTGCGGAGCGTTTACGCAAACGGATAGAGCAAGAAATTGTTAAAGTCGAAGATTTTTTAATTAACTACACCATCAGTATTGGTGTCTGCGAATATAAACCTACTTTTAACAGCCATACACAATGGTTAAAAAGCGCTGATGCTGCGTTATATTGCGCCAAAGAAAAAGGCAGAAATAAAACCTGTGTTTACGAAAACCTATTAGATTGCGTACGAGAATCATCTAGTTGATTAAAAACCATCCAGCTAATTAATAAACTCTCATTAATATGAATTAAGTTAGTGAATTTTTCTCGCCATGTCTTACTATTGAAACAGTTTTACTTTCAGCTTAGAAGCCTTGTATTAAATGGAGAAAAGCAGTGGTTGTAGAAACCGATGGATATCTCGCTCTTATCGAACACTTGTCGTTTAACTTGGATATTTTTACAACTGAAAATGGCGACACGGGTTCTGAAAGCATCGAGGATGTAGTAACCGATATGGTGGCATCAAACATCATGGCAATATTCGAGCAAAACCCAGAACTTCACTCAAGCGTTCGCTTTAAATTGCTAAAAGAGGCTGATGCCGTAGTAGAAGATCTTGGTGAAGTTCTTGCTGGAGTCTGGAATAAAAAAGCAACAAATGAGCAAATTACTTTTCTTGATGAATATGTTGCCTTAGTGAAAAACTTGTTTGATACCGCTGTCGCTACTTACGACTAGAATTCTTTGCACCAATGTATGAGCACGAGCCTTGGCTGGCTGAACAATGTCTCAAGGCTTCTTAAGCTCGTATCGACCAGTTTTGAGATTGCGTTACAATGTAACCCTTCTAATTTGCCAAAACTTTGATGCCCAGTAGGGGTTATCAATTCTCGAAATAATTACACCTTTTGACGTTGAGGCGTGCATAAATTGTTTATCGCCTAAATAGATTCCTACATGGTATGTCGTTCGTCTGGTCTTAAAAAAGACTAAATCCCCTTGTTGAGCTTCTGTCCAGCTCAATTTAACGCCTTGTTGTGATTGTTGTTGTGTCGTCCGTGGCAACGCAAGTTGATAAGCCTCTACAAAGGCCTTTTGAACAAATGCGGAGCAATCAATCCCAGACTTTTTCGTACCACCAAGTCGGTATGGCGTGCCATGCCACTCATTGTAAAATTCCAACAAGTCAGGTTTGTTGGCGAAGGTCTCGACTTGAAATGTTACCACTTCATCTTGTTCAATCTCTTCTGGCTCTGGTATTGAAGAGCAAGCGGTAACTAGTCCACTGATTATTAAAGGAATATAAATTCGACGCAAATCATCCACCTGTCATCTCCGCGACTTACAACTGAAATATTAATGTCATAACCAATCCATAGTATGGGACCAAAATCACGGTTTTATTTAGATTGTGTGACAGATGCACAATTAAACCGTCTTAAACCCAATAAAGAATAAAAATTGATTATGACAGCGCGCAATCGTTTACGCTTTTCTCTCTCACTGATTCAGACCATCAGTGCAACATTTTTAACTATCATAGCCCTTGTTATAGCCCTTTCTGTCTCAAGTTTCAAAGGAATGGGGCAGATTAAAGAGCAATTTGATGAACTGTCTCAAAAAGAGTTACCAGTAGCAATGGCCAACGCTAGGTTAACAAGAAATGTTCTTGAGATTGTCAAATTACTAAATTATGGAATGCAGGTGACTGAGGCTAAAGAACTTCCGCTTGTTGAAGAACAAATAGAGCAGTTAGCTAAACAGACAGAAGGACTAGTAATGCAAACATCTAGTGTAACAACCGAGCCTCTTTCTGACGAAATGAAACGCAAAGTGAAGAATTTGCATCAAATCACCCGTTCTGTTCTTTTAAAACAATCTGTTGTTATTCAAATGCAAGCCGATATTGATTCCGCCTCTGGTGGGTTTCGTTATGGACTGAGTTCGGTTGGTCCAGAAATGAATAGAATCAGTTCTTTCCTAAGTGCCGACAGTCCGGAATCAAGTGATGCCGCGAACCGATTTATCGCTTCTGCTAGTTCAATGGAAAGTACCTTTTTGGCGATGCTGACGCATACTGATTTGGCTAAAGCGGAAAAAGAATATCGTGAGATGCGTAATCGAATTGCAGGCATTAACCTCGCGTACTCAGATTTTAAAGCGCTACAGCCCGAGGTGACCGAGTTTTCAAGCCTGACAGCATCGTATGAAATGGTTAAATCTGGGTTTGGAGAAAAGGGAATTCTGCACTTAATTCTCTCTAGGCTTGAGCAAAGTGAACAACAACGCAGTGAATTTCTAAGTGCATCTAAGGTTGCTGATGAGACGATGTTGTTACTCGATAAGATTTCGCTTTCATCATCCGATTTACTTGACGAACGAAAGGCTGTGGTAAACCACACCATAGAGACAGTCAGTATGATGGTTCTCATCGCTGCAGGTGTTATCTCTGTGACTATTTTATTGACGTGGTTCGGTTTAAAAGCATGGACTAGCCGCGGTTTAAACAGCGTACTAGAGCGCTTGTCTGCACTCACTGAACATGATTTTCGTGGTAAGGCTGAAGAGATTGGCCCAAATGAATTGAAAGAAGTCGTAAGGAAATTAAATCTGGTGATTGATTCAACACATGAGTCAATTGCGACAGTTACTCGTAACTGTGAAACGCTTTACCAAACTGCCGAAATTAGCCACACAGTTGCAGAACGGACGAACGAAGGTCTGAGCATGCAGAACGAAGCCTTGGCAAATATAGTCACGACAATAAGTCAGCTAGAAGCTTCCATCCGAGAAATTGCGATGGTAACTAATGCATCCTCTGTAGATTCTCTTCTTGCTACCCAGCAAACCGAGAAAGGCGTTCAGGTCGTTGAACAAAATCGATTACGTCTCGAGTCATTAGATAAATCTCTAAACTTGAGCGAAGAATCCATGTTACAGCTGGATCAACGAGTCAAACAAATCCGTGAAATGGTAGACATGATCAAGGGTATCGCTGAAAATACCAATCTATTAGCGTTGAACGCTGCGATCGAAGCTGCGCGAGCGGGTGAGCAAGGACGTGGATTTGCTGTGGTTGCTGATGAAGTGCGTAAATTGGCGAGCGATACTTCACAACAAACGACGAACATTAGTGAGATGATGAACGAACTCATTACTGCTTCAGAACATTCTCGTCAGGCCGTAAACAGTTCAAGGGAAGAAATGGCTCACGCATTGCAGTCGAGTCATTATGTAAAATCGACGTTTTTAGAGATAAATGACGCGGTGAAACATATTCAAGAACGTGTTGAGCAGATTTCTGTCGCCACAGAAGAGCAAGAACGGGCAACCGCAGACGTTTCACGTTCTATTACGCAGATTTCTGAACAGGGTGAGCAAACGAAGCAGCAACTTGAATCTATGGTAGAAAGCTCAGAGCAAGTTGCTGATATCGCTGGACAACAACAAGATATGCTACACAAGTATGAGCTGTAAGTTTTAAACATATCAGCACAAGGCCAAGGCAGAACTTTCACTCAGCCTTGGCTTTTTTACTTATTCAAACGCTTGCAACAGTGCGAACTTTCAAACCAGTAGCTATCCTTGCAGTAGCAGCAAGTTCGTAACCGAATACTTTTCCGCGTATCTGATCGTGTCTAAAGGCATGATCGGTCTCAAAAATCGCCACAAAATTATAAATTGTTCGATTAGTTCTATATGCTTTTCGCCATTAACTAAAAATAAGGAAACGATGATGGATAAATTCGTAGTGTTTCTCTTATGCCTTTTTTTAACCATAGGCGGTGCTGTCCATATCTATGACAATGTCGTGGATGGTCTGCTGCCTTATGATTTTGCCCCGCGTTGGTTGAATATCTATTGGAGTTTACTGAGCATTTTAGATTTGTTAGCCGTCTATCTGTTGATTCGGTACCGTCGAGTTGGCATTGTATTGATGCTGGTTATCTTGGTAACCAATGTGGTCTTTAATACTCATGCTATCTATACATTAGAAATCTTAGATAATCGGACTGCATTACAGATGAAAACCTTGTTTTTGGGATTTTCTATTGGTGTATCAATCTGGCTGTGGAACGCACGACAAAATAGACAGTCACGCCAGATATTTCGTTAGTACCGTATTTGCGCGGATATAACGAATAAGTCATTGAAAGTAAAAATGGGCTAGTGGTGAAAAGTATACCTTGAGCATAATTCACTTTAACCACTAGCAGACCTAGCTGGCTAATCACTCGATTTATTGTCTTTAGCACGATAACGAAATGGTTGCGTAATCAACTTATCAAGCCTTTGCTCCTGTTCATCTCTAATATCGGGCAAACCAATCACTACATGGTCATGCCCAAGTTCTGGCTGAGCACGGTAGGTGCCAAATAGTCGATCCCAAACAGATAAGAAGAAACCAAAATTAGAATGCGTTTCTCTCGGAATGACAGAATGATGAACTCGATGCATGTCTGGTGTAACGATCACTTTCCTTAACCAAGCATCGACTGGCAGTGCGAGCCTTGCGTTACTGTGGTTAAACATAGCGCTGGCGTTAAGGACAATTTCAAAAATGACAATCGCAATAGGGGAAACACCGAGCACGCACACTGCACCGATTTTTACCACCATTGAAATCACAATTTCAATGGGATGAAAGCGAGCGCCAGTCGTCACATCGATATCCAGATCGGCATGATGCATTCGATGGATCTGCCAAAGGAAAGGGATGCGGTGAAACACAATGTGCTGCATATAAATAACGAAGTCGAGTAACACAACGGACAGCGGAATGTTCAACCAGATAGGAACCGACATCAGGTGAAACACGCCCCATTGGTTATCACTTACAATAACGGCAGCCTGAAATGCCGCGATAGGCATGATTAAGGCGACAATAACGCTATTTAAAGCGACAAGTGAGAGATTGTTTACCCAGCGAAAAGTTCGCGAAACCGTCAGTGTTTTTCTTGGTAACTTAATTTCCCATAACGTACAGATTAAGAGCACACCGATAAAGCAACTGAGCCTTAGCCAGGATGGATCGTTAAATGCTGTTTCTGTCACAGATGTTACCTCTCTGTCTCGACTCTACCTGTGTAGACCTATTTCAGCGGAAAATAATTTCGGTGTACCTTTTCCATACCTTACCTTGAGGCGTGGCGCTTATGCCAGTAGAATCGCGCTCTCGTTTTTATTTGGCATTTTCACACATGAGAATTCACGCTTTCCATCGTCTATACCTGCACCGTCAATCGCTATCGACAAAACCTTTTAATGCGCGCGGTTGCAAAGTCATCCGTTGCCCGTATTGTCAGGTTTCACAGCAGTACTGTCTGTGCGAGATGCAGCCAAACATTAAGTCGAACCTCGCCTGTATGCTCATTGTGTCAGAGAACGAAGTGTTTAAGCCAAGCAACACTGGCCGATTGATCGCTGACACGATTCAGGAAACCTACGTTTACCAATGGAACCGAACCGAACCTTCGGACGAGATGCTGGCGCTATTGAAAAGTGAAGACTATCAACCTGTCATCGTATTCCCGGCAGATTATGTGGATGATCCTCAACGATTACTGGAAAGCCTCAACCCAGAACGATTAGTAAAATCTGAGGGCAGCAACAAGAAATGGTTACTGATCTTCATTGATGGTAGCTGGCGTGAGGCGAGAAAGATTTTCCGACGTTCAGACTATTTACAATCATTGCCAGTGTTGTCGATAAAACCAGAGTCGCTGTCAGAATATATAATGCGACGTTCTGATAATGAGCAACATCTCTCTACAGCAGAAGTCGCCACTCTGGTGTTTAAGCAAACTGGTGAGCACCATGCTTCCGAGTGTCTTCAACTGTGGTTCGAAGCTTTTAGAGAAACGTATATGTTAACGAAAACTCGTATAAAAACGGATCCAAACCGACCACACCTAAAACGTTATATCGAGTGGTCAAAAACCGAGAGCTGACTCCAAAGAATAAGTTTTTGTTGATCGCTTGTTGTTCAACTGACTTGGACGAGGGGATAAATCTGGATTTGGTCACGGTTTGTAGGCGTACAGATATGGATAATGCCAAAAGTTTATCTTTTTGACTCCAGTAAACTTTTTTGGAGTCGTTTTACACTTTTTAGGAGAGAATTGCATGTATTATGGCTTTGATGTCGGTGGTACTAAAATTGAATTTGGTGCATTTAACGAAAAGCTTGAGCGTGTAGCGACAGAGCGTGTATCAACACCAACCGATAACTATGAATTGTTGGTTGACACTATTGCTGACCTTATCAGTAAGTACGACAATGAATTTGGCTGTGAAGGTACGATTGGTCTCGGTCTTCCAGGTATGGAAGATGCGGACGATGCGACAGTTCTTACTGTGAACGTTCCAGCAGCAAAAGGCAAACCACTACGTGCAGATCTAGAGGCGAAAATCGGCCGCTCAGTGAAGATCGAAAACGACGCAAACTGTTTTGCACTTTCAGAAGCGTGGGACGAAGAGCTACAAGGTGAACCATCTGTACTAGGTTTGATTCTGGGCACAGGCTTTGGTGGCGGCTTCATTTTCGATGGTAAAGTTTTCTCAGGTCGTAACCACGTCGCGGGAGAGGTTGGTCATATGCGCCTTCCGATTGATGCATGGTTCCACCTTGGTGACAATGCGCCTCTACTGGGTTGTGGTTGTGACAAAAAAGGTTGTTTAGACAGTTACCTATCTGGCCGTGGTTTCGAGTTAATTTACGCGCATTACTACGGTGAGAAGAAAAAAGCGATAGACATCATCGAAGCCTATCGAGAGGGCGAAGCAACGGCAGTTGAGCATGTTGAACGCTTTATGGAGCTTTTGGCAATCTGTTTTGCGAACATCTTTACTGCAACCGATCCACATGTTGTCGTACTCGGTGGTGGTTTATCTAACTTCGACGTTATTTACGAAGAAATGCCAAAGCGCATTCCGAAATACCTGCTGTCTGTAGCGAAATGTCCAAAGATCATCAAAGCGAAACACGGTGATTCAGGCGGCGTTCGTGGAGCGGCTTTCCTAAACATCAAATAAAATAGTTCGCTTCACTAAGCTAACTAACATAACGAAGCCCTGTTGTTCATTGAGTAACAGGGCTTTTCGTTTGTGGTCATCTTTAAGAAGTCATCTTTACCTAGCTTTACACTTCGTTTACGTCCCTTGAATAAGCCTCTGATAAACTTTAACTCAAGTCTAAGAGGTTAAATAAACGGGAATGGCTATGTTTAAACTTTCAACTTTTCGTAACGGTGCACTAGCGATTGTAATGGTAAGCATGGTTGCTCCATCCATGGCTAAGCAGGCTCCGGGACAGTGGCACGACCAAGAACATAAGCCACAAAAACCAAAAAATGTGGTTGTGGTGCAACCCAATTACCGACCAAGTCATAACGCGCCGTCACATAGGTCTTACCACCATAGTGGCTTACCTGCTACAGCGGCATTTTTGGCAATTGCAGGAATTACGTATGCGATTATTGATAACGCTTATTACAAGCAAAGTGGGGATCAATATATTTATGTCGAACAACCACCAGTATCTGCATCACAGCAGGCAAGTAGCAGTTTATCAGGACAAGTAGTGGACGTTCTGCCAAGTGATGTTGTTAACGTAACGGTAGATGGCGCAACGTATTATGTGCGAGGTAATGACTGGTATGCGCCGATTGCAGGCACCCGTAAGTTTGTCGTCGTTGCTCCTCAGTTATAAACGTAATTTGAATCCTATAAAAAAGCTCGCGTTATTTAATACTAATCGTAGTAAGTAACGCGAGCTTTCTGCTGATTGTAAAATCTATTTATTCTTTTTCCCGACGCCCAAATTTTCTTTCTGTGCCAGAGTGATTTTTGTGAAACCGAGTTTTCTAAAGTGGTTATCACGGTAGTTTCGAACTGCTTTAGTATCAGAAATCGCTTCGATCTGCTGTTCCATTTTCAGGTATTCAGAAATATCGATACCTTCGGCTTCAGCAACCGCTTCATGAATGTTGTGGTGTTGCTGGTAAGAGAACGTCAGTTCTTTGTCTTCGTCTTTGTAAGTGTACAAGATGGTGCGAGCCATAATTATCTCTCGAATGTTTTGTTAGTGTTTTTAGCTAAACCGCGTGAATTCCTCACGGCGGGATGAGCACGATTAAGATCTACTCTCAAAGCTCTGCTGCAATGTATTGCTAAAAACGAAAGGTCAGCAGAGCTGACCTTTATGGAATCGTTGCTATGTAGCGCTAGAGTTAGATTCTGCCTTGAAGCGGGATAATTGTCACGTTTTCTCCCACTTTAACCGTATCGATAGCAGGGGATATCTCGATAAGACAATTGGCTTCACTCATCGAACGTAATATTCCCGAGCCTTGTTTACCCGTGGTACGAACGGTCAGACGGCCAGTTTCGTCCAATTCATATATCCCGCGACTGAATTCAGTTCGGCCTTGACGAGAACGAAGACTTTCTGATGCTATCGCATTGACTTTTAATGGTTTCCAGCCCATTTCACCTTGCATCTTCCGTATGGCAGGCTCGACAAAATTGATGAAAGAGACCATGACAGCAACTGGGTTACCCGGCAAACCAAAAAACGGTTTGTTGTTGATCTGGCCAAAGGCGAGAGGACGGCCAGGGCGCATATTGATACGCCAAAAATCGATTTGCCCAAGCTTATCCAACGCTAACTTAATGTAGTCCGCATCACCAACCGACACGCCGCCAGACGTCATCACCATATCCGCTTGCTGAGCCGCCTTTTCTAGTGCTTCGATCATCAGCTGTTCATTATCTTCCAGAATACCAAAGTCCAGAATTTCACAATCTAGTTGTTCGAGCATACCCATAATGGTGAAGCGGTTTGAGTCGTAAATAGAATTTGCTTTCTGCTCGGTACCTGGTGCCTGTACTTCATCACCAGTAGAGAATATTGCTACTTTCAATTTTCGAAAGACATTCGCCTGCCCAAAACCAAGAGACGCGATCATCCCCATTTCTGGAGAGGCGAGGCGAGTGCCAACGGTGAACACGTCGCTGCCAATTTCAAGATCCTCACCAGCCTGACGGACGTTCTGACCCGCTTTGATGCTTGATGCATTAAACGTTACCATGTCACTATTATGTTTGGTCTGTTCGCGCATTACCACTGTATCGCCATTGATAGGTGTTGGTGCACCTGTCATGATTTTAACAGCTTGGCCAAGTTCTAACGGTTTATCATAGGCATAGCCTGCGAGCACTTCCGCCACCACTTGGTAACTTTCACGTTCAAGATCGTCACTACGAACCGCGTAACCATCCATTGCTGAGTTTGTGTATTGAGGCACGTTAACCGGAGAAACGATGTTGTCAGCCAATACTCGGCCGTAACTATCTTCAATTTGGCATGTTTCAATATCAGCCACGGTATGAACTAAAGATAGAATCTTTTCCTGCCCTTGAGTTACGGAAAGGAATGCTGGAGATAGAGTGTCGCAACACGCGGCTTCTTTCTCTTTCGCTTTAGGTTCTTTTTCTGCGCTAACATATTGAAGAACGAATTCCGCGATGGCATCCAGATCATTAATGTTCATTTGTGGTAAATCGGAGTCCAGCTCACCACTGTCAGAAGCAATCGCAATGATGTTTTCATCATGAGGGTAAAGCCACGGTTTACCGACTTCTTCTCGGTGAAGCTCGATTTTAGGGAAAGCGATGTTTTTACAACCCTCAACCAGAACAACATCTAACATATTTTCATCAAAACGAGTTAACAGGTATTCAAACTCTGCTTCTGCTTCGGGAGTCTCAGTCATCAACGCAAAGCGATTTCGAGACGCAATCAACATCTGAGAGGCACCTGCTTTACGTAATCGGTAACTGTCTTTACCCGGTTTATCGACGTCAAAGTTGTGGTGTGCGTGCTTTAACATACCGATACGCAAACCCGCTTCGGTCAGTTTCGGCAATAAGGCTTCAAGAAGCGTGGTTTTACCGGTACCAGAATAGGCTGCAAAACCAAGAATAGGGATATTTAGCGTGTGTTTCATGATTCCAATTGTCCAAATTGCGCCAGTTCTTCCGGAGTGTTTAAGTTGACGAAACAGTTTGGTGAGTCACTAAAGTCAACGTAGCGGGTGTTGCATTCTCTATAGAGCAGAATGATCTTACGATCCCCACGCTCTAAAAACGCAGTCAACTTTGGTAAAACACGTTTATGGTACATAGTAAAGACAGGTTGTTGGTGATCACCGTCATGAGCGACCAAAATGTCCGTATCTTCTTGAACTGCACTGCAAAAACGGTCAACTAAATCGGTGTTAATTTGCGGACTGTCACAAGGCACAAATCCGACCCAGTCGGTTTGCGCGTGAACCAAACCGGCATGAATTCCACCCATCGGTCCTGGGTAATCTTTAAACTGATCACTGAAGACGAAACCAAACTGACGGTACGCGTCTTGGTTTCGGTTAGCATTAATTGAAATGCTTGGTGTTTGCGGTGATAAACGTTCGATAACGTGTGCAATGAGTGGTTTCTGATTTAGCTCTATCAGTCCTTTGTCTTTTCCACCCATGCGGCTAGCTTGACCACCAGCTAAAATGACCCAACTAGTTTGTGTTGGTTGAAGCATATGCGTTCTCTTGGGATGTTTTTCTTGGTATGACATACAACAGCGGTGACTCTATCAAAGTCTTGTCTTTAATCCACCACTGTTTTTTACATAAATCGGTCAACGCGTTAGTTTGATGACTTGTGACTACGATGCTAGAGCCACGATCCAACAGATCTTTTGCCATTACCACTAAACGCTCGATTGACTCTACGTCTAATGATGCGCTTGGCTCATCCATCAATAAAATGGACGGTTTTAATATCCAGGCTCGCGCCATCGCTACGCGCTGTTTTTCTCCACCTGACAGAACAGAGATATGCTCGTCAGCCAATGTTTCTAAACCTACCATGCGCAAAGCGTTAATAACTTGAGCTCGCTTATCTTTTGCTGTGTCGTTCTGGTATTTCACACCATATACGATGTTTTCATACACGGAGCCATCAAATAGGTAAGGGGACTGGTGAAGATATATAACATCGACGCGGCCATTGCGTCGTGTCCACTTCTTTAGCCAGGAATCTTTAGGTGCAATAACCTCACCAGTAGACGGCTTTAACAAACCCGCGAGAATTTTAAGTAAGGTCGTTTTGCCGACGCCATTATCACCTTTAAGATAAATCGCATCGTTTGGGCCAATTGCCAGCTCAGGAATATGAAAAAGCACGCGTTCTTTAAAACGCATGGACAATTGTTCGGCGGTAATTTTTATAGTCATAATACGCCTTTATATTGAGTTGATGACAATTCGATGGTTTGCGTCATGTTCTGAGGTAGCCTTTGCCTCTCATACTCGATAAGAAGAAGTTTAGTGCTAACGCTAAGGATAGTAATACAATTCCTAATGCAACACCTTGAGCAAAAGCTCCTTTACTGCTTTCCATCGCGATAGCAGTAGGAATATTGCGAGTAACGCCCATAATGTTGCCGCCCACCATCATCGAACAGCCAACTTCGGTGACGATCCGCGAGAATCCAGCGATGATCGCTGCAAGCAATGGGAAGCGCGTTTCCCAGATCATCGTAGCTGCAACCCGAGGGAGTGACACGCCCAACGTAATCGACGTTTCAATCATACGACGATCGCTCGACTGGAGGGCGCCGTGCATCATTGATACTAAAACAGGGAAGCAGATAAGCATCTGGCCAAATATCATCGCTTTCTGAGTAAACAGCATTTGCCAGCCGCCCCAAGGTCCAGCTCTCGAGAGAAGCATGTACAGCAAAAGGCCAATGACAACGGTGGGTATGGCCTGAAGTGTATTCACGATCGACAGCAGAAACCACTTGCCACGAAAATTGGTGTAAGCCAGAACAAAGGACATCAAAATCGCCGGCAATACCACTAAAGATATTGCCGTGATAGAAACGCTAAAGGAGACCGCGACGATCTCCCATAGCTCTGCATCAAAATTCACCAGTAGCTTAAGCGCTTCCAGTGTTGTTTCAGCAAGATTCATATTGCGCTATTTAGTTTCTGCATTACCAACAAACAACTGTTCACCGTTTAGACGGAAACTGTTTATCAGTTCCTGACCGTGTGAGTTTACTAGCCAATCACTAAATGCTTTCGCACCTTTGTGATTAATAGTCGGGTAACGCTCTGGGTTCACTAAGATAACCTGATATGGGTTAAACAGCATTTCGTCACCTTGGAACAGGATTTCCAGTTCCAGTTTGTTTTGATATGCCAGCCAAGTACCGCGATCGGTCATAGTGTAACCTTGCATCTCAGAGGCCATATTCAGAGTAGGGCCCATGCCTTGGCCTATGCTGCGGTAACCACCGAAGTTCGGTTCAATTTTAGTTTGCGCCCAAAAACCCATCTCTTTTTTGTGCGTGCCTGAATCATCACCACGAGAAATGAAGGTCGCGTCTTTGCTTGCGATTTCTTTAAACACATCAAGTACGTTTTTATCGTCTTTGATTTCTGCAGGATCGGACTTAGGGCCGACAATCACAAAATCGTTGTACATCAGTTTACGCGGCATAACACCGTAACCTTTCTCAACAAAATCGCTTTCCGCTTTTGGTGCGTGCGTCATAACCAAATCAACATCACCGTTTTCACCCATCTTCAGCGCTTTACCTGTTCCTGCTGCAAGAATATCGACTTTGTAACCAGTGTCTTTTTCAAACTGTGGAAGTAGGTAATCCAGCAGACCAGAGTGGTAAGTACTGGTAGTGGTAGCTAAGCGAATGTGTTCACCCTCTTGAGCGGAAAAAGCGGAGTAGCTTACTAGCGTGATTGACGTCGCTGCCAAAGTTAGCGCAATTTTCTTCATTTTTATTTGTTTCCTTTCCAATGATGATTCGGCTTCTTTTGCGGTTTAAAGGCATCAGAAGTTTCCTGAACGATCTTGATTGCTCAAATTCGCAAATTACCCAACGTAGAAGGTCAATGACCAGTCCAACGACCAGTCCAACGCATCAGGCAATCCGGACACCCTTTATAGCAAACAAGATGCCAATAATTTACAAGTTAAAATTGTCTTATTTATGCGCTATTTCATAGACTTGTTTGCATAAAATCAAACAGTGGTACAAAATGTCTCAACCATCTCGGAATGTATCACCCTAAAGTTGGTACACTCTGTCCCATCTCAATCCATCTGGGGTAAATATGTCTAGTCACTCTCATACTAGTACAAACCAACAATATAATGCCTTTTCGGTGCTGGTCGTTGATGACGAAATGGGCATGCAAGCGATATTAAAAAAAGCGCTTGGAAAACTTTTCTCTCAAGTTGATACAGCAGGCAGTATTGAAGAAGCCGAGCAGTTGCGCAACTCACGCCATTATGATCTGATATTGCTCGATATTAACTTACCCGGCCGTTCAGGTATTGAGTGGGAGGAAGCCTTTGAGGACGATGACAGGCGAGCAGATGTGATTTTCATGACCGGTTATGCCGATCTTGAAACCGCAATTCGTGCACTTCAATTAGGCGCTTCAGACTTTATTCTCAAGCCTTTCAATCTGGAACAAATGCTGAAGTCAGTTATTCGCTGCATGGATCGTCGGCTTAACGATCGTATGCACTATGCGATGAAGCGCGATTATCAGCGTAATAACAGCTCAGAAATCATTGGTAGCTCTAAAAAAACAAGTCAACTCAAATTACTTATTAATCAGTTCGCACCTTCTCGTGCGTCTGTATTGATTGAGGGTGAATCGGGTACAGGTAAAGAGCTGGTTGCCCGTGGTATTCATCAGGCGAGTGGGAGAACTGGGCCATTTGTTCCTATCAACTGCGGGGCGATTGCTCCAGAGTTGTTGGAGAGCGAACTTTTTGGTCATACTTCCGGCGCGTTTACTGGCGCTAAGAAATCACGTGAAGGGCTGTTTCGTGTTGCAAATGGTGGGACGCTATTCTTGGATGAGATCGGAGAAATGCCTTTGGCCATGCAAGCATCACTTTTGCGTGTGTTAGAACAACGAACAATTAGGCCGGTTGGTTCTGAAAAAGAGATCAGTATTGATGTACGTGTTGTAGCAGCGACAAACCGAAATCTACAAGAAGAAGTGAACCTGGGGAATTTCCGCAGTGATCTCTATTATCGTCTGAATGTTCTGAAAATCGAAGTTTGTCCACTTCGAGATCGCAAACAAGATCTATTCGAATTAGTACCATTTTTTAGCAACATGTTAACCAGAGAATTAGGTATGCCAGCGCCTAAATGGGCTCATGAAGATATGGAAGCGATGAGCGCATACAATTGGCCAGGTAACATTCGTGAACTAAAAAATCTGATTGAACGTTGTATCCTGCTTGGCAAACCTCCCGCTCATTACTGGCGCGAAATAAACGGTGAGCACGCTTTACCAAACACTTCTGCCACAGTTTCAGATGCAGATGATCTTACGGAGTTAAAGGAAAGTAATTCGTCCACTGGAGAGGGTTATCCAAATGACTGGACTTTGAAAGATGTGGAAAAGGCGCACATTCAACAAGTTGTAAGTCTGCATGACGGTAATAAATCGGCAGCAGCTCGTGATCTAGGTGTCGCACGCAAAACGTTAGAGCGAAAATACAAAGAGTGGGATGCAGAGGAAGAGGAATATGCCAACTAAATGGCAACGACACAAAGGACTGTCTAAATGGACGCACCGGTTTAAAACCATGGTGCGTTATCGCTTGCTCATTCTGACTTCCGCACCGATCTTTGTGACCCTGCTTGCATTGATTGGCATCACGATTTATTGGTCTATTCAATACACGTGGCAGAGTACCCTCCAAGATGTATCAGAACGCCTCGGGGTAGCCGAAAACAGTGTTGAATTACTGCAGCAGAAGCAAGCGAACTACGTTAGAGCGTTCGCCGATTCTTTTGATTTTCGTACCCGCATTAATCAACATACGCCGAAAGATGAACTACAAGCATGGGTGAAAGAACAACAAGGTCGTTACGGTTTAGATTTCCTCTCTTTCAAGCTCGTCAATTCAGTGGAAAACAAGTTCCGCTTTATGGATCTGACTAAGCGTGAATCCTTCTTTGATGTCTTAAATAAAGATGAATTGGAACAACTTGACCCGGAGTTAGCGAAACGAGCCGAAGTGTCGATTCTGAGCCAAGAAAGTGGTAAGGAAACCCGTGGATTAGTGAGTCGTACCGTGATTCCCGTTTACAACCGATTCAATGATTTGATTGGATTCCTAGACGGTGGATTGCTACTCAACAACAGTACCGTGCTAGTGGATCAAATCCGTGACCTCATTTATCCAACCAGCAATGACCGTTTGCGACCGGTGGGCACATTAACTTTGTTTCTTTCCGATCTTCGCGTTAGCACAAACGTTCCACTAGATAGTGATCACCGTCTCGGTCGGGCTATCGGCACCAAAGTAAGTACCGAAGTCTCTGAGCAAGTGCTTTCCCGTGGAGAGCAGTGGGTAGGCCGGGCATTTGTATACGACGCTTGGTATATCACGGCTTATCAACCCATTAAAGACCAATACGATAATGTGATAGGCATGATATACACAGGCTACCTGATGTGGCCATTTGTTAAAGCCTATATCACCAATATCGCGGAAGTCAGCTTAATGACATTGATACTATTAATGGTATCTGGCGTGATGGTATATAGAGGTTCACGAGATTTGTTCAGACCCATCGAGCGCATTCACAGGGTCGTAAAACTGGTTCAGTTAGGAAAAGAAAAGCGTATCGGACCTTTGGGACTCGACGACGATCATGAATTGGCGCAACTGGCCAAGCAGTTCGATAATATGCTCGATGCACTTCAGGAGCGTAAGGTTGAGCTCAAGAACGCGGCAGCACAGCTCGAATGCAAAGTACAAGAGCGAACTGCGAGTTTGCGCGACAAAACAGAAGAGTTAGAACTTCACATACAGCTACTCAATCAAACGCGGGATAAACTGATCGTGCATGAAAAGCTATCTGCGCTCGGGGAACTCACAGCGGGTATCGCACACGAAATAAATAATCCGACCGCCGTCATTCTCGGCAACATAGAATTGATTCAATTTGAACTTGGCGAGGATGCGAATCGCGTTCAAGAAGAAATCGATGCCATTCATGCTCAAATCGATCGCATCAGAAACATCACACGAAGCTTATTGCAATACAGTCGACAAGGTGGTGTCCAAGATGAAATTACGTGGCAACGTGTCAATCCAATCATTGATGAAAGCATAACGCTGGTAAAAACAGGCTCCAAAAAGCGAGACATTCAGTTTGTGACCGATCTGCAAGCTCATACCTCGGTGGAAATTAACCGTCATCAACTGCTGCAGATTCTGGTGAATTTACAGATGAATGCGATTCACGCAATGAACGGGCAAGGCAAACTGATCGTCACTAGTGAAGACTGGGTGGAAAATGGAGACGTCAGAGGCGCGGTGATTCACGTTGCGGATGAAGGATGTGGTATAAAACCTGAAAATATCAGTCGCATCTTTTCTCCATTTTATACAACCAAACGTGAAGGAACGGGCTTAGGGTTGTCTGTTTCACAAAGTATTCTGAGCCAAACGGGTGGTGAGCTGAAAGTGGAATCCGAGTGGGGTAAGGGCAGTGTGTTCAGTATCTACCTGCCGAATAAAGCAGAGTTAATGCTTGAAGTGACCAACATTGCTTGATCTATTCAGGAGAGCACTTTCTTTAACAACACAGTATGCAAAAGGGTCAGCTCATTACTGACCCTTTTACTTACCTGAAGATCCAAATATTTAAGGCAATAGCGAAACATCCGCCTATCTCGCTCATTTTCATCTAAAAACGATCTTTTTCTGACCAATTAATAAAAACAACACTTGCAGTATGTAGCCTTAACAAGTACCGTTGCCCGGTTTTCCCTAAACTCACTCAAATTGCTAAGGTAAAGGTTTTGATCTCCACAGCGAATATTACTCAACAATTCGGCGCGAAGCCGCTATTCGAAAACATTTCAGTTAAGTTCGGTGAAGGTAACCGTTACGGCTTAATTGGAGCTAATGGTTGTGGTAAATCAACCTTTATGAAAATCCTGAGCGGTGAACTTGAACAGACAAGTGGCAACGTGAGCTACGATCCAAACGAGCGCGTTGCAAAGCTAAATCAGGATCAGTTCGCATACGAAGAGTTCACAGTTATCGATACGGTAATCATGGGCCACAAAGAGCTATGGGAAGTAAAGAAAGAGCGTGACCGCATTTACTCTCTGGCTGAGATGAGCGAAGAAGACGGCATGAAAGTGGCTGATCTTGAAGTTGAATTCGCGGAAATGGACGGCTACATGGCAGAAGCAAAAGCAGGCGAGCTTCTTCTTGCTGTAGGTATTCCAATGGAACAGCACTTTGGTCTTATGAGCGAAGTCGCGCCAGGTTGGAAACTTCGTGTCCTACTTGCTCAGGTTCTGTTTGCTGACCCAGATATCATGCTGCTTGACGAACCTACCAACAACCTGGATATGGATACTATCCGCTGGTTGGAAGACACGCTAAACGCGCGTAACTGCACGATGATTATTATCTCGCACGACCGCCATTTCCTGAACTCAGTTTGCACGCACATGGCTGACTTGGATTACGGTGAGCTGCGTGTTTACCCAGGTAACTACGATGAGTACATGACAGCAGCTTCGCAAGCTCGTGAACGTCTACTAAATGACAACGCAAAGAAAAAAGCACAAATCGCTGAACTACAAACCTTCGTTGCACGTTTCTCTGCAAACGCATCGAAAGCAAAGCAAGCAACATCTCGTGCTAAGCAAATTGACAAGATCAAACTGGACGAAGTTAAAGCGTCTAGCCGTCAAAACCCATTCATTCGTTTTGAGCAGTCTAAAGAGCTATTCCGTAACGCTCTGATTGTTGAAAACCTAAGCCAAGGTTTTGAAGATGACCTGTTCGCGAACTTCAATGCAATCTTTGAGGTCGGTGAGCGCGTAGCCATTATTGGTGAGAACGGTGTGGGTAAAACTACGCTATTGAATACTTTGGCTGGCGTTCTGGAACCTCGTACCGGTACGTACAAATGGTCTGAGAACTCAAACATCGGTTACTACGCACAAGACCATGCACATGATTTTGCAGAAGACTTAAACTTGACAGATTGGATGGGTCAATGGCGTCAGGAAGGCGATGACGAGCAGGTAGTGCGCAGCTTCCTGGGCCGTATGTTGTTTAGCCAGGACGACATCAAGAAATCAGTTAAAGTCCTTTCGGGTGGTGAACAAGGTCGTATGTTGCTTGGTAAGCTAATGATGCACAAACCAAACATGCTGCTGATGGACGAACCAACTAACCACATGGACATGGAATCGATCGAATCTCTAAACACGGCACTAGAGCAGTACAAAGGTACGCTATTCTTCGTATCGCACGACCGAGTATTCGTAGACTCTCTGGCGACGCGCATCGTCGAAATTCGTGATGGTAAGATCACAGACTTTAAAGGTACTTACTCTGAGTTCCTTAAATCTCGTGGTGTTGATCAGTAACACAACGATGTAAACCGACGTTATGCAATTAAAAAGACCTCACTGCGAGGTCTTTTTTGTGCGTTTATTCTTTGAATTGACCGGTTAGGTAAGCATAAATCCCAACAACACCGAATGTAATTATCATCGAAACCATGATGCCACTCGGCGTGAGCAAAAAGTTCCAAAGCTGATCATTGTCCATAGTTCACATCCTTTGTGAATAATCGGTATAAAAACACCAATAGTAATAAACGATGGGTATTTCTAGTTTGTTACAGCACTCGAGAATTGTGTTACTTTTTGTTGTAGAAGAAGTTGCCTGCAGGATAACTAGTTATCGAAAACTTTACCGTGTTCTCAACCATTTTTCCTACGCCATTTCTAATCACTTATTGTGATTAGTATTGAGTCTACACCAATCTTCAATTTTGCGAATTATTCCTCGCTTACACCTTTGACATCAAACACAATTTTTTCTGCACCGGTAAATACCTGGAAGCGCAGACCTTTTGCTCTCGCAATGGTGGTAATTCCGTACTGTCGAGCGAGATCCAAACCCATCTGGGTCACGCCAGAGCGGGAGAGGAGCACCGGAATTCCCATTTGAGCGACTTTGATGACCATCTCCGATGTTAGACGACCGGTGGTATAAAATATTTTATCTTCACCTGTCTCCTGATTGAGCCACATCTCACCAGCTAACGTATCCACTGCATTGTGACGACCTACATCTTCCACAAAGGATATTACCTGATTATTTTTACAAACCGCGCAGCCATGCACTGCGCCAGCTTTCCTATAGGTATCGTTGTAATGTGTCAGGGCTTCAAGTGTGGCATATATATCTGACTGCTTGAGCGACACTTGCGGCACCTGATAATTTTCTAGTTGCTTCATCACGTTGCCGTACATGGTGCCTTGCCCGCAACCCGAAGTGACCGTTTTCTTTTTCAATGCACCTTCTAAATACTCAGTATTTTCTTTAGTGATAACGGCCGCTGAATGGGTTTCCCAATCGATAATGACCGACTCAATGGCATCAGGATCAGACAAAAAGCTTTGGTTCTTCAAATAACCTAAAACTAGGGCATCAGGGCGAGAGCCAATAGTCATCAGCGTAACTATCTCTTTCCAGTTCAGCATTACCGTCAAAGGACGCTCACAGGCGATTTGTTTAGTCAGTTTTTCACCATATTCATCGTACACATCGACTTCGATGGTTTGCAGGGGATTTTCACTGGTTCTAATAATATTTGGTTTTACCACGTTCTTGTCCTAATCGGTGAGGGAGTGATCTACTCCGCTGGGATATTCTATTTATTGTGCAGTTTGTTCAGCAAATCTCATTCCAACATAGCGCTTACAACAAAAAATGCGAGTCTTTAAGTCTGGTTAACACAAAAACTGAGAGTTCGCAGGAATGACACATATTCTTGTTTGTATTTAGACTAAGTTAGTATTAATTCTCTTAGCTTAGTGTTTTAAATGTGATTGATTTGGCGCATTTATTGCTTTGTAACCCTAATTGGTTTGAAAGCAAAGGACAGAATGTCCTTTCCGCCAACAGACCTTGTAAGTAAGTTGGGTAAGTTATGTCAGACAATAATAAAGATTTAGAAAACAAATACGAGAAGACCGAAGATTCATGGCCTATGGGCATAGATCTGGTTGCACATGAAATTATCACAGGTGCGTGGGTAACAACCCAATGGCAGTTAACTGGGTTTCAGTTGACTCCGAATGACGAAACATCGGATGTTTGTCTGCTCCAACTGCACAGAGACGAACGTACTGATTACCGATTTAACTTAAGCTCTCAAAAGCCAAAACTCTTTCTGGTAATGGATAACCTCGATTCCGGAGAGAAACCTACGATACAGCTTCTTACTGCCTCTCAAGCCGTTGCAGCGAGATATATGGACGGAGATAATCTGGTCTTGTCTAATGACATGCCATTACCTGTACAGGCATGGATGGAGGCGTTCATCGGTCGCAACGGTGAAATGTTAGAGGTCAAACGTAAGAAACGAAAAGGAGCGGGTAGAGCAAATGGCAACTAGTAGTTTTATAAGCCGTTGGTCAAAACGCAAGTTAGAAGAAGCCTCAAGTGAAGACCATGATCTAAATGACGACCTAAACACAAATACACACAGTGATTTAGCGGTAACTCAACCCGAGGCAACATGCTTAAACCCTGACGCTGGGTCTGTTGAAGAAGCCAACGCAACAGACCCAGCGCCTGAAGAATCAAAACCAGAAGAGATGTCTATTGCGAACTTACTGGTTTCTGAAGCTTCAGAGAGTGTGAAGAAAGCCGCATTACGTAAGCTCTTCTTATCAGAAGAGTTTAATGTTCGGGATGGCTTAGACGATTACGACGACAATTATAGTAATCTGAAGTCAATGTCTGAAGGTATCGCAGAAACTCTGCGTGATTGGGTTAAAGAAAAAGCAGACGAAGCACCTTCGATTGATGAAATTCATTCAACAGTGGCGGAAACGGAACCTGCGATTGTCGACATTGATGAATCCGAACAAGAACATGCCGAAAATACGCAAAACAACGAAGAGCTGTATATAAAAACAGTATCTGATAAAAATGGCACTTTAGAGAAAAAGTCTACATCAGAACAACTATCTGCATCAGAACAATTAGGACAAAATATACCACAACAAAAATAGGTACATTTTGACTAAATACTCAACGAACCGAGTGGGACAAATTGTCTCACTCGGTTTTTTTATCGAAAACATTTGCCAATTATTACTGTAACTAACTGTATTTATTTACTTATTTAGTTTGGCACATCCCTTGCTAATAATGACTATAGCTACTCTGTTGTACTTTAGAACGTATGAGCTTTGCTTGGGTTTGTACTCTGATACCCCGTTATATAAGAGATTAATTATATATTCATCAGCAGAATCTGCGTCGCTAACTACAATGAAGATAGAAAATTATCCATGTTAATCAATGGAAACGATCAATGTTGAAAGAACTATTAGAACAAACAACTTCCAGTAATGGTGAAGCAAGACTATACGCTTTTGAAAATACCGTAGAGTTGACGAATCTCATCCCACCTACGGTGAGCTACGAAAGTGGTGGAAATACACTGATTGTTGGTCCTACAGCGATCATTGAAAGCGCTGCTGCACAGTTGCCACAAATGAACAGCCTGACACTGCTTTCAACTGATGGGGAAAAGGGCAACAACCCTGAGGTTTACTACACAAACTCTGTTCAGGTTTCAGGTTTCCTTGGTACATTTGAAGTACTAATCGAAAATAATGGCGCTACGAACAATTTAGCGAAAATTGCTATTAATAGTGATTGTTTCGATGTCGTGCTCGATCTCTGCCTAAACAGCTGCATGTCAGAAGAAGTTCCGGTTCCGGGTTATTATCCAGTAGGGCGTGGTTATCCAAAACTGGCTGAAGCGCTGGAAGAAATCCCAACTTTGATGGGGACGTTCGATAAACCGAAATTTTTCCGTTTAGACACAGACCTCTGTGCACACAGCTCACGAGGCGTTAAAGGTTGTGAGCGTTGTGTTGACGCTTGTCCGGCAGGTGCATTATCCAGCGAAGGCAGTGACAAAACAGGTCATCGTATTGAGATTAACCCATACCTATGTCAGGGAGTGGGAACTTGTGCGACGGCGTGTCCTACTGAAGCCATTCACTACGCACTTCCAGATCCTGAAGATACACAAAAATTCATTGAACGTACGCTGGCAAATTACGAGAAAGCGGGCGGCGTTGATCCTATCGTGCTTATTTGTAGTTCACGCCATGAAACGTATAACGTGATGGCTCTTAAAGCTCTACCAGATAATGTTATTCCAATTGTGGTGGAAGAGCTTCCTTCAGTTGGTATCGATACCTGGTTTGCGGCACTGGTTAACGGTGCAACTCAAGTTCTTTTTGCTGCATCTCGTTTTATGCCTCCAACCATTCTGAGAGTACTGAATAATGAAGTTGGTATTGCTCAAGAACTGCTTGATCAACTTGGTATTGCAAAAGAAACCATCGATATCCTTTATTTAGAGTCTCTGCATGAGGGAGCGCCTACGCTTTGTACGGATTCATTCGACTTAGCGTTGGGTGAGTTACAAGGCAATAAACGTCAGCGCCTGTTTACCGCTTTGGATGCACTGTCAGCATCACGTATTCCTGTGGAAAATGTGGTTGAACTCCCAGTCAATGCTCCATATGGCTCGGTTTCTTGTGAAAGCAAAGACTGTACGTTGTGTATGAGTTGTGTGGCGGTTTGTCCGACTCGTGCTCTGCATACCGATGGTAAATCTCCATCACTTAAGTTTGTTGAACAAGATTGCGTTCAATGCGGTTTATGTGCGAAAGCCTGTCCGGAAAATGTTTTAACTCTGTCGCCGCGTATGAACTGGGTGAAAGAAGAACGCCAGAAATCAATGGTTATTCATCAGGAGAAGGCGGCGGAATGTCTTCGTTGCCACAAGCCTTTCGCTCCTCAATCAATGATCGATATGTTGCAAAACAAGCTTCGTGGTCACTCCCACTTTACAGATGAAGCAGCAATTAACCGTATTGCGATGTGTGAAGACTGCCGTGTCGTCGACATGTTTGAATCGATGGCCTCTGATCCGTTGAAACAACTGAAATATTAGGAGCTCACAGTGGAAAAACAACAAGACCAAACACTGAGAACGGAAATCTACCTGGTTTTATCAGCGCTTTTCCGAAGTGCACCAAGTAAAGAGATGCTGGACTTTTTGAAGTCATTGGAAGTTGAACCTTCGGCTAGTGCGATGCAACAAGCTTGGATTGCACTTCAACATGCCGCCAATCAAGCCGATCGCGAAGACCTTGAAGACGAATATCAAAATCTGTTTATCGGTATCGGTCGTGGTGAAGTCGTGCCATTTGGATCATGGCACCGTACCGGGTCAATGATGGAAAAACCTTTAGCTGAAATTCGACACGATCTTGAATTATTAGGTATTCAACGTGCTGACAACGTAAAAGAACCGGAAGATCACATTTCAGCCCTTTGTGAAGTTATGGCAATGCTTACTGAAGAAGAAGAGGGGCTGCAACAAGCCGTGTTTAATAAACACATTGCTCCTTGGTTTAGCGCATTCACTCGCCAGATAGAAAACGCTGATAGCGTCGATTTTTACAAACCAGCAGCGCAACTTTGCGACGCATTTTTAACGCTGGAGCAGGTGCGTTTTAGTGAGAACACTAAAAGCAGTAAAGCCAAATTTAAAATTGATGTGAAAAACGTCACTGATTACGAGTAATCGAGCAGTACTTGGTCATATCGATAGAGAGGCATGATCCTCCAAAGATCTACCGGAAGGTAAGGAAGCAAAGATGAAAGATAATAAAACAATAAACTCAAGCCGCAGGGAGCTACTAAAAGGCTTCACAACCGCTGCCGTTGCAGGTGCTGTCGTCACAGGAACCACAAAAGTGGCTAATGCTTCGGAGACGGTTGAGTCTTCAGAAAATGACGTGAAGAAGAAAGGCTATCGTGAAACTCAACACATTCGTGATTACTACGACACACTTTAGGAGATAACGGATGAAACTTATCAAACGCTCCGACAGTGTGAGCAAAGAAACTAACCAGCTTGGCATTTCTCGCCGTGCATTCATGAGAAATACATCGCTTGCTGCTGGTGGTGCAGTGGTTGGTGCAAGTCTGTTTGCACCGGGCATGATGAAAAAAGCACAAGCGAAATCCGTCGATCCAGAAGCGGAAACAGAAATTAAGCGCACGATCTGTTCTCACTGTTCCGTGGGCTGTGGGATTTACGCGGAAGTTCAAAATGGTGTTTGGACAGGTCAGGAACCGGCCTTTGACCACCCATTTAACGCTGGTGGACACTGTGCAAAAGGTGCAGCTCTACGTGAGCACGGACATGGTGAACGTCGCCTCAAATACCCAATGAAACTAGAAAACGGAAAGTGGAAAAAGCTCTCTTGGGATGAAGCCATCGAAGAGATTGGAAACAAGGTATTGGATATCCGCAAAGAGTCCGGCCCTGATTCCGTTTATTTCCTGGGTAGTGCAAAACACAGTAATGAGCAGGCGTACCTGTTCCGTAAAATGGCATCTCTTTGGGGCACTAATAACGTTGACCACCAAGCGCGTATCTGTCACTCAACCACGGTGGCTGGTGTAGCAAACACTTGGGGCTACGGTGCGATGACCAACTCTTTCAATGACATGCACAACTCGAAGTCGATGCTGTTCATTGGTTCAAACCCTGCTGAAGCGCACCCTGTAGCGATGCAACACATTCTTATCGCGAAAGAGAAAAACAACTGTAAGATCATCGTTGCTGACCCTCGTCGCACTCGTACCGCAGCAAAATCCGATCACTACGTTTCTCTTCGTCCTGGCTCTGACGTTGCGTTCATTTGGGGTCTGTTATGGCACATCTTTGAAAACGATTGGGAAGACAAAGAATTCATCCGTCAGCGTGTATTTGGTATGGATGAAATCCGTGCTGAAGTGGCTAAATGGACTCCATCGGAAGTTGAACGTGTAACGGGCGTGACTGAAGAAGATGTTTACCATACCGCGAAACTGCTATCAGATAACCGCCCTGGCTGTATCATTTGGTGTATGGGTGGTACGCAGCACACCACAGGCAACAACAACACACGTGCTTACTGTGTTCTGGAACTTGCTCTGGGCAATATCGGTAAATCTGGTGGTGGTGCAAACATTTTCCGTGGCCACGATAACGTACAGGGTGCAACAGACCTAGGCGTACTTGCTGATACCTTACCAGGATACTATGGGCTTTCTGAAGGCTCATGGCGTCACTGGGCAAAAGTTTGGGATATTGATTACGAGTGGGTCAAAGAACGTTTCGATGACAACGAATATGGCGGCCAAAAACCAATGCATAGCGCTGGTATTCCGGTCTCTCGTTGGATTGATGGTGTTTTAGAAAATAAAGACAACATCCAACAGCGTGAAAATATCCGTGCAATGTTCTATTGGGGACACGCAGTAAACTCTCAAACTCGTGGTGTTGAGATGAAAAAGGCGATGCAGAAACTGGATATGATGGTCATCGTCGACCCATACCCAACGGTAGCAGCGGTAATGAACGATCGTACCGATGGTGTTTACCTGCTTCCTGCAACGACTCAGTTTGAAACTTACGGCAGTGTAACGGCATCAAACCGTTCTCTTCAATGGCGTGATCAGGTTATCGAACCTTTGTTTGAGTCAAAACCTGACCATGAAATCATGTACCTGTTGTCACAAAAACTTGGGTTTGCTGATCTGCTGTGCAAAAACATCCGTGTAGAAAACAACCAGCCTCTCATTGAAGATCTCACCCGTGAATTCAATAAAGGCATGTGGACAATTGGTTATACAGGTCAAAGCCCTGAACGCCTCAAAGCGCATCAACAAAACTGGCATACCTTTCACAAAACCACACTTGAAGCAGAGGGTGGTCCAATTAATGGTGAGACCTATGGTCTACCTTGGCCATGTTGGGGCACGCCAGAGATGAAACACCCTGGCACTCACATTCTTTACGATACCTCGAAAACCGTTGCTGAAGGTGGTGGTACCTTCCGTACGCGCTTTGGGGTGGAATTTGAAGGTAAGAGCCTTCTAGCCGAAGATAGCTACTCGAAAGGTAGTGAAATCAAAGACGGTTACCCGGAGTTCACCGACAAACTGCTAAAACAGCTTGGATGGTGGGATGACCTAACAGCGGAAGAGAAAGTCGCTGCAGAAGGCAAAAACTGGAAAACTGACTTGTCTGGTGGTATTCAGCGTGTCGCTATTGCGCATGGTTGTATTCCATTTGGCAACGCAAAAGCTCGCGCAATTGTATGGACATTCCCAGATCGAGTGCCGCTACACCGCGAACCGTTATACACACCGAGACGTGACCTTGTAACAGATTATCCAACATGGGATGACAAAGAAGCTATTTTCCGTCTTCCTACATTGTACAAATCTATCCAGGATCAGGATAAGTCTGGCGAGTACCCAATAGTTCTGACGTCAGGACGCTTGGTTGAATACGAAGGTGGTGGTGACGAAACCCGTTCAAACCCTTGGCTTGCAGAGCTGCAACAAGAAATGTTCGTGGAAGTAAACCCGAAAGACGCAAACGATCTTGGCTTCAAAGACGGTGACGATGTTTGGGTTGAAGGGGCAGAGAAAGGCCGAATTAAGGTGAAAGCGATGGTAACTCGCCGTGTTAAACCAGGATTGGCATTCATTCCATTCCACTTTGGCGGTGAATTCGAGGGTGTGGATCTACGTCCTAAATACCCTGAAGGCACACAGCCTTACGTGAGCGGTGAGTCTGCTAACACGGCAACCACTTACGGTTACGACCCTGTTACCTTGATGCAGGAAACCAAAGTAACCCTATGTAACATTCGTAAAGCGTAAGGAGTCTGAAGATGGCACGAATGAAATTCCTATGTGACACCAAACGCTGTATCGAGTGTAACGGCTGTGTTACTGCATGTAAGAACGAAAATGATGATGCCCTAGAGTGGGGAATCCAGCGTCGCCGCGTCGTAACACTCAACGATGGTGAAGCGGGTGAAAACTCAATCTCTGTGGCGTGTATGCATTGTACTGACGCACCTTGTATGGCGGTTTGTCCGGCAGATTGTTTCTCGCACACAGAAGACGGCATCGTACTTCACAACAAAGACCTTTGTATCGGTTGTGGCTACTGTCTGTTTGCGTGTCCGTTTGGAGCGCCTCAGTTTCCGAAGCAAGAAGTGTTTGGTGAACGTGGCAAAATGGATAAGTGTACCTTCTGCGCCGGTGGCCCAGAGACTGAACCGGGTTCGGTTGAAGAGCGCGAAAAATATGGTGCAAACCGTATTGCAGAAGGCAAGCTGCCTATGTGTGCATCACTCTGTTCAACAAAAGCACTGCTGGCAGGCGATGCAGATAAAGTATCTGATATTTTCCGTCAGCGTGTTGTAGAGCGCGGGGCTAAGAATGCAGGTTGGACAGACGGAAATGATCTTTCTTACGACGCAACCAAAAGCTAAGTAAGGAGGGACACATGTTAAACACTCTAAAACGTGCGTCTCTGGTAATGCTGTCAGTACTGACAGCATTACTGCTGACTTTCTCAATGCCAACGTCCGCAGAAGAGCAATCTTCTAAAGTCGTTCAGCAAGAGATGACACAACTAGCGGGTGCCGATTATTGGCGCCAGGTGAGGCAGGGTGAGTCGGGTTACACCACTTCCCAGTCCCCAGAGCATGGCGTTCTAATCAGTAAGCCTGGTGAGACCTGGTACATCCTTAAAGAGAAATGGATGTCACCTGCCGGTGCCATCGCTATTTTCGGTAGTATAGCGATGGTTGTCTTGGCTTATGTTTTTGTTGGGCCTCTGATGCTAAGCAAGCCTCGAACAGGCAAAAAGATTAAACGCTGGTCTCGTTTGGATCGTGCACTTCACTGGAGCATGGCATTTACCTTTTTAACGCTCGCATTCAGTGGATTGATGTTGGTTTATGGTAAACACTTCCTGAAACCATACGTACCTAGTGAGTTCTGGGGTTTCATCGTTATGTTGGCGAAGCAATATCATAACTACATGGGACCGCTGTTTTTCATCTTGTTAATGTTAATTCTGCTCAAATGGTGGCGTAAATCTATCCCTAACATGACTGACGTACGTTGGTTCATGAAACTGGGTGGGATGGTTGGTAAACACAAAGGCACTCATCCATCGGCAGGTTTTTCTAACGGTGGTGAGAAAGCCGTTTACTGGTTGCTAATCTTTGTCGGTGCTATCGCTGCAGCAAGTGGACTGGTTTTGGATTTCCCAATCTTTGATCAAACCCGTCGTGATATGGAGTTATCTAATCTTATTCACGCCGTTTCGGCACTTATTCTTATCTGTGGTTTTGTTTTCCACATCTATATCGGTTTGTTCGGTATGGAAGGGGCACTAGAAGGCATGGTGACGGGTGAAGTTGACGAGACATGGGCGAAGGAACACCACGATCTTTGGTACGAAGAAGTGAAATCTAAAGAGGCGATGGGAGAACCAGACGAGGTTAAAGCGACAGATAAAGGAGCGAAAGCGAATGAACAAACATCATAACGGGATTTGGGTTGCGTATATCCTGAGTTGTTTTACCCCGTTTACGTTTTTGATCTCAGGCGTTATCGCAATTATTTATGCTGGCTATCGTTTGGATAAAGGTGAAGACAGTGATGTGGTTATTTCGCACTACTATGGCTTAATCCGCACCTTCTTTCTGTATCTGACGTTCTTTGTTGTCTTGATCGTTACCGTTGCAACAACCAATGGGGTGTTAAAAGGAGTAAGTAACTATTGGGTTCGTAGTTCAATGTTAGACAATATCGCTTACCTCATCCCTTATATAGGCGGTGTGTTCGCTGCAGTAGCGATAGGCGTGTGGATTTGGAGGATGCTCCAGGGTATGCACCAGTTACGCAACAACAAACCGCATCGACCATCAACAGGGCCAAACCTGTAGGAAAATGTAATCAAACTATAACCGCCTTTACTGGCGGTTTTTTTATTGTGCGAAAACGTCTAAAACTCAGTCCCGTCTGAAAACTACTATTGCTATAAACACCAAAACAGATTCCTTATAGATAAGCATCTTAATATGCACCTTGTTGGTGCCATTAAGGTCAAGTTTGCATCTTACCACTACAATTAATTAACAATTTGGTGCGCATCAACTTAGTGCAAAAAGACTAACTTGGTGCATGAAATTGCAACTTAAAACAATGATACTGGCGACATACCTAATATATATCCTTTAAAAAACAGTATGATAAACCATATAAATCAGAAGGAGAAAATTTGGAACACTAATTGCTTATCTACGCTTTTTACAAATTTGATTCACCATTTTGGTGATGGTTTATTTTATCTTGCACAGGACAGGTGCGAAAAACATCAACGGAGACAATCATAATGAGTGTAACTGCCGAACAGGTACATGGCGCTGTACAAACTCTGACACAAAGTTCCGATACTCTATTCTTACTGCTTGGTGCCATCATGGTATTTTTGATGCACTCTGGCTTCGCTTTTCTTGAAGTAGGAACCGTGCGACAAAAGAACCAAGTTAACGCGCTGGTAAAAATCTTGGCAGATTTTGGTGTATCTGCCATTGCCTATTTTTTTATAGGTTACTGGATTGCTTACGGTGGAACCTTCTTTGCAGACGCCCAAACGCTATCTCAAGGTAACGGCTACGAGCTCGTTAAGTTCTTTTTCTTACTGACATTTGCTGCCGCCATACCTGCGATTGTCTCAGGCGGTATCGCCGAGCGTGCGCGTTTTTATCCGATCTTAATCGCTACATTCTTTACGGTAGGGGTCGTTTATCCGCTATTTGAAGGCATCATCTGGAATGGCAATTTTGGTGTTCAAGACTGGTTTGAAGCAAGCTTTGGTTTTGGCTTCCATGATTTTGCAGGCTCAGTGGTTGTACACGCTGTCGGCGGTTGGATTGCACTCATTGCAGTTATTTACTTAGGGATGCGAAAAGGTCGAATCCGTGCAGGTAAACATACCAACTTCGCCCCTTCAAATATCCCGTTCTTAGCATTGGGCGCATGGATTCTATGTGTTGGCTGGTTTGGCTTTAACGTGATGTCAGCTCAAGCTATTAGTGGTATCAGTGGCCTAGTAGCAATGAACTCTTTAATGGCGATGGTAGGCGGCATTCTTGCGTCTCTTCTCGCAGGTAAAAATGACCCGGGCTTTATTCACAATGGGCCGTTAGCAGGTCTGGTTGCCGTATGTGCGGGTTCTGACCTGATGCATCCTATTGGCGCTCTTGTCACTGGTGCAATTGCAGGCGCGTTGTTTGTCTACTTGTTTACCCATCTACAAAACAAGACCAAGATTGACGATGTACTCGGTGTTTGGCCTCTCCATGGCATTTGTGGCGCATGGGGTGGCATTGCAGCCGGTATATTCGGTCAAACCTCTTTAGGCGGTTTGGGTGGCGTTAGCTTTCCTGTACAGCTTATGGGAACAATACTGGGGATCTCAATTGCTGTTTTAGGTGCATTAGCTGTTTATGGTGCTATTAACGGATTGACTGGCATAAGACTATCAGAAGAAGATGAATTTAATGGTGCTGACTTGGCTATCCATAAAATCTCTTCAACTAACGAAGACTAATACAAAATGTAAAAGAGCGGCATTAAGCCGCTCTTTTAACAATTACCTTTCTTAGCTTGACCTGGTGGGCAGAAACCGCCATTGTCTCGATGTCTGTCATGATCATTGGTACCGACGCTCACTCTCACGTCATCAATTTCGCCTTCTACATTAGTCAGTTGACAGCCTGCTAAAGTCGTAAGTAAGACAAGAGCCAGAGTTACGTGCCTCATTGCTTTTCCTCTCAAAATATAGTTTTAATAATGCCCATTACTACCATGGTCTAATCCATAATACTACAGCTGCTCGTGTTTCAGTGTTAAGCTAATGAAAAAGAACGACAAGGATCAGTTATGAATTTCCCTTATAGAAATATTGTAGTACTTACTGGGGCAGGTATATCAGCGGAGTCCGGTATTCAGACATTTCGTGCTCAAGACGGTCTTTGGGAGAACCACCGCATTGAAGATGTGGCGACTCCAGAAGGGTTTGCGCGAGATCCAGACCTTGTTCAGGAATTTTATAATCAACGCCGTAAAAAGCTGCAAAAGCAGTCCATTCAACCGAACGCAGCACATTTGGCTCTAGGCCGTCTCGAGGCTGAGCTGGACGGGAAAGTGACCGTTATTACGCAGAATATTGATAACCTGCACGAAAGAGGTGGCAGTCATAATGTTATTCATATGCACGGAGAACTACTAAAGGCACGTTGCAGTGAGTCTAACCAAGTGATCGATCATATCGATGACATTAAAACCGGAGAACTTTGTCACTGCTGCCAGATTCCTTCTCAGATGCGTCCTCATATTGTTTGGTTCGGTGAAATGCCACTTCGCATGGGTGACATTTATGCTGCGCTTGAAGAGGCTGATTTGTTTATTTCAATTGGTACTTCTGGCGTGGTTTACCCAGCTGCCGGGTTTGTTCACGATGCAAAAATGCATGGCGCGCACACAATCGAAATAAACTTGGAACCAAGCGCGATTGAAAGTGAGTTTGAAGAAAAGCGCTATGGTAAAGCGAGCGCAGAAGTGCCTAAGTTGGTTAATGAGATATTAGAGCTACAAGGAAAAGCCAGCGCCTAGAAATAGCTCGAAAGTTAAAAAGCGGCCTATTGGCCGCTTTTTAGATTGTGTCATATTAATGGAACATGATTAGTTGTTAACTTTTAGCTTTTGGAAGTACTCATCGTAAATCACGCTAGCTTCACCCACTTCATCTTGCCAGGTACCACTGTCCATTACTGCCTGCGGAGGGAAGATACTTTGATCATTAACAAACTCTTTCGGTAGCAGGTTGTATGCTGTCTTAACTGGAGTAGGGTAACCAATCTCCATTGCAATCTTAGCGGCATTCTCAGGACGAAGTAGGAAGTCAATCATCTTATGTGCTGCTTCTACGTTCTTCGCCTCTGCAGGAATAGCTAAGCTGTCCATCCAAAAGATAGTGCCTTTTTCTGGCCAGATAATATCGATATTGGCACCTTCCTGACGAGCCATGTAAGCAGAACCATTCCAGAGCATGCCAAGAGAAACTTCTCCGGCCAAGTATGGGTTTGCTGGGAAATCCGAGTTAAATACCAACACATTTGGCATCAGCTTTTGCAACTCTTCGTAAGCCTCTTTGATTTCGTCAGGATTCGTTGTATTCGGAGAGTAACCAAGTTTGGTGAGTGCAATATGGAACACCTCGCGAGAGTCGTCCATCAACATTAACTGACCTTCCCATTTGCTATCCCAGAAATCATCCCACTTTGTTACCGATGATTTATCCAGCATATCAGCATTAATACCGATGCCCGTCGCACCCCAGATATAAGGAATAGAGAAGTTGTTATTTGGGTCAAATGGCTTGTTTAAGAAGTTAGGATCAACATCTGCGAAGTGGGTTAACTTCGATTTATCGATTTGCTGAAGCATGCCTTCTTTACGCATTTTAGATACGAAATAGGTAGACGGTACTACCAAATCGTAACCAGAGCCTTGTGTTTTTAACTTAGCGTACATGCTTTCGTTAGACTCGTACGTTGAGTAAATTACCTTGATTCCGGTTTCTTTTGTAAAATCTTCAAGAACTTCGTTTGGAATGTATTCCGACCAGTTGTAGAAGTACAGTTCTTGGTCCGCCGCTATTGCAGGGGTAGCGATCAACGTCGCTGCACATAGAGCGCTTGCGTAGAATTTACTTTTCATTTGTTTTCCGTTTTGTTTAGCAATTGGACAATTAAACACCAGAGGTAGCATTCAGTTGAGCCAAACTGCATGAAGTACAATTCTGTTTATTAAATTCGGTCTGTCTAATGAATCCGGCGTCTCTCATTCCATAGAGATGAATCCAGCCGAGAAAAATAAACGTAGCAAGGCATAAGTATATCAGCCAAATACAAAAATAGGCAGCGAATGCTGCCTAATTTCATTTTGGTTTATTTGTCTATGACAAATGCGATTACTGACCAGCTTTTAGCTTAAGGAAGTAATCTTCGTATTTAACTGTCAGGTCACCAACGGCATCTTGCCATTCAACACGGTCAAGATCTTCTTGTGAAGGGAACAGTGGTGCAACATCTTTAAACTTCTCGTTAGAAGCTTTAACTGCAGTAAGGTAACCAGTGTCACGAGAGATTTGCTCTGCGATTTCTGGACGTAGTAAGAAGTCAATCATCTTATGTGCTGCTTCTACGTTTTTCGCGCCAGAAGAAATTGCAAAGTTGTCTACCCAACCGATACCACCTTCTTTAGGGAATACCAGTTTCAGGTTCAGGCCTTCATTTTGTGCTGCAGCAGCACTACCGTTCCAAAGCATGCCAACACCAACTTCACCAGACAGGTATGGTGCAGCTGGGTTGTCAGAGTTAAATACCAATACGTTAGGCATTAGCTTTTGTAGCTCTGCATAGGCTTCGTCAATTTGTTTAGGATCGGTTGAGTTACCTGAGTAACCCAGTTTACGCAATGCGATATGGAATACTTCACGAGTATCATCCATTAGCATAATTTGACCTTTAAGCTCAGGTTTCCATAGGTCAGCCCAGCTTTGGAAGTCGTTTGGATCGTACATATCAGTGTTTACTGCAAGACCCGTAATCGCAACAACGTGAGGAATAGAGTAGTCATTCTTTGGATCGAAAGGCTTGTCCAGGTAGTTCTGATCAAGGTTACCGAAGTTCTTCAACTTAGACTTATCGATCTTTTGTAGCATACCTTCATCGCGCATTTTCGCCACGAAGTAAGTTGAAGGTACTACTAGGTCATAACCTTGGTTATGAGTTTTTAGCTTCGCGTACAAAGTTTCGTTCGACTCGTAAGTCGAGTAGATGACTTTGATACCAGTTTCTTTAGTAAATTGTTCCAGGAGATTACTGTTGATGTAAGGCCCCCAGTTCATAAATACCAATTCATTATCGTCCGCTGCCGCTGAACCAGAGAACAGAGAAAGCGCACATGCACTACCAGCTAATAAACTAGCCCATTTTTTCATTGACGTTAGCTCCAAACCAAACGTTGCCCAAATCATTTTGGACGGTAAATAGAAAAACAGAATGGCATGTTACCATTCTGTTTCGCGATGTTAACGGTACTGATTCTACTTCACTTTTTCTCTTGCAAGCAACTGAGAAATAACCACAAGAACCAAAGAAACAATCAACATAACCGTTGCCAGGGCGTTCACTTCCGGTGAAATGCCCACCTTAACCATTGAATAAATCTTCAATGGTAAGATTTCATATGTCGGTCCCGTCACGAACGAGCTGATAATCACGTCGTCCAAAGACAGTGTAAAGCTTAGCAGCCAACCTGCAGCAACCGCTGGTTTAGCAAGGGGAAGGATGATCTTCTTCAATATCACCCACTCACTTGCACCCAAATCTTTTGCAGCTTCCAGCATTTTCACATCAAAGCCGTTTAGTCGGCTGTAAACGGTAACCACAACGAAGGGTAAACAGAATGTGATATGCGCAATCAGCAATGTGAAAAAGCCAAGCTGAGCACCCAACACTAAGAATAGTGCCAACAACGAAATCGCCATCACGATGTCTGGTGACATCATCACGACAAATAGCATGCCATTTACCACACCTTTACCTTTAAAGGAGTAACGGAATAGGGCAACGGCCGTCAGACTACCAATAATAGTAGCAGCAGTTGCAGAAAATACTGCAACGTTTAGCGAGTGCCATGCGGCCTGTATTAGGCTGTCGTTGTTAACGAGTGTTTCGTACCACTTGGTGGTAAAGCCACCCCATTTCATACCAAATTTATTGGCATTAAATGAGTTCACAATCAGCACGATAATTGGTAGATACAAAAATGCATATACCAGTGCCATAAAGCTAAATCTAACTGTGCGTCCCATTAGTCTAGCTCCACTTTCTTATTCAATAACTTGCCCGCTCTGTAGTAGGCGTATAGCATGATCGCCATCGCGATGGTAAGTGCGATACTGGTTGCCGCACCAAACGGCCAGTCACGCGCATTTAACACCTGACTCTTAATAACGTTACCGATAAGTAGGTTCTTCGCACCACCCAGAAGGTCAGAGATGTAGAACATACCCAGAGCAGGTAGCAGAACCAACAAACAGCCGCCGATAATGCCGGGCATTGTTAAAGGCAATATCACTTTAGTGATCGTTTGAAACTTGTTCGCACCCAGGTCTTTCGCTGCTTCGATGTATGTGTTGTCTAACTTTTCGATCGCCGAGTAAAGCGGCAGAATCATGAATGGAAGCAAAATGTACACGAGACCAATCATGACCGCCGTTTCGGTATACATGAGTCGTAACGGCTTATCGATGATATCCATCGCCATGAGCGCTTGGTTCAAAATGCCTTGGGTACCGAGAACAATTTTCAGACCGTATGTACGGATCAACGAGTTTGTCCAGAAGGGTACAATCACCAAGAACAGCATGAACGGACGCCAATTTGCAGGCATCTTCGCTACGATGTACGCAAATGGGTAACCAATCACCAGACACAGCAACGTCGCAACGATCGCCATGTAGAACGAATGAATAAGTACTTTCGCATACAATGGATCTAACAGGCGAAAGTAGTTTTCAAATGTAAAAGTCAGTTCAATTAAGTTGGCTTCATCACGCGTTAAAAAACTCGTACCAATAATCATCAGGTTTGGTATCAACACAAACAGTGTTAGCCAACCGACAATCAGAGTAATGATGGCGTTCTGAAGATTAACCTTCTTGGTTATCATTGAGTACTACCTCCCAGCTCTCAACCCAAGTAATAGCGACTTTCTGGCCGAGTGAGTGGTCCACATCTGGATCATCTTCGTTAAAGAATTCGCTTACCATCACGCGCATGCCTGAATCAAGTTCGATTACAGAATCTAGCGTCATACCTTTATAGGTACGTTCGGTAACATGACCAACAATGCCTTTTTCTTCAGACTCTTTGATCTCTTCGATACGTAAATCTTCAGGACGGAGTAGTACTTGTAGCTTGTCTCCTGCTTGCGCTTCATTTTCGAAGTACACAACAGACTCAACACCTTCAATTTCTGCGCGGATACGCTTTTCATCAATACGCTCAAGCATATTGGCATTGAAGACGTTGATCTCACCAATAAAGCGAGCAACAAATAGGTTTTTAGGTTCTTCGTAAATTTCTCGAGGAGAGCCATCTTGCTCAATAACACCATCACGCATAACGATAATGCGATCTGACATTGATAGAGCTTCTTCCTGATCGTGTGTTACAAAGATAAAGGTAATTCCAAGTTGACGCTGTAACTGCTTCAACTCGCTCTGCATTTGCTTACGTAATTTGTAATCGAGTGCAGAAAGCGACTCATCCAACAGCAATACTTTTGGTTTATTCACAACCGCACGAGCGATAGCAATACGTTGCTGTTGACCACCAGAAAGCTGATGTGGCTTACGTTGCGCCATTGAATCAAGGCGAACCATGCGTAGCGCTTCCATTACACGAGGCTCAATATCTGCTGCTGGGGTTTTCTGCATACGCAGACCAAAAGCAACATTATCGAACACTGTCATATGAGGAAATAACGCGTAGCTTTGAAATACCGTGTTAACGTGTCTTTGCTCAGCAGGAATCTGTGTAACTTCTTGGTTATCCAATATGATTTGGCCATTATCTACCGATTCGAAACCTGCAATCATGCGTAAAACGGTTGTTTTACCACACCCAGAAGGACCAAGAATTGTTAGAAATTCACCATGATTTACATCCAGATTTAAATTGCTGATGATTTCCTTACCATCAAAACTTTTGCTAATACCAGATAAACGAATGACTGGTTTTCCTGCTTGCTGTTTAGCGTTCAACGTCTGTATTTCTCCCACGTTCGAATTTGGGTTTACGCCTATTGATTTGACTTTAGTCAATTAGTCTTAGAGGGGCGCATCATAATCACCAATATTGTGAAATCAAAGCATTTTCTTACCCTGAAATTGAAAAAATTTCGCAGGCAAAAGTAATCATTCCTTACCATACTGTTTTTATAAGATTAAATATAATTTAAACAGCGTTTTGTGAGGCTTTCATCTCTGTAACAATTGTTTTCAATTTCATAGTCTTGTGAGTGGTTAATTATCATCCAAATAGCGGATATTGCAAGATTCGAGAGTCAGTTATGATTTTAGACGCGGAAAGATTTCTTTATAATGACGGACACATTAATTGACTGGAATCCCAGTAAAAATTTCACAAGTTAATCTTGGACAATATATGAACAACGACTTTGAAAACGATTTCAACCTTGGAGGAAGTGTAGAGCGAGCTTTATCTGGCGCCTACGAACTGAAAGCTGGTGCCGTTTTTAGCGAAGCATGGCGAGCTACCATTCAACACTTTCTGTCATTTTCTCCTGCAATTATCGTTTTGCTTTTGGTTCAGGCGGGAATTTTCTACATCGCATTGCAACTGCAGTTAGGCGACCCAGGCGTAATTTTTGATGCCATACAAAACCCAGATTCTTTTTCCAACGACATCGTATCCGCTATTTACGTAGCAAACTTCAGTTATGAGGTCATCAGCGCTCCTATTTATGCGGGCATCAGCTTAATGGCTATGAGCCACGTAGCGGGTCTAAAAACTAAACTCCGCCACGTTGGAAAAGGACTACAGTTCACTGTACCTGTTATCTTGGCCACATTGATGAGCCTGGTACTTCAAGGATTGGTCGGGATGATTTTAGCTCCGTTATCCCTATACCTATCTCTGGCCTTCAGCCACTCTATCTTGTTGATCTGTGAGAAACGTGTGCCGCCGATGCAATCACTGTTGCTATCATTACGCGCGGTGAACAAGAAAATCTTTGTTGTTGCAACACTTTATCTGGGTGTGATGTTAATGTTCATCGTTGCGGCAATGTTCTATGGCATTGGTCTGATTTTTGTTCTGCCATTCTTCTTCCACGTGAAAGGCATACTTTACCGCGAAATGTTTGGCATCAAACTAAAGATCGTAGCGAGACAGAAGAATAATGATGACGATCATGATGGTAAATCACAGGTATTTGATGCTTAAATCCTCACTTGAATGATCTCAGAATGGCGGCTCCTATATAGTCGCCATTTTTATATCTATTCCAAATGTAAGCCATTGGCCCTATCAGAAGCATTGGCTCAAATTCAAATCGAAAGATGATCTGCGTGGGGAACCTCTCGTTTTACCTCATAATTAAGTAACTTACTGGCTGAAAGGTGCTATAAGGAAGGCAGAATTTCTCGGCCATGGATAGGGCATGAACAGCACAATGATGGACTATCTGTGGCTACGAGGTCGAAATCAGAGAATAGGTTGCCTCTTTCTTAAGAGAGAAGCAGCATCTTTATTTAAGACATAAGGCAACTGATTTACCACAACAACGCAAACTAAAATAAATCTACGGTTCGAATGAAGAAGTTAAGCCTAAGCATACTGGGTAGTGCAGCGCTAATGTTAGCTGCACCTGTGACGCACGCTCAAGAATACATGTTTACGTATTCCAAACTTTATACCCAGCTGAAAAATAATAATAAAGAAGGTCACGACGATGTAAAAGTCGGCATTTTTTTCGTTAATGCAGACACAAAACAGTTGTGCAACATTGAAAAAGCATGGATGGAGAAAGAGGAACACTACGAAGAGTTCGTTATCTCATCATCTAAAGAATTACCGCTACCAATCGACAATAACCTTAAGTCGGCAAATCCTTTAGTGTTCGTACAGACACCTAAAGACACACGTTGTGATTACTCCCTGGTTGTTATGACCAAAGAACCATTACAGGGTAACGTATCTTACGAACAGCTTGTGCCTCTAATGCCTCAAATGCAAAGTATGTTAGAAGATTTAGGCGGCATGTTTGCCAACTGGTTTACCCCTGAAGTTCAGGGTATCACGATGGAGTTTGCAAACGGGCTGAATAGCAAGATTGTGTTCTCTAACGGAACGGAAAAAGCCATTTTAAATGGCAAAGTACAAGTCGCGTTGAGCGAAATCGGTGAGGGTGGAACGATGAGCCTACCAGAACCAACTATGCGAGTTTTGCCGTATCTTCCGAGCGCAAAATAAGCCACATCCTTCTAATCAAAGAGCCGCTACTGCGGCTTTTTTCGTTCTAAGAGAATAATTCGTTGGATTTATCCATTCTCAATTAAGACAAACATTTAATCCTGCGTAAAAAGACCGTATAATCCACGCCCCATAGAAAACCACGTTAGGAAGTCCGACTGTCGATGTTATCGGCAATGTGAGAGCCCGCAATGAACCAGACAGATACAAGAAAAGAAACCCTTGAATTCAACAAACTTCAAAAACGTTTAAGAAGAAATGTTGGAAATGCCATTACTGAATACAACATGATCGAAGAAGGTGATGTTGTCATGGCATGCATTAGTGGTGGTAAAGATTCATTTGCGATGCTCGATATCCTGCTGAATCTTCAAAAGGCAGCACCAATTAAATTCGAAGTTGTGGCAGTAAACCTGGACCAGAAGCAACCAGGCTTTCCTGAACATATTCTTCCAGAGTATTTTGAAACACTGAACATTCCTTACTACATCGTAGATAAGGACACTTACTCTGTTGTGAAAGAAAAGGTGCCAGAAGGTAAGACAACATGTGGTCTGTGTTCTCGTCTTCGCCGCGGTACGCTTTATTCATTCGCTGAAAAGATTGGTGCTACAAAGCTGGCTCTGGGTCACCATATGGATGACATCGTTGAGACCATGTTCCTAAACATGTTCCACGGTTCTCGCCTTAAAGCTATGCCACCAAAGCTACGCTCGGATGATGGTCGAAATGTTGTTATCCGTCCACTGACTTATTGTCGTGAAAAAGACTTGATCAAATACGCCGAGCACAAGGATTTCCCAATCATTCCTTGTAACTTGTGTGGCTCTCAAGAGAACCTGCAACGTCAGGCTATTAAAGCGATGTTGATCGAGTGGGATAAAAAGACGCCTGGACGAGTTGAAGCTATCTTTAAGTCGATCCAAAACGTAAGCCCAAGCCAATTAGCGGATAAAGAGTTGTTCGACTTCGTTAACCTTCCACTTGATCGCGAAGGTAACCGTGAAGAGTACGAATTCAGTGAAGCTGTCGTATCTTCCACAAACATTGATGAGTCACTGTTTATTGATGTTACCAACATTTAAGTAAACACAACTAAGTAAAGAACATGAAGAAATAGGAAGGCTCCAATGCCTTCCTTTTTGCTTTCTCACGTTCAAAAAAAATCCCCGAGACCGGGGATTTTCATATATGTATTAAATTTTAAATTGCTTATGTTGCGGTATTCGGGTCTAGCGGGCTAATGTAACCTTTTGGTTTCAATGCTAAAACATCACAATTAATCTTATCAATCACATGCTCGGCTGTATTGCCGATAAAGACCGCAGAAAGACCTGTACGCCCAGTGGTCCCCAAAATAACCATTGCTGCATTTAAACGTTCTGCCGCTGCTGGGATTACATCTTCAGGTAAACCTTGCTCAACGATGGTTTGGTCTTCATTCATACCATGTTTTTGTCGTAGTGCTTTCATGGCTGTTAAATGGTGACCACGCACTGCATCTGTATAAGTCGTTGGGTCAAACTCAGGTAACTCAATTGTGATATTCGCGGGAGTGACCGGGTATGCGTTAACAAGATATGCGTCAGCATCCAAGCGATTAGACATCTCTTGTAAGCGCTCAACCATAGCGTCGTTAAGATCGATGTGTGTTGGGTTTTCAGAACCAATGTGTACAGAAGCCAGAATATTAGCGTGCTCTGGCCAATCCGCGTTTTTGATAAGAAGTACCGGAATAGGGCACTTACGTAACAGATGCCAATCTGTAGGCGTGAAAATCACAGACTCTAAAATGTCGTGCTTACGAGTGCCTTTGATAAGGAGATCGTGATTACCCGCAAACACTTCAGCAATAATTGCTTCGTAAGGGCGGTTATGCCAAACCACACATACATCAAAGTCAAAGCTTTCGTCTAAGTATGGCTGAGCGATTTTACGCATCCACTGCTCACGTTGATGGATAACGCCGCGTCGCATAGCATCTCTCTCATCCACCGATAGCATTGAAGTCATGTCATACGAGAAATCATAGATGGATAAAAAGAAAGTAATACGGCTTCTGGATACACTTTTTTGAGCTAATTGAACCGCTCTTGCGAGTGCCGGTTGATCATCACTATTGATGTTGGCAACAACTAGAATCTTACTGTATATACTCATAACTAAGCCCACTTATATTGCAAGACCAACTACTGAACATAAAGTAAATCAGTATATTGGAGTACTCACCGTACATTTTTAATGTAGCTTAGTTTGAAGAAGTTTTTGAGGACTTTCGAAGGGATTTTGTGAGAAACATGATGTGGCTCAGCTTAAAGCCACATCAATTAACAAGGAAACTTATTCTTTGGTTACGCCAGCAAGTTCCATCAAAGAATCGTGATCTAAGATAGTGATATATTTACCTTTCACACTCAAAATCTCAGATTTCTGGAAACGACCCAGAAGACGACTGATTGTTTCTACTGTCAGACCTAGGTAGTTACCGATATCACCACGAGTCATGGTTAGACGGAATTCTCTAGGACTAAAGCCACGTTGAGAGAAACGTGTAGACAGATTATAAAGGAATGCAGCCAGACGTTCTTCAGCGTTCTTCTTAGAAAGAAGTAGGATCATCTCCTGGTCGCCTTTGATTTCGTTGCTCATCAAACGCATGATTTGCTGACGCAGTTTAGGCATTTTACCAGATAAGTCGTCTAGAATTTCGTATGGAATTTCACACACCATCGAGGTCTCTAGTGCTTGCGCAAAACTAGGGTGGCAGTCACCTGTAATCGCATCAAAGCCAACAAGGTCGCCAGCTAAGTGAAATGCAGTGATTTGCTCGTCACCTTGCTCAGTGATTGTATAGCTCTTAATTGTGCCAGAACGAATTGCATACAGAGACTTAAGATCGTCACCAGCCTTAAAAAGCTCTTGGCCTTTTTGAATCGGCTTTTTACGCTCAATGATTTGATCTAGCTGGTCAAGTTCAGATTCATTCAGAGTGAATGGGATACACAACTGACTAATGCTACAATCTTGGCAGTGAATCGCACAACCACCTGATTGAATACGCTTTGTTGCTGGTTTTTCAGAAATCATAACAACCTTTCACTATTTGATATACATCAATATTTTAGCACCGCTTAATCCTAAAGGATAGCAAAAATATTGTGGGTATAGACTTTTGCGTTATATGAAACCAAGTAATTGCAGTGCTCCCACAGCAGTATATCCACCGTAGCAAATCAGGATTAACGCAGAGATATTTCTAAATATTAATGATTTTTGCAGTTTCTGAAAATAACTTGCGCCGAAACCAATAGCAAGCATAGAGGGGAGAGTTCCAACTCCAAACGCGAGCATGATCAATCCACCATTCACGGCGCTACCAGAGACCGCGGACCAAGTTAACGCAGAATACACCAAGCCGCATGGAAGCCATCCCCAGATAAAACCAAATGGTAAGGCATGCACTGGACTTTTTAGAGGTAACAGTCGCTTTCCGGCAGGAGAGATGAACTTCCAAAGATATTGACCAAGTTTCTCGACCGCGAGCAGTCCTTGCCACCATTTAGCAATATAAAGAGCGACTAAAATCATAAATATTGCCGCTACAAGGCGTAACCACGCGAGTGAGTAATTTAACCCGCTCAATTCCGTCAGGCCTGAAATGGCGCCACCGACAAGAGCACCAATCAGCATATAACTGACCAATCGGCCAAAATTGTAATACAGGGGTATAAGAGAAGAGGGGTTGGTTTGGGGTGCGCCGATAGAAAGCAAAGAAGCAATACCGCCGCACATCCCCATACAATGACCGGACCCAACGAGCCCGATCATCAATGCTCCGATAAAATCAGGATTCATAAAATAAAACTACGATTTTTTATTCTCAGACTGATCTTCTTCGTCCAAAAGGATGTTATGTCCCTGTCGCTCAAGATCTTCAAACTGGTCACTTCTCACTGCCCAAAGAAAAATAGCGACCGCAACACAGACCAGAACAATGGCGATGGGAATCAATATGTAAATACTTTCCATGTTAGCTTTCTCTATTTATTTCTCTTTCAGCAATCTTAATGAATTGGATACAACAATAATCGAGCTTGCTGACATGCCAACAACTGCAATGTATGGTGCAACCAGACCAGCAACAGCCAGAGGCAAAATTAACAGGTTGTAGCCCAAAGACCAAGCCAAGTTTTCTCGGATGATCTTTCTCGTGCGAAGTGCAAGTTGGCGAGCTTCAAGCAATTTTTCCAGATTGTCACCAAGTAAAGTCATATCAGCTGATGCTTTTGCCACATCTGTACCGCCGCCCATCGCAACCGAAAGATGGGCACCAGCAAGAGTAGGAGCGTCATTAATACCATCACCAACCATCATGGTAATGTCATCGCTGTCCAAGCTCTTAAGATACGCGAGTTTGTCTTCTGGTTTTGCAGAAGCGATCACATGGTCAATACCGATTTCATCCGCAACAGGTTGAGCGTTTTGTATCGAATCACCAGTAAGCAACGTTGTTTTGATACCAGCTTCTGCAAAACGCTGAATGAATGCCTGACTTTCTTTACGAATCGGGTCACGATAATAGAACGTCGCGACGTGTTCACCGTTTAAAGAAAGATACACCGCGTTACTTTCATCACGATTTTCCCCAACCACAAACGATGCGCTGCCGATCTTAACAACTTTATCGTTCCAAACAGCTTCGATACCGGAACCAATGACGTTTTTCACATCAGAAATGATGACATCATCCTTTACGTAACCCAAAAACGAGCGTGCTATTGGGTGGTTAGCATAAGATTCAAGTGCTGCGGCAAGTGCAAGGCTGTCTGCTTCAGAAAGCGTGCTGAACACACTCGTACGACAGATTTCGATGTCGCCTTTCGTCAACGTACCGGTTTTATCTACAACTAGATGATTCACTTTGCACAGAGTTTCGAAAACATGGCCTTTACGTAGCAAAATACCAAAGTTACCCATGCGAGATGTAGCACAAGTCAAAGCAGTTGGCGTTGCTAAAGATAGGGCACAAGGACACGTCGCGACTAATACTGACAACATTATCCAAAATGCATCATCCGGTTTGGTCTGATGCCAGTAGAACCAGGTTCCCGCTGAGATAATAAGAATCGCACCCACAAAATAACGCGCAACAACATCTGCAATTTCTGCGATTTTCGGCTTCGAATACTGAGCTTCGTCTTGCAAACGGATAATGTTTGAAATCATTGAATCAGCCTTAGAGCTGGTCACTTCAAGTTCAAACGACTCATCTCCGTTTAGCGTACCAGCATAAACGGCATCGCCTTCTTTCTTAACCACATGGACGGACTCACCCGTTAGCATTGATTCATCGATATGAATGCGACCAGAAATTACTTTACCGTCTGCTGGAATATGCTCACCTGGAAGCACACGAATACAATCGCCAATTTTTAGCGTCTTAACCGGGATTTGTTCTCCGTCTAGGGTAGTCGCAATCGCTGGAATCAACTTAAGCAGGTTACCACTCGCAGCTGCAGCTTTACGTCGTGCTCTCATCTCCAAGAAACGTCCAACTAACAAGAAGAAGGTAAACATCGAAATAGACTCGAAGAACACCTCACCTTGTTCTGTAACGGTTGCGATTAGGCTAGCGACGTACGCAAAGATAAGAGCGATAGAGACAGGGACATCCATCCCTAATGTACGACCTTTGATGCTTCTCAAGGCATTTAAATAGAAAGGAAGCGCGGAATAGAGCAAAACAGGCGTAGCGAATATCAAGCTGACCCAACGGAAGTAGTTCTTAAACTCCGGCTCTAAATCACCAAAAACTTCAAGATACAAGGCCACAGCAAGCATCATTACCTGCATTGTAGCCAAACCAGCAATCCCTAATCGGTATAGGTATTGCTTCATCATTCGATGGTAGGAAGCTTCTTGTGTATCTGCCTCAAATGGCGCTGCTTTGTAACCGAGCTTATGAATAACTGAGAGCAGTTCGCTCAAACGCACTTGGGTTTTATCCCAAGCTAATAAAGCACGGTTGGTTGTCGTGTTAACTCGAATTGAAACCATGCCTTTTGTCCCAGAGACTTGCTTTTCAATCAGCCAAGCACATGCAGCACAGGAGACGCCTTCCAAAGAAAGCGTCACTTCCGAAATATTCTCGCGATTACGTACAAACTCAGATTGAACATCTTCGTTATCGTAATGAACAAGCGCTTGAAGTTGCTCTGGAACAAGTTCAGCTTTTTCAGCAGGGGCGGTGCGGTACTGGTAATAAGAAACAAGGCCACTATCTACAATAGTTTGTGCAACCGTTTGACAGCCCGGACAACACATGTCGCGGATTTCACCGAGTATTTCTACCTTAAAATCCGTGTTGGCTGGTACATCTTCACCGCAGTGGTAACAGGATTTATTCATAAGATTACTTCATCAAAACAGTGTCGGCGGCAGGAAATTCTACTTTCCCTTGAATCATCCACTGCTTGTCGTGTGGCTGAAGCTCAACAAACCAAGGGCCCATAATTTCATGGTCCAGCGTTAATCGGTAGTTCCCAGAAGCATCTGCGGTCACTAGTTTTGAAAAGTCGCGATCAGGAAGCGTACGGTGAGTGAAAGTGGCAGTTAAAGCCGGGTAGTGAGTTAATTCACCCTTGTTGAAATGAATCACAACCGTATTACTGTCAGAAGAAATATTAGCGTTAAGATTCAGGTCACGAGCGACGTTCATTTTACTGATGTCGATGTTAATACCTTTACCTTTTTTATAGTAATCCTCAGCAACTAAAGAAACGGAGTTGTTCGAGAAGATGACCACTGTAACTATCGTCCAGGAAATAACAGTCAGCGGCAGGATGATCAGGAACCACGGCCAAAATTGTTTATACCAAGGCTTTACCATAAAAACGTTCTCAACAGCTAAATGAAAAAATAGGAGGCTTTAAATTTAAAGGAAAGACAGCCCCTATGAAAGGGGCTGTTATTGCAATGTTACTGAATATCTCGGTTACTTATTCTCAGAGTTGCTCAAACTCCAGACATATGATGCAACAAGCTGGATCTTGTCTTCACCCAGAATTTCTTTCCAGGCAGGCATGACACCAGAACGGCCATTCATTACAGTTTCAGTAACAGCTGCGCGTGAATCACCAAACAGCCAGTCTTGGTCAGTCAGGTCAGGAGCACCAACTGCTGGGTTACCTTTACCATCTGTACCGTGACACGCTGCACATACAACAAAGCGTGCTTTACCTGCTGCTGCTTCACGAGCATTAACTTTACGTCCAGATAGGCTAAGCGCGTAGCTAACCACTTCTTGAACGCCTTCTTCACCAAGCGCATCTTTCCATGCTGGCATTTGACCAACACGACCATGCGTGATGGTAGTTACGATTGCTTGCGGTTCACCACCATACAGCCATGCATTATCAGTAAGGTTAGGGAACCCTTTCTGACCACGAGCATCTGAGCCGTGACATTGTGAACAGTTTTGCAAGAACAAACGTTGACCAACTTTAAGCGCTTCAGGATCGTTAGCAATTTCAGGAACAGGGCGTAAGCCGTTATCGTTATGTGCTAGTTTACGGAAAGCTTCACCAAAGTAAGCATCCGCATCGTCCAGTTCTTTCGCGTATTGGTTAAGTTGTTTATTCTCTTGTGCCGCAGCAATAGCTTCTTTTGACTCTTCAAGTGAGCGCACGGTTTGAGCCGAGCTCTCCCAGTTCAAGAAGCCTTTAAAGCTGCCTAAACCCGGGAACATAGCAAGATACACCGCAGAAAACACAAATGTACTCACAAAAAGATAAGTCCACCACTTAGGTAGCGGGTTATTTAGCTCGCGAATACCATCGTACTCGTGGCCCATGTCAGCCCCTTCCTCGACGCCCATTTTATCTTTAGCGCACCAAGTCAGGAGGATTGCACAGCCTACAAGCGTACCGATAGTAATCACGATAATCCAGAGACTCCAGAATGTAGTCATTACTTCTTCACTCCTTGGTTATGTTGGGGCGTTTGTTCTTCGTCAGCAAAGACCAAGTAAGCATCTTCTTCAAAGCGAGATTTACGCTTCTTGCTAAATGCCCACCATACAATGCCGATGAAACTCACGAAGAGCACAACGGTATAAACACTATGAATTGTACCGAAATCCATACGTCCCCCTTACTTCATTGCATGACCAAGAGACTGAAGGTAAGCGATGATTGCATCCATCTCTGTTTTACCTTCTACTTCTTTAGTCGCATTCGCGATTTGTTCATCTGTATATGGAACGCCGAAGTGGTCACGGAACAGCTCCAGTTTCTTAGGGGTTAGCTTACCGTCTAGGACGTTTTCGGCTAGCCATGGGAAACCAGGCATGTTTGATTCCGGAACAAGTTCACGTGGATCCATTAGGTGAACACGGTGCCACTCGTCTGAGTAACGACCACCTACACGAGCCAAATCTGGACCGGTACGCTTAGAACCCCAAAGGAACGGATGTTCCCAAACGCTCTCACCAGCAACAGAGTAGTGGCCGTATCGTTCAGTTTCAGAGCGGAAAGGGCGAACCATCTGACTGTGACAAACGCTACAGCCTTCGCGGATAAATAGATCGCGACCTTCCATTTCCAAAGCGGAATAAGCACGTAGGTTTTCTACAGGCTCAGTCGTTTGTTTTTGGAAAAGCAGAGGAGTGATCTCAACAAGAGCGCCCCAACTGATAGCAAAAACGATAAAAATAGCCAACAAACCGACATTACGTTCTAGGAATTCATGGCGATTATTAGAATTATTACTCATTCTTTAAATCTCCTTATGCCGGATGTGGGATAGCCTTAAGGCTCTCTTTTGGTGCAGTAACTGTTTTGTACGTGTTGTATGCCATGAGAAGCATACCTGACAGGAAGATTAAACCACCTAGGAAACGTACAAAATAGAATGGGTATGACGCTTGTACAGACTCAACAAAGCTGTAAGTCAGTGTGCCGTCAGAGTTAACTGCACGCCACATAAGGCCTTGCATAACACCAGAAATCCACATCGCTACGATGTATAGAACCGTACCGATTGTTGCTAACCAGAAATGCACGTTAACCAAACCGACAGAGTACATACGCTCTTGGCCGAACAGGCGAGGTACTAAATGGTAAACCGAACCGATAGAAACCATAGCAACCCAACCCAGAGCACCAGAGTGAACGTGACCAATGGTCCAGTCGGTGTAGTGAGAAAGCGCGTTTACTGTCTTAATTGCCATCATTGGGCCTTCGAAGGTAGACATACCGTAGAAAGACAACGACACAATTAGGAAACGTAGGATAGGGTCATAACGAAGCTTATGCCAAGCACCAGACAACGTCATAATACCGTTGATCATACCACCCCAAGATGGAGCAAATAGAACCAATGACATCACCATACCCAGTGACTGAGTCCAGTCTGGTAAAGCAGTATAGTGAAGGTGGTGAGGACCTGCCCAGATATATAGGGAGATCAAAGCCCAGAAGTGAACGATAGATAGACGGTAAGAGTAAACAGGACGTTCAGCTTGTTTAGGGACAAAGTAGTACATCATACCCAGGAAACCAGCCGTCAGTAGGAAACCTACCGCGTTGTGTCCATACCACCATTGAACCATCGCATCCACAGCCCCAGAATAAATCGAGTACGATTTAGTCAAGGAAACAGGGACTGCCATGCTGTTCACGATGTGAAGTACTGCTACGGTGATGATAAACGCGCCGAAGAACCAGTTCGCCACATAAATGTGGGAGGTTTTACGTTTTACCAATGTGCCGAAGAACACCACTGCGTACGAAACCCATACAATCGCAATAGCGATATCAATAGGCCATTCCAGCTCAGCGTACTCTTTAGAGGTAGTCATCCCCTGTGGTAGAGTAATTGCTGCGGCTAGGATAATTGCTTGCCATCCCCAAAAGGTGAAGGCAACGAGTGGGCCACCAAAAAGACGTGTTTGACAAGTACGCTGAACAACATAATAAGATGTTGCGAACAGGGCACTTGTACCAAACGCAAAAATTACCGCATTAGTATGCAGCGGACGTAAACGACTGTACGTCAACCACGGCGTATCAAAGTTTAGCTGTGGCCAAACTAATTGAGCGGCAATCAAAACACCAACAGTCATACCAACTATGCCCCATAAAATGGTCACAAGGGTAAATTGGCGAACGACTGTATAGTTGTAGTTTTGTTCAAGCTGCTTTACTTGGCTCATTATGCATGCTTCCAATTTCTAATTAACTACACTTTACTTCCAACACGACTTGCGTCGTAACACCACCCAAGTAAACTCTAGAATTCAAGTGTTATCATCACTTTATTTCTATTGCTGACTTTAATAAAAAGTGGCATTTTCAGCTCGACACTATACTCGAATTAACAATTCAATGACAGGGTAGTAACCTTATTGAAGCTCGGGAAAACATTTTTTATTTAAAAAGTTTGAAGTTTGTAACAAGGATATTGGTAATTATGCCGGCACAAAAGTTAACAAAGGCACGACTCGCACAAATCTTAATCATGCTCAGTATTTTAGTTGTTGCATTTTTCTGGCGCACCTTTACACACGAGACGCCCAATACGGTTGACTGCTCACAAAAAGAGCGATGCGATTTAACAATATCAGGGGAAAAAATTTCAATTAATCGTGATTCGACAGGAATTTCGTTCGAAAGCCCGAAAAGTAGCAGTCTAAAAATTGATCTAGATCAATCAGGTGAATTTAAAGATGTCAGCGAAATAAATCAAAACATCGAGTGGGAAGCTATTTCACAAACCAAGATTATTACGCTCAAAATAAAGCGAAATATTGTCGTAGTGCATTTATAAATAAGAAATGACGCGCGATAATCAAAACATCTTGAAGAAAAGAGAATCTTCTTTCGTTCCGATAGCACGTTAGAATGGTATAACTAAAGAGTCAAAGACAATACTAAAAGCGTATGCAGTGCCAATCAGTTTTTACACATATATCCGATGAACACTTAGCTATCAAACAGCTTCGTTCAGAACTGACCCAGCAAAGCCTGGCGTACGTTATTTGTTATTACACCGAAGAGTACGATTTCGAGCGCATTTGCGCCGCTATGCTAGAGCATTTTCCTGATATTCCTTTCCACGGAGCAAGCTCCTGCCAAGCAGTAATGACTGATAAAGGATTTCATGCAGGACCAGTTATTGCGGCGTTAGCCATCTATGACCCAGAGCCACATGCTTATGGGACGGGCATATCTCAATGCACACATAAAAAGGGCGTGATGCGCGCGTTAGATATGGCTCTAGAAGACGCTAATAGAATAGGGGAAGTACCCGACTTAATCCTACTCCATGCAACCCCAGGCCAGGAAGAATCTATCATTGAATCTATCGATGAAAGATTTAGCACGCTTGTACCAATTATTGGAGGGTCTGCTGCCGATAATAACGTTGTCGGCAAATGGTCCGTCTTTACCTCACAAGGACATACAAAAGTAGGAGTAAGCCTCACGTTATTTTATTCCTCTCAACATGTTGATATCGCATTCAGTGCGGGGCACACACCAACAAACATAAAAGGTATTGCCACCAAAACTGAAGGCCGATGTCTGTTAGAAATTGATGGCGAACCCGCACTCGAACGTTATCGAAAGTGGACAAATCACCAGCATAATCAAACCGGTAAAGACAGTCTTTTATTTACTAACTCTAGTGCTTATCCACTTGGCAGGGTGGCAGGCCACTTATATAACAGGCCTTACTACAAATTATCTCATCCTATTCGCGAGACAAAAGAAGGTGGTATAGAGCTCTTTACGAACATTGCTGAGGGAGATGAGCTCACTTTAATGAAAGGAAGTCGTGAACATCTGTTGGCGCGGGCTGCAAAAGTAGTGAATATCGCATTCAATCAAAAGTTAGAAGAGTCTCGAAAAATTGGCGTAATCAACATATTTTGCGCAGGTCCCATGTTGCACTTAAAGCAAGACATGAATAGCGTTTGTGACCAAATCAACCAGGAACTGGAACACCTACCATTTATTTGCCCGTTCACGTTTGGGGAGCAAGGAAGATTTATTGGCGGTGAAAATGGACACGGAAACCTAATGATCTCTTCGGCGATATTCCATAAACCTTATGAAAGATAAATACTTAGATACCTATCAACAGGAAGCGCTGCAAGAAGCGCTGGTTGAACTGCAACAGGCAAAGCAGAGAGAAAAATTGTTGGCTGATGAAAACAAAGCCATTCTCTCAGCAATATCTGCAATGAGTGAAGCCAGACACCGCAATGAAATCTTCACTGGGCTGAATACGGTCTTAAAAAAGTACATTAATTTTGACGATTTTATCGTTATAACCCGCGACGAAAGCAGCCAAACATTCAAGACCTTAATATCAACAAACCAAGTATTTAATAAGGTAGATTGGTTACACGGTAACACACTAGAGCGAGCTCTTAATGGCGAATGTATACTGTTATTCGAACCGTTAAGTTTAGGTGAGTTCTCTAATTTAAATGTCTTCGTTAAAAGTCACGTTAACTCAGTCATCTTGACAGGGATTCGCTCTGAAGTAACACAGAGCATTATTTTATTGATTGGTGCACAAAAAGGGCATTTTAGTATTGAAAACAAAGAGACACTTCGACGTTTTCGTCCCCTGATTGAGCGTGCGGTCATGGATATTGAAACGAAAGAGAAGTTACAACGTATCGTCGATGTTCGAACGACACAGCTTGCCAAAGCCCGTGAAGAGGCAGAACTTGCTAACCAATCTAAATCCGAATTTCTAGCGATGATGAGTCATGAAATTCGAACGCCATTAAACTCCGTTTTGGGTATGCTCGATGTTCTTCGTCAATCAACTTTGTCTAACGAGCAGTTCGAAGCACTCAGCCAAATGGAATGTTCAGCCGATCTGCTACTCGCGATAATCAGCGATATACTCGATCTATCCAAAATAGAGTCGGGAAGCTTTCAACTACATGAGCAGTGGACCAATTTAAGTGACACTGTCATGTTTGTCATTTCCCAGCAAAAGCAAATAGCTACAAACAAAGGCCTAGACTTTCACCTTAACTGTGCACTGTCTTCAGACAAACAATACTGGATTGATTCAACCCGATTATCTCAAATCTTATTTAACCTGATTGGTAATGCGATTAAGTTTACTGATAGTGGAATCGTGAACGTTTCTATGCAAGAACAAAAAGACGAACTGATTATTTCCATCTCTGACACGGGCATTGGAATATCAAAAGCCAAACAATCACGACTTTTTACTGCATTTCACCAGGGTGATAGATCGATAACCAGACGGTTTGGCGGCACAGGATTGGGGCTCGCGATCACAAAACACTTAGTGGAGATGATGCGCGGTAGAATTACAGTAGAAAGTGAAGAACATGTTGGTTCGCTGTTCGTCGTAAAGATTCCCGTCCTAACCAGGTTTAGTCAAAATCGACCAGTGAAAATCGAAGCGAACAGACCAACTAAGACACTGAATCTACTAATCGTAGAAGATACTCAGTCGAATCAGCTCGTTATCAAATTAATCCTTAATAAATTGGGTCACAACGTTCACATCGCAAACCATGGCGCAGAAGCGCTCGAATTTTTGGAAGAACACAATCAGTCAATCGATATGATTCTGATGGACGTCTCTATGCCAGTGATGGATGGAATTACTGCCACACGTCTGATTCGAGGTAAAGGAATAACAATACCTATCATCGCATTGACAGCGCATGCGTTAGAGAGCGACAGAGACAAGTGTTTAGAAGCAGGCATGGACAGTTTCATTTCCAAACCAGTTCGTAGACAAGATATCTACGAAGCAATTCAAGCCTATCAAGGAAATGATCAGTCTTAATATAGTCGAGCCTTGTACGCCACATTTTACAGCTCGGTGAAAGCATGGATAGCTATGAAGAAATACTCAAAAACAATTTTTTAATTCCCTCTGGGTCAAAGCAGTAGGTGATGCCTATCCCGAAGAACTTCAACCCTACAGCAGTTGTACAAATGTTGAATTGCACTTATTACAAAAACAGCTTCATTGAATTGGAATGATGAAGCTGTTTATATTTTAATGTGCTCACTCAGACAATTTTATAATCGGTAAATCGTCCCAAATCTTACTTTCATCAGATGCACCACCAGAGAAATTCCATGGCCCTTTTTCGGGGCTAAGTGGGCGGTAAGTTGCTGATAGTCCATCTAAATCCCAAGTGGTGACGTAGAAACGAATTCCATCCAGTGATTCTGGGCGACCAAGTGCATCGCTCAAGAAGTCCAGAGAAATGGTGTGATTCGCTTTATTTACTGTCACTGTAGGAGCTGGTGTGACTGCCTCTCCCCATGTCGTCGCGTTTGCGCCCTTAGTGTTGTAGATCGAGCTTTGCCAGCCAAATACCACCGCATTGCGGCTCCAAGTTCCGCTTGGCATGATCGCGTTGATCTTCGGCAGTTCAGACAAGTTGGTTGAGGCTTCTTCTGGTAAATCAATGAAGATGGTGAAACCAACGTGGTCGAAGTTATTTGGCGGTAACCAAGTATCCGTAACTTTGTCCATGGTGAAGGTCAAACGCACGTTACTGCCAACCGTGAACACTTCTGCTTTATCGATAGCAAGTTGGCTATTGTCTTTGTCGAACGTTGGATCCGTTGGTAGTGAGTAGTTGCCGTTTGGACCGCCCATGCCATCTTGTGCATCGCCTGCATCATCGATGATCTCATCCGGTATGTTGGCCCAACTGAGGTTCGACACAAAGTTGACATCCTCAATGCCTGATTTCTTTTCGGTTGAGTAAATTGCGAAGCGGTGCTGCTGTTCTCCAATTGCGAAGTGGCGAGTAGACAACGTGACGCTGAACTGACCATCGGCACCAACTGTTATCGCTTGTGCTGTTTCCAAGTTGCCGTCGACAACAAGGTTCAACTTTTCGTTAGCGTTAGCACTACCTGTTAGAACAATGTCTCTGGTGATGGTTTGACCTTCCCAACCCTGATCCAGTTGGATATTGAGGTCTGGCGTATCTACAGATTGATAGTCGCCCATTTTCGAGTAGATCACGGCAGATTTGGCTGGCAGTTCTAGGGTTACATGACCATTTTCATCCGCCACTAACTGCTCTGGTGCATCTGCCCAGTTCGACATAATTTGCTTTTTGAATACGGTGCCACTTGCTTGTTCTACATCCAATTGGTTCATTAACATAGGCGAGTTCGACGTGTTCATAACAACTAAGACTTCATCGTTATCCAACGTACGAGTGAAGGCAAATACACCAGCACCCGCTTTGTCACTGCCAATAACTTTTATTTCACCACGTGTCATGACTTTGTTTTCAGAACGCAGCTTGGCAAGCTCTTGGATGAACAGGTACATCTCACTGTTTTGATTGAATGAATCTATGTTGTCACTATCTTCACGATAACCGCCAGCAAACATCGCATCACGTGCTGCCGACATTGTTTGTTCTGTTCCTTGGTAAATCACAGGAATGCCCGGCACTGCCATCATGGTGATCAAAGCTTGCTTCATGTCGTTGACGCTGCCTTGCGATAGGAAACGTGGCATGTCGTGGTTATCGATGAAGTTCGGCATGATGTATGGGTTAGGGAACATCTCCATCATTTTCTCAAGACGAAAACGTAAGTAATCCGTAGGCTGACCAGCCGCAAACACGCGAGTCATGGTCGTTTGCAGTGGGAAGTTAAGCACAGACGTTAGTTGCTTAGGTGAGCCGCTTGCACCAATGTAAGTCAGCATCTTCTCTTCGCCTTCTGTGTTGTAAGGCGTTGAAGTTTCGAATACTTCGCCAAATGTGAGGAAGTTATTGCGACCAGTGTCAACTGCTTGTGTCATCACGCCATCGTCGGAATGCAGAAAATCATTCCAGAAATCGTGCTCAACAAACTTAACCGTGTCGATTCTGAAGCCGTCGACACCCACCTCACGAATCCATTTGCGGTAGCTCTCTTTTAGGTAGGCGCGTACTTCAGGAACGGAGGTGTTGAGATCATCCAGATCGGACAGTTGCCAGGTTTTCTCTTGTACCGAATCGTTGTGGTTGGTAATACTTGGTGTCCAGTGATAACTGCCCGTGCCGTCTTCTTTACACTCGTTCATGTTGAGTGGGTAAGGCAGTTTCTGACCTTCTGGCAAGGCGTTTTCAATCAAACGGAAGCCTTGGCAAGGTAAACTTGGATCATAATTGTATGGGTTATCGTAAGTGAAGAAGTTGCCCACGTGGTTTGTGACGATATCCTGGATCAAAAACATGTTACGTGCATGGACTTCACGCGCTAACGCTTGGTAACTTTCCATATCACCGAAGTGCTCATCCACTTTTTGGAAATCGCGAGCCCAGTAACCGTGGTAGCCACCGTAGTTTTGTTCCGCATCCCACCATTGGTTTGCGACAGGTGGGGTAATCCAGATAGATGTAGCACCCAGATCTTCGATATAGCTCAGTTTGTCGCTCACACCAACAAGGTCACCGCCGCTGAATTTTTTATCAGAAGTAGGATCGAATTCGTTTTGACCTTGATCGTTAAGAGAGGTGTTGTCGTCGTTAAAACGGTCAATCATCAAGAAGTAAATGATTTGGTCTTGCCAATCAGGAGATGCCACGTGACTGCCTGTATCTGTTGGCGCGGTTTCGTCGTTGCCACAACCAGAAAGCACCAGGGCGATCGCTAAAGGAAGTATTTTTATTTTATTCATATGGTTAGGTAGGGTTTCAAACACGGTTTTCGTCTCCGTTAAGTAGCAATGTGGAAACGATAAAGCAAAGGCTTGAAATTTAGAGTGTCATTTCACGCCAAAAAAGACGTGAAATGATGTCATGAAGGGATGAATTTGATCTATGCAACAAATTTAACTGAGTGGTTGCACAATCGGATATTGAATCGGGTAATGCTCTTTGGCTAGCTCATGACCCAATTCATCATAAAGTCGGAATCGACATTGCATAGCGCTTTGAATTAACGATAGTTGTAGTGACCAGCAAGAGTAGTCTGGTGAATGTTGGGTAAAGCTCATCGTATGCGGTATCGGTTCATCATCGACGAAGCAATCAACCTTCGCTACGTCCTCAAGGCGGCATGCTAATTCAACAAACAGCATGTACTGAGTGCTCATTTGAATAAGCTGCCGAGTCGGCACTATGTATTCGGTGCTGCCGATTAATAGCCCCTTGGAGATGACATAATCACGCTGATGGTTGTTATCAATGTATCGCTCGCCATCTACTTCATAGCAAAGCCTGAAGGTTAGGGGATACGCGACAGGAAGCTCTGTCGTCGCCCATAGCTCGGTACCATTAGTCAAGAAACGTTCAAAGAACGCCGGATAGTGACGCCACACCCCATCACGATCGCGGCACTCTACCGAGACCACTTTTTCAAATGCGATGTTGTCCACTTCCAACCAGATTTTGCCAACTGGCAGGTTGATGTCCTTTTCCGCTAGGGTATTAGCTTTGACATAGTACAAACGGATTGGCTGTTGGTTGAGTTGAGTACGATTATCCAAACATTGTTGGCGGTACTGCATAGGTGAGAATTCGTACCAACGACGAAACGTTCGATGAAAGTTAGAAGGCTCTTCGTAGCCGAGCTGATAGGCGATTTCCTTTGTGGTCAATTGGGTATCTGCGAGTAACGCCAACGCGTGCTTTTGTTTAGCAAAATCGATGCATTGGGAATAGCTCATATGTTTCTCGTTTAATCGACGTTGCAAGGTGCGTTTTGATACACCCAACTGATGAGCTGCTTGTTCTAGTGTGAGAGCATAGTTGTGATTTTTGACGAACAGGGCATTCAATACACTGATCAATTCTGGTTGCTCAATTGGTTGGTGAGAAAGCAGTAAGTATAAGTGCTTAACCAATTCAAACACGCTAGCACTATGAGCTGATTCTGCTTCGTTCAATATTACAACGTCAGCAGAAGATGGTTTATTAGGATTAATGTGTAATTGTACGGAATCACGTAAATCAAGCAGATCCAATTGCATGATTAATAAATCAAAAACGGAATCCGCCCAACTTGGCATTTCAGTTGTTCTACAGTCGAGTTTCATGTGAATTTGATCATCATTTTTCTTGACCGTAACGTACAAATGGCGATCAAACAAAGAGACGCTTTTGCTCCACCATAATAGGCCTTCTTGTAGGCTCGATGCCTCTTTCAGCATCATACATTGCAGAGTAACCAACTTCTCTATATGCCAATACTCGCCTGCAATACGCAAGTGATTATGACCAAGCTTTTTACATAAAAAAGTCGATATCGGATTCTGTTTTATATGCATGACTCATTGTCGATTTAACAAAGGTCTTATTATTACTGAAAAACTAAGCGAGTTTCGCTATCGCACTCAAAGAAAAGGGCATGGGCTCTGAGTTATTTTGCGAGACTCGAATTCGTTGTTGCCCAAACCTATATGGGCTGCGCGTTTTTACAAATTGCGAAATTGCCGGTCGCTTGAACGAGTCTTGTGTTCAAGCGACTGGTTTTGGGGTTGGCTAGGCACTTCAATTAAGAGTTTCAATCAGTTAATTCAGGTGTTTTGGTCACTCAGACAACACCAAATTTTCCAGACTGATTTCATATTCTCGATTGGCCTGGTTATACACGACTACATAACTTGTAGGGTAATGGGCTGGCGAAGAATATTTGTGAGGAACGGCAATTGTTGAGTGTACGTCCGGCTTTGTTTCGAGATAAGCTTTGGTGATCATCGGCTCAACGAAAATCATTTGACCGTCATAAAACCCATAAATGAAAGTTTTGGTGAAGGAATGTTTAGTGAATTCGTCTCCTTGGGGGTTAACGGCATGAGCCCCCATGTTAGGCACCTCGGTTCCGGGCGGGAGAATGTAACCGGTTGGCATGTACTGTTCAGGTGGTGCTTTATGAGCGCGGGCAAGGTCGTCGCCGACAGCTGTTATCTTTTTCCGATCACTCGAATCTATCAAATAGAAATGGAAATCAAAGTGCGGTGTGTCATAGACACCAACCGGAATATGCCCATGCGGGTTCCATCCAATTACTATCTGACGGTACCCAGTGGAGAAAAGTTCAGGAGGTAACGGTAGATTGTATTCGTATTCATGTTCTGTTGCAGGCATCGGTAGTCCAGACAAAGCTGATTCAGACAGTTTGACACCGATCTTTGTCGGCGTGCCATTTTCTCCTATCGTTACAAACGAGTGTGCTTCTCCCTGACCAATGGGAGTTTTTGACCCTTCATACGTACCAGGCTTTACCTTTTCCATATCCGACGCGCATCCAGCGAGAAGCATGGAAGCCACTATGGTGGATAAACTAATTAACGATTTTGACTTAGATCTTTTGTCATCCGACATAACAACTCTCCTCAACGCTAGGGCATCTAGCTTTTGGAATCAGGCCCATAAACAAAACAGGATTCGGCATTATTTCGTGGAAAAGTTATAACTAATTTTCCTCTGAACAAGTGTAGGCCTTTTTCTGCTGAAAACCATTTATACACTGCCAGTAGATGTACAAAGACCGGACGCTTTAGTGAAACAAGATTAGGCCTGCATTCAATAAACACTTACTTGTGAGAAAGTCGATGCGTTTGGTTACAATGATTTTAGCTGAACAGCACATTCTTCAGAAAGTAACCGAGACGAATCCAAGCCAGTTCTCAGACAATTTATCTACAAAGCCATACAGGTGTTTTTAGGAAATAGTTAGCCTTAATATAGATCTTAACAATCGATAGATTATTAAGATCTATATTAAGTATTTTATGGTAAATAGCCATTATGTTTAATCAAAGCCTCACAATGGTAGAACACATTCAAATCTGAGAGGGATAGGAGGCTTAACTGGATAAGATCTTACGTAGCGTCATACTTAATTTAACATAATATACATAATGCGCAGTAGAGCTTTTGCTCTAATGTGGTGTATTGGCTGACCATCAAACCCCCAAAGGCCATTGATATCCCTGACAATCCAAGCCCGTTAAACTTTTTTGCAATACCTTCCCACACCGCTTTTATGTGTGGATTATCGTTGCGATCAGCGTGACAACCCAATAAAGCAATCTCAGGGTCTAAACCTGAATGTTCAGCAAGGAAAATTGCTTGTGTATCAGTCATATAGCGCTTTCCTTTGCGGAAATCACTGATTCGTTGCGGCGGAATATCCATATCCGCTGCTATTTGTTTGTCTTGTACGTAACTTTGAGCCTTTTTATAGGCATCTAATAGTTGATTTTGATACATACAGTTTCCTCCGTTTTCCTCAGTTTAGCCTATCAGTAACCATTTTTGGTGTCTTGCGCTAACCAAATTTGGTGATTACGCTAATAACCAAATCTGGTTACTAAATCAGAATTAGACCGCCTCGGCTTGGGGCGTTTGCCCTTGACGCGTTCGTCTTGGCTTTGGCGGTCATTCTATCAATTCAGCTCGTCAAGGTGGTTGTTATGTCTCGTTCTAAGTTTGTGCTTTGTCAGGATTGTCTCAAAGTCTCAATCTATTCTGATGCTCGTCATAACGAAGATGAGCTGTGCTCTTGTGGCGGTCAGTTCTGTGGATGTTCATCGTGTGATGCCCAAGCGCAACAAATCGTAGATGAAGACAAAGAACATGTGCTTCATGGCCTGTCTGATTTTGCTCTTTCTGACTTATCTGAACCAGATAATGACGATGCTTTGCAAGCGTATGAAGAACACTCTGACCGCTTGACGGATGCTTACTTAGAAAGAGGTATTCGTCATCATGCGTGAACTGGTTGTCGATTTAGCATCAGGTAAACAAGAATACATCGAGTTTGTTCCTGTTCATTCGTGGAACTCGACCGCGCATATTGCTGACAACCTGTTCAATCATCGCTTTGCTTATACAGATCACACGCGCCCAGCTTACCCAATGGCGGCGCGTGTGATGTCTGCGTTAGACGCGCAAATCTACTCACACGATAAGTCAGATTTTATTACGCGCCCTACTTCAAACCCTTGTTTTGACCTGCCTAAATCGTTACATCGTAACGGCGCATTTGCCCCACATATGACCCGTGCTTACACGGATATCTTGAAGGCTCGTGATGCAGTCGAAGCGGCTCGCGCTGTGAATGACGCTCACGAGCGTTTAACGACGCACGGTTACAGTTATGCGATGTCAGACGATGAAATCAGCGCGTTAGCTAAGCGCAAGTCTCGAGATTTTGCTCGTGTGATCAACGCGATACCCGAGGAATTCTCACAAGCTCGTTTTGATAAAGCTGTTCAGCTTCTCGACTCACTCGGTCTGGCGTTTTCTGACGAGGCAATCGGTCATGCAGAAAACAACTGTGAACTCTTTGCTCTGGTTAACCGTGCGCTTGATGAACACTGGTTAGTTCGCCAGCTTCGTCGTAAGTGTGCTTACGAGGTGGAATGTGTTGCCCGTGATTTGGCTCTCGTTCAACGCCGTAAGCAGGTTTACTGCTCTGATTTCTCGCTGCATCGTCAACGCGACCGCAATAGCTCTAACCGTATCGCGTTAGACAATACGGTCGCATACGACGAAAACGATCTCTCTAACTTCTTCACGCTGAGTGAGCTCTCAGCCAAGTCGGTTTCTAATCCCGAAGTTCGCCGCTCTGAAATGTTCGTGCGTCTGCGCGGCTTTGAGGAAATCGCACAAGAATCGAATCATGATGCGGTGTTCTTCACGGTGACGGCTCCGTCTCGCTTCCACTGCGTATCAAACGGAACGGTTAATTCCAACTGGATTAACGCTGATAAACCCGACGCCAAACAGGCTCACGGTTATCTCATGTCGGTCTGGGCAAAGCTGCGTAAGTTCCTTGATAAGAACAAAGTCAAAGTGTACGGGATGCGCATCGTTGAGCCTCATCAGGACGGCACACCGCATCACCACTTGCTGCTGTTTATGGAAAAGTCGAGCCGAAAACTGATCACTAACGAGTTTCGCCGTTTGGCCATGGTCGATTCACCAGAGGAAAAAGGCGCGAAGAAGTTCCGCTTTAAGGCCGAGGTGATCGACTGGTCACAGGGTTCGGCGGTTGGCTACGTCGCGAAATACCTAAGCAAAAACATTGATGGTCAGCATATCGAATCGGATAAGGGCTCGTCTCTTTCTGGCTCTGATGCGGCTGAGCGCGTTGTCACGTGGGCTCGCGTTAACCAGATACGCCAATTTCAATTTATTGGTGGTCCATCTGTCACGGTATGGCGCGAAATGCGTCGTCTACGTGAGGAATTCAAAGAGGATGACGCCTTGTTCACCGACCTAAACCAAGACGAACACTTTCTGTTAGAGAGCGTTCGCCGCGCTGCCGATGAGGGTGACTGGAAAGCCTTTTGTTATGCCATGGGCGGCGTGTTCGTCAAACGCAAAGACCAAACTGTTAAAGCGGAATACACCGTTTCCAATGCAATTGAAAAGCTGATTGCCTCCGGTGGTGAATACTCTCCTACCCGCTACGGCGATATGGCTCAGGCGCGCTTAAACGGCCTGATGTTTCAGAAGGTGTTTATCGCCACTCGTTTTCGTAACTGGAAGACCGAGAACAAAGAGAAATTCTTACGTGCTCAACAAGGGATCATGTCCAACGTGGTCGATTACTTTGATGCACTAGAGCGCGAACAAGAGTACCAGCGCATGTGTGAAGACTTATACAGCCAGTATGAAAAGCACCTAGCGATGTATGAAGAAATGGAAGCGTTGTTGCTCACAGCACCAGAGGAAATCATGCCAACCAATAAGGAGGGCGAAGCCCCTCCAGATTGGTGGCACTGATTTCCCTTGGACTTGTGTCAATAACTGTCTTTTCTATTTCAACTAACAACCAAACGTAAAAATAAGGGCAAACGATTATGAGAATGGAAGGTTTGATTCTTGATGAATCCGATATCACTCAAGAGACCAAGGTAGACCGCAACGGCGAACAAAAAGCGAATGGTAAGTTGCGCCTAATTACCACCAATCCAACAGACACCATTGAAGTGCGTGTGTCGCCTGAACTGTGGGACAACGGCAAAGCGGGCGAACTGCTTAAGCGCACGATTGGCAAACGCATCATGTTTGACGTTGAACACAAGAAGTTCAGCTTCGCTAATGACGATGGTAAGCACGTTTCAATCGAAGGTTTCCATCTGTACGCCCTGCCTGTGCTTGGCGATAAGTAATGAATACTGAGTCTCGGCAATGGTTCGGGACTCGTAGTGTGCAATTGGAGTTTATGAAGGGTTTTGTATGTACGTTCTTATCTGCGAACAGCCAATAGTAAATAACAATTGTCCATCTGGATTTAGTTCGGTGCTACTCACTGAAATCGTGCCGAACTATATGACCACCGCCCAACTCATCGAGGTAATGCCAGCGGCAACTCTGTTTCTGGCGACCTGTTGGTGTTGGAAAAAAATGTCTAAGTAAATAAGGAATAGACCTATGAAAAATATCAAAACTCGCGTGCTAGTTGCGGCTGGCGTTCTTACTGCATCGGCTTCTGCTTTTGCAACTGGTACTGGCCCTGATGCTGGCTCGGTAACTGGTTTGATTACTGGCTTTGGTGCTTTCGTTGCTGCTGTTGGTGGCGCGATGGTTCTCATCACCGTTGCTAAGAAAGCTTGGAGCAAAATCGGCGGTTAACCACCCTCTTTTTCTTTCTTCTGACTCAAGGGGGCGTTCTTCGCCCCTTTTTTGATCCAAGGGCAAGTTATGACTTATGACACTTTCCTCGTCGTCCTTTTCCTTATTGGCATGTTTGTTTTGTTTGGGTGATGATGATGACTAGAATACTTTTCTTATGTTTGTTCTTATTTCCTTCTTTAACTTACGCAGCACATTGGGAGGAATTTTATTACTATCCTTCCTATTCCACACTTGAGCCTGACCCAATGTGTCCTAAGAGCATTGCAGACACGGTGGGCGGTTATAGTAAGTCCTATCCTAAAGTAACATTCTCTTATGAGTTTAAATCAAAATCGCAGAATGAATTTTGCAATGGGATTTTAACGATTTACATTTTGCGTGAAGAGCATTGCCCTGAAGGTGCACCCACTTATCCTTCTGTCACGTGTCCAGCTGATGAGCCCAAAAAACGATCTTGTGATGACCCAGCGCTACAAAAAGAAGTGCAACACGCTCAACATGCTTGTCAGCTTTCAATGCCTGAGACTGAGTTTTTCAGTAACGTGTTCCAGTGGTGGTGTAAGGACGGTGACGTTTACACCTATTGCGGCCATGAACCAAAAAAATGCATCCAAGGTTTAACTTGCACGACCCCTGATGATGACATTCCCGTTTGTGACCCAACAAAGCAAGAGTGCGCACTTCCAAAACCTGACCCGGACACACCGGGAACACCAGATACACCAATCCCAGATATTGAAATCGAAAAGCCAGAGGAGCCGCCAGAAAATTACTGTGAGTTATTCCCTGATATGTGTATCGAACCTGAAGACCCAAAAGATCCAGACTTGCCGAATCCAGACCCGAAAGACCCAGAAAATCCAGAGAAAGAAGCGAACAACCATTTAGAGAATATACATACAACTCTCGATGATTTTCGCAGTAAGCAGCTGCTGGATAACAAAGTTTATAAAGAGTGGCAGCAACATATGCTCGGCCAAATGAAGCTGGTAAATGAGAACTTAAAAAATAAAGGTGGTGGCGGTGGCGGCGGTGTTGGCCTTCAAAGTGCTGTTGCTGAGGGAAACCTTAAACTTGCAGCCATTGGCGATACCTTGAAAGATATCAAATGTGAACTTGATGAAGGTTGTGAATCAGAAGGAAAAGAAAAACCGACCGTAAAAGTCGATTGCGCTCAAAGCATTTTTGAGTGTAAAGGCGATGTCATTCAATGCGCGCAATTGAAAATTCAGTACGAAAATTCTTGCCCAACTAACCAACTGACCGACCTAAAGAAATCGGTTGAAAAAACTTTTGGTACCGACAGAACGGATGAGTTAGTTGATTCAGAGAGCGTCGACTTTTCCAAAATCGATTCAAAGTTTCTCACTAATGGCGTTTCGTTTGGTAATGCCAGTTGTCCTGCTGCACAAAGTTTTACTTTCAATCACTTTGCCGGAAGTACAACGGTTGAAATCTCGTACGAACCCGCTTGCTACTACGCACGAACGGCAGCACCAATCCATGTTGTATTGGCTTGGATAGCTGGACTGTTTTTAATTGGTAGAACACAAGGAGCATTCTAATGCCTTTGCTTATTGGTTTTTTTTCTACGTTTTTGATCCCGTTTCTTCCTTCGATTATTCGAACACTGGTGACGTATGTTGCTATTTCTGTTGGTTTCGGTTTGGTGGCTTATACGGGTGTGAATTCCTTTCTCGATATGTTGGCCGATTACATCCAAGCGAATATTGCGGGAGTACCTTCAACACTGGCGCAACTTATGGCACTCGCGGCCATTGATACGTGCATTAACGTGATCCTCTCCTGCCTCGTTTTCTCATTCACGCTTAACGGCTTGATGGGTGCTACAGGTTATCGTCCGTCATGGCGAAAACCAACCAGCCCAGTATAGGAGTCTGACTTATGTTTTTTGCTTTTAGTGGTGGCGTTGGTACGGGTAAAACTCTCCACGCCGTTAAGACACTCATCGAGACGGAATCCTTCATCGGTCGCCCTATTTATTATCATGGCGTGCGCGTTCTCCTTCTGGATTACTCCGTTTGTGACAGTTTCCAAGGTTGGTTCTATGGGATTCATTGGCCTGCAAACAATCACAACAAAGCACTAGAGAAGAAGGTACTAAAAATTGAGGATGAGGGACGACTAGCCGAGCTTGAAGACTTCCCTTATCTGGCCTACCAATATTCAAAACACAACCCTGTCGAACAGTGGTTATTCTGGTACAAAAAGACGGCCTCCAAGAAACGATTGGTACAACTCCAAGAGGCGTTGGACGTCCTTGAAATCGAAGAATCCGAGCTTGAAGCCTCGCACATTATCGAGCTTGGACTTTCTTGGAAAAGCTTTGATAACCCTCTGGAGATCCACAACCTTCCGGCGGGTTCGGTTATCTTCGTTGATGAGGTTCAGAATATTTGGCCTCCTCGCGGTGGAAGCTCCAAACCAACCGAAGCGCTTAAATGGATGACAAAGAGCCGTCACGGTGGTTCGGATTTGGTCTTTGTTTCTCAGGATTTCCGAGACGTTGACCAAATAATAAGACGCCGTATTCAAGCGCATGTTCATTTAGAGTTTATCGGCGGTGATGCCCTACATCGATATGAGCACATCGAAGGTATCGAGACCCCTGCAGATTTAGCCAAGGCCGAAAAGAAAAAGATCCGCCGTGATTCCAATTTCTATGGCGTTTACCTCAGTGCGATTAAACACACGCAAAAGCCTAAGCTCGACCCTCAAATCAAAAAAGGGCTAACCATGCTCGGCTTTGTTGTTGCTGGTTTATCCGTTTGTGCTTATGGCTTTCACTACTTCTATCAAAACTCGATTGTGCAAGCGACTGAGATAACGGCCGTTGATGATTTTCAGTCAGCGCATTCCTCAGTAAGTGGGGATTTCACTTCCGATAATTTTTATCCTGGTCAAACGAGTGATAACTACATTACTCGCTTATTCCCTGCCGAAGAATCGCTTCCGTTCTCTGCCCCTGCTTATGCTCAGTTAACAGCCGAGGCGATTCAGTATCCGCAATTAACTTGCGTCATTAACTATTCAAATTGCGCTTGCTTCACTCAGCAAATGACCCGTTATGCAATCAGCGATAACCACTGCGAGAACATCGCGCGATTTGGATACTTTGATCCTTTTGCTGATCTTCAGGAAAACGGAGAAAGAAGAAAGAAACGAGATAGAAAAACTCACACGACTAACGGACTAAACAAAGGAGGTATTCACAATGGCTAGATTCTTACTGGTACTCATGCTGATTTCACCACTGGCGAATGCATTCGAGTCGAACCTATCCGGTAAGACACTGAACGAGTTTTTCATTATTGCGAGTCAAACCTTCCAAAAGACGATCGTTGCTGACCCGTCGATTGATGGTGAATTGAAAATCTATCAGGCATCCGGTGCGGCTAACTTTCGGGATGTTTGGTTTAGCGTGATGCGGGCACACAACCTCACTTACATCGAATCCAATAGCGTGATTCGAGTACAGCCGCGTAACCAGCTCGACGCGGGGAACCTCATCACCACTCGGACATACAAACTCGAATTCATGGCCGCCGATGATCTCAAAGACTCATTAGCGCAATCACTTCGAGTGCAAGCTTCCGTTCTGGACGTTCCTGACGTTACTCATGTTTCGAGCATCATTGCGGGAACGGCTTTAATGGTTACGGCACCTCAGAACATGCACCCATCTGTTGAAGAATTTATTCGCTACGTTGACAGGCCAATGAGACAAATCAAAGTAAGAGCCGTTATCGTTGAAACGTCTCGCGGCAACCTGTCCGATTTAACCGTCGATTGGAAAGCGGGAGCTGGTGCGGTCAGTGCGGCCTTTTCCGGTGCTGCTGCCGGATTCATGAATGGCGTTCCTCTCCTGTCATCCAATAGCGACGACTTCACGGCCTTTATCCGTTACATCGAATCCAATGACAACGCCGAAATTCTGAGCCGTCCAGAGCTAACCATCTTACACGGCCAAGACGGATTGATTAGCGTTGGCCAAGAGCTACCTTTTGTGACTGGTAGCTACACAACCGAATCAGATTCAAGTGATAAGCCATTTCAAACCATCGAGCGCAAAGACGTTGGTTTGTCTCTTTACGTTCAGCCGCATATTGGCGCGAACGGGAATATAAAACTCCGGATACGTCAGGAGCTTAGCCGAGTCGATAAGTCTATTGAAGCGAGTGACATTGTAACGAGTAAGCGCCAAATCGATACGGTTCTGACGGTTAAATCAGGTGATACTGTTGCGCTTGGCGGTATGACATCTAAAGAGACACAGAACGTAGAAATCAAAGTTCCGGTTCTTGGCGATATCCCTTTCATCGGTCTCTTATTCCGTTCTGAATCTGAAAAGGTAGCAAACCGAACACTTAGCGTAGTCCTATACGTTGAGGAGGCATAGAAAAGCCCCGCAGGGATAAGCAATGCACGAAGTGCAAGCGAGGCACCAAGCCGCCCACTAGACTCAATTGTCCTATGCAATCGAACGGCGCGGTTAGCTTTCTCAATCAAATTGTTGAGCAACCACCCCTCGCCCTGCTAAGCCCGCCTCGCAGAGCCTATCAACAACAAAGGCGCGTTAACCTACTGGAACCCATATTAAATAGAAAGCGAATCCATTTTTAAGCTTTTAGGAAGTAAGGTGTTTGAAGTTTGAGCCACACAAAAAAGCCGAACCCCATCGCTAATAAGGTTCGGCTTTGTTTGGCTTCATGTCATGTGGAGAAAAACACTAGTTGGATGTTGAAGCCCGTCGAGGTCAACCGACGCGCCAAAGGTATCGTCTCCCTACCCGCTGTGTAAATCATCACTAGTAACGTTTCGACGCAGTTCGCAATCTTTACCGTGCGCTTTCATTTATGAAGTTTTGGGTTAGTTCTCGGGGCAGGTCGTCAATCATAACGTGATGATTTATCAAGTGCAGAAAGACGCTCAAAGTCAAAGAAAGCGACTTAACTTATTGTTGGTCATAGTATTTAAAACAATGTTAAATATAATGAAATAACTTTAAGTTACTTTTCTAGGAACATGTATGAGCGTCAATTTTGATGTTTGGATAGATAGTGAAGATTTTTCGGTTGACATGAATGCTGGTTTGGAAACCCTCAAAGGTGCGTCTGAAGTCACACGACAAGTAGCAGGCACACTCCTAAATGAAAAAGTACCGAAGCAATTGATGAGTGAAAACAAAGTCAGAACTAAGCTAAGGAAAAACTTCAAAGGCTCATTTATACAAACCTTCACTTTAGAACTGGAAGACCCAGAGCTACAAAAACGTTTCAATAAAATCGGTAAAGCAACATTCACAGAGCTAGTTTCTTATTTTGTACATGAAGCACTTTACCAAGAAGGCGCAGAACTGTCCCAGAAAGCAAAGAATATACTTGAGAAATTAGGTGATAAGCTTGCAGACGAGTTAATAAGTCAGCTCAGAGTTTCATCTTTAACACACCTACATTCAGTTTCGACTCATTTCGGTAAAGACGTTAAACTCAGATATCGTAAGAACAAAACAGAACAAACGGTTCTAGCTCAGTTGGATCGTGGTACCTCAGCAACTTTAAAACCAAAAACAAACAGAAAAGTAATTGATCTAGAGGCCAGCATTACTCGCCTGAATATAAATACTGGTAATGGTCGACTACAGCTAAAAGGAGCTCACGAGACGATAGCATTTGGATTCCCTCAACAAATTAAATTTATTGCTCAGAATAAAGCATTAAAACAAAAGCTTTCTGACAACTTACATGTTAACAACGGATTGGGGGCGGATAGAGATAATTGGAAAACATTAAAGTTGCGTGCACACACACAAACTACAAACAGTGGTCGTGTAATCAAATATATCATTGAAGGTATCTTAGATGCTTAATCGGTATTCAGTCTTTGCAATGTTAATCATGGCAATAGTGATTGCTTCTTATGTTTTTCAGTTCTATTTCAATTTGGGTTATGGAATTTCTAAAGATGCTTCTGATTGGGTCAACTTTAGTGACTATGTCGGAGGATTGATTAGCCCTCTTCTTAGCTTTATATCATTAGTGCTACTTATTCAGTCTTTGAACTTGCAGAATCAAGCAAACAAGGAGCTTCGAGCAGAAGTTAAGCTAAATCAGAAAAATGAAAAACTCCGGTCATTTGAGACTTACTTCTTCGGCTTAATAGAAGCTCAGAAATCCTCATTTGCCAATTTTAAACTTGACTTTCCTACACAGTTCGGGGGTAGGTCTTTGGATGGTGTATGCGCAGTTCAAGAACTTGAAGACCAAATTGAAATATTACGTAACAACGGGGCAACAGACACTGTTGTTTCACAAGCTATAGAGCTCATTGATAAAGATGAACGAATCTACAACACAATTCGCATTTTCTACAACATAGTTAAGATGACCAGTGAGAGACTCTCTGATGAAAATGGGTTCGATGAGAAAACACGTAAAAATCAATTTCAAACGTTAATTAGCTTTACTGAGTTTTCACAGCTACGACTTGTTATGATTAGTATGCAGTTTATTGACTGTCCGTCAGCGTACTACCTTAAGGCTAGTCAAGAATTTATGGATGTACTTATAGATTTAGGCGGTGGAGCAGATTTGTACTAATCATTAGTTAGCATTTAGATTTATCCAGATACCCCACTGTTGTGGGGTATGCGAATCATTTCTTTATCATTCCTATAGTTCTAACGTATTTCATTATCTTTGATGTGACGATAAAGTCTGGTTCAGCTCCTATTTCTAATAGAGCGATTCCGGTAAGTATTTCTTGAGGGGTAACTAATTGGCCTGTCGGTAGTTCGAGCTTGTCTTTATGCATTTTGAAGTTTACCCATTCTTCGGAAGCCGCTAACTCCCTACCTCTGGTCATTCTCATAAGACGCATACATTCAGGAGGTATGGGATTTCCTTGATCCCATGATTTGACCACCCTGGGGCTCCTAAAACACAGAACAGCTGTTTCTTCCACACTCAAACCACACACAAATTCACGAAAAACGTAATTCTTACTCATTTTTCGAAAGTTAGTCATATAAGCCCTTAATTTTAAAAGGGTGCATATGTCGGCTTAATGACTACTCACGCAACATTTTGTGAAATGTTATGCGGCTAGGTTCGAATTCTTAATCGACTTAACAAAACTTGTAGTAACGCTTAATTCTCTATGAATAGTTAGTGCTTATCGAAGCGCAGACGTATAAGTTAGTCAAGGATACAGATTCAAAATTTAGGACTGTTCAGCTCAAATGTATTACGAAAACAGTTCAAATTTTATTGATTCTTAGCTTAGAATAATATTAAATTACACGCGCATAAATTAGAACAAAGGCAAAAACGTGCAAGAATCACCAACTGACAAAGTAGTCCTTACTCATTTTCGTATAGATGAGTCAAGCCAAAAACCCAAAATTGGCGTAAGTGCGACGACTCTTGGTGTTAGAATCCAAGGGTTTAATGTCGAACCCAAAGGGGCATCTGATATTAGTTGTGATAACAAAGGTATGGTCCATGCCGAAAATAAAGGGATGTCAGTGGAACGACCACCTGCTAAAGACATGCCGCCTTTTTTACAAGATCTGCCACGTTTTTCCTGTCAAATTGAATTAATTGAAGAAAGTGGTAAACTAAAAGTAGTTAATAAATATCCTGATGATCCTTCTAAAGACGACAAGTTGGTTATCGCTCCTGCTTATTCAATGCATGCAAGCGAATACTACGATGAAGTGGTAGCAACCCAACATTTATGGCTTATTGGTGAAAAGGGTGAAGATTATGATGAATAATACCCAAGTAAATAAAGAGTTATATAGCTTGTTACAAGCACAATCTCCTTACTCATCATGGTATAGCTTATGCGAGAAGTACGTTAAAGTTTCACACGTAGAATCTACAGAACTTTTAGATTCTATTTACACATTGAGTAACGAATCCAACGTCAAAGGTTCTGATTATTACTATGATGTAGTTTGTGAGATTATGTCTGTGTTAGCAGGACGTTGTGATAACAGTATCTCCTTATGCTCAAATGATATAAAACACGTTACACACTTATAAAGTTAAGGCCTACTATGAAGTAGGCCTTTTTGTTTATCTATAGCCTTACCTCTAATTAGACTCTGCTAGCCAGTGTGACATACTGGATCCCTCGGTGATTATAGATTTATTAGCTTCTCTTACTGCTTCCAAGTAACTAGTAAGTGCTCCTAGCATCTGCCTACTATCTTCTCTCGGTAAACATTTACATTCATAATGTATGAATTTGATGATCACTGTTACCATGTTCATAATAGATAGACTTCATATCAATACTTCAAGTGGTAAAATATTGTTGGTTCGTAGTTTTTGTAAAGCTAACCAATAGATGTTTTTCTTTTAATCAATTCTAAGCAACGAACATATTTTAATAATCTAGTTTTGGTTTTTACGTCTGAAAATGCGTCTATTTCCAACAAAGCTATCGCTGTTAATACTTCTTGAGCTGTAACCAATTTCCCCGTTGGTAGCTCTAAGCGGTCATGGTGCATGCGGAAATTATTCCATTGTTCTGACGAACTGAGCTCTCTACCCTTTACCATCCTCATCAGCCTTTTACATTCTGGTGGTATGGTTTTTCCCCTATCCCATTCTTTGACAGTCCTCGCAGTTTTCAAACAAAGCTCAGCAGTTTGTTCAACGGACAAACCACACTCAATTTCGCGAAAAATATAGTTTTTATTCATTTCGCGCCACCTTAATGAATTGTTCATCAAAACAGTAAGTTAGTGCTTGAAATGAACGTATAACCCTATTAAACATAAGGAGACATAATACGTAGTAAGGGTGTAGGAGAAAAGTTGTAATGTCACTATTTAACAAAGTTAAAATGTCTCTTTAGCATACAATCACTAGTCCTTATTTACTTTGGATTTGTGCTAAGGACATGATGAAGATGCTAGTGACTATGAATGACTCTGATATCAATCGTTTTAAAGTAATCCAGGATGTTTGTGATCGTCGAATCCGCCGAGTCGATGCGGCAGACATTCTTGATTTGAGTGTTCGCCAAGTGCAGCGACTTATGAATCGTCTGCGAGACAATGGCAGAATAGCTTCTGCTCATCAAATCCCTTGGCTACTTGCCGAATGATATTCGTTGGTCTGGATTTCGAATCTGTGAGAAACGCGCGGTGTTTATCACGCCGTCCGGTCGTGAGTTTAACCCGAAAGAATTAGAAAGCTTTGTGTTCTGGCGTGACGAGCATCGCCAGCTTGTCGAGCAATTTGGGCACATAGACCAGCCCAAGGTCTATCCCGCAAAAGAAAACGTCTTACCGTTTCGTGGCGGCCGTCGAATGAAAGCCGCCGAATGGATACCAAGTAAAAATAAGTAGCAGTTTAACCCAAAACCTTCGATGACCCTGTAGTAGTCGTTTCCGGTGTTTTCTCTGGTTGCTGATTTTCACTATTCTCTGAAGACGCCATTAAGTGGTTCTCCAAAGTCCTTTCCGAAGCCTGCGCTTGAGCTGCTAACCTATCCTTTTCTCTAGCACTTAGATGAGCAAGCAGTTGATTTAACAAGGGAATATTGCCAAGCTTTCCAAGAGCATCTGTTAGTTTAGAGCTTTTATCGATCGCATCTAAGATAGGATGATCCGAATTGTTGTAGTCCGATATAAGTTTACCGGGGTTCTCACTGTTCACGTTTAATAGGTTGAACAACAGTTTAGTTCTTAATTCTTCACTAGCTGTATCTGTGCCAATATTGGAAATTTGCGTTGATAAACCTTCAAAAGTGCGGCTCGATACTTCTTTATGAGTGTACTCTTCAATTAAACGCTTACTTAGCTTGTAACTTTTATTTGAAGAATAAGCCACCCAAAGTATTGGTGCATACACTGGTAACATAATAGAAAACAACATTGGAGCATCTTTGATTACTATATCAAACCCTTCCCTTAGGAAGAAAATTCGAGCCACAATAAATGCAAACGGCATCAGCGAGCAAGCTACAAGAGCCTTTATCGAATTGTTAAAAGATTTTTCATGTTTTTTCAGTTCTTCCTTTTCAATCTTTATTTTGTCAATGTAAGCACCAGAAAGACCAGCTGTTAAAGCTGATGGCAATAAAGAGTTGATTTTTTCGACTATTGCATCGTATTTAGCTTCGGAATTTTTTTTGAAATTTTCGAGACTTTCTTCGTAGTTAATTTCTATTCCATTTAATGTGTTCTCTTGAGTTTGATTCACTTTTGCTAATTCTTTGGAAAAATTGCTTAAATCTTCTTTTAACTTCGTAAAACTAGCTTCCAGCTCCTCTTTTAAACCAACAACAACGACCTCTTGTCCTTCGTTTATATGTACATAACCAAATATTTCTTCATATATTTCATTTATGCTTTTTCGTTGTGATACAGCTCCATTCAGTAAGTTATTCATTCGCTTACCTGAGGATTCAGATTCTGTTAACAGCTCTCGAATTATATTTACGCTCTCTTGTAAGCCTTCTTTTTGATTGGTAAATTCTACGAGCTCGTTGTGCATCTCTTCTATTTCAGTTTGTTGTTCTTTGAGCTCTTGCAGTTTTCTCTTTTGTTCTATAAATGCATCTTCAGAAGCATCTTTTTGAGTATCAATAGTTTCCTTGGCTTCGCTAGCTTCGACTTGTGTTCTTTCGATGACCGTTTTGGCTTCTGTTATAGAAGACAATATTTGTTCGATTTCCTTTGAGCGTTCCTGTGCTCGGTTTCTATATGTACTTATGTTCCTGCTGTCATTTACTATCTGCTTGTAGTGATCAGGCGCATTTTTTTCCAGTTCGCCTAAGTTTTCAGATTGCTGCTTGATTTGCTTCTTGATCTCGTTGACTGCGTTCCACAAATGCTCTTTTTCTTCATCTATTTTTTTATAGATTTTCTTTTCTGAATCGAATAACACCATATGTGTTCCTTTGCGCGGCTGATTCCAAATGTAGGGGTGTTGTTTGACAGCCAGTGCTACCTTTGCACAAAATATTGCTGTCCAATTAACCCAAGAAGCCGAATCATGTTGAATAATGATTCAGCTTCACTTTGTAAAAAACTTAAAATTAAGTTGCCGAATATTTATTTTCGCCCAAGCGATATGCAACTTTAACCATCATCTGATATTGCCCTTTTATAAAAAGACAATCAAGCTGTTGACTATTCATGCAGGAACAAAAGCCGACCTCAATCAAAAAAGCCGAACCCCATCGCTAATAAGGTTCGGCTAAGTTTTGGCTTCATGTCATGTGGAGAAAAACACTAATTGGATGGTGAAGCCCGTCGAGGTCAATCGACACGACAAAGGTATCGGTTCCCTACCCGCTGTGTAAATCGTCACTAGTAAGGTTTCATGGAGTCGCTTCATTTCAACTGGGAACTCACCACCAAGATGTGCGTACACGATTTGTTCGTAGAAAGTTCCCCGTTCTTAACTAGTGTGTCATGTGACAGTCGTTGCAGCACCAATAACAACCATTTGACTGGTAATATTTTTTCTTTGCTTCAATTACTGCTTCAGCACAATTATCAAATAAGCCTAAGTAAGTCTTAGATTGAATTTTATCAAAATGAGGACACCCCGAATTATGGACCTCGTGGTCGCCATTATGATGGACCTCGTGGTCGCTATTTTCCTGAGCTATATCGTTTACGTAATATGCTAGTTTCATTGTCTACCCCATCTTGTTAAATGTGATATTCAAGATAAATATAGCTGAAAAACAATCGGGCTATCACTTCAAAGCGATTCTCTCTTAGCCATTACAGTAAGCTGGATTTGGTAATGGCACTTTTGAATATCGGAACTTACAGCTCTCAGGCCTTCTTAAACAGAGGCAAACTCATCAATATTAAGTTACGCGGTCACTAATTCTTCTAATTCCTATTGGTTTTGATTGATAGTCGTGGAGTTAACTATCTGACTTTCTTACTTTATCTCTGATTTTGGCGACAGGCTCTTATTAGTTGGCTCAACCAGTAGACAAGTTTATCCAAGTCACTTTGGTGAAGCCCAATGACTGCACAAAAAAGCCGAACCCCATCGCTAAGGTTCGGCTTCTTTTTGGCTTCGGATTTGGAGAGCAACACCATATGATTCCGAAGCCAGTCGAGGTCAATCGACGCGCCCAAAGTATCGGCTCTCTACTCGCTGTGTAAAGCGTCATTAGTACCGTTTCGACGCTGTTCGCAAACTTTGCCGTCCGATTTCATGGGGCTTTCCATCCAAGCCCCCTACTTTCTGGTATCTTTATTAGGCTAAATCGCAAGGCATCTTAAGCGCCACCAGCGACAACAGAAACTGAGTGTAAAGCATTCAAAATGCCGTGCGTGTTGAATCTCTCTAGTGAGCTTGTTAGCCCATCACACACTCGCTGATGTGTTTGTTGAATGAGACAAGATCGAATGATCCTTTTATCTCAAAGCGTACTTTGCCTACTTCACTTAAATACAGCTCTATCTCGCAGTCCAGGTCGAATGTGCCAGATGTTTCTACAGAGAATGCATTCACTTTGCTGTACGGCAACGACGTATAGTCCACCTTTGAGCCGGTAATGCCCTGTACGTTGGCTGCGATAACTCGTTTGTTGGTGAAAATCACCTGATCACGGACACTTTTGAATCCGGCAATGATTTCCTCACCATCAATGAAAAATTTGTAGAAATCTTCTCTAACCTTCGATTCTTCAATCGGCTTTAGTTTAAACACCGACGAATTTTTAAAATCGATCATGACTCTCTCCTATACAACTAATTGTTTTTGAGCCAGCTGGCCTCGCGTATCGACCTCACCAACGTCTAACCAACCATGTTTACGGTAGAACGCGATGCCCTGACTATTGGCTGGTAAATACCTTAACTGGACATACTCACATTTGGCAGCCTTTAATTGTGAAAATATGAAGTCTTGCAACTTGCTACCTAAACCGTTGTCACGAAATTCTGGCTTTAAATACAAGAGGTTTATGTAACCATATTTCACGCCATCATCGTCTATAAAGCCTTTTCTAAACTCGATTTGGCCAATGGTTTCGCCGTTCATTACAACATGGTAGAAGCCAGCATCTGAGAATGACGCCAATCGATAGAACCATGATGTCGCGTCCTCGCTACAAAAACCGTCTACATTGCCGTAACTGACGGCGTAAGCATCTTTACGAAACGCGACACACAAATCTAATTGTTCTTCGATATTTACCGGAACAAACTCCATGTTGTACTCCGTCTATTGGAAAAAGAATTCAGCGCCAAACAAGATTTTTGTAGAAGCGGGAATGTCGAACCTCGATGTTACTGAGCAAACTATCTCAACACTAAACGTTCCGTTTGAATCACTTTATAGCACCATGCCTGTTAAGCGTCGTTAAGGTGGAGACAATGAGATAGAACTTATTTGAATTAGGGGCTAAAACTGCTTTTCCATACGTAATAGCTTCCAAGACTGACCGTTAAAATATCTTGTACCTGATTCAACCATTAACGTTTCAAAGCCCAAGGACTCGTAGCATTTTCTCGCTGCCGTATTATGTTCAAATACCGCCAAACTCAGCGTTTCTGCAGACAAGTCATTTCGAGCTTTTTCAATTGCCAGAGTCATCATGGCTTTTGATAATCCCTGACCGCGAAACTCCTCACTGATGAAAACTCGACAGATCCGATAATGATCGTCTGCAACCTTGTACAGTTCTATAAACCCTGCATTTGCATGATCAACAGTGAAAAGATAAGGATGGACTTCTGCTTGAGCACAGTGGGTTTTGATTTGAACTGCAGTTAACGGAAAAGTATATGCCGGGCCGCCCCATAAGTAATTCAACTCATCGGTCTTAATCCATTCCACCAGCTGTTTAAAATGAGTTTGTTTAAACTCGACTAACTTCATACTTTGCCTCAGGTCCAAAGCGTTAACATTATTCAACTAGGAAGCTAATACGTTCTGCAGGTAATCGTCGCAAACTTCTAGTTTATAGACCGTTTTAGACTTTACAAGACAGGCGCGCATTTCATTTCGTGCACGTTGATAAAGAGCGTCGGTGAGTTCGTTGTCTTGTTCCCATTGCTCTCGGCTTGGCCACTGGGCATAACCCACTAAGATATTCGGTTTGTCTGATATATGAAGCCTGGAGCCGAAACTACCGCAATGCTGATAGATAGCTTTGGTCACTTCCAGCCATGCATCGCGAAATGCAGCCTCTGTGCCTGCCTTAATTTCAAATTCATAAACTGCTATAAACATTTGTCCCCCCCTTGAGCGCTTTTGAATTATGGCGCAATACTGCCTAGTCACCTCACAAATAAAAGCCGAACCCCATCGCTAAGGTTCGGCTTTTAAGTTAGCTTCAGATTTGAAAAACGAATACGATTCAAATATTGAAGCCCGTCGAGGCCAATCGACCTAACTAAAGTATGAGTATCGAACCATTGTGTAAATCATTATTAGTAAGGTTACGAAGTTTGTCGCAAGGTTTCGAATGCGCTTTCATTGTTGCTGTTGAGCTTTAGAGACGGAACGCTTTATAAAACGATACAACCCTTTATGGTCGCTGAATGTAGTAAGCACCGAGACATCGTTAGAATTTAACTTTACTGGGGTTCTGAGCTAATTATATAAATTTAAATCATCGACGAGCTTAGAAAGATTAAACGGACGTGAGAAATCCTTTTGCAATTTCATTAACTCTGCTTGGTCGAGATGGTTCACAGCTTCCAAAACTGCCTCCTCAAGTGGGGAGAGATCTTCTTGAAATAGATGTAGTAAAGCCTCATTTCCGTCACGTATTAGCGCTAGTTTAAGAGCTTCTGCTTCATCTTTTATACAGTTTCTGGAGTTATAGTTATAGAGGTATCCTATTACAGCTTTTTGGTCTTCGATACTTAAGGATTTAAACCAAACATTATCTGGGAACTTGGGATTATCACTTTGAGACATAAAGCACATTTCATACTTGTTATCCCAGTTTTTTAAAGCTGTAACACTATCAGAAGAGCTTGAACAACCAACGACTAGTATGGAGATAAGGAGTACTTTATTTTGATGCTTCACTTACACACCTCCAAAATTCTTGCTCTTTACCATAAGTAAATATTTCTTTTTGGTAAGCAATTTTAAATATTTGCGCTCTTACTATTTTTGTTGAAGAGTTCATTGCTCTAGCAAACATCTTCCAGTCATACTCACGTATAGTGGTACCAGAACATATCAAGACAAAAGCATGATAATTTGTACTTGTTAACTATAAATTTTCAATGACTTTGGCCAACCTAACGGCAGTCTAATTAAGCTGAGCGACGGTCACTAACGGATTACACGTTATCTCAGTATCTCTTTCGATCACGTTAGCGACATATATCGGGTCATACTTCCCTGTAGCTTCAAACCTCAGTAGCTTGTGATGCCCCTCTAATGCAGAGTTGACGTAAAAATCACGTTCTTGACGCTTTTTCTGCCTATGAGATGAATCATCCAACTCTATTACCGCGAGTATCTTAGTATTTCGATCTGTGATCACGTAATCCATACGTTTAGCCCAAGTCCGGGAGTTGTCTTTGAAGTGCAAAGGCTGAACCAAAGCCATCAGTGACACCTGACAATGCACGACATAATCAGAAGGTAATATCTCTTGTAGAACCTGATAGAAATTACGCTCTGTCTTGGAGTTCAGATATATGTGCTTTTTATGAGGCACAAAAGATGGCTTAGCCGGCTTTTTTGTTACTGTGGGGAACGTAGTGACTCTCTTACTTCCAGAACCAACGAAAGGCTTAAGCTGACCGCGATGTCGACTCTTTTTTGATTTCATTGATGTGTAGGCAATCAACACTAGGAATAAAACTATAACTATTTCAAACACTTTATAAATCCTTTTTCTAAGAAACGATAACAACAAAATTAATGCCTTATACCATTCTCTGACGCGTTAGAATCCGGTGAGTTCGATACGATTACAACGTCATATAACGAGTTTATAACTTCCAGCCCGAGAGCGTTTAAGGCTAATTAGTAGAGATATGGAGTCGTATATACTTTTCCGGAAACTTGTAGCGAAACGTCTTACCTACTTTTAAGTTCGATTTCACATAACGACACACTGGTTGATCGCCCGTACCTGTAACACGTTTGATCGATGCCTTACTTCCCTTATGCTCCATTTCGATCATGACATCACAGTAACCCTGATAATCATCGAATTTACGACTTACTTTACTTTGCAGCTGGTTTTTGATCTTTCTGGCAACTGGGTTTGTTTCAGAATCATCCGAAAAGACAGATCCACTGAATAAAACCAAAGCCAAAAACGTGACAACGTATCGAAAATTCATACCCATTTATTTAGTCGTTAAATCATGAAGCTATATTAGTTTTTCATCGCCCTAATATAAAAAATGGGACGCTGATTTGCGTCCCATTTAACATGAATAAGTAATTGATATGTAAGCTAAGCGCGCTTCTTACCTTTAGCTGTTTTAAAGCCTTGGTGAGGAAAGACATTTCTGATTCTTTGCTGGGTTTTCTTTGGCACGTCTTTAGAGAAAACTAAACGCATCCCTGTGCGCTGGTTGTAAACTTTCATCTCACCAGTGAACGGGTTGTGTTCACTGATATCTTCTAAGTTGTGTTTGAAAGTAGGAGGAATATGGCCTTTCACTTTACTGATATGCCCCTCGTCAAACGAAACTTTGAGTACCGGTCGGTCGACAGCAATCAGCCAAAAGATAACCACAGCAGCAATCAATATTACGTATAACATTTAAATACTCCTTAACTGGATAGCAGCTTACTCAAGTCTTCTTTAATTGAAGATACCTTCTGACTTGCTTTTTCGCTTCTCGATGCCTCGGAAACTAAATATTCAATCGCATCTGAGAGCGTACAACCCAGCTCGTTTGCTCGGTTTGAAAGCTTTTCCCAAACTCGGTAATCCAGATCAATAGATTTCTTCTTAGTATGAACTTGTTCAGCATTGAAATGACGTTTTCGTTTTGCACGTATCGCTTGCTTAAGCTTATTATCAAGCTCTTCTGACATATGGTTTTCAATCCAAGTCAGTACCTGTGTAGGTTCGTGCTCAAGGCGTCGTAGCTCAGCTACTGCGGCATCTGCTTCACTGGAATCGATATGGCGAGTAATAGCCACTCCATCCTTCCATTTCTTGATCAGATAATTCCACTTCCACCCACATTCCAAATTTTCAAGTTGCTGATATTTCATCCTTTCCGACCTATAAATCTCACCTAGTGACAGCGTAACCCAGATACTTAAATTCAGCAAACAAATCTCTTAGAAGTATCGAAGCGGATCACTCATTTGTCTATCTATTACACATTGAATCCTCACTAATTTGTGATTGTTCAAATTGGGACTAGGGAGTTATTAACCGTTTCGCTATAATGGCGCCAAGATTGAATTATGATGAATTTTAATGAACCAACTTAACTGGCAAGACGTTACGCCTTCGTTCGACCAATACGATGCATTATTAAAGACCGCTACGACACTACCAAAGCAAACATTTGTTGATCTACAACCACGAATGTCAGCGACGATTTCTCGATTTACAAAAATCAATGGCCTTACCCGTATCCTGCTGATTAATTGCGTAGACAATTCGATATACCGTGGCTTAATAAGCGCAGCGGTCAAACAGAGCGCTTCGTCACCAGTGATCACAACCGAATCTCTTGACGCAAAACTTCTCTTCGATCGCTATAGCGTCGCGGAGAATGGTGAAATTACGTTTGAAGCTGGACTCATTTCTCAAGCTAATGGTGGTTACCTGATGGTTCCCGCGAATTTAATCTTGGCGAATCCTGGCTATTGGCCAAGCATTAAATCAGCTATTCAAAAGCAGCCATTTATTCCAATGAACATGAGTCCTACTCGTATTACGGCTTCTACCGTTACCGCAAACACCTATGACGTTAAACTGATTGTCACTGGTGACAGAAGCCAACTCGCAGAACTTGAGTACGTCGATGAGGACTTTTCTTCAGGTTTAACCATGTATACCGAGGTTGAGGAAGATATCCACCTGTCACCAGATAATTTGGCTTCATATCTGGGTTTTGTAAATTGGGTGTGCAGCGAATACAAGTTACCAAGCTTAGACGAACATGCATTTAGAAGGCTCATGTTGGCTGGCATGCGTTTAATGGAAGACCAACATTACCTTCCTCTTGGCGTATTATGGCACTACCAGCTCTTAGCGCTCGCAAGCCAGTACTGCGAAAGTAATGTAATTGACTTTAATGCGATAGATAACGCCATTGACGACAAATACTATCGTGAGTCTTACTTGCCGCAACGCGCTGTGTACGACATTCTCGATGGTCAGGTAATCATTGAAACGACAGGTGAACAAGTTGGGCAAATTAATGGCTTAACGGTCATTGATATGGCTGGCCACCCTGTTTCTTACGGTGAGCCAGCACGTATTTCATGTGTGATTCACTTTGGTGACGGCGATGTATCTGATGTTGAGCGCAAAGCAGAACTTGGCGGCAACTTGCACGCCAAAGGTATGATGATCATGCAAGCGTTCTTGAGCTCGGCACTAAATCTTGATGAACCGTTACCTTATGCTGCTTCTATTGTGTTTGAACAGTCCTATAGTGAAGTCGATGGTGACAGTGCCTCTCTCGCTGAATTGTGTTGTTTAGTGAGTGCGCTGTCTGAATGCGCTGTTAATCAGCAGATAGCCGTGACAGGCGCTGTAGACCAATTTGGTCGCGTTCAGGCCGTAGGTGGTTTGAATGAGAAAATCGAAGGCTTCTATCAGGTATGTAAACACCAAGGCTTTACCGGGCATCAGGGTGTGATTCTACCTGAGACGAATCTCAAGCACTTAGCCTTACATAAAAGCGTCATAAAAAGCATTCAAAGTGGAGAGTTCAACATTTGGTCAGTATCTACTGTAGATGAAGCCATTCCTATCCTGATGGGTAAACCATTCCGTGGTGAAGACGACAGCATTATTGGAAAAATTGCTGAACGTATTGAAAACTTTGAAAGACATGAACACACAGAAGGAATTGTGCAGCGTATCAAAAACTGGTTTGTTTAGTACTGATCGGAGTTGTTTAGCGTACACGTGTTCACTAAGATGCACCTGTCAAAAATTGGAGTGATTGATAATGCAAAACAAACGTGATTCTTATAATCGTGATGATCTTCTAGCTTCGAGCCAAGGTGAGCTTTTCGGCCCAGGTTACCCACAGCTACCTGCGCCAAACATGCTTATGATGGATCGTATTACCAAAATGTCAGAAACGGAAGGTGACTTTGGTAAAGGCTTAATTCTAGCGGAATTGGATATTACTCCAGATCTTTGGTTCTTCGATTGTCACTTCCCTGGTGACCCTGTAATGCCTGGCTGTCTTGGCTTAGACGCAATGTGGCAACTTGTTGGCTTCTTCCTGGGCTGGGTTGGCGGTAAAGGTAAAGGCCGTGCTCTGGGTGTAGGTGAAGTGAAATTTACAGGTCAGATCCTTCCAACAGCGAAGAAAGTGACTTACGAAATTCACATGAAGCGCGTAGTAAACCGCAAGCTTGTTATGGGTCTGGCAGATGGCCGTGTATGTGTTGATGGTAAAGAGATCTACGTAGCTAAAGATCTTAAAGTTGGTTTGTTCCAAGATACCTCAAGCTTCTAAGCATCAATGCTTTAAAGTTTCTTAAAGGCTCCTGTGGGAGCCTTTTTCTTTTCCTATTTCACAAGTGCAGAAAAGGCTCCATAAGAGCCCTTTCAAATCCTTCTAGTTGTATGTGGGAGTTATTTATAGAGACCAGATTGTTTTTCATCTCTGGCATCACGCCAACCACCTAACCAATACGACCGAGCATCAATTTGTTGATATGGGCAAGCCTCTTGGGACCTTCCATTCAACCCAGCTTTATAGCCTTGAGATTGAGCTCGTTCTAGGCGATCACGCTTTTGTCTCTTCATAGTTAATTCCTCATACAGATCCATTTATTAATTTGCTTCTGTTTTTGTGAAACTTTGATGGAGTTTTTATGACTCCAACTACAAGAATCGATCAACTTTGAGATTTTCTCAAGACATAAAAAAAGCACAGACTCATTTCTGTGAATCTGTGCTTGTATTAAACTTTTTAACTATTTTCTACGGAACCCAAACAAACCAAGCATGGTCAAAGCTAACCAACCAAGACCAGCACCTGAGCGCGTAGAATTCTCTTCATCCACACTTCGAGTCACGATATCGTCTTGCGTTTGATCAGCAATCGGCAATAGCTTAACGGCAACAACTTCTTCTGTAACATCACAAGATGCGTTGTGGGCTGTTGAGTTGTATCCACCAGCACACTTCAGTGCAGTACCAGAAATGACTCCGGCATCGTTGATATCAGTTGCATCAATGATACGGAACTCGTTGTTCGCGTCAGAGTAATCACCACCGTTCGTCAAAGAGTCCAAGAGCCACGCCTGGCCACCAAATAATGACTCAGCACGATCGCTTGTAGAACCATCTACACTGTAGGGGTAAATAAATCCGCGTTTGCGACGTGGCTTACCATCATCTTCACGCGTTGAATCTGCATCTAACTGACCTACAATCTCGTTGTAAGCGTTGATGCCGCCCATCTTACCGCCAGCACCAGTGAAGAAGATGCCAGAGTTTGGATAAACAGCGCTCAGGGAGTCAGCACGGACGTCTTTTACGATAAACAAACGATTAGGATACGCACCTGATGTCGGGATGCTGCGTTTGGCTTCACCAATACCTACAAAGTTTGAGTTAACACCCGTCAAACGTGAATTCGAGTGAATCGTATCACCGTCTTCTCGCTGACGTGCACCCGTCACCACTTTATTAGCCCACGTTACGTTATCAATCGATGATTCTGATTGTAATGTGCCAACAAATACTGTCGCATTCATGTAGTTGTTATCGGAATACGTGTTGTAACCAACACCATATACGGTCGAACCGTCAACAATGAAATCACGCATGCTACCTTGAGCCAGTCTATTGCTATCACTTGCAGTATTACTTGGCCAAGCTAGCTCTGAGACTTTACCTGCCTGATCCCAAATGGCTGCTTTAGACGTATGGTGCGTTCCATTATTATTGCTTGCTGTACGCGATACACTACCCACAGTGAAGACGCCATCTGTTTTCCATGCGTGGCTTTGCACTACCGTTGCTTCGCCATCTTCCGTAGTAATATTTGGAGTGACAGGTGCAACAACGGTATTACGGGTTTCTAGCGTAGAAGAGTCATCTGCACTAATTACGCTTTGGTTACCAACCACTTCACCGTCTGGCGTTAAGCTATTAATAACGTTGTTGTACTCATTCTCATAAGCTGCGCTATCACCTTCGACAAATGCCAACGCATTGGATGTGAAGTCTTTATATAGTTCACTATCCCAAGGAACGATGTTTACAGCAGCCCATGTTTCACAAGTATTGTAACCTAGGTTGTAATAACAGTAACTTTCGAAGTCATCGCGATCGTCTACATAATAGAAGCGAGAATCCATTGCAAATGGCACTTCTTCACGATAGCTGATACCGTCTACGGCCTGACCTGCAGATAAAGGCGTGGTACGCGTCTCTATCGCTAACTTAAATGTGTCTTCTGTGCAGCCTGCAGATGCATCAAAACAACCAAGAGCGAATGCAGAGCCCGTAGAGGCGTCTTCCACATCACCTTGCTGAATCGCAACGCCGTAAGCCGTTTCATAATTAACGACGTCACCGTTCACTTCAGGTGAAACTTCGATAACTTGATACAATGCAGCATTTGCACTCATCGATGAACCTACCATCATAGCGATGGCGGTCAGTTTGAATTTGTTACTACAATTCATTGAATTCTTAACTATCCTGTTGCATTGCTTCGAGTTCTTCCCATCTCTCGAACGCGATTTCCAACTCCTGCTCAAGCGCAGCAAGCTGTTCCAATATCGGCTGAGTTTGCTCTACAGATTTAGTGAAGAACTCTGGATCATTCACTTGTTCTTGCAATGTCTCAATATCCGACTCTAATTGTTCTAGTTTAGCTGGAAGAGCTTCTAGTTCTCTTTGCAGCTTATATGATAATTTCTTTGAGTTGTTCTTAGGCTGAGGGGTTTTGGGAGTTTCCTCAACCACTTTTTCTTTACTCGCTGCTTTTTCGACCGACTGACGAGCTACAAGCACCTGCTCACGTTGCTGTCTTGCATCGTGATAACCACCAACAAACTCTTCAATGATTCCATTACCTTCGAAGATCCAACTTGTTGTTACTGTATTATCAACGAACTCACGATCATGGCTTACTAATAGTAGCGTACCCTGATAGTTGGCAAGCATTTCTTCTAAAAGTTCCAACGTTTCGATATCCAAATCGTTAGTTGGTTCATCAAGAATAAGTAAGTTGTTTGGTTTCAGCAAGATACGAGCTAACAATAGTCGGTTTTTTTCACCGCCAGATAACGCTTTTACTGGTGTTCTTGCACGTTTTGGCGCGAACAAGAAATCTTGCAAGTAACTCAGAGCATGGCGTGGACGACCACCAACCATCACTTCCTGCTTACCATCCGCTAAGTTATCAATCACCGTTTTTTCAGGGTCTAATAGCTCACGATATTGGTCGAAGTACGCCACTTCTAGCTTAGTACCGCAATGTAAACGGCCCGATTGCGCTTCTAATTGACCGAGAAGTAACTTCAGTACGGTACTCTTACCACAGCCGTTCGGTCCAATTAAAGCGATTCTGTCACCACGCATAATATTGAAGCTGAAGTTATCAACGATCTTCTTGCCTTCATAAGCAAAGGAAACATTTTCTGCTTCAAATACAATTTTGCCAGAGCGAGATGCATCGTCGATGTTCAAATTTACTTTACCTTGTACATCTCGACGATTACTACGCTCTTCGCGAAGTTTCTTCAACGCACGAACACGTCCTTCATTACGAGTACGACGCGCTTTAATGCCCTGACGAATCCAAACTTCTTCTTGAGCGAGTTTCTTATCGAATTCTGCATTTTGCATCTCTTCGACGCGCAGCATCTCTTCTTTTTCCGTTAAATAGTTGTCGTAATCGCCCGGGAAAGAAGCAAGCTGGCCGCGATCCAGATCCACAATGCGAGTTGCCATTGACTTAATGAACGCACGGTCGTGTGAAATAAAGATGATCGAACCTTTAAAATCTTTCAGGAAGTTCTCCAGCCACTCGATTGTCGTAACATCCAGGTGGTTGGTAGGTTCGTCAAGAAGTAACACATCAGGATCACAAACAAGCGCACGAGCCAACGCTGCTTTACGCTGCCAACCACCAGACAGATCACTCAGTTTGGTTTCAGGGCTAAGTTTCAAAGCACTAAGGACGTTGTTAACGCGATCATCAAAACGCCATGCATTGGAGTGATCAAGTTGCTCCTGAATCTTCGACAAGCGATTAATGTTCTTTTCACTTGGGTCATGCGCTACAAGATCGAGAAGATCATGATAGATCTTTAGTTGTTCACCGACTTCCGCTAAACCACCGGAAACGTAATCGTATACGGTACCTTCCTGATTGCGCGGTGGGTCCTGTTCTAAACGAGAAACCACTACATCTTGCGTAATCTGGATTTTTCCGTCATCCAGCAGGATGTCTCCAGCAAGCACTTTCATTAACGTGGACTTACCGGCACCATTGCGCCCTACTAAACAAACCCGTTCGTTTTCTTGCAAGGCAAATTCTGCGTGGTCGAGTAACGGATGATCTCCGAATGCTAGCTGTGCATTATGAATGGTAAGTAATGCCATTATATTCCAACCAATTTGTAAGTTGCTCTAAGTCAAACGGCCAGTTCAACTCAGAATCTTGATATCTTAATACGGGTATTGTGACGCCGTAACGAGAAAATAGTTCATCGTCGAATGCAATGTCGACGATATCTGTCTGTTCGGCCAAGCCAACCTGACCTACGAGAGAAAATGCCATCTCGCAAAGATGGCACCCCTCTGTGCTATACAATGTCAGCACGTCCTAAATCCTTCTGTTTAGTCTGCGTGAGTTACTAACCAACAGTTGTGAATCTGTTTATTACGCTCAAAGTCCAATGGAAGAGTCTGAGAAGAAATGTTTTGCGCTTTCAGACCTAGCTCCGCCAATGCCTCTTCATCCATCTTAAAATGACGTTTGTTGTTCGAGAATACGATAGTGCCTTCACTTCTTAGCAGACGCTTAAGATTCTTCATCAATTTAATGTGATCACGCTGAACGTCAAATGAGGTGTCCATACGCTTTGAGTTTGAAAACGTCGGTGGATCAATAAAGATAAGATCATATTCACCTTTTGCGTTTTCTAACCACTGCAGACAGTCTGCTTGCTCATAGCGATGTTGACGCCCTACACAACCGTTAAGCTGCATGTTGTCTTTCGCCCAGTTCAAATAGGTATTGGACATATCAACTGTTGTTGTTGAGCGAGCACCACCAACGGCAGCGTGAACGGTTGCACTACCGGTGTATGCAAACAGGTTGAGGAAATCTTTCCCTTTCGCCATTTCACCGAGACGGCGTCGCGTGATTTTATGATCCAGGAAAAGACCAGTATCAAGGTAGTCATGCAGGTTTACGATCAGCTTCACACCGTATTCATGAACTTCTAGTGTTTCTGAAACCTGACCGAGTTTTTGGTATTGATTGCGCCCTTTCTGTTTCTCACGGACTTTAAGTACAACTTTGTTGGCTTCAACACCAGCAACCTGAATTGTCGCGCGAATGATATCCGTCAGACGACGTTTTGCTTTTTCTTCAGGAATATTCTTTGGCGCCGCGTATTCTTGAATAACGATTTGGTCACCGTATACATCAATTGCCACGTTGTATTCAGGAAGATCTGCGTCGTAGATACGGTAGCAATCTAGCTCTTCTTTACGAGCCCATTTACCGATTTTACCGATATTCTTTTTAAGGCGGTTAGAGAAGTCTGGTGCGATTTGAACGTTTGAGTCCGCACCTTTTACTTCATCAGCGCTACGCTCAGCTATCGAGTAGTTCTTTTGGTGACACTGTAACGCACCATTGTTCAATTTGAATTGTTTATCTGCACGCATGCGCAAGCAACTAAGTAGTTCATCAGAACTAGAGAAAATAGAAGCTTTGCAACCACCAAACTCAGACTTAAGTTGACCACCAAACGCTGTGTATAGCGCAATCAAACCAGGCTCAGTACCCAAACGCTCACCATAAGGTGGGTTTGAAACGATAACGCCATTTTCGAATCCAGCAGGACGAGTAAGCCTTGCAGCATCGCCTTGCGCGAATTCGATGAGTTCTTCTACACCCGCTCTGCGTGCGTTATCTTGTGCTACTTTCAAAACCTTAGGATCGTTATCGAAGCCGAAAAACTTAGCGTCAACTTTTTTGACGCCACGACGAGCCTGTACATTCGCTTCAGATTTAATCTCTGACCACAGCTCAGGATCGAAGTCTTCCAGAGACTCAAACCCCCACTGCTTGCGCTTAACGCCAGGAGCCATGTTAGCGGCCATCATCGCAGCCTCGATAAGTAGCGTACCTGAACCACACATAGGATCCAGAAGTGGCTGGTGACCATCCCACCCACAACGCATGATAATGGCGGCCGCTAATGTTTCACGAAGAGGTGCACGACCAGATTCTGGACGGTAACCACGTTGATGAAGACCACTACCCACCATATCAACACCAAGCAACGCTTTATCTTTGTGCAAACGAACATGAACGCGAATATCTGGACGTTCTTTGCTGATGTTTGGACGTGGCAACCCTTTCTTTTCAAAGCAATCTACGATGCCGTCTTTTACTTTCATAGCACCGTATTGGCTATTGCGGATTTCTCGGTTTGTACCGTTAAAGTCGACGACAAAACGCTTTGAACTGTGGAAATGGTTTACCCAGTTAATCGACGACGTAGAAAGGTATAGGTCCATATCGTCGTTACAGGTAAATTCAGATAAAACACGTACAAATCGAGACGCTAGGCGGCTCCACAAACAACAGCGATAAATTTGTTCCTTTGAGGCTTTAAATTTTACGCCTGCCTGTACTGGTTTCGCATCTTCGATGCCTAGTTTAGTCAGTTCTTCAACAAGCAAATTTTCCATGCCATTTGAAGTTACCGCGAGATATTGATTCATAGTGTTCTTTCGCTGATAAAAAATGGCTTCAATTATACCTGACTTTACGATCAATGCTTCGTTTTTAAAGGTATTTTCCCTTTCGTTAGAACAAACACTCGCCATTCAAGTGATCTGAAAGTTCCTACATTTCAATTTTCCTTTATTAATTGTCCATTCTTTTTCACGACAACTTAATGGCTAATATAGCGATAGTGAATACTCATTCACATAATATTTGGTATATACCAAACCAAAAATTACGTTGTTATTTAATTACATTTGATGTGTATAGGGGAATAAAAAGGCAAATGTTAAGCGCCAAGTTGCCTAATATTAGAGAAAACTAAGGTAAAAAAAGTGGAATAAAAGTGAGCTACTTCATGGTTACGTGTATGAAAAACGTACAATTACAGTAGTCAGTTATGCAGAGTGACGAAGAAAATGGATAAAAAAAATCGACCTGCAGCGGTCGATTAAGGCAAACAAAGGAACGAAATAAAGAAAATAAATCGGTTTATCCCACCATAGCCATAGGAGCCATCACAAAAAGGTGGCTCGCACAAGCCATACGGTCGTGCATTACTTTAATTGGCTGGCCGAACGGAAGGGATTTAGAACCATCAAGAATGAACTCTTCCTGCCCGACATAAGCGCACAGGCTCGATGTTTCACCTGGCTCTAAGACAATGAATACGCCTTCAGAATATTGATTGGTTAAGAAGACCATGTCCCCTTCTTCAGGCTCATATCCAGAAGACTGAGCATCGAAAAACCAACTTTTAGGTTGTACTGGCTTATGAAAGCGTTTTGCAGCTACGCAGTACAGTGTTAGCTCTGCTTGGCGGTATTCACCGATGTCTAGACACCGTATGCGTTCATTGAAAGTCTGGAACGCGCTGGCATCATCCACCGTAAATTCGTTGTTTGAGAAGGCGCAGTTGACTAACAGCTTTCGGGATAGATTGGTTTGGAAAATCATTTCCTCCCCTAAATCCAGCATTAAGCAAGCTTTATGCTCGTCAAAATACCAATTCCATTTGTCGCTGGGTTTAAGCATTATTCCGTTCTCTCTTGACTAGTTAAATCAGTGGTAAAGAGGTAAGACGCTTAATTACCTACTCATGATTTTCTAAATTCTACAAATGAACGGACAAAAAAAAAGAGGAAACAAGATCCTCTTTTTATGTAATAAGCACTGAAAACTCAGCTATTTGTTAAATTTATTTACAGATTTTTAACAATATCTCGTACTAAACCAGGTCCGTGGTAAATGAAGCCAGTGTAAACTTGAACCAGTTTAGCACCTGCCATCATCTTTTCTTTTGCCGCAACATAAGAGTCAATACCACCAACACCAATAATCGGAAGTTTGTCTCCAAGCGTTTCGTGAAGTTTACGAACTACTTCTGTAGAACGAGACTGTACCGGACGGCCACTTAACCCACCCGCTTCGTTTGCGTGTTTCATTCCTTCAACAACAGTGCGATCAAGCGTGGTGTTGGTTGCGATCACACCATCAATATTGTTCTTAATCAGAGACTCACAAATCTGAACGATCTCGTCGTCACTTAAGTCTGGTGCTATCTTAAGAGCTAACGGTACATATTTACCATGTTTCTTTTCCAGCTCAGCCTGTTTCACTTTTAGTTCAGAAAGCAGCTCATCAAGTGCCTCACCGTACTGAAGAGAACGTAATCCTGGAGTGTTTGGAGAAGAAATATTCACTGCGATATAACCAGCGTATTCGTATACTTTTTCCATACAAATCAGGTAGTCTTCTGCCCCTTTCTCTATCGGAGTGTCTTTATTCTTACCGATATTGATGCCTAGAACGCAGTTGAACTTCGCTTTCTTAACATTTTCAACCAGGTTATCAACGCCCAAATTGTTAAAACCCATGCGGTTAATGATGCCCTCGGCTTCCACCAAACGGAATAAGCGTGGCTTATCATTGCCAGGTTGAGGACGTGGAGTTACAGTACCGACTTCAACGAAACCAAAGCCCATCGCGTCAAACGCTTCGATACATTCGCCGTTTTTATCTAAACCAGCAGCTAGACCTACAGGGTTACGGAATGTTAACCCCATGCAATCTACTGGACGATTTGGTAATTGTTGACGATAGAAAAGATCAAGAGGTGTGCCGTTAAAGCGTTGGAAGTTCTTAATTGCTAGATCATGTGCCTTTTCGGCATCAAGTTGGAAAAAGCCAGTTCTGGCTAGACGGTAAAGCATTGTGCCTCCGAAAGAAAAAAGCCCCGTGTAAACGGGACAATATTATTTACTGTTTTTAATCGTAATTCAATGAAAATGAACGGATTAAGTAAAAACATATTTTTCAAAATAAAATATTTAGTTAAAACAGTAGCTTATTGGAATTTTTTGTTCTCAAAATTCATAATTAATTACAGGAAAGCAATCGATTTCAGTACATTTAAAGTTCAAATCAATGTTACATTGTAACGTTAATTTTAATAAAATCCTGACCGAGTATAAAAAAAGCCCCGTATTTCTACGGGGCTTTGTTTGACCTTTCTCTTCTACTCGATAGATGAACAGTTCAAGTTAAGAAGTACCAGTTCGCGAAGTGCAACTGAGAATTTCGCAAACTCATGTACAGAGCCTACTTTAAACTCGTTGAGGATACTCTCCCAACGTTGCAGCGAAGGCTCGTTAGTATCGATCCAATGATCGAGCGCTTCCATTACATCGAACTCTTCTGTCGCACATGCACAACTTAGTACCTGAGCGGTTAACTGACGTTGCTGCCAATCTAAGTCTTCACGGAATGCCGCTCTCGCTAGAGCTTGCCAGTTGTTGTCGACCGCTTGGTTGTTGATTTGCTTCAAGAACCAATGCAGAGATAGACGATCACCTAAGTTGAAGTACAACTTAGACGCTTGCTCAACTGTTTTACCCGTTTCACTCGCGACTGCAGAGATATCCAATGCAGACTGAAGGCTAGATAGACGCGCAACTTTATGAGCAAGTGACTCTTCGACACCTTTTCCAATCCACGCCAATGCGACTTCGTTGTGTTCTTCAACTTCTGACTCAACAAGCATAGTATCCAGTGTTTCACTGATAACATTCACATCTTGTTTGTAAAGGTTGATCAACTCACCTACCGTGTACTTACCGCTGCGATTACGTAGTAGCCAACGTGCGATACGGCGTAGTGCACGACGAACGTAGAACATGATTTCGTATTGAGCTTGTGCTGCCGCTACGTTGTCCAGTTCACGAGTCTGGTTAAGAATCGATTCTAGTTCGAAAATTTCACGTGCTGCACTGTAAGCATTCGCGATATCAACAACGCTTGCACCTGTTTCTTCTTGTAGACGAGTGACAAAGTTACAGCCCATCTCGTTGACCATTTGGTTTGCTAACGCAGTTGCGATAATTTCAACACGCAGCGGATGATTAACCATTTGATCTTTATAGTTACGGCGTAACTCACTTGGGAAGTACGCAACTAACTGTTTAGCGTGGAACTCATCATTCGCAATTTCGTCTGTTGCAAGCAGCTGTTTCAGAACCATTTTGCCGTAAGCAACCAATACAGATAGCTCTGGGCGAGTTAGACCAAGGCCTTGCTTCTCACGCTCAAGCAGCGTCTCATCATCTGGAATGTATTCCAGAGCACGATCCAAGTACCCTGCTTTTTCCATGGTATGAATGAATCGAATCTGCTCTTTAACGACGCTGACACCTTGCTGCTCGGTAACAGAGATAGACTCTGATTGGCAGTACGCGTCATCCAGAACGATTTCGCCAACTTCATCTTCCATAGACTCTAAGATCTGGTTACGTTGCTTAATAGTGAGATCACCATTAGAGACCAGACCATTCAGGAAGATCTTGATGTTTACTTCGTTATCCGAACAGTCAACACCACCTACGTTATCAACGAAGTCGGTGTTCACACGGCCACCGTTGAGTGCGTATTCGATACGACCTTGCTGAGTCATACCTAAGTTACCGCCTTCACCTACTACTTTAGCTCTTAAATCACGGCCATCGATTCGTAGCATGTCGTTTGCACGGTCACCTACATCGGTGTGCGTCTCATGAGAAGCTTTAACGTAAGTACCAATACCACCATTCCAAAGAAGATCCACTTTCATTTTCAGGATCATCTTAATCAGATCGTTTGGCGCCAGAGATGCTTTCTTCGTACCCAACATTTTCTGAATTTCAGGTGTCAGTTGGATCGATTTCGCACGACGAGAGAAAATACCACCACCTTGAGAGATCAAATCTTTGTTGTAATCTTCCCAGCTTGATCTTGGTAGATTAAACAATCGGTTACGCTCTTCCCAGCTAGAAGCTGAATCTGGGTTTGGATCAATAAAGATGTTCATGTGGTTGAATGCGGCTTGTAGACGAATATGCTTCGAAAGCAGCATACCGTTACCAAATACATCCCCTGCCATGTCACCCACACCAATCGCAGTAAAGTCTGTTGTTTGGCAGTCGATTCCCATTTCACGGAAATGACGCTTCACTGACTCCCAGCCACCTTTAGCTGTGATACCCATTGCTTTGTGGTCGTAACCGTTAGAGCCACCAGAAGCAAATGCGTCACCCAACCAGAAGTTGTATTCATCAGATACTGAGTTAGCTAGATCAGAGAACGTCGCCGTACCTTTATCTGCTGCAACAACCAAATATGGGTCATCTTCATCATGACGGACAACACTTTGCGGAGGAACTACTTCGCCTTCGATGATGTTGTCTGATACATCAAGCAACGCACGGATGAAACGCTTGTAACAGCGTTGACCTTCAGCAAAAATTTCGTCACGGTTTGTTAATGATGGTTGACGTTTACATACGAAACCACCTTTAGCACCTACAGGAACAATAACGGTGTTCTTAACTTGCTGTGCTTTAACCAAGCCAAGAATCTCAGTACGGAAATCTTCCTGGCGATCAGACCAACGTAGGCCACCACGAGCAACTTTACCACCACGTAAATGAACACCTTCGATGTCCGGTGCGTAAACGAAAATTTCGAATGCCGGTACAGGTTGCGGAATCTCTGGAATTTCACTTGGCTTCATTTTCAACGACAACCAAGGCTTAGGCTGTTTGTTTTCGTCTGTTTGGTAGTAATTGGTACGTAGCGTCGCCAGGATCATTTCCATGTAACGACGAATGATACGATCATCATCCAAGCTTTCTACACGATCCAATTGCTCAGTTAGCTTCTTGATAAGATCGTTCTGACCTTTTTCACTGCCTTTGAACTTAGGATCGAATCGCTTCGCAAACAGTGTCACTAGACCCGTTGCTAGATCTGGGTAGTGGCTTAGCGTATCTTCAATATACTGTTGACTAAACGGGAAGCCAACTTGACGCATGTAACGTGCGTAAGCACGAAGAATTGAAATTTCACGTCCAGTTAGTGATGCACCCAGAACAAGTCGGTTAAAGCCATCACTTTCTAGGTTGCCAGACCAAATTGCTGCAAACGCTTGCTGGAATCGATCTCGTGCTTCGCGAAGATCAACAGTCTTTTCACTCTTATGCAGCATTGAGAAATCTAGGATCCAGAATGTCTGACCATTAGTCTTCTCAATTTCATATGGTGATTCACCGATCACGCGTAGACCTAAGTTTTCCAACATTGGCATCACGTCAGAAAGATGGATCGGTTCGTCGCGATGGTAAAGTTTCAAACGAACTGCTTTTGAGTCAGTTGCTACTTCTTGAGCACGGTAGAACAACATGCCCAACTTATTGTCATCGCTCAATGCTTCTAGACGTTCAATGTCCGCCACAGCAGAGCCCGGCATCATGTCTTCTTTATACGAACGCGGGAACGCACTCATGTATTCTTTTGAAAGTGGAAGACCTTTACTTTCACCGAAATTAGCAATGATAGACTCTTTCAGTCTGTCGTCCCAAGAGGTGGAAACTTCCATTAGATTCTGCTCGATCTTTTTCACGTCTACGTCAATGTTATTATTGTCTACACGAACAATGTAATGTGTTCTTGCCAAAGGACTTTCTGAGAAGTAAGTCGTAAACTCAACTTCTTGTTCAGAGCCGAAGTACTGCTTAAAAATACGTTGAGTCTGGCGACGAAGCTCTGTGTTGTAGCGTTCTTTTGTGACATAAACCATGCAACTGAAGAAGCGACCGAACGGGTCTTTGCGAACAAATACTCGTATTAAGTCACGATCTTGCATTTGTACCACGCCCATGCCGACTTCGAGCAACTCTTCTTCGTTCGCTTGTAGCAGTTCATCACGCGGATAGTTTTCTAAAATATTGTGCAGTGCTTTGTAAGAGTACGAGCCATGACGGTAACCACTTGCCGCAAGGATACGATCCACTTTTTCACGAATAAGAGGAATACTTTGTACTGCCTGGTTGTATACTGCCGATGTGTATAGGCCTGTGAAACGGTGTTCACCAATCACTTTGCCATTTTCATCAAATTTCTTAATGCCGATATAGTCGGTATAAGCCGGACGGTGAATACGACATGGTCGATTACCTTTTGTCATGATTAGAGCGTATGGTTTTTTCGCTTCTAGTCGTGCCGAATCTGACAACTCTGCTAACTTAACGCTACGAATACGTTTGTCATCAGCAAACAGGCCAAGTCCCTTCTCTTTTACTGGTCTTAGTTCTGTATCACCATTGTCTTCAAATAGGTCGTACTCTTTGTAGCCCATAAAGGTAAAGTTGTGTTCCCCTAACCAACGAAGAAACGCAATGGTTTCATCCATACGATCTTTTTGGATTGAAACTCGATCTTTATCCTTCTCAAGTTGATCGGTAACCACTATCAACTTGTCAACCATCGGTTTCCAATCGCTAACGACTAGACGAGTATCGGAAAGGATGTCGATAAGTTCCGCTTTTAGCGCATGCATCTCATCTTTGCTGGTTAGACGATCGACTTCAATATGGAATAGAGACTGAAGAACACCCCCCTCACCATTCACGTCGATCACGTGACCGCTTTCATCTCGTTGCAGTTGAGTGGGATTATTTAACATTAGATGAGAAACCAAGTCTAAGCGTGCTAACGCCATCTTGATTGAATCCACTAAAAATGGACTATCTGGAACAACAACTTCTACGATTGTGTGAGTTGATTGCCAGCCGTGACGGCTAACAGTCGGGTTGAAGACTTGTACCGAAATCTCTTCTGGATTCTTTTCATTAATATGATGCCAGAGGCTGATAACAGCACCATAGAGATCAGATTCGTTTCTCTGAATCAGGTCATCATTAGAAATGTTACTAAATAAGTGCTTAGCAAGTTTTGTTACAAGCGTCTGGTGAGAAAGCTCGAGTTTGTCTTGAATCAGTTGGTAAACTTTTTCAAGAAGAACCGGCACTACATTTTCACGCGCGGTCATATTCACACTCCACAGAATAATTGTTGTTTTGTAGGGGGACTCAGCAACAGGGGGGATTTCCTGAAAACTAAGCATTGGTAATGCATACGGCCTATTGTAAAAGGATAATTACAAATGTTTAACAACTATTAGTGGTGGTATGAGGTGAAATGTCTGATTCTGTGACTAAGATTCCTATTTAAACACCTGAAAATGCCTCACATCACAGAGTTTCCAACTTAATAAACTTGTTATTTTGGTCAGTTGTTAGTCTAAATTGGCCTCTAATGCCTAATTGGCTAAGAAATGGTCTGAATTTGTTCGCAGGCAACTGCAACCTTAATCCGTTATGGGTCACTACTTGGATAGCGTTTGAAACACCAGAGTAATGTGACAGAAATGTTTGATACGGAATGTTAAGAGTAAAATAATAGTGCTTCATGAAAGAAAAAACGTCATAAAAAAGGGCGGCCTTTGTCGCCACCCTATTCTTTTATGGATTATTCGTCCAGAGCTTTACTGACTTTTTCAAACAAATCGTTTGCCAGATTATCCATCGCTTTTAGTTTCTCAAGTTCCGCACGGATCAGATCTTGACGACTTTCATCGTACTTACGGAATTTAAGTAGTGGATCGATCAGACGCGAAGCCACTTGAGGGTTCGTGTCATTTAACTGACGGAGAATCTCGCCAGCAAACTGGTAACCTGAACCAGACTTATCGTGGAAACGAACAGGGTTTGCGCCTAAGAATGAGCCAATTAAGCTACGAGTACGGTTTGGATTTTTCAAACTGAAAGCTTCATGAGACATGGTAGCTTTGACTTTTTCTAGCGCATCTTTTGCAGGGTTACTACCTTGTAGTGTAAACCACTTGTCCATAACCAGACCGTCATGTTTCCACTTATCGCTATAATCCGACATTAGTAATTCACGACATTCAAGTTGTGCACTATTCGCCGCTGTCATTGCCGCAATCGTATCTGTCATATTGTTCGCAGATTCGTATTGCGCGCTAACCAGTTCGTTACCTTTATCTGTATGAGCCAGAAATTGCAGACACTGATTACGCAGTGCTCGCTTACCAATAGAATCGTGATCTATTGAGTACACTGCTTGTTTTAAAACGTGGTATGTCGCACCCAGTTCCTCTTCTAACTCTTTAGAAAGTGACAGTGTAATTCCATTCAGTACAGCATCCACAGCATCAATATCAATCTGTTGATACCAACCGGTGATTTCATTGATCGAAGGTAGTGAGAGGACGTGCGCGATAAACGCTGGCTCAAGGTTTGCGTCAAGCAATACGCCACGGAACGCATCAATCACTTCTTCAGACAGTTTAACTTCCTGGCCAGCTTGGACATTAATCACATTTTGACGGATGTATTTTGCCAATAGCATTTGGCTAGCATCCCAACGAGCAAAGTCGTTAGTGGCATGCTTCATCAGGAAAGTAAGCTCGTCATCGCTGTAATCGTATTCTAGTTTAACCGGAGCCGAGAACTCTCGAAGTAAGGATGGTACTGGCTTCACTTCCACATTTTCAAACACAAACGTCTGCTTGTCTTGCTTAATATCCAACACGTTATGAACAGATTTGCCATCTATAATCAACGGAATAACCTGACCATTTTCATCATACAATTCGATATCAAATGGAATGTGCAGTGCTTGTTTCTCTGATTGATCATGCGTCGCTTCAGTAAACTGCTCCACTGTCAGAGAATATGTATTCGCTTGTGCATTGTACTCGCTGTTTACGCGTAATGTTGGCGTACCAGACTGGCTATACCATAGGCGGAATTGTTTTAGATCGACACCCGTTGCATCTTCCATTGCAGAGACAAAGTCTTCACAAGTCGCAGCTGTACCATCGTGGCGTTCGAAGTACAGCTTCATGCCTTTTTGGAACCCTTCTTCACCCAATAAGGTATGGTACATACGAATCACTTCACTACCTTTTTCATAAACAGTTAAGGTGTAGAAGTTATTCATCTCGATCACTTTATCAGGGCGAATTGGATGCGACATTGGGCTTGAGTCTTCAGCGAACTGAGGACCACGGATAATTCGAACATTATCAATGCGGTTAACAGCGCGGGAACCAAGATCAGAAGAGAATTCTTGATCACGGAATACCGTTAGCCCTTCTTTTAAGCTTAATTGGAACCAGTCGCGACAAGTCACACGGTTACCTGTCCAGTTATGGAAGTACTCGTGGCCAATTACTGCTTCAATACCAAGATAATCGCGGTCTGTAGCCGTTTGGTCATTCGCTAGAACAAACTTCGAGTTAAAGATATTCAAGCCTTTATTTTCCATCGCACCCATATTAAAGAAATCGACAGCTACGATCATGTAGATGTCGAGATCGTACTCAAGGCCGAAGCGCTCTTCATCCCACTTCATGGAGTTGATCAGCGAAGTCATAGCATGAGGCGCACGATCAAGGTTTCCTTTATCAACGAAAATCTCCAGATCTACATCACGACCTGACATTGTGGTGTACTTATCACGCAGTACATCAAAATCACCCGCAACCAATGCAAATAGATAGGCTGGTTTTGGATGCGGGTCTTGCCATTTAACCCAGTGACGACCATTTTCTACTTCGCCTTCTGCTATGCGGTTACCATTGCTCAACAAGTAAGGGTAAGCCCCTTTATCTGCTATCACTGTTGTAGTGTACTTTGCTAACACATCCGGGCGATCCAGATAGTACGTAATGCGGCGGAAGCCTTCTGCTTCACATTGAGTACAGAAAGCACCTCCAGATTTGTATAAACCTTCAAGTGCCGTGTTTGCTTCAGGATCAATCTTGGTGATGATCTCAAGTAAAAACTCAGTTGGAAGATTGGACAGTACCAGAGAGGATTCTTTAACTTCATGGTGTGCCCAGTCTTCTCCGTTCACTTTGACAGAACGAAGCTCTAACCCTTCACCATCCAACTCCAGTGAGGTCAGTTCACCCTTTTGAACTACCTTTGAAACAGCAGTGACAATTGTGTCGTTATCATAAAGATCAAAAGTAAGATCAATGTCGGTAATAGTATGAGATGGCGCTTTATAATCTTTACGATATTTGGCTTGGGGAGCTTGGGACATGTCCATAAATCCTTGTATGTCGAAGAACAAACAACCACTTCTTTAGATGAATAAAAGCTGAAGTGGTATCAATATATAAGCTATTTGTAGGGGCTGTGGTATCAAAATACAAGTCTTTCTACAAAAAAATAGAGCTAATAGTGTTCTAGCTCTACTTTATGATTAACAATTACACAACATTTTAGTTTTCACCGGTCATAAGTCACGGTAAATTAATTATAAAGTACGTTATTGAGCTATTGCGTTACTCGATTTAAAACCGCGTACATATCACCATTTGAGTCTTCTATCGTCAACTCGTTTTTATTGAGTTTATACGTAGTACCATGTTCTCCATTTTCGTACAGAAGAACCAAATACTCATCCTCTGTATAAAACACACCTTGTTTGATGGATTCTTTCCCGGCCTCATTTGACACTCGGAACAAAAACACAAAATCCGGCTGAAGAATTAAATCCATGTGATTGATTTTACTCGCCGCCAATCCCGATCCAGAAACATAGGAACTTGACCAGATACCAGCAAGCGCATTTGAAAGACCTTTTGTGAAAGTTACACCGTTTAGATCGAGTGTATTGTGATTATTCTGATATGCGTATATTTGAGGCTCATCGGTATTTAGACCAAGAACAATGGTATCTTCACTGACATTATAAAGCCCTTCCCAGTGGTCAACTGAGTAGTCTTTTTTTTGAATATCTATGGAAAACATATAGTCTGATCCCAAAGATAATTTGATGGCGCGAAAATTTTCCGCCGACTCTCCTGGGTTAGGATTCAGCAAGTACCAATCCCCGATTAGAAACGGGGTGTCAAAATGACTTAATTCTTCTTCTCTTTCTCTGGCGTTATCTGCGTCTGCGCTCAACACACTAAAGCAAAAAAGACTAAGTAAAATAAAGAACCATTTCATACCGGCATCCTTATCATTTTCTTTTAGCTTAGGCTTTAGCCTCCGTTTTGGCGAAATATTGGAGCTACATCACGTAAATTATTAGTACAAAAAAAGCGCATATTTATCTCGATATTCCGGTGAAAAACAGACTAAAAGAGATAAAAAAAAGAGCGAGTCGTCAGGACTCGCTCTTGTGGTACTGAATTACTAGTCTTTATGACTGATTCGACGCTTTTAGCATATCAATCATAATTGAGACAGATTCATCAAGATATACATCTGGGGCTTCATAGTCTTTAGGCACATCTTCTAATGACTTATATGGCTTTTTGCCTGAAGCTTTTTGACGCTCATTAATGCGTTCTAGACGAAGTACATCTTCAGAATCTTGTTCACCTTTACGCACTTTTTCGTTAAGAGACAAGAAGTTATTATCTTTCTCTTTACGATATTTCTGAATATCCTCGTTGATGAAACGAAATTCCATTTCATCCGCGATACGCTTGTTATGTAAAGTCGTCAGAGTTTCGACTAATGCTTTATTACTTGGGTAAGTTTCGTAAATTGCTTTGTCGATACTATCCCAAGGCAACGCATTTTCCTCAACACTTTCACCGGTTTCAGAAGCTTCAATAGGCGTTGGATAAGCAATATCCGGCGCTACCCCACGGTTTTGAGTACTACCACCATCGATACGGTAGAACTTCTGAATCGTGTATTGAACATAACCTAGCTCTTTATCAAAAAGATCATAAATATGGTTCAACGAACGGTGCTGCTGTACAGTTCCTTTACCAAAAGAATTCTCACCGAGAATGATAGCTCGACCGTAATCTTGCATTGCTGCTGCAAAGATTTCCGAAGCAGATGCACTATAGCGGTTAATCAAAACCGTTAATGGACCGTCGTAGCTGATTTGCCCATCAGTGTCGGCATTGACCTTAATACGACCGTAACTGTCGCGAACTTGTACGACCGGACCATCCTTAATGAACAGGCCCGTTAGTGCTGTTGCTTCAGTTAATGCGCCGCCGCCGTTATTACGTAAATCAACAATGACACCATCAACTTTCTTAGTCTTTAACTCTGAAAGCAGTTTATCTGTGTCTTGAGAAAGACCGACATAGAAACTCGGGACTTCAAGTACTCCGATTTTCTTTCCATCTTTTTCAATAATTTCCGATTTAACAGCACGGTCTTCCAAACGTACTTTGTCTCGCACAATAGTGACAATGTAACTCTTGGCTCCAGAGGCTTCCGGCAATATTTGTAGGTTAACCTTTGTCCCTTTCGGACCTTTGATTAACTCTACAACATCATCTAAGCGCCATCCAATGATATCGACAATCTCTTCACCATCTTGGCCAACACCAATGATTCGGTCACCTTCACCAAGTTGCTTGCTCTTTGACGCTGGTCCACCAGCAACTAACGAACGAATAACCGTGTAATCATCCGTTAATTGTAAAACAGCACCAATCCCTTCCAATGAAAGGTTCATCTCTGACTGGAACTGTTCTGCGTTACGCGGAGAAAGGTAACTAGTGTGAGGATCGACCTGTCGTGCGAAGGCATTCATGTAAAGTTGGAATGCATCTTCATTGTTGGTCTGAGTGATTCGCTTCATTGCGTTGTTGTAACGCTTCTCTAAAACTTCTTTTATTTCTGGCCATTCTTTGCCAGTCAGTTTTAGATTTAATGCATCGTATTTAACACGTTTGCGCCACAACTCATTGATCTCTTGCTCATCTTTCGGCCATGCAGCTTCTGAACGATCAAGTTCAATTTCATCATCAATATCAAACTTGATTTCATTGTCGAGTAACGTCAATGCATAGGCAAAACGCTCAAAACGTTTTTGCATCGAAAGATTGTAAACGTCGAAAGCAATCTGGTTGTTACCTGATTTGAGCTGATCATCCAGTTGAACTGACCATTGATTGAACGAATCAATGTCTGCTTGAGTAAAAATATTTCTATTATAATCAAGCATTTCTACATAGCGTTCAAAAATCGCTTTGGAGAAATCATCATCCAGACTGAAGTGCTTATAATGAGAGCGGGTAAATCGAGAGGTGACTCGTTTGCTAGCCGTTTCGTGCTGAACTTCAGGAGTAAGCACCGGCAAGTCATCTTTATGTAGTTTGGCTTCGAGAGCCTGAGCTGATGCTGCTAGCAATAAGCTAGCAGCGATCAGGGTCACTTTTGAACGGCAATTCATGCGTAGGAGTATCTCCCTTATGCGCGCAAGTGCTCCGCTTTTACAACCATTTGTAGGCCGTTAGCTAGTTGAACACGTACATCATCCTTATTGACTTCAACAATGGTCGCTGCCATGTTTCCTTTGCCCATGTTCACGTTAACTGCATTACCTACTGTGATTTCGTCAGCATTTAGCGCGCGTGTTTCTACAGGCTGAGTTTCTTTTTGTACTTTTGGTTTGTTAGCGCGACGAGGCTGTTGAGGCTTTTTATTAGCCGCTGGTTTCGCTTTCGCCTTACCCTCTTCACGAGCTTTCTGTGCTTGTTCTTTACGACGAGCTTGAACTTTCGCTTTGCTTTCAGTTAGTGTCGCTTTTGCGTGTTCTACGTGTTCTTCTTCTAGCTCACCACATGGATTGCCATCTAGATCAACACGTACCGCACCTGGTTTTACACCGTGTAGGTAACGCCATGATGAAGTGTACTGTCTTAACGCTGCACGAAGCTGAGTTTTGCTTACTTTTTCGTCTTCATTTAGACGTTCCGCAAGATCTTGAAAAATACCAATTTTCAGGGGCTTTGCTTCACCTTCTAAAGTAAAGCACTTAGGGAAACATTCAGCAATATATGCAATAACTTCTTTGCTGTTTTTTAACTTTTCAGTCATGAGGGTTCCTGGTTTGAGCGGATTTCCGCAGAGCATTAAGAAAAAATATTCTCGTATTATAGTGACATGCCAAGGAAAAACCACACTCGTGGACTAATTTATGCGTTGTTCGCGTGTGAATTAAGCAGCTTTTCTACTTCTGACATAAAATGAGTGAGACCTTCTTCGTCAGTTTCACTGAATCTACCGATATTTGGGCTATCAATATCAAGTACACCCGCAACTTTCCCATTAATTGTAAACGGAATCACAATTTCCGAATTACTTGCTGCATCACAAGCAATATGTCCTTCAAACTCGTGAACGTCATATACTCTTTGTGTAGTGTTAGTTTTTGCTGCGGTACCACAGACTCCACGTCCCATTGGGATGCGGACACAAGCCGGCTTACCCTGGAACGGACCAAGAACCAGCTCATCACCTTTTGTCAGGTAGAAACCTGCCCAGTTTAGGTCTTCTAGCTCCATAAACAGAAGTGAGCTCAGGTTTGCCAAGTTAGCAATCAGGTCTGGCTCTGATTCAATAAGTGCAGCTGCTTGCTTGGTTAGTCTTTGATACTGTTCTATGTTCATATTAACTTCCTACTTATTAATAACGCTTCCATTATGAAGGGATAGCGTTAAAATGCTGACCTACTTTAAAATAGGACTTATTCTCAATTACGATGATTCAGAAAGATGACACTATTAGCCGTTCTTGGTTGATAACACAAGTAAAAAAGCACAAGTCCAAGCTTATTCTAGCGAACTTGATTGCTGTTTTGGCGACCTTGATTAGTGTTCCAATCCCTCTTCTTATGCCATTAATGGTGGATGAAGTCTTATTGGATCAACCGGCCACTGGCATAGCCGCAATGAATTCCATGCTTCCAGAAGCGTGGCACACCCCTACTGGCTATATTTTCTTTACGCTTCTGTTGGTTGTTCTGATGCGAGCCGCCAGCCAGGCACTTAACATTGTTCAAAGTCGTCAGTTCACGTTGGTTTCCAAGACCATCACCTTTGAAATACGCAGTAAGATGATCGACAAACTGGGTCGAATCAGTATTCGCCAATACGAAACCAAAGGCAGCGGTGGGATCAACGCTCACCTGATTACTGACATCGAAACTATTGACCAATTTATCGGTTCAACGCTCGCAAAATTTGTCATTAGTTTACTGACTGTAATCGGAACTGCAATCGTTCTGCTTTGGCTTGACTGGCGTTTGGGTCTGTTCATCTTGTTGGTGAACCCAATTGTCATCTACTTTTCGAGTAAACTTGGCAGTATGGTCAAGCACTTAAAACGCAAAGAAAATCACTCTTTTGAGGTTTTTCAAAATCGTTTAGTGGAAACGTTGGATGGTATCTATCAACTACGTGCTGCCAACAAAGAGCGCGAGTTCCTCCAACAACTTAAAACCAGTGCTGATCAAGTCAGATTAGATGCCGACAAATATGCCTGGCAATCTGAAGCGGCCGGACGCCTTTCCTTCCTACTCTTTCTGATTGGTTTCGAATTATTCCGCGCAGTCGCCATGCTCATGGTTCTATTTAGCGACTTAACCATTGGGCAGATCTTTGCCGTATTTGGTTACCTTTGGTTTATGCTATCTCCTGTTCAGGAATTACTTGGCATCCAGTTCTCCTGGTACAGTGCCAAAGCGGCGTTAAAACGCATTAATGACCTATTGCAGCTAGAAGAAGAAAACAGACCACCATCGAAAGTGAATCCTTTCACCGAGGACCGCGAAGTCGATGTGAAAGTAGAAAACGTTAATTTCTCATACAACAATGAACATCTGGTTCTGGACAACCTCTCTTTGCATATTCCAGCAGGTAAAAAGGTTGCATTGGTTGGAGCAAGTGGCGGTGGTAAATCTACGTTGATTCAATTGCTGATAGGCGTCTACCGTCAAAACTCAGGAAACATTCGTTACAATGATGAACTAACAGACGATATCGGTTTTGAAGTGATCCGCAACAAAATTGCCGTGGTATTACAGCAACCTATATTATTTAACGATACCTTAAGGCATAATCTGACTCTTGGTGGGGACTTTGATGAGATGTCATTGTGGCGAGCACTCGATGTGGCGCAACTACAAGATGTAATCTCTCAACTTAACCACGGCTTAGATACACAAATTGGACGTAACGGTATCCGTTTGTCGGGCGGTCAACGTCAACGTCTTGCGATAGCGAGAATGGTGTTAAGTAATCCTCAATTTGTTATTTTGGATGAAGCAACGTCTGCGTTGGATACAGCCACAGAAGCAGCCCTACACAAGGCGCTAACGGAATTCCTACGCGGCAGAACGACTCTAATTGTCGCGCATCGTCTGTCTGCGGTTAAACAAGCCGATTTGATTTATGTACTTGAAGATGGAAAAGTGACGCAAACCGGGACCCATGGTGAGTTAGTTGAGCAAGAAGGCTTATATCAAACTTTATATGGGGGCATTCAGTCCCACGCTTAAATCATTTCACTTAGAGAGGTCGTTATGACCTCTCTGTTTAAGCACGCCATGAAACCTAGCCGGATACGTTTGTGCCAAGGGTGTGAGCTTCCCGTCGACATCGTCGAGCTACCTAAAGGTAAACACGCCTACTGTCCTCGATGCGGCACACAATTATATCGTGGTGGTCAGCATAGCCTGTCTGGCAATTTGGCCGTCGCCGTCACTTGCCTTCTTTTATTTATCCCTTCTCACTTTTTTAACTTCATCAGCATCAGGCTCTTTGGTGTCATGATTCCGGCAACCTTGCCATCAGGAATGATCGCACTGATGGAAGAAGGCTTCATTCTGCTTTCCTTGCTGATACTGTTTTGTAGTTCTTTAGCCCCTTTTACCGTTTGTGCCTCTGTCGTGACCGCACATCTTTCACTCCATAAACGCTGGTTTAATGGGTTACGTATTTCTCTCTGGCTGATTCAGCATCTCAAGCATTGGGTAATGCTCGATGTATTCCTGGTAAGTATTGCCGTCTCCTGCTTCAAACTTCAGGACTACTCCGATATCTTTGTTGGTCCCGGTTTAATCGGTCTGGGTTTGTTGCAAATATTCACGGTTCTACTTATCTCCCGAATCAGTGTGCGCCGTTACTGGGAAAGTTGGCAGCCGGAGACAGACTATGAGTTTGAGCATAAAGATGTGCATTGTCATGAGTGTCACTTATCTCAGCCAGAATATGAAAACTGCCAGCGTTGCGGTCATGAGTTGTATCACCGAAAGCCTCACTCTATCCAGAAAACTTGGGCCTATCTGATCGCTGCGACGATCGCAATTTTCCCAGCGAACCTTATCCCTATTTCGATTTTAATTACTAACGGACAGCGCCTTGAAGACACCATTTTCTCTGGTGTTGCCTCTTTGGTTAACAGCGGTATGTACGGTATCGCCGCTATCATATTTGTTGCCAGTATTGTCGTGCCCGTGGTCAAAATCCTCGGTCTTGTGTACATCATGCTGTGTATAAAGTTCAAACGTTCGGTGTTCAGGCGACAACGAATGATGGTTTACTTTGCTGTTAAATGGATTGGTAAATGGTCTGTGATGGACTTGTTTGTTATTTCCATCATGATGACCTTGATCGACCGTGGTCAGATACTCGACTTCACGCCAGGACTTGGCGCCGTCGCCTTTGGTTTGGTTGTGGTATTTACCATGCTAGCGGCAGACAGTATCGACCCAAGACTTATCTGGGACCAAGCCCCGAAACAATCACAAAAAGAGTCAATTAATGAGTGATCAGAACAGTTCTCAAACGTCATACGTGCCAGAAGTTAAGAGGAGTAAAGGTATCTCTCCTCTTTGGCTGCTTCCGATTTTGACGATGGTACTAGCCGGTTGGTTGGTTGTAAAATCGATCCACGATGCTGGCCAGCGTGTACAGATATACTTTTCCGATGCTGCGGGTTTAGTCGCGGGGAGGACCACTATTCGCTATCAAGGTATGGAAGTGGGTATGGTTCGCGATATTAACCTGACGGAAGATCTCGGCAGCATTTACGTTGATGCAGATATCTACCCGGAAGCGACAAAATTGCTTAATGAGAACACCCGCTTTTGGTTGGTGAAACCAACGGCTAGCCTTAGCGGTATCTCTGGATTGGATGCGCTTGTTTCTGGTAATTACATTTCGATTCAACCAGGCGATAGCGATGAGTTCAAAACGGTCTTTCATGCACTCGATACCGCACCCACCGACTTAAGAGTGACACAAGGTTTGAATATCAAACTCAAGAGCCGAGACTTAGGTGGAATTTCTATCGGTTCTCAGATCGTCTATAAAAAGATTCCTATCGGAGCGGTGTACAGCTATCAATTAGATGACGATGCAAAATCGCTTACCATTCAGGCAAACATTCAAGAACAGTATCGACACATCATCAACGATCGCAGCCGTTTCTGGAACGTCAGCGGTATTGGAGCAAATATAGGTTTTGGTGGTGTCGATGTCCGTTTAGAAAGCATGAGTGCGCTACTTGGCGGCGCTATCGCGGTTGACTCTCCGGACGATGGAGAACCAGTTGAAGAAAACACTGAGTTCCGTTTATACAAAGACTTGAAAACAGCTGGCCGTGGTATCGCTATCAAAATCATTTTACCCGATGGCAACAACATCAGTGGTGAAGGCGCGCCTATTATGTATCGCGGCATTGAAATCGGCCAGGTTACCGACCTAAGCCTTTCTGAAGGTCGAGAAGTGATCATCGCCTCTGCCGCTATCCAACCCGCATTCAGCGATATGCTGACTACGGGGACTCGTTTTATTCTCGAAGAAGCGAAGGTTTCACTTTCAGGCGTGGAAAACATCGCAAATCTGGTTCGCGGCAATTACCTGACCATTTTCCCGGGAGAAGGTGAACGATCTCGCCAGTTCACCGCGATCCGTAAAAACGAGTTTAATCAACAACAACAAAAATCTATCGCAATTCGTCTCATCGCTGACAATTCATTTGGGTTAGATAACGGTGCGAATGTGCTATATAAAGGCATCATTGTCGGTTCCATTATTAATGTCGGCTTAGTTGACGAGGGGCAAAGTGCACAGCATGAAGTATATATGGATGTTTTGATTGATCATGAATACAAGCGTTTAATCAAATCGAACAACCGATTTTACGTAACTGGTAGTGCTTCTGCTGAGCTAACAGAATCTGGACTCAGCGTTACCGTGCCGCCGGCCAAACAACTGCTTACGGGGTCGATCAGCTTCGTGAGTGAAGGCGCTTCGAGCATCCAGAAACAGTATCAACTGTTTCAAAGTGAATCATTGGCGGAGCTGGCACAGTTAAACCGCAGCGGTTCTAAAACGCTCACTCTGTTTGCACCTGAATTACCCTCTGTGTCAAAAGGCAGTCCACTGCTCTATCGCAACCTTCCGGTTGGTAGCGTGGCGGACTTCCATTTGGTCGATGGCGGTGTGGTTATTCAGGTAAGTATTGAAAATAGATTTGCCCACCTTTTAACCTCGCAGACGGTTTTCTGGAACCGCTCAGGTATTGAGATCGATGCATCTCTTGCCGGTGTAAGTGTGAAAGCTCATCCTCTGAAATCCGTTATTCAAGGTGGTATAGCGTTCGACTCTGTTCCTGGGGTTGAAAACAAAACCGGCCAACATTGGAAGCTATATGCCGATCAAAAGACAGCTCGCAAGTTTGGGCGCGTTATTTCGCTAACAACAGACGGAACCCAAGAAATCGTGAAAGGCATGCCTATCACTTATCAAGGTGTAAACGTAGGTGAAGTAACTCTCGTCGTGCCAAACTTTCAACGAAATTTAGTTGAAGTAACCGCGCGTATCCTGCCTGAATATGTAGCAAATATTGCGGTTGAAAGATCACGTTTTTGGTTAACGGAACCAGAAATCGGTCTCGGCGGCGTGAAAAACCTCGCTGCTCTGGTTGCTAAGTCCATCAGCGTAGACCCTGGAAAAGGTAATGCCGCATTTAGTTTCCAATTAGAGAAACAGTTTGATCAAGTCCATGGCGTTATGTTTACCCTCCAAAGTGAGCAACGAGGCTCGGTAGAGGTTGGTACTCCGGTTCTTTACCGACAAATGGAAGTGGGTCAAGTGACAGATGTTCGCTTAGGAGAGTTTGCAGATCGCATTGTTACGACCATTAAGCTTAAACCAGAATATGCCTATCTTGTACGCCAGAACAGTGTGTTCTGGAACGTATCTGGTGTCGATGTTTCCTTTGGTCTGACAGGCGCAAACATTAAAGCGGGAACGATTGATAGCATCGTCCGAGGTGGCATCGCATTCTCCACGCCTGAACAATTGCAAATTCCGCCAGCAGCGAAAAGTGGCCAGACTTTCTTCCTCTATCCTCAGGCAGAAGAAAAGTGGGTACAGTGGCGCACGCCGATTCCTAAGCCATAGGAACAACCCCATCGCAAAGAGCAGCAATCGCTGCTCTTTTTTATTTCCCACCTCCGGGGCTATTCGTTTCTGCATCGCTTTCGTATATTATTTGCGGCAAATTCTGCAAACGAGACTCCACATTGCATCCTAACGTTTACATCCCAGACGCGTTTCTGGAAAAAATCCAAACCATCTTACCTGCTGATCTCAACATGGAAGACTTTGTGTCTGCGTGTCAAAGGCCTCTACGCAAAAGTATTCGTGTAAACACACTAAAGACAAGCGTCGAAGACTTTATCCAACGCTCACAAGAGAAAGGATGGAATCTCTCACCAGTGCCTTGGTGTACAACGGGTTTTTGGATTGATGCAGACGAATCGGTTGTACCGCTAGGAAACACAGCAGAGCATATGTCTGGATTATTCTACATTCAGGAAGCAAGCTCGATGATGCCTGTGTCTGCCCTGTTTATGAATGATGAGTCTTACCATGCTGTTCTTGATACTGCAGCAGCTCCTGGTTCGAAGACGACACAAATAGCCGCTCTGATGAATAATCAAGGTGTGCTAGTTGCAAACGAATATGCTGCAAGCCGCGTTAAAGTTCTTCATGCAAATATTGAACGTTGTGGTGTTCGCAATGCGGCACTCAGTAACTTTGATGGCCGAGTATTTGGCGGTTGGTTACCTGAACAATTTGACGCAGTACTGCTGGACGCTCCATGTTCCGGTGAAGGAACCGTTCGTAAAGACGAAGACGCGATGAAAAACTGGACACAAGCGTCTGTGTTAGAAATTGCTGACACTCAAAAGGATCTGATAGAAAGCGCATTTCATGCATTGAAGCCCGGCGGAGTACTGGTGTATTCAACCTGTACTCTGAGTACGGAAGAAAACCAACAAGTTTGCCAGCACTTGAAAGACACATTTGGTGATGCTGTCGAGTTTGAAAGTCTGGAAAACTTGTTTGAAGATGCCAAAGCCGCGCTCACCGAAGAAGGCTTTTTGCATATCTTCCCTCAGGTTTATGACTGTGAAGGATTCTTCGTTGCGCGTATCCGTAAGACGTCTTCTGTTGATGCTCCGCAAGTCAAAAAACGTATGGGCAAGTTCCCGTTTGCTAAAGCTACCAACAAGGAATCCGCAGAGATTGCGAAACAGCTTAATAGTGCACTAGACATTGAGCTTCCAGAAGACAGTACAGTTTGGCTGCGTGATAAAGATGTGTGGCTGTTCCCTGATGCGTTAGAGCCGATGATTGGCGAACTACGTTTTTCTCGAATGGGGATTAAAATCGCTGAAGCACACAAAAATGGTTATCGTTGGCAACATCAGGTTGCCACTGCTCTGGCAACTGGAGAAGAAAGCAATGCTATCGAGTTGTCAATTGAAGAGGCCCGCGAATGGTACATGGGACGTGATGTCCGTCCTCAGAACCTTTCTGAGAACATAAAATCTGGTAAAGGCGAAGTTTTAGTGAAGTATCAAGGAACCATCATCGGCCTGGGGAAATGGGTCAGTAATCGTATTAAAAATGGTCTGCCGAGAGAATTAGTACGAGATAAAAACTTATTTTAATTTTATTGATAAACGATAACTAATCGATAAATAAAAGAAAAAGCCATCGTAATAACGATGGCTTTTTTATTGAAAGCATGAAAGCGACCTAGGGCTCTAGCGATCCGAGTGGCCTGTACTAAACTAAATGTATTAACGCAGTAAATTTATACTGCTTTTATTTATAAGTAATCCCAAGAATAGGCGACTAAAAAAGTTTTAGCGTAGGCTCCTCGGAGCCATTTCCCCTAGGCCCAAAGTAAGGAAGAGTTTGGGCCGTTTTTTTTGTCTGTAATTTCACTGGATTACAGGACTGGCAGCTTATGCCAAACGGATACCATCTTTCTCGATAACGATCTTACCCAGCTTGTATAATCCACCAATGGTTTTTTTGTACGTGCCCTTGCTGGTACGAAATGCTTCGAAAATCGCTTCTGGGGAAGATTTGTCATTAAGAGGAAGAAAACCGCCCTTCTTCTCCAGTTGCTCTATGATCTTGTTTGAAAGGTCATCCATCTTCGCGACACCGACTTTTTGTAATGCCAGATCAATCTTGCCATCTTCACGAATTTGCTTAATGAAACCTTTCAGCTTTTTGCCAACAAACAATTTACCAAAAACATCTGAAGGAAAAATCATGCCCCAGTGCTTTCCGTTAATAATAGCTTTGTAACCCAGTTGACTGCGTTCAGCGATGATCAAATCAACTTGTTGGTTCACTTCGTAGTTGGCAGGTGTCTTGTCGAGCAATTTGTTGAACTTAGTTGTACCAACAATACGACCTGATGCTTTATCTGTGTATACGTAAACCAAAATAGTCTGGCCAGCAGAAAAACGTGCGCGCTGTTCACTAAATGGAATGAGCAAATCTTTATCTTTAATGCCCCAGTTAACAAAAGCTCCGGTCTTATTGACGCCTTCGATTTTCATCAGACCCCATTCACCTACCTGAGCGATTGGTTTTTCAATGGTCGCAGCTAGCTGACTTTCTGAATCAAAGTACAAAAATACGTCGATCTTGTCGCCAATCTCCGTCCCCTCAGGCACGTGTTTGTTCGGCAGCAAAACAGAACCGTAATCATCACCATCCAGAAATACGCCAAAATCAGCCTTTTTAATGACTTCTAAGCTGTTAATTTGACCAATTTTAATCATTGATATTGTCTCTTTTTAAATTTACGAGGAATTATACCTAAACTAACAAGAAAATCAGAGAGAAAAGCATACTGCTCTGTTATGCTGTTATCGTTCAATTAGTTGCCCCAGTCATTCTTTTAGCAATCTTGCACTTACATGAACAGTACGATTTTCAGAAGCAAGGATACGTTAGCAAAGTCAGGAGTTTTTTTTGGTCACCGTCGATAAACAAGACTCAACCACCTTAAAAATTAGCCATGCACTCGCGAAAAGTAAAAATGTCGATCTTGATATTTACTTCTTTGTGCCTGGTGAGCTTGGTCTCAACCCCGACATCATTAGTGAATCCGAATTTTATTACACATCCATGACTCAACAACGGTCCTATTACAGTACCGAGATTCTACTCCCCTTGGTTCACAGTCGACTAGCCAAAAGGGGCGGTCTTTCAAACCAACAATACCGCGTGAGTTTGAGTTTATTTGCTTATCAATACGTCATCGCGCTGGACAAAGCGGTTGCTAGTCTGAACAAATTAGAGAAAGACTCAGTCACCGAAGATGAAGTTGATGAAGTCATTGAGCTGGCGCTCGATATTTTAAAACGCCTTCGACGTTCCATTCCTTATGAAGAGAACTTAAAACGATACTATGTGAACATCGATAACTATTTATCGTGGTACACAGAGCAGAAGTTCTTATCTCTTGTCGCTCACCTCCCACGAGAAGGCGATTATAGTACGATAAAGCAACGTTTAATTACGCTTTGCGAGAAAGAACAAGCACACCGTCAACTTAATAAGTACAACTCTCAGAGAGTTCTCGAAGAAGTAACCCGCCTGTCTAACAAAATGCGACTATTGAGACGCCTTATCGAACACCCTGTCGTATTGCGTGAGCAAACTATCTCTATGGGTAAAAACGTAAAACGTGCGATAAAAGGGGTTGCGACAGGCTTGGTAATGGTCGTCGTGACATCTACCGTTATCCTTGCACGTGACTACCTCGGCGAGATTTCAGCATCTTTCATTATCGCCATGTCTTTCATTTATGCACTACGTGAAATTTTTAAAGATGATCTCCGCGATGCGATGTGGCGCTGGATACGCAAAGGAAAACCGAAATGGCGTAAAAAGTACATCGACCCGACAACCAAGAAAGTGGTCGGTAGAAAACTAGAGTGGCTCGACTACAGAACACTATCCAGCTTACCGGATAAAATTCAGCAGATCCGCAAAAAGAGAATCGTTCAACGAGAAGAACAAATACTTCACTATCACGAGAAAACCGAGATGGCGACGTCCTTGTTTTTAAGCGGTTATGAGCAAACTCGCGAAAGCTTGTACGTCAGTTTAAGGCCTATCATTCGCCTGATGGATAAGAGTTCAAACCGGGTCTATCGGCTGAATGATGGACAGGTCACGAAAGAATCCGTAGAGAAACGTCACCTGATCAATGTGATTGTCAAAGAAGACAACCACACCGATGAACCCATTTACTATCGTTGGAAAGTGGTACTAAACCGCTCGAAGATAGTCTCCATTGAAAAAATAGAGTTGAGCTAAACAAACCAATTAATGATTAAGCAGCCTTCTTTTTATGTTGTGCTGCTTTTTTAAGGGAAAGCGTCAAATAAAACTCCGCCATTGGCTCATCACCATGTAGCGTTGGACAAAGTGCGGTAATTTTTACATCGCGGTTTACACGCTCGCCTGTCTCTAGGGTGTACTCAAGCATCTCGTCGATCAACGGTCCATCATGACAAACGAAATGAACGTCAGCCTCTGGTCGTTTAAGAAACTCTGCTTTTACCCCTTTAAAAGCAAGTGATATAGGCTCGCCTTTCTCCTGAGCTTTACTCATTGCCAAAAAAGCGCCAGCGACATCAGCACCGACTGCCAACGCACCAAAGTACATACTATTGAGGTGGTTCTTGGTTCTTTTACGTAGTGGAATACGCACTTCAACATGCTGTTCGTCGATAGCGATGATCTTTGGACGACATAGCCAAATTAACGGAACTTTTGTGAAACCGAATACTTTCAAGTAAAGGTTTGCACGACGTACGGCAGATAACATTTTGGTCTCCTTACCAATCTAATCTGACCAGTTAATCAACTATACACTCGGATGTCAAAGAGATGTTAATAAAACCAAGATCTGAGTGTTAATTTTGTCGATAATGCGCTTTACAATAAGTGACATTGTCACCATGAAGGCCAATTAATTTCCATATGAGAATAAGGTTTCATTTCGTCAAAATATCAGATAGTTAAAATGTAATGAGACCATTATGGTTTGATGCTTTTCTTCGTAGTGAAGGGAAATTGGCAACGTAACTTTAGTGTAATAAACAGGCGAAAGTTTGTTATCAAAAAGTAACAATACCAAGGTAATAGCTGATAATTTGGGATTTTAAGGAGAAGAATCCCGGCAAACGGTTTATTCCTGCTTGTAATTCCGTTATCTTTAACCCTTCGCAATAGAGAATAAAGCTATAAGATGCCTATAAAAACAGATGAATTGAGAACCCAGCCTTTGGGTCCAATGCCTACCCCAGCGGAGCTAGGTAGTATATACCCTATTACGGATGACGTTGCAGACCGTATCGCTAACTCTCGTCGTCAGATTGAAAAGATTTTAACGGGTGAAGACGACCGTCTTCTAGCTATTGTTGGCCCATGCTCTGTGCACGATACGGAAGCAGCTATCGACTACGCTACGCGCCTGAGCGCAATCCAGGATAAGTACAAAGATGAGCTGTTTATCGTAATGCGTACTTACTTTGAAAAACCTCGTACAGTAGTAGGTTGGAAAGGCTTAATCACTGACCCTAACCTAGATGGCTCCTACGCATTAGAAGCAGGACTTCACAAAGCGCGTAAACTGCTACTGGATATCAACAAGCTTGGTCTTGCAACGGCTACTGAGTTTCTTGATATGATCACGGGTCAATATATTGCGGATTTGATCACCTGGGGTGCCATCGGTGCTCGTACAACTGAATCTCAAATTCACCGAGAAATGGCTTCGGCTCTATCATGTCCAGTTGGCTTTAAAAACGGCACGAACGGTAATGTGAAAATTGCGATTGATGCGATTCGTGCATCTAAAGCATCACATTACTTCTACTCTCCGGATAAAAATGGTCGCATGACGGTCTACCGTACAAGTGGTAACCCTTATGGTCATATTATTTTACGCGGCGGCGAAAAAGGTCCAAACTATGATGAAGCATCAATTAAACAAGCGTGTGATGCATTAGCTGAGTTTGATCTACCACAACGTCTGATTGTTGATTTCAGCCACGCAAACTGTCAAAAGCAACACAGAAAACAAATTGATGTTGCTCGCGATATCTGTAACCAAATTAAGTCAGGCAGTACCCGAATTGCAGGTATTATGGCAGAAAGCTTCATCGTCGAAGGTAATCAGCCAATGACTGACATCAACAACCTAACATACGGTCAATCAATCACAGACCCTTGTCTAGGTTGGGACGATACGGTAACGATGCTAGATATGCTGGCAGACGCTGTAAAATCCAGTAAGTAAATAAGTAATATCCATAACACAAGATAATCAAGGAATCTTCATGCCATCGTTTGATATTGTTTCAGAAATCGATGCCGTTGAACTGCGTAACGCCGTTGATAACGCGAACCGTGAACTGTCTACTCGTTTCGATTTCCGCAATGTAAATGCGAGCTTTGAGCTAGTAGAAGAAAATGTGAAAATGTCCGCTGAAGGTGAGTTTCAGCTTAAACAAATGCGTGACATTTTACGAGGTCACTTAGCGAAACGTAATATCGATGCGAATGCTATGGACTCTAAAAACCCTGAAGCAACGGGCAGAAACTGGCATCAGAATATCGCGTTCCACCAGGGTATTGATACGCCGACAGCGAAAAAACTGGTTAAGTTAATCAAAGATGCAAAACTCAAAGTACAAGCGTCTATTCAAGGCGATAAAGTACGTGTAACGGGTAAAAAGCGTGATGATCTGCAAGCGACAATTGCAGCAATCCGTGAAGCAGAATTAGGTCAACCATTCCAGTTCAATAACTTCCGCGATTAATATACGCGTAGGTCTGATCTATTACTTTACGTATTGATCCGTAAAGCTAGAAAATAAAAACGCCGACGAGTGAACCGTCGGCGTTTTTGTATTTATCAGATAACAAGGTCTTGCCCTTGTAGCAATATGAACTCACTGGTGCCTTGAGGGATAAACACACAAACACGTGTCTTTTCCTTTCTCGCCTTTGAAAGCATGTCTGATAACTCTGCTGAGTTTGAAAAAGACTCTCTTTCCGCGTCTCTTCTCACCAAGTCCATTACGTCTGACTGACAACGTGTTGAATAAAGAGCCAGTTCAGCCTGCTGCATGTAACGAACCGCTTTGATTGGTAACATCTCAACATCTTTGCCGACATGGATCCAAGTGCAACTGCCCTTTTCATCCAATGGGTTAGCCATCGTTGCTTTATAAATGGTTTCTAGCTCTCGATTGTCGCGTGCATTTTCTACTTCTGGGTTAGCAAAGAATTGCTCCCAAAATTTACGACGTAGATCGACACTTGGCAGAGCTTCTTTAATAGAGTTGCGTTTGGAATTAGCAAACTCGGCCATCAAGCCCATGTTCTGAGGAAGAATCGTTTCTAACTTCTCGCGAATATTACGAATGAGAACGGGCGACGCGCCACCACTGGAAATAGCTATCTGAATACGGCCGCGATTAATCATAGAAGGCGTGATGAAATCACAATAAGGCTTGTCGTCCACCACGTTGACTAAAATACCTAACTCTTTGGCATTTTTATAAACTTGGTGATTCAAATCCGGATTATCAGTGGTTGCCCATACTTGAACAAACCGTTTTGTGACAATGTCACTAGAATAGAATCGTTGAATCCATCTCAGTTGATGATCTTGCGCAAGTTTAGCCAGGTAATCAACTAAAGTCGGAGACACGATAGTGACATCCGCTCCGGCCTTCAGCAGAGCTTCTACCTTACGGCTCGCGACTTCACCGCCACCGACTACAAGAACGGGCTTATTTATTAAATCTAAGAACAGAGGAAAATATCGCATTTTAACTCGTGATCACTCTAAATAACTGTTGAAAACCATGCTACCAAAAATGGGGCAAGGTAATAACCCAATTTCGGTTCCACAAATAATTTTTGTTCGAATTTTGACTGTACGTAGCCGAGGTCAGCTAATGACAGTTCTAATAACGACGTTTTATGCTCTAAATTTACTCATATTTTTATTAAATGTTCTGATGCACCAACTTGACTATCGGTTGCACTATTTACAAACAATTAACATTTCGTCATTCTAAAACCTAGGGATATTCGTAAGCTCTCTTAAAATTCCATTTAAATTATATATTTGAGAATTCACATATCCTTTCCTACGCTTAGAAGTGTTTGATTATTCGATTGCCGTTTCTTAGAAAATCAATCATGTAGGACACAACAAAAATCAAATTGGACACGTTAATTTAAATTTACATTGCATTAACACGGATCACACAGGAAGGACACAAATGGCAAATAAACTAACAATTCTTGCTTCCGTCGTAGCGGCTTCTACTGCAATGATGGCAACATCAGCACAAGCTGCAGACTCTACTTTGGACAAAGTAACAAAACAAGGTTTTCTTACTTGTGGTGTAAGTACTGGTCTACCTGGCTTCTCAAACCCCAACTCAAAAGGTGAATGGGAAGGCATCGACGTAGAATATTGCCAAGCAATGGCTGCTGCCGTCCTTGGGGATAAAACGAAAGTTAAGTATGTACCCCTAACAGCGAAAGAACGTTTCACTGCTCTCCAATCTGGTGAAATTGATGTGCTATCACGTAACACTACCTGGACATTACACCGCGATACTGCACTTGGTCTGAACTTTGTAGGCGTTAACTACTACGATGGTCAAGGCTTTATGGTGAAAAAGGATCTAGGTATTTCAAGTGCTAAAGAGCTTGATGGCGCATCGGTATGTGTTCAGTCAGGCACTACAACTGAGCTTAACTTAGCTGACTACTTCCGTAACAGCGGCATGACCTACAAGCCAGTGGTATTTGACACAGCAGCTCAGACTTCTAAAGGTTTCGACTCTGGTCGCTGTGACGTACTAACGACTGACCAATCTGGTCTTTATGCCCTACGCTTGAACCTTCAAGACCCGGCATCGGCGACGGTACTTCCGGAAATCATTTCAAAAGAGCCTTTAGGCCCTGTTGTGCGTCAAGGTGACGACCAGTGGTTTAACATTGCGAAATGGACGCTTTCAGCGATGATTAACGCGGAAGAATACGGTATTACCTCCAAAAATGCTGATGATATGTTGAAATCGGAAGATCCAAACGTCAAACGTATCCTTGGTGTTGATGGCCCTCAAGGTAAAGGTCTGGGTATCCGCGACGATTGGGGTTACCAAATCGTGAAACAAGTGGGTAACTATGGCGAGAGCTTCGAGCGCACTGTTGGTAAAGGCTCACCTCTAGACATTTCCCGTGGTGTGAACGCACTATGGAATGAAGGCGGCTTCATGTACGCGTCACCAATCCGATAGTAACAAGTAAATTAGGGCGGTCCAGCCGCCCTTTTTCGTTACTATATTAATCTGAATGAGTAAGGAACACTCATTTGCTGGTGAATACCATGCCCAGTAAAAGATGGATTTTGGCAAGTTACTCACGCTGACGATCTATGATTGCCGGAGCATAATATTTAGTGAGCAATAAACTGTACTTACTCATACAGACTGATATCTATAACTAAGGTTTGAGGTTATCGCTGTATGGAACCGACACAAAATGCATCGCTAAGTACGATGTCCAAACCAAGCGGAAGCAAGAGCTTGATTTATAATCCCGCTTTTCGTTCTGCAATTTTTCAGATCATTGCCGTAGGCGCACTGATATTTTTCTTTTATACCATTGTCAACAACGCCCTGAACAACTTAGATGCTCGTGGCATTGCAACTGGTTTTGATTTTCTTGATAAGGAAGCGGGTTTTGGCATAGGGCTTACCCTGATTGATTATGATGAAACTTATACCTATGGCAGAACCTTTATTGTAGGTTTGCTCAACACCGCACTAGTCTCAGTGTTAGGGATAATCCTGGCAACTGCGATTGGTTTTACAATGGGTGTTGCTCGTCTCTCTACAAACTGGCTGGTAAGTCGCCTCGCCGCTGTTTACATAGAGACATTTCGAAATATTCCCCTCCTTCTACAAATCTTCTTTTGGTATTTCGCTGTTCTACAAGCGTTACCTTCTGCACGACAAAGTATAAGCCTTGGTGAAGCCATCTTCTTAAATGTGCGTGGCCTTTATCTCCCTGCGCCTATATTGAAAAACGGCAGTGGTGTCGTAATTGCAGCGTTTCTTATCGGCCTTGTTGCCACTCTATCGATCTCAATATGGGCCAAAAACAAACAACGCCTGACTGGTCAGCAATCACCTATGGCCAGGATTGCTCTGGGCTTAGTTGTTGGCTTGCCTTTGGTTGTTTATTTGCTTGTCGGTATGCCTATCTCTTTGGAATACCCTGCGTTAAAAGGATTTAACTTCCAAGGTGGTATCAGCATTATTCCTGAGCTCGCAGCTCTGCTGGTTGCTTTAAGCGTTTATACCGCAGCATTTATCGCTGAAATCGTGCGCTCTGGTATTAATGCCGTAAGCCATGGTCAATCTGAAGCCGCGATGTCGCTAGGTCTGCCACGTTCAAAAACGTTAAAACTCGTCGTTATTCCTCAGGCTTTACGAATCATTATCCCTCCATTAACCAGTCAATATTTGAACTTAACCAAAAACTCTTCATTAGCAATGGCAATCGGTTATCCGGATCTTGTATCTGTATTTGCAGGTACAACGCTTAACCAAACCGGACAAGCTATCGAAATTATTGCGATGACTATGGGCGTTTACTTAGCGCTAAGTTTGATTACTTCCGCGTTAATGAATCTATACAACCGTAAAGTAGCACTGGTGGAGAGATAATATGAGTACACATCAATTTCAGCCTGATCTCCCACCACCGGCTAATACGGTCGGTGCGGTAGGTTGGATGCGTAAAAACCTTTTTAATGGGCCAGTTAACTCACTTGTTACGATTATTCTCGCCTATTTAGCATTTACTGCGCTTTGGAACATTGTCGACTGGGCGTTTATCAACGCTGATTGGGTTGGAACAACGCGAGATGCTTGTAGCCGAGAAGGTGCATGCTGGGTATTCATCAGCGTACGTTGGGAACAGTTCATGTATGGCTTCTATCCAGAGGCAGAACTATGGCGCCCTCGCCTGTTTTATATCTCACTGGCTATTCTTACTGCTCTGGTCGCTTATGAAAAAACACCAAAGCGCATGTGGATTTGGCTGTTTTTTGTCAATGTTTATCCATTCATCATTGCTGCACTTTTGTACGGCGGCGTGTTTGGTCTGGAAGTCGTTGACACGCACAAATGGGGTGGCTTACTTGTTACCTTAATCATTGCGCTTGTAGGTATCGTTGTATCATTGCCGATTGGTGTTTTCTTAGCACTAGGCCGACGCTCTGATATGCCAATTATCCGCAGCATGTGTACTGTCTACATAGAAGTATGGCGTGGTGTGCCTCTGATAACAGTGTTATTCATGGCGTCGGTCATGTTGCCGCTGTTTATGTCAGAAGGATCGGAAACAGACAAACTAGTCCGTGCTCTAATTGGCGTGGTTATGTTCAGTGCGGCATATATGGCTGAGGTGGTTCGTGGTGGTTTACAAGCGATTCCAAAAGGTCAATACGAAGCTGCTGATGCACTCGGTTTGAGCTACTGGAAAAAGACTGGTTTGGTTATTCTCCCTCAAGCTTTGAAGATCACGATTCCTTCTATCGTGAACACATTTATCGGCCTGTTTAAAGATACTAGTCTGGTACTGATTATCGGTATGTTTGACGTACTAGGTATTGGGCAAGCAGCAAACACAGACCCTGAATGGCTTGGCTTTGCTACAGAAAGTTATGTATTTGTTGCGTTAGTGTTTTGGGTATTTTGTTTCGGCATGTCACGTTACTCGATATGGCTCGAACACAAATTGCATACCGGTCACAAACGATAACTCATCAAGATCAAGGACGTATTATGACGCAACAACAAAACTACATGATCCAGTTGAAGGACATGAACAAATGGTATGGTGAGTTTCACGTACTAAAAAACATCAACTTAAACGTTAAAAAGGGCGAAAAGATTGTTATCTGTGGCCCATCAGGTTCAGGTAAATCTACCATGATTCGCTGTATCAACCGTTTAGAAGAACACCAAGCCGGCAACATATTTGTTTCAGGCACTGAGCTTACTGAAGACTTGAAAAATATTGAGGCAGTTCGCCGCGAAGTGGGCATGTGTTTCCAGCACTTCAACCTATTCCCTCACCTTACGGTATTAGAGAACTGCACCCTTGCTCCTATTTGGGTAAAAAAAATGCCAAAAGAAGAGGCAGAAGCGATAGCGATGAAATACTTACAGCGCGTTAAGATCCCTGATCAAGCGGATAAATACCCTGGTCAGCTATCAGGCGGTCAGCAACAACGTGTAGCAATCGCCCGTTCTCTGTGTATGAATCCGAAGGTAATGCTCTTTGATGAGCCTACGTCTGCGCTCGATCCGGAAATGGTGCGCGAGGTATTGGACGTTATGGTTGAACTCGCGGAAGAAGGCATGACGATGCTGTGTGTAACACACGAAATGGGTTTTGCGAAAGAAGTCGCTGACCGTGTGATATTCATGGATGCCGGTGAGATCATCGAAGAAAATAATCCGAAAGACTTCTTTGAGAACCCACAATCTGATCGTACCCAGAACTTCCTGTCACAGATTCTACACCATTAATTGTCACTATTACTGAGACGCGAAAAAGCACTGATTTCAACACAATCAGTGCTTTTTGTTATATCGAACCAGCAACAACGAAAGCTATAGTAACCTTTTACTAGCAGTAATATTGTGTTACAAGTTCCCGCGTACATAACGCCTTATTTCTATTATTATTTTGTCAAAGCAATACATGGTTAGGGCTTGATTTTTTGAACTTTCAACCCCATAAATGTACTTATAAGAAAGTCTCTTATCGAGGAAGAATATGAACAGTCCAATGTTTACCCGCACTTCAACACAAGAAAGTGCTCTGCAAACCAACAAAGTACTGCGTAATACTTATGCGCTACTTTCTATGACGCTTCTATGGTCAGCCGTTGTTGCTGGCGTATCGATGGCGTTTAACTTACCACGTCCAGGTATCATCCTAATGTTGGTTGGTTTTTACGGCCTGCTTTTCTTAACTGAAAAGAATCGTAACAATAGCCTTGGGTTAGTCTTCACGTTCCTGTTCACAGGTTTCCTGGGTTACACAATTGGTCCAATCCTGAACATGTACATCGGTGCAGGTATGGGTGATGTAGTACTAACCGCTCTGGGTGGTACAGCTCTGTCGTTTATGGCAGCTTCAGCATACGCACTAACCACTAAGCGTGACCTGTCATTGATGGGCGGCTTAATGCTGTCACTATTTGTTGTACTTATCGTTGGTATGATTGCGAGCATCTTCATTCAGTCAACGATCCTACATTTAGCGATGAGCAGCTTGTTCATCGTTTTCTCAACGATGGCGATTCTGATGACGACTCAAGGCATCATCCGTGGCGGTGAAACAAACTACATCTCTGCAACGATTACGCTATACGTATCAATCTACAACATCTTCATCAGCCTACTAAGCATTCTAGGCATCATGAACGACGACTAATCTGTCAGATTGAATGGAACTTAAAAAGCCCGAAGGTAAACCTTCGGGCTTTTTGTTTGCTAGTAGTCTGCCGTTACGCCTGATCTGCTTCTAGTACGATAACTTCGTCCGCTTGGGGGGTTTGCCTAAAGCGTCTTACTTGGATGGTTTCCTCTCCCATCATGATTCTCTTGGCGATTCGATGCATACCATCAAAGACTCTGTAATCACTGGTCAAAATCACTGGATAAGCTAAGTCAGCATCATTAATTCGCTTACAATGCATAGCAATTTCACGACACGTTGGCAGCGGCCCATCTAAGTTAAACCAAGTGACTTCGTCAGGGCCTTTAATTTGGTCGACCCGGAGCTCTTCAACAGGTAACGATTCTGCTAACTGCCAAATTCTCTCTATAAACCACGTTGATTTTACGTTGTCATTTATTTCAACGTATCGCTGTTTAGACATGACTGACTCCTTGTCATTATTATTATTTTGAATTCAAGAGGGTAACGGCCAATAAAGCGAAACACAACGTTGTAAGTGACTCTATTCCAATAAAAATGCTCAATCTTTGCTCGCCACATTTGATAAAACACGGATAGAAGTGAATATAACTACATAGCTATTCAATTTTGTTTGTATACACTCGGAAATATTCCTAACAAATTGAATAAAATTCCATATATAAACCCAATGCGATTTTTCGCATATTTTGTTCGCTTTTGCTTCGCTTAGAACCGCTTGGAAATTCTTTTGTTGAGAACATCCACACCTGTACGCTAATCTATAAACATCAATGATTACTTAACGGATACGACGTCATGTTCGTTTACAACGGCAAAGAAATTGAAACCGATGCTCAAGGTTACTTGTTAGACCATACTCAATGGGAAGAAGGCATGATTGAGTTATTGGCAGAAGAAGAAGGTATTGAGCTAACAGACGCACATTTAGAAGTTGTCCACTTTGTTCGAGACTTTTATGAAGAGTTCAACACATCTCCCGCTGTGAGAATGCTCGTCAAAGCAATGGAAAAAGCGCACGGCCCAGAAAAAGGTAACAGCAAATACCTGTTCACGCTGTTCAAAAAAGGCCCAGCCAAACAGGCAACTAAACTGGCAGGGCTACCAAAACCAGCTAAGTGTTTGTGAAACTATAAAATCTTAAAGCCACGGTATGGTTTATATGAAGCGTTTTCATGCGAGACGCTATCCACAGTTGCCGTCCGTGGCCCTTGTTTCAACCACTCAGAAAATTCATCGATTTGTGTGTCAGTTCCACAGGCAATCACTTCAACATCACCATTGTTTAAATTCTTAGCGTACCCCGTTAAACCCAACTTCAATCCCTGATGTGAAGTTTGGTATCGAAAGCCCACACCTTGAACAAGACCTTTTACTATAAATTTTTCACACTTTAGATTCATCGTTATATCGCTTCTTCTAATGGATGATATGTTGCCGTGGCGTTCTCACCCTACTAATACCAATCGTAGTAAATAACTGGTCATTCTAGCTTGTTAAAATACTCGATAACTGCGTTAGAGTTTTTGATTGTAGAATAACTACTTATCGAAAAACTCTGCCTTGTTCTCAAGCATTTTTCCTACGCTATTTCTTATCACTTACTTACTGTGATTGGTATAAGGATAGTGGGTTTGAGTATAGTTATAATAATTATGGAAGAAATTCCGTTCCTCAGGATTGATAAGTATCTCATTAAGTTAAAAATCAAAGAAAGAATGCCGCTCCTGCTTTCTTTGCCATAAATCTACGAACCGCTGGACCGCGATGGAGAGAACCGGCTGTATTTTCAATGGATATTGCTTTTACCAGCAACATCCCGGACAATACGCCCCTTTCAAAATTCAACAAGAGCTAAAGAAATGACAGCTGCTATCTATTTGGTTAAAGGTCGTGAGAAATCGGTGAAGCGTAAGCATCCTTGGATCTTCTCTCGAGGCATCAGTAAAGTTGAGGGCGAGCCAGCTCTTGGTGAAACTGTTGATGTATTCACTCACGACGGTAAATGGCTAGCAAAAGCAGCATATTCACCAGCTTCGCAAATTCGTGCTCGTATTTGGAGTTTTGAAAAAGAGGACATCAACAAAGCATTTTTCGTTAAGCGTTTTAAAAACGCACAGCTTCTGCGAGAGGATGTGATTGAACGAGACGGATTAACAGGCTACCGCTTGATTGCAGCCGAGTCTGACGGCTTACCAGGCGTCACTATCGACCGCTACCAAAACTTCTTTGTTTGTCAGCTACTGAGCGCTGGTGCGGAATACAACAAACAAGCGATTGTTGATGCCCTTGTTGAATGTTTCCCAGATTGTAATGTTTACGAGCGCTCTGACGTAGCCGTGCGTAAGAAAGAAGGTTTGCAAGAGACAACTGGCGTACTGCATGGTGACACACCACCAAAATCTGTGGTTATAGAAGAAAACGGTGTGAAGATCAGCGTAGATATCGTTGGTGGACACAAAACTGGTTTCTACCTCGACCAACGCGACAGTCGTCAACAAGCCATGAAATACGTAAAAGATAAAGAAGTACTAAACTGCTTCTCTTATACAGGTGGCTTTGGTCTTTACGCACTTAAAGGTGGAGCGAAGCGTGTTATTAACGCCGACGTTTCTCAGCCAGCTCTGGACACAGCAAAATACAACGCAGAATTGAATGAGTTTGATATATCGAAAAAGCGCGCGGTTTTCCTGAATGCAGATGTATTTAAACTGCTTCGTGAGTACCGTGACCAAGGTACTAAATTTGACGTAGTCATCATGGATCCACCTAAATTTGCTGAGAGTAAAGCACAGCTAAATGGTGCGTGTCGTGGCTATAAAGACATCAACATGCTAGCGATGCAAATTCTAAACCCAGGTGGCACTTTACTTACGTATTCTTGCTCAGGCTTGATGGACCAAGTCCTGTTCCAGAAAATCATCGCAGATGCTGCTGTAGACGCGAATCGTCAAGTGAAGTTTGTTGAACGTTTTGAGCAAGCGGCAGATCACCCAACTGACACGGCCTACCCTGAAGGTTTCTACCTGAAAGGCTTTGCTTGTAAAGTGCTTTAGACCTTTACTACAAGCATCAGATCAAAAAACGGAGCTTTCGCTCCGTTTTTTTAGTGCTTAACTGTTTCTATTCTCGTAACTGCTCCAAGTTACTAATCAAGCTATTTGCGATATCTGCCGCAGAAGCACCGTCAAAATTAACCTCTAAATCCATACCGCCTTTATGAATCATCAAGATTGAATTATGGCCTCTTTCTGTCACTGAGATACTAATGTCATCGACTTGTCCGCTGAAATCGCCTGAGCCTAAATCATCAAGCAATACGGTGATATCACTCTGACTCATGTCCTCAAACAAATCAGTGAAGTCAAGCTTGTCACCAGCTTCAAAATCGGTAACCGTATCGGTTGCTGTCTTCATTTCTGTCCATTTGAAGACATCATCACCCTCACCACCAGTCAAGATATCATTACCTAAACCACCGATTAAAATATCATCACCACTGGTGCCAACTAAGTCATCATCTCCATCGTCACCTAGAATGATATTGGATTCGGCATCTGCTGCCGCTGTCAATGTGAGTGACTGTGAATCATAGTTAGCTGTTGATACAGAATCGGAAGTGACGTTATCAAAGTTAACAGATACCGTCGCTTCGTTACTTACCGCTCCGTCTGTGTCTATTGCTTGATAAGTGAAGTCATCATTTACGTCTGTAAAGCTGGTAATTTCAGTCCCAACCAAAGTGAAGCCCGCCTTGTCACTCGAACTACTGGTGTCTGGAGTAAGTCGAATTTCATCAAAGCTACCATTCGCCATCGCAACTGTGATAAATCCTTCATGATTACCTGTATAAGTAATATCAGTTGAGTAAAACTGCTGAACATCAACAAGAGCACCATTTAGGAAGATGTACGCCGTTAACCATGCAGCACCACTGTTGAAGCGGTCATTCAGACTGGCTAAACTCAGTTTCGCTTCGTTTGCTGATAAATCGTCATCCAGTTCTAGCGTAATATATTCACTTGTACTGATTTCATCACCCTGACCCGTTTCACTCGGAGAAATAACAACTAACCCAACCTGTTGATTCGCAAAATCGACTGAAATCTGAGCATCGGAATCAAAGATAATGCTATTACCAATAGTAATTATCTGACCACCAGTGAAAGTTAAGTTCGAGTTAGGTGGAGTATAGGATCCAACCAAGATATCTTTCCCTTGGTCTTCAAGAAGATCTGCAGTATCAAAGCTCTGCTCTTCAAAGAAGTCTTCAGTCAGACGGTACTTAATGTCTGTATCTTCATACAACTTGTTATTCGGATCATTTAAAAAGTCTTGATCGATGATGACTTCATTACCATTGCTATCCACATAGTAGAGCTCGCCATGTTCAGGTAATGAGGTTATGACAATTTCTATATCAGCATCATTTTCTGGCCCATCAGTGCCATTGTATTGATGGGTATCATCTTCTAAGTCTTCAACACGCTGTTCACCAGAGCTTGTTAGTCCATCAAACTCAACATCCTGAACAGGGAAAATACCTTCTTGGACATTTAGAGATATGATGAAATCACGAGCTATTGGAGGTGAATTATCCACGATGGTCGCCAGACCAGTGTCACTGCCTTGCACAGGCCCCAAGCCAGTTACTGTGACGCTAAAGTCTTCCGGTCCTTCGTACACGCCGTCATCAATCGTTTCGATACGCAGATCAAACTCGGTCATGCCGGCTGGCACGGTGACCATGCCATCCCCAGGAACACTTACCCAACCTGAGCCGGTGTTGTATTCTAGTGTTCCAAGGTCACCCAATTCGGTTTCGTCCAGATTCAGGGTCAACTGAACCTGCACCGCCGCTTCTGAGGCGTTACTCAATGACACGATAAATGTAGCGAAATTACCTTCATCAATGGTGCCCGCATCCGTAATGGATACGCTCGGACGGTCATCATCCGGATTCGGCCCAGGGCCACTGCCGTCATCCACGATGGTCGCAAGGCCAGTGTCGCTGCCCTGAACAACACCAACACCAGTTACGGTGACGCTAAAGTCTTCCGCACCCTCGTAGACCTCATCCTGAATGGAGGCTATACGCACATCAAACTCGGTCATGCCGGCTGGCACGGTGACCATACCATCCACAGGAACACTTACCCAGCCTGAGCCGGTGTTGTATTCTAGTGTTCCAAGGTCACCCGCTTCGGTTTCATCCGGGTTCAGAGTCAACTTAACCTGTACCGCCGCTTCTGAGGCGTTGCTCAACGACACGGTAAAAGTAGCGGTTTCTCCTTCATTAATGGTACCTGCATCCGAAATGGATACTCTCGGGCGATCATCGTCTGGATCCGGTCCAGGACCGTTACCACCGTCATAAATAATACCTAGTGCGGTGTCAGTACCGAGCACTCCCGTAGCCCCTTGCACCGCAACCGTGAAGGTTTCATCACCTTCGTAGATGTCATCATCCGTGGTTGGCACCGTTAATTTCAGCTCGGTCTGACCGGCAGGAATGGTATACGTGCCGTCACCGTTGGCATTCACCACGGTTACCCCATCAGCTAATGTCACCTTAATTGAACCGATGTCATCTGGCTCAGCAGTATTAGCTCCACCGGTTGATGTGTTCAATCTTACCGTTACATCGATATCTGCAGCTGCAGTCAACTTAACGGTATACACCGCGTCACTGCCTTCATTGACGCCCACACTGTTTTCAACGATATAGACGTTTGGACGGTCATCATCCGGATCCGGTCCAGGGCCGTTGCCACCATCGTAAATAATGCCAAGTGCACTATCACTGCCGAGTACGCCCGAATCGCCTTGCACCGCCACCGTGAAGGTTTCATCGCCTTCGTAGACGGCATCATCCGTGGTTGGCACCGTTACTTTCAGCTCAGTCAGACCGGCAGGAATGGTATATGTGCCGTCAGGATTCACGGTGACTACCGTCACGCCATCGGCCAGGGTCACCACAAAGCTACCGATATCATCCGCTTCCGCCGTATTGCTGCCGTCGGTTGAGGTATTGAGCCTTACCGTCACATCGATATCTGCGGCAGCCGACAACTTAACGGTATAGACCGCGTCATTACCTTCATTGACGCCCACGCTATCTTCAACGATATAGACGCTTGGTCGGTCATCATCCGGATCCGGCCCAGGACCACTGCCGTCATCCACGATGGTCGCAAGGCCTGTGTCGCTGCCCTGAACGGCACCAATGCCGGTCACGGTGACGCTGAAATCTTCCGCGCCCTCGTAAACCTCATCCTGAACGGAGGCAATCCGCACATCAAACTCGGTCATGCCCGCCGGCACGGTGACCATGCCATTGACCGGCACACTCACCCAGCCGGAGCCAGTGTTGTATTCCAACGTGCCCAAATCGCCCGCTTCGGTTTCATCCGGGTTTAAGGTCAACTGCACCTGCACCGCTGCTTCTGAGGCGTTGCTCAACGACACGGTAAAGGTCGCGGTGTCGCCTTCATTAATGATGCCCGCATCCGTAATGGATACGCTTGGTCGGTCATCATCCGGATCCGGTCCAGGGCCACTGCCGTCATCCACGATGGTCGCAAGGCCTGTGTCGCTGCCCTGAACGGCACCAATGCCGGTCACGGTGACGCTGAAATCTTCTGCGCCCTCGTAAACCTCATCCTGAACGGAGGCAATCCGCACATCAAACTCGGTCATGCCCGCTGGCACAGTGACCATGCCATCCACCGGCACACTCACCCAGCCGGAGCCGGTGTTGTATTCCAGGGTGCCTAAATCGCCCGCTTCGGTTTCATCCAGGTTTAAGGTCAACTGCACCTGCACCGCCGCTTCTGAGGCGTTGCTCAACGACACCGTAAAGGTCGCGGTGTCGCCTTCATTAATAATGCCCGCATCCGTAATGGAGACGCTCGGACGGTCATCATCCGGATCCGGTCCAGGACCACTGCCATCATCCACGATGGTCGCAAGGCCTGTGTCGCTGCCCTGAACGGCACCAATACCGGTCACGGTAACACTGAAATCTTCCGCGCCCTCGTAAACCTCATCCTGAACGGAGGCAATCCGCACATCAAACTCGGTCATGCCCGCTGGCACGGTGACCATGCCATCGACCGGCACACTCACCCAGCCGGAGCCGGTGTTGTATTCCAGGGTGCCCAAATCGCCCGCTTCGGTTTCATCCGGGTTTAAGGTCAACTGCACCTGCACCGCCGCTTCTGAGGCGTTGCTCAACGACACCGTAAAGGTCGCGGTGTCGCCTTCATTAATAATGCCCGCATCCGTGATAGAGACGCTTGGTCGGTCATCATCCGGATCCGGTCCAGGGCCACTGCCGTCATCCACGATGGTCGCAAGGCCGGTATCGCTGCCCTGAACAGCACCAATACCGGTTACAGTGACGCTAAAGTCTTCCGCGCCCTCGTAAACCTCATCCTGAACGGAGGCAATCCGCACATCAAACTCGGTCATGCCCGCCGGCACGGTGACCATGCCATCGACCGGCACACTCACCCAGCCGGAGCCGGTGTTGTATTCCAGGGTGCCTAAATCACCCGCTTCGGTTTCATCCGGGTTTAAGGTCAACTGCACCTGTACCGCTGCTTCTGAGGCGTTGCTCAACGACACGGTAAAGGTCGCGGTGTCGCCTTCATTAATAATGCCCGCATCCGTGATAGAGACGCTTGGTCGGTCATCATCCGGATCCGGTCCAGGACCACTGCCATCATCCACGATGGTCGCAAGTCCTGTGTCGCTGCCCTGAACAGCACCAATGCCGGTCACGGTGACGCTGAAATCTTCCGCGCCCTCGTAAACCTCATCCTGAACGGAGGCAATCCGCACATCAAACTCGGTCATGCCCGCTGGCACAGTGACCATGCCATCCACTGGCACACTCACCCAGCCGGAGCCAGTGTTGTATTCCAATGTACCCACGTCGCCCGCTTCGGTTTCATCCGGGTTTAAGGTCAACTGCACCTGCACCGCTGCTTCTGAGGCGTTGCTCAACGACACGGTAAAGGTCGCGGTGTCGCCTTCATCAATGATGCCCGCATCCGTAATGGATACGCTCGGACGGTCATCATCCGGATCCGGCTCAGGACCACTGCCGTCATCCACGATGGTCGCAAGGCCCGTATCGCTGCCCTGAACGGCACCAATGCCAGTCACAGTGACGCTGAAATCTTCCGGTCCCTCGTAAACTTCATCGCCAATCGAAGCAATCCGCACATCAAACTCGGTCATGCCCGCTGGCACAGTGACCATGCCATCCACCGGCACACTCACCCAGCCGGAGCCAGTGTTGTATTCCAATGTACCCACGTCGCCCGCTTCGGTTTCATCCGGGTTTAAGGTCAACTGCACCTGCACCGCTGCTTCTGAGGCGTTGCTCAACGATACGGTAAAGGTCGCGGTGTCGCCTTCATTAATAATGCCCGCATCCGTAATGGATACGCTCGGACGGTCATCATCCGGATCCGGCTCAGGACCACTGCCGTCATCCACGATGGTCGCAAGGCCCGTATCGCTGCCCTGAACGGCACCAATGCCGGTCACGGTGACGCTGAAATCTTCCGGTCCCTCGTAAACTTCATCGCCAATCGAAGCAACACGCACATCAAACTCGGTCATGCCCGCTGGCACAGTGATCATGCCATCCACTGGCACACTCACCCAGCCGGAGCCGGTGTTGTACTCCAGGGTGCCTAAATCGCCCGCTTCGATTTCGTCCGGGTTTAAGGTCAACTGCACCTGCACCGCTGCTTCTGAGGCGTTGCTTAACGAAACCGTAAAGGTCGCGGTGTCACCCTCATCGACGATGCCCGCATCCGTAATGGATACGCTCGGACGGTCATCATCCGGATCTGGCTCAGGACCACTGCCATCATCCACGATGGTCGCAAGGCCCGTATCGCTGCCCTGAACGGCACCAATGCCAGTCACGGTGACGCTGAAATCTTCCGGTCCCTCGTAAACTTCATCGCCAATCGAAGCAATCCGCACATCAAACTCGGTCATGCCGGCTGGCACGGTGACCATGCCATCCACCGGCACACTCACCCAGCCGGAGCCGGTGTTGTATTCCAGGGTGCCTAAATCGCCCGCTTCGGTTTCATCCGGGTTCAGGGTCAACTGCACCTGCACCGCTGCTTCTGAGGCGTTGCTTAACGATACGGTAAAGGTAGCGGTGTCACCCTCATCGACGATACCCGCATCCGTAATGGAGACGCTCGGACGGTCATCATCCGGATCTGATCCGGGGCCAGTACCGTCATCTAAAACAGTCGCAGTACCTGTAACTGGAGATGTTTGATCTGGAGTTGCTCCAGACAATGTAAAGGTTTCTGGACCTTCATAAATAGCGTCATCAACAGTATCTAAACTCACCGTGAAAGACTGCTCACCGATTGGGAGAGAAACAGTGAACGTCCCATCTTCGTTGACTTGAATTTGTTGGGTCGTTCCATCTGACAGCGTTACTAATACCGTGGTATTTACGTAGTCAACGCCATCTTCTCCTGCCGCACCGCCCACTGCAGAACCGTCACCCAAAGAAAATTCAATATCCGTAATGACTTCGGTTGCTTGATCCAAAGTGATCTCAAAAGAGACTTGTTCACCTTCATTGACGGTTGGACTTGAAATTTCTTGAATGACCACCTCTGCAGGAAGTGGTATTTCTTGAGGAGCAGGAGCTTGAGGTTGGAAAATGTCCAACAGAGTCTGAACTTGTGTACTAGAGAATCCTGTTCCGTTTATTCCAATTGTCTCAAAATTTGTACTAGCTAGTACTTCTGCACCAGTTCGGCTAATCGCCCCTGTGTTTTGAGGACTCGAACCATTAACCCCTCCGGCTGCTGTCTCAAAATCTTGACCAAGCTGAGTCGGGTCTTGTCCTTGTCCAATAGCTTCAATCAGAGCGGTAATGTCATCAGTAACATTTATCGAGCTACCTTGTGGTGTGACCTGCTCGACAACCAACTCCGAAGTATCTGAAACTTCTTCGATTATTAACTCACCAGGCTTTGGGGATTCTCCTTTTGCAAGGGTTCTTATATTCCCATCCAGCCCAATAACTACTATGCTGCCCATTAAAGAGCTCAAAGTTACTCGATCCATACCTACCTCGCCCCACTCAAACTAATTCAAAAGTTTGTCACCTCATAATTTACGACTATAGTTTAGTCAAAATCATCATATTTTTCGTTGTATGTTTAGTGCTTACAGAACTTTTGGGCTCAAGGGGCTGAGTCTTGAAAAAGCTGGCTAAAGCACGGTCTTCGGAGCGCTATGATGTTAAAAATTCACGCTTTTTCCTTGTTTTAGCATGCTAGACAGCTAAGCAACTACTGTCCTATGTGCTAAGGTTTATATAGGGGATTCATGAGTTTTCTAAGTAAAAGCCTAGGTTTAACAGTAGGTTGATCTATTCAGTACTCAAGCACTGTTAATTGTAGCGTTCTGTCTCACTAGTGAGATAAAACAACAAAAAGAAACACGATTTTTAGGAGAAATACCGTGAAATGGAATCGACTCAAATACGCTTGTTGCTGCAGCTTAATCGTGTCTATACCTGTTTTCGGTCAAACGTTAGAGCAAGCGGTGACATTGACGTTACAAAACAACCCGGATATTAAAAGCGCTTTCAATGAGTTCACGAGTAAACGTTACTTAAATGAAGCGTCATCAGGGGCTTACCTACCATCAATTGATTTGGATGCTGGTATAGGTTACGAAGGACTGGACCCGTCAGATGAGGTTATTCGTGGCGACACGGACTACACCAGAAAAGAAGCGTCCGTCACGCTAACCCAATTAATTTGGGATGGAAGTGCGACACTCAATGATATTGACCGAACTGCTGCGGATGCAGAATCGGTAAGATTTCAACTTCTCGCTGATGCGTCAGACAAGGCACTTGAGGTCACAAAAGTCTATTTGGAAGCGGTGCAAGCCTACGAGGTTTTAAAGCTATCTGAAGACAATCTCGCCGTTCACAAAGACATTTACTCTGACATTCAAAAACGCGTCACATCAGGTATCGGATCAACCGCTGATTTAACTCAGGTTGAGGCCCGTATTGCTAAAGCACATGGTAACTTGGCTGCGGCGCAAAATAATTTATATGACACCCATACCACGTTTACCCGCATAGTCGGCCAGACGCCACAAGGGTTAATTTTTCCAAGAGCAGACCAAAATTTTATTCCGTTTACAGTTGATGAGGCGCTGAGTACAGCCTACGCACTCCACCCTGTGATTCAGATAGCTCTGGCCGACGTCGACTCAGCTAAGTTCCAATACAAGCAATCAAAGGGCGTCTACTACCCTACGATTTCGATTGAAGCATCACAAACATGGCGAGATGACGCTGACGGTCTAAAAGGGAGAAGTGAGGAAACATTAGCAATGCTTCGACTACGTTATAACTTGTTCAATGGCGGCAGTGATGTAGCTAATGCGAACAATTTTGCCTATCAACTCAACAAGGCAAAAGACTTGCGTGAAAGCGCATACAGAAACGTTGAAGAAGGGTTAAAGCTTTCTTGGACAGCCCTTGACTTAACTCTTCAACAAAAAGACTTTTTGTCGGATCACGTTGATTCAGCCTCTCAAACCGTGATTGCCTATGAAAAGCAATACAAAATCGGTCAACGAACACTTCTTGATTTGCTGAATACGCAAAATGAATTGTTTGAAGCTCGTAAAGATTACCTTGATGCAAAATATGCAGAGCAATTCGCCAAGTATCGTGTAATGAACGCAACTGGCCAACTTTTGAGTGCACTAAGAGTAGAATTGCCGCAAGAGTGGCTTGAAAAAGTGGAGTACTAATTATGAAATACATAACTATTATTGCACTGTCGTTCGTTGTAGCTGCTTGTAGCTCCTCATCCAATAGAGGGGACGAATATGAATACTTAGACACCCCGATTGCTGAGCAAAGCGCTGATCACCTTGACGATGACAGCGATGGTGTCATCAACGAAAGAGATCTCTGCCCAGGCACACCAGAAGGTTCAGAAATTGACAACGACGGTTGTGGATCTTATGAAAACACGTCAGAGAAAATGCAACTTCGTGTTTTATTTGCCAATGATTCAGACGTAATAAACCCAGTATTCCAAAAACAGATTCTGGATCTTTCTAAATTCTTGAAAGAATATCCTGAAACCTCAATTGAAATTCAGGGTTATGCTAGCCGAACCGGGACTTCAGAGCACAATCTGGATCTTTCAAAGCGTCGAGCAGAGAACGTCAGAAACGAGTTACTACGAAATGGCGTTAGTCCATCTCGAGTAACCATCGTAGGATATGGCGACACTGTTTTAGCAACACAGGGAACGGATGAAGTGAGTCATGCTCAAAACAGGCGTGTCACTGCAACGGTCATCGGTTATAAAGGGGCGGTTAAAAAAGAGTGGACAGTCTTTACAACACTGCCAAAAAACTAACCACTCTTTCCCAGTGAAAATGAGACCATTATTTGTTTAAAGGAGCTTCGGCTCCTTTTGTTTTTAGCAGCAAAGCGAAACCGTATTATGCTTTAGGAAACGGCGCTTTAGTGTTAATCTAGCCACGTCATAACAATGAGAGTTTTGAAATGAGCAAACTTACATCAGATATCCAAGCAAACCTTGATCTTTTCGTTGCAGAAACCAAAGAAAACCAGTTGGTTTGGGGTCTGCGCAACGAGGAAGGTTGGCTATCTTGCGATTCGACCGAATTCGAAAATAGTGAAGTTATGCCTTTCTGGTCTTCCAAAGAAGATGCAGAAGCACATAACGTTGAAGAGTGGGCTGATTTCAATGTCCTAGAAATTCCTCTGGATATTTTTGTTGAAGATTGGCTTCTTACTCTTGCAGAAGACGGCGTTCTTGTTGGTACAAACTGGAACGATCAGCTAGAAGGCAAAGAAATGGAGCCACAAGATCTAGCGAAACTTTATGTAGACTAATAGATGAGACTCCAGCCCACAATGCTGGGGTCTTTTACTTTACCACTTTTGAACTTTTCGCTTCGAATATCGACGAAGAGCATAGTTTTCACCCTTCTTTTTCCGTCACCCTACTTCACTCATCCACAGTACTCATTAGATAATGAGTAATCTATTCATAATAAAGAAAAATGATAAAACCAAAATATGCGCACGCTCTACCCCCTACTTTCCTCTTTGCTTTTATGCAGTCAAGTCTTTGCGCGTGACTCTCATATTGAAAAAAGCCAGAACGTCACGCAATGGCATGCCATCTATCAGTCCACACTAAAAACCAACGCTAATTCCGCGCTAAACCTACTTCAAAACCGCTATCACACCGCAACTTACGACAATGAGAAGCTGTATATGAGTGGTTTAATTTATGAGTACATGTCCAGCATCAAGCAGCCTTACTACGGAAATAGCCAAGGCCTCAACAATCACTTCGCGAATCTCGAATCGGAGTACATCTTCGCTTTAAGTGAGCGCAAGCAAGGAAGGTATGATGCGGCAGTAGAGAGCTTCATCTCTTTAAGAGATCAGATGAAACTGAGTTCAGACGTCGAGGGTGAAGCCTTGATGAATTACCAACTTTGTTACACCTTGAATCAACAGGGCCGCTACCACAAAGCGCATTTTTTCTGCTCCTCATTAGAGAGTCATCTGGAGAGCAAACATCAGGAAAACTTCCCGAAAGATCTTGCGTTGCGCATCATTGCTAATAACTACAATTTTCGTGGAGATTATGAAAAGTCCCTGAGTGTTTACCAACGTTTGCTTGCAAATATGCCCCATCAAAGCGACCCTTCCGGCGTCTATAACGATGTCGGAAATCTATTGGCAGAGCTAGGACAATTTGCACAGTCGGAAAAATACCTCATACAAGCTCTACTCGCTCGTCAGATTGAAGACACGCCAGTTCAAGTAGCACAAGTGGAACATAGTCTTGCGGCAATGTACGAAAAAGCCAAAGATTTTGATAAAGCCATTACCCACTATCAAAACTCATTAATGATACTTGGCCAGTTTGAGTATCCATACGGGCAAGGCTTAGTCTATTTGGGCCTCTCATCAGCGATGGCTGAAACAGGGAAATTGGACCACGCGATAATCTACATTAATAAAGCGTTAGGTCTAGGAGAACGGTATGAGAATAACCATCTTCAAGTCGAGGCTCACTTAGCCGCAGGCTTTGCTTACCTAAAAAACTCTGATACAGACAGCGCCATCGAGCATGGAAATTCTGCCCTGAAGATGGCCACAGATAATGCGAGACCATTGCTGCAAGCAAAAGCGCAATTATTGCTTTCTAAAGCTCATGAGAGTATGGGTAACTACCAGGCCGCGTTGTCACACTACGAAGCCTACTCCTCGCTGGAGTTAGAAAATAGGGACGCCAACAACATAAAAGCGATGGAAGCATTAGATTTGACCAAAAATGAATATGAGTACGATCTTAAACTCATTCGTCTGAACAACGAGCACAAAGTCAGACAGAGTGAATTTGAGAAACTCACAGATCAACAGCTCATCTATAATATTGTTGTTTTCTGTTTGGTGTTCCTATTAGCACTGGCAATCATACTTCAGCGAAAAACACGTAAAAAAGCACGATTAGACAGTTTGACCTGTGCACTGAATCGCTCAACCAGTATAGAAACCATCAACAAACAAACCACTAATGCTGGTGGAGATATGCGATATGTCCTCGCGTTAATTGACTTAGACGATTTTAAATCAGTTAACGATACGTACGGTCATCCGGCTGGTGATCTGGTTTTACAGCAAGTATGTAAGAAGGTACAAGACAAGCTGAAAAAGGGCGAGTTTATTGGACGTTTAAGTGGTGAAGAGTTTATCTTGCTTCTCAAAAACGTAGACGAAATTGATGTGCCATTCCGAATTCAAAGTTTACATAAAACCATTTCAGAGAAGCGGTTCAAAACAGACAAAAATGAAGAAGCGATGGTTACTGCAAGCTTGGCCTATCTATCCACTTCAAAGCCATTAACGAACTTTGATGAGTTGTACACGATGTTAGACCAAGCTTTGAGTCAGGCAAAAAGAAACGGACAGAATGTCATTATTGATGTCAATAATGAGCTTTTTCGCGCCAGCTCTGAGTAAAGAACTCACACAGAGCTAAGCAAGTTAATCTTGAACGTTCTGCTTTTGTACCAACGACTGCATAACAACCTCTTTGTTGTTCAGGTAGTTCTCTAAACCCGCTTTACGCAGGTCACACGAAGGGCAGTCACCACAGCCGTCGCCAATGATGCCGTTGTAGCACGTGAGCGTATTTTCGCGAACCATTTGCAACGCATCGTATTGGTCTGCAAGCGCCCAAGTTTCTGCTTTGTTTAACCACATCAGTGGCGTTTTGATCGTTAATTGACGATCCATACCTTTCACCAAGGCGGTATTCATTGCTTTCACAAAGTCGTCACGACAATCAGGGTAACCGCTAAAGTCCGTTTCACACACACCAGTGATAACCGTATCTGCGCCAATCTGGTACGCATAAATACCCGAAAGCGTCAAAAACAGGATATTACGACCCGGAACGAAAGAGTTCGGTAATCCGTTGTCTTGTAATTCATGCGAGACAGGAATGTCATCACGGGTAAGAGAGCTGATAGCCAGTTCGTTCAATAAACCTACATCCATAACTTTGTGTGCCGCAACGCCAAGATCTTTAGCGAGCTTCTGAGCAACCTCAATCTCTAGCTTGTGACGCTGACCGTAGTCAAAAGTAATTGCATGTACTTCATCAAACTCTTTCAATGCCTGAACAAGACAGGTAGTTGAATCTTGTCCACCACTAAAAACAACAACGGCTTTTTTCATGTTACTCTCCGAGCTTAAGCAATACTTAGGTATTTATGAGTTTGAATCGACAATCGCCAATTACGAGCAATACACGTCTCAATACACAATTGAGTCGCACGCGGTTTCTGGCTAATCGGTTGCAAAGCGATGATCGTCTCAGGTGCAATTTCAGCAGAAGCTAATAGCTCATCAAGATGGTCAATATCTTTCTGGGTACCAACCGGGTGCTTGATTTCATTGGCTCGCTCCAGTGCACTTTTCAGCACAGGCAGTTTGCCTTTCATCGCAACTTTAGGTGACACTGTCACCCATGTTTTTTCTGTAGTTACGACTTCTGACGTACCACTGGTCTCAATCTGACACTGGCACCCCATATTTTCAAAAGCTTGTGCTAACGGGCGTAAATCATAAATACACGGTTCACCACCAGTAATCACGATATGCTTCGCATTGAAACCTTGCTTTTTATATTGCTCTACGATGTCATCAGCCGATGCAACACACCATGTTGGTGAATCTTCCGTCTTAACCAGAATATCGCCAATTGAACGCTGGTCTTCTTCTTCCGCATCCCAGGTTTGCTTAGTGTCACACCAAGAACATCCGACCGGACAGACTTGAAGGCGAACAAAAACAGCAGGAGCACCGGTGAAGACCCCTTCTCCTTGGATGGTTTCAAACATCTCATTTAGCTTATACAACGCAGAACTCACTTTACTCATAAAACTTCGAGGCGGAGACCATAATGGAGAGCCGTGCCTAGGTCAATTCAAACCAAAAATTAATTGTTAAAATAGTCCATTTTGTAGTTTCATACTAAGGTTTCCACTTTTTAAGGTAAGTAAAGATGTATAAATTGATCGCCCTGGATATGGACGGCACGTTGCTAAACAGCAAAAAAGTAATTTCGGAAGAAAATAAACAAGCAATCGCTAAAGCTCGTGAAGCTGGCGTCACCGTCGTTTTGGCATCAGGTCGCCCGCTAGAAGGCATGCAAGATAAATTAGATGAGTTGAACATAAAGTCAGACAGAGACTTCATCCTTTACTACAACGGTTCAATGGTCAAAAACGTTGGCACGAATGAAATCATCCACCAGCAAATCATTGACGGCAAATCGGCAAAGTTAGTCGCTCGCAAAGCAAAAGAACTAGGAGCCTACGTCCACGCGTTTAGCCAGGTTCACGGCTTGATCACCACCGAGCACAACCCGTATACGGATATAGAAGCAAACATTAATGGCCTTGAAGTAACAGAGATGTGTTTTGATTCGTTGGAAGATGACCATCCTATTATCAAAGCCATGATGGTAGCCGAGCCAAGCAAACTCACTGAAGTGATCGCAGCATTACCATCGGAATTACGCGAAACCTTCACGGTAGTCCAGAGCGCCGCATATTTCCTGGAGTTCCTGAATCCGTCAAGCAACAAAGGGATTGGTGTTGCTGCTATTGCTGAGTACTTAGGTATTCAACCAGAAGAGGTGATTTGCATGGGAGATGCGGAGAACGACCATCATATGCTTGAATTTGCAGGTTTGGGTATCGCGATGGAAAACGCAATGGAAGAAACTAAAAAAATTGCCGACTACATTACCGCGAGTAACGATAACCATGGCGTGGCCAGAGCCATTGAAAAGTTTGTCCTGAACATTTAATTGCTCAGGTTGAACAACAACCTGACCGCTTTGGTGGTGTAATATTTTAGCACCACCAAAATCGCAACCTTGGCTATCGTTATGACAAGGCGCATAACGCGTTGCTAGATGAATCGTGTTTAGCTTCTATCAACGAAAGATGGTTTGATACTCTCCAGTCTTTTTATTGACGACGTGCTGCTCTTGCAACTGCTCATTTTCCTTTTCATCATCAGCCCAGAAGCCATCATAATTGTTCACACAAGTCATTGAATCACCATTATCCCAGGCATTGGCTACTGATACTTTACCAACCGTCATACCGTGAACCTTCAAGATATCTGCATACTTTTCGGCAAAATTCAGACAAAACTTTATTTGCTCACTTTTAGCCGCTTCGCGTCTTGCTTTCTGTTCACGTTCTCTTTTAGCGCTCTCTTCACGCTCTCTTTCCGCTTGCTCAAGACTTTGAAGCCTTTGCTCTACGACAGCCACTTCCTTGGTCAGTTTTTTCAGAGTCGTATTCTTATTACTACCACTAAACTTTTGATGTAAAAGGATATCGGAATCCTCGGCATAAGCAATGGCATAACCATTATCTGAAGCGCCTGCGAGGCTACATGTAAGAATGCCATCCTGAAAATCTTCTGCGACTACTGGTAACTCATTCAAAACTAGTGATGACAATGAAAGTGCAGGCTTAAACTCAGTATCTTGAGCGACCACTCGCTTACCGAGATCCTGACATTTGTCTATATACGCAGTCGATAAAGCGGGATTACTGGTAGACGTAGTTACACACCCAGCAAGGCTGAATAACACGATCAAGGAGATAATTTTTTTCATATATAACAGTATTTACCTAGCGCTACTCGCCCAGAAATTTGAACCCGAAGTTGCTACATCATTCTTAACTGAAGATGGACGCTTTACTTTCTCCATCCTCAATTTTCGCTCAACATTATTTTACTTTTTTCCATGAACGTTGCACTAAGAGCTGCCAAAGCGACTAGTGAAATCTTCTTAAGTCATTCACTAGTTAAATAAAATTCGTTCACAATGCAATGGAGTCAGGTTTAGTTTTCCGCATGAGTAGCGAGATAAAAAAAGCTTATCACATTCGCCTCTATGCTAGGTAATGCCTAAGGCGGATATGTCACTGCAATAGTATTACTATCCCCTCCTCCATTTGGTGGATAAAAGCCTACAGATGGTTGATCAAAATTACAAATATAATTGCTATCCATACAAAGTTTGAGCGTCAGTAATCCTACTTCATCTCTCAGTTCCAGCGATACGTTTTGTAAATGACAATTTGATGATAAATCTGCACACACGCGTCGCCATTACGTACCATTCAGGTGTAATAAGAACGACGGCATACGACTGTTAATTTATTTAGGAGGTCGGAATTCGGAAAGACTGGAAAGAGCCCTACTCTCTGACAGATAAATACTGTCTATAGAATAGGGCTTTGATTCGGTGCGCTAGCGTTCAATCTTCGGAGAGTAAATCGAGTATGCCGTTATTTGTCCCGCAACAATTGCGGAAAACATGAATAATGCGGACAAACCGATGCTCGGGATCGGCAAGATGGATTGCTCAAACACAGACTGGCTTGCGCTGATAAGAACGCGGCTGCCGGGAACCAGAATAATAATTCCCTGGACGATGTAGATTGAGCCTGTAAGCTCCATTTTTTTAGCCACCCAGGTACCATATAGCGTGATAAGCACGGTAGTGACCCAAGTGCCCACAACCCAGCCAGCATCGAAGCCCATGTAAAATGGTCCCCACATTCCTAAAGCAGCGACAGGTAGCCCAAGCAATATGTCTTTTGGTCGAGCATTAAAGAGGATACTGAGCGAAATTGAGATCAAGAACAGGCCAAAAATGTGCATCACAAATGGCACTTCATTCTTGTAAGTTGTCGCAGGCGCTTGCCCCCAAATGGCTTCACCAATGTTTAAACCAATAACGATTCCGACAAAGAGCTTGATAAGAGTCAAAGCACTTTGTCCTAATAAACTGGTGCCGGAAACCAAATCGTTAAACGCCAGACACTCCAACGAGTTAGCAATCGACAAGCCAGGAACAAATAAAACAATCGCGGCAATACATAGCGCCCAAACAGGGATAGGTAATCCGGTACTTGCCAGGAACGCGACGATAACACCAGTGACTAGCGCGGAAATAAATTCAACTGCAATAGAGCGTCGGGAGTGACACACTCGCTGGCATACCCAAATCAAAAAGCCTAGCAAGACCGAAATGAACACCGCTTCGAGTGTACTGCCGACCAGCATCAAATAGGCAGGTGGAATCCCCATATTGGCAAGTGCAATAACCCAAGTTGGATAACCTTTAGATTCTGGTACAGGCTCAGAACTCGGTTGGTTTATGCGAATAATCGTATTAGCCAACAGACTAAGGTTTATTGATGCGGGCTTTAAGCGTTTCATAACCACCGCATTGTTGTCATCAGGAAACTGATAGTTGATGCTGGTGGGTGTAGCCTGAATCATGACATCTACACCGTGCTTTTTCGCGTAAAATTGAGTGTATTTTTCAACTTTATAAGGCGCGCATCCGCTACGGTGAAGAGTGTCGCCAATCTCAACAATTTTGTCGATTCGATATTGTGATGGCATGGAGTGAAAATGTGGTTAGATCAAAGTGGCGCAAAGGTATCAGAGAGTACTGACTAAGACGAGAAACATCGCATTATTCAATCGGATCGCAATTAAAAAATGTGATAGAGCTACCTGTTTCAAACGCCCCCATTAGAACTGCATATAAGACACTGCAGTTCACCGAACTTCTTCTTTTGCCCCTTACCAATTTTGTTAGAACAAAACTTAATTATTATGTCGCTTATAAAAATTGTATTTATGTCGTGAAAACACAATTTATAGCAATAATGTTGGTTTGTGTTTACCATGAAGCCTTTATAAAAACCGCTTCTGGAATCTCATAGACATGACAACAATCACCAGACTCCAACAAGATTTGTTATTTAAAGTCATCGCCTCGCTTAAGACAGAAAATGCAAAAGCCGGAACCAGCCTCAATGAATCTTACCTGGCGCAACGGTTTGATGTTTCCAGAACGCCGATTCGATCTGTACTAAAGCACTTGTCTTCTCAAGGCATCACGAAAGCTTTTCCGAACAAAGGCTTCGTTTTACAAGTCGATGCAGCAAACATTGAGGATTCCAGTCAAAACGCTAACCAGCAGTCCCGCGAGGATCAGTTGTACCTGCGCGTATTAATGGATCTGTTTTTTGGACAGCTGGATTCCCCTTTTTCTGAGAAAGAGCTGCAACAACGTTATGGCGCCAACCGAGGCGAGATGCAGAATGTCCTTAGGTTACTGGAAAACGATGCCATTTTTCGCCGCAGTCCTGGCTACAAATGGCAACTTGATGGCGTATTGAATACGCTCGATAGACACACAGAAAGCTATCGTTGTCGCTTAATTTTTGAGCCTGCTGGTCTTCTCGAACCTAGCTGGATATTGAATCGCGTCGCGCTCGAAAGCTGTCGCGACCGCCACATTCATGCCATTGTCGAACCAAAGGGAATAACCGCCAGCCAACTATTTAATCTCAGCGCAGAATTTCATGAACTTCTTGCTGCGTGCTCAGGTAATCGTTTTCTACTTGGCATCATGCAGCAACACAATCGCCTTCGCAAAGCCACCGATCTGGTTTCAATGCATCTTCAATCCTCGGTGAGCACATCCTGCCAGCGACGACTAGACATCATTGAATTGCTTCTAACAGGAAACAACCAAGAGGCCGCGACAAAGCTAGCGCAACTGCTAGAAAACGACATTCGCGTTATGAAACGAACCTACAGTGCAGTGATGAATGTACCTCAATCAGAGAGAGAAAAACTAATCAACAGCATTGCTGGTAAAAATAGTTAATCAAAACAACCACGAACCATCTTCTACACTGCCCTTTACAAACCCATACAATGAGCTTGAGCTATCTAGTTTAGGCTCTCCTACACCCTAGCCGTTTAATTTTCCATCTTAGCAACCGAATTTCAATTCCCTAATTCAGAAGACAAAAACAAATGTTGTATTTTCATATTGTGTTTTCACGACAAAAATACAATAATAATGATTCTCATTTGTAATTAAATAGCAAATGATGCGTTTAACGTGTCATTGACATGAAGCGTGGTCGCAACTGTGTAGAGAACCATCCACCTACTACAACATTCAACGTTTCTGCATTTTTAGTTCGATAGAGACGAAGAATTATTTAAAGAAACCAAAAACGAAAATCAGAAAACTGCTCAGAGGATAGAAAAGTCCTCTTTCGGTAAAATAGAGAAGAAAATGAACATTAAAAAAGGAAGTTTAAAGATTTCCACTGTTGCTATGGCGGTTGCCACAGCATGTACAGTGTTTGCAGCTCAAGCAGAAGATCACGTGGCTGAAGAAAAAATGGTTGTCGTCTCCAGCCGCACTCCTAAAGCTATCAGTGATATCCCAGGCACCGTTTGGTATATCGAGTCCGAACAGATCGAACAAGATTACCGAGGCGGTAAATCCCTCGGAGAAATCCTGGCCTCAGCCATTCCTTCTTTGGATGTTAGTAGTGGCGCAAGAACCAACTACGGTCAGAACCTTCGCGGACGTAAAATGCTCGTCATGATTGACGGGGTGTCGCTGCAATCTTCCCGTCAAATCAGCCGCTACTTAGATGCCATTGATCCATTTAATATTGATCGTATTGAAGTATTGTCGGGGGCTACTTCGCTTTATGGTGCTGGCGCGTCTGGTGGTGTCATAAACATCATAACGAAAAAAGCTCAGAGTCCAGAGCTAGAGTTTGAATCATTTGTTGGTAGCACTTCTGGTTTTAACTCAAGTGAAGATTTTGATTACAAGGTAGGACAAGCCATTTCTGGTGGCAGTGAGAAGGTTCAAGCTCGCGCTTCCGTTATCTACAGCGAGACCCAAGGCTACTTTGATGCAAATGGCGACATCGTAACTCCAGACATATCTCAGGGTTCATTGCAATATAACAAAACCGTAGATTTTCTAACGACGGTCGGAATGAATATCTCAGATACGAAGCAGCTCAATCTTCTGGCGCAATATTACGATAGCCAACAAGACTCACCATACGGCCTATATATTATTGGAGGCGACTTTGTCGATGTTCGAGAAGGTTTTGATTCAGACCGAGAACATGGAACAGAGCGCATGATGCTAAGCGCCTCGTACGTTGATGAGCAGTTCCTTGGGCATCAGCTGATTGCTGAAGCTTCATACCGAAAAGAAGACCAGACTTACACTCCTTATTATCAATCTTCCGGTCAACAGATTACTGATGTCATTTCATTAAAAGCAGCACTGGCCAAAAGATTGGGTCGATTCAATATCGTCTACGGAGTCGACGCCTATCAAGACAAGCTCGAGAGTAATCAGGCGCTTTACGATCCGACTATCGCCAACGATTCGGGTAATTTGATCAATAAAACTTATGCGAAAGTTGGCCGTTATCCAGGCATTGAAGTCAGCTCAATCGCTGGTTTTGTGCAAGCTGATTACTCTATTACAGACGACTGGCTTGTTGAAGGTGGCGTTCGTTATCAGTACATATTGAACAAAATTGACGATTTTGTTGGTTATAATCAAAAGAAGAAAATTGCGGCAGGTAGTGGTACTTCAGCAGACGCCGTTCCTGGCGGAGAAACCGACTATAGTATCGGCCTATTTAACTTAGGCACGGTTTATGACTTAAATAGCAACTCGCAAATTTGGGCAAACTTCAATCAAGGATTTGACCTTGCCGATCCCGCTAAATATTACGGACAAGGTAACTACACACTTGTCGGCGACCATTGGCAGCTTAACGATAGCATTAACGTCAACCAATCTAAGATGTCGGGGATAAAAACTAACAGCTTTGAAATTGGTTACCGTCTAGATACTGGTGATCTTAACTTTCAGACCGCTGCTTATTACTCGCAATCTGACAAGTCAGTCACATACAACAAGACGACGATGCTTATCGACGAAATTGACGATAAAAAGCGTGTTTATGGTTTAGAAGCGATGTCGAGATACTGGATAAATGACAATATTCAGATTGGTGCTTCAGGCCATTACGTGGTATCGGAAGTGAAAGGCGATGACCGTTGGGAAGATTTTACCGCCGGTGAAGCAAGCACTTCAAAAGCGAACGCCTGGGCGGGTTGGTTCGATTCGAATCTTGCGGTAAAAGTACAAAGCCAAACAATGTTTGACTATGAAGATGACGATGACAACAAGCTTAATGGCTACACGGTAGTAGACTTAGTGGGAAGCTATCAACTTCCAGTCGGGAGTCTTGGTTTTGGTGTTCAGAACTTATTGGACAAAGATTACACAACGATTTGGGGTCAGAGAGCAGAAATTGTGTACTCATCTCACTACGAAGCTGCCGCCTATGACTATAAAGGTCGAGGACGAACTTATACCTTGAACTATCAGGTGAAATTCTGATTCACTCAATTGAGCCCATGGCAACGTAATAAAGCCAAAGCCTCGCATATCGCGAGGCTTTGGTATGTTTGGAAGCAGTGTCCCTGGCTCCCTATTTTGCTTCTTCTGCGGTTATTGGCTGACGCTTGTCATGAGTCAGCTTTCGCACTATTAACACAAACAGCAACATAAGTACTGGGTAATGGAAAGTCGTAAAGACTAAAGACCAATAACCGCTATACGCTACAGTAGTTGCGAAATACAAATAGAATTGATGAGCCAAATTCAATACTAAAGTAACGAAAATCATCTGCCTAACATCTATCTGTACCTGTGCCTTATCAAATGTCATCACTAAGGCCGATGAAGTAATCAAAACAGCAAGCCAGCTACCAAATACCGGCAGTGGCCAAACCACCGATATCACTGCAGTTACCCCCGTCATTGCAAACCAAACGCCTTTTGACGTAAGCAGTTGGTCGACATTTATCTCGGGGTTGCTTTCCAGACGTAAAACATGCCAGGCGACCAAAATACCCAATATCGCACCAAGTAACATATCCAAAATAAACGCGCTACCCAGAAAAAACTTAGCGAGAATAATCACAATTGATGAGCATGCGATAATCCCCGTTGTGGTATTCAAGCCAAAGTTACCCGTTCTCTGAAATAAAAACGTGAACACACAGCTCCAAACCGCAATTGGTAAACTCGGGAAGCTATAACCACTACTGTGCGTAAGCTCCATGATTGGCACATACACATGCGGCCGAGGCAGTGAAAATCCCTGTTGCGCCACCAAAACCATGACCGAAGTTGCAGCAATAGCAAAGAACAGTCGGTAAACGAAGCGGCTACCAAATCGCATCATCACGAACGGGAATAAAAACAGTAAAATGACTGGCGTCGTTAGCTCTATAACCAAATCTGCAATCTGATAAACCGCCAGTAAACTGTTTTCTGAGATTGATCCCACCCAGCTTTGTAATTCCGTCAACCAACCCAATTCAAATTGACGAAACGGTGGTGCCGAATCAATCAAATGATTGACATAATTAACAGGTTGTAACGTGGCATCATCGAAATAACGAACGATTTCTTGCCACTGAGCAGGGTAACGATATAAGGAGCGAGGTAATTGTTCCGGAGGCAATAACATCGCTGATGCCGTTTCAACACCATAGTGAGGTGCGAACCAAATTGGCAGTTCGTTTCCATCCAGCGAATTATTCATCGAAAAGGCAATGATCTCTGAATCTGAAACACAATCATAAATGACAGCCGTTTCAGTTCGACCTAACTCTTGCCCGACTGTGACAACCAAACCGGCCTCTTCCCAAGTTTCCCGCTGAGCGGCAGCCTTAGGTGACTCACCTTCAATTATGGTTCCACCAGGCAGTGAAATTCTATTTGTTAGTATTTCGTGGACTAGAACGAGTTTATTGTCTGCACGTACGATACAAAGTGCGCCTGTAACTCCCTCAGAAAATGGTTTTGCCATACTAGCCGGAGAAATAGCGAACATAACTGAGCAGAATATTAGAAATAACAACTGTCTCAACACAAAAAGTAACCTTTAATGATACGGATAACGACCAACATGTGATGGCAGCAAAACTGGTAATCGTTGATAATAACTAAGCATGGTCTCATGAATATGTTACATAAGACCGAAATTCTTGGAGATAAAAATTAATGTAACGCTGTCAATCGACAGTCATAGTGTTCAATATGCTCGAGATTTTGACATTTATATGAAGCTAAAATCATAAAAACTCACCTGCAATTTAAACATTCTCACATTTGAAACGCCATTTGAGCACTTTTGTCCGAGTTGATCTCACTGCAGGGAAAAACATCAGTAACGCAGAACCCGTTTTAGCTTCAGCTAAACTCACACTCAAATAGACTTAACTCTCACTGCGAGTTAACGGTTTTCTCAAACAGTGAATATGAGGTCCAAAGCCCTGCCTTTGGTAGAGTGCCAACGCTTGTAGGTTAAAATCCCATACCTCTACGAACATCTGTGTTGCACCGCACTGGATGAAGGTTGATTCAATTTTATCAAGTAAGGTTTTTGCTACGCCTTGCTTTCTGTAATCAGGTAGCACATACAACTCATCCACACTTCCCATCATAACAGGAGTACTTACCACCGATAGGAGTTCGCAAAAGTGCCCCGAAACGAAACCAATGATTTCGTCTTCATCTTTCGCAACGTAAACCAGGCACTCAGGATGATCGATATAGCGAGCAATGCTCTTTTCCTGCTCAATTTCTTCCGCCGTTTTAAATAGATCTGGCGATTGGACATGATGCTCATCGTGCAAATTGAACATAAGATCATTGAGACTTTCAAGATCGTCAATACACGCTGGTTTGATTAAAAATGCGGACATACAAAGGGCTACCAATAATTCAACCCATGTAGTTTGTGGGTAAAGGGCGAGGATAGCAAGTCTGCAAGAGCAATATGATTATTGATTGCTTATTCTTGCAACTGCCGGATATGCTCAAATAAAAAAAACCCCTGTATCCAATCGGTATACAGGGGCGGAACACAAGAGTTAATACAGATTATTTAGCGACGCAACACGCGCTCAATCTCGCTCAGGCTCGTTGGGTCATCAATGGTTGACGGTACTGTGTATTGTTCACCATCAGCAATTTGACGTATGGTTCTACGCAGAATTTTACCCGAACGTGTTTTCGGTAAGCGATCGACCACTAGCGCATGTTTAAAACAAGCAACAGCACCAATCTCATTTCGCACCTTACCGACCAGCTCGCCCTCTAGCGCTAACTCATCAACTTTCACACCATCTTTAAGCACGACAAAACCAAGCGGTAGTTGCCCTTTCAGCTCATCGTGAATACCAACAACCGCACACTCGGCGATGGCTGGATGACCGCCAACGATTTCTTCCATCTCGCCTGTAGACAAACGGTGGCCAGCGACGTTGATCACATCATCAATTCGTCCCATGATGAACAAATAACCATCTTCATCCAGATAGCCGCCATCACCCGACACATAGTAGCCCGGGAATTGGCTTAGGTAACCCGATTCAAAGCGATCATGATTGCGCCATACCGTTGGTAAACAGCTCGGCGGTAACGGGCGTTTCAGCGCGACAAAACCTTGTTGATTGGCTTGGACTGGTTCACCAAGTTCGTCGAGTATTTCTACCTGATAACCCGGAATTGGCTTGGTAGACGATCCCGCTTTCACAGGCATCATTTCAATGCCCGTTGGGTTACCCGAAATTGCCCAACCTGTTTCAGTTTGCCACCAGTGATCGATGACTGGCTTGTCTGCTTTGCTTTGCACCCACTCAAGCGTAGGAGGATCTAATCGTTCACCAGCCATAAAGATGGTTTTCAGGTTCGACAAATCATATTGCTTTAAGAACTCAGCTTCAGGGTCTTCTTTCTTAATCGCACGGAACGCTGTCGGCGCTGAGAACAAGGCATCCACTTTGTACTCATCACATACTCGCCAGAATGCGCCAGGATTTGGTGTTCTGACCGGCTTACCCTCAAACAGTATCGTTGTACATCCGTGAATAAGCGGAGCGTAAACAATGTAAGAGTGACCCACTACCCAACCAACATCTGACGCAGCCCAGAATACTCCATCCTGTGGCATGTTGTAGATTGCACTCATTGAGTACTTCAGTGCGACAGCATGACCACCGTTATCACGTACAACCCCTTTTGGTTTACCGGTCGTACCTGAGGTGTAAAGGATGTAAAGTGGATCCGTGGCTAAAACAGGAACACAAGCATGTGGAAGCGCTTGGCTGTATTCTTGTTGCCAATCCAAATCTCTTTCTTGATTCAGCTCAGCTTCACATTCTGGACGCTGTAAGACAAAGACTTTCTCAGGCTTCCAACGGCTATCCATGATGGCTTTATCCACCATAGGTTTATACGGAATAATTTTGCTGATTTCGATACCACAAGATGCAGTCATGATCACTTTTGGCTCGGCATCTTCAATACGTACCGCCAGCTCATTTGGTGCGAAACCACCAAACACTACCGAGTGAATAGCGCCCAAACGTGCACAGGCAAGCATCGCCATTGCCGCTTCCGGGATCATCGGCATGTAAATGACGACGCGGTCGCCTTTTTCAACACCCTGACTAGACAGCATACCTGCAATTTTCGCGACTTGATCGCGCAGCTCACTGTAGGTGTAGGTCTTTTTATTACCTGTTACTGGCGAGTCATAAATCAGGGCAGCGTTATCACCTCGGCCTTGTTCGCAATGGTAATCCAGTGCTAACCAAGCCGTATTCATCACCCCATCAGGGAACCAGCGCTCAATACCATTCTCATCAGATTTCAAGATGGTTTTTGGAGACTCAAACCAATCAATGTTCTCCGCTTGGGCGCGCCAAAAACTCTCCGGTTCGTTTTTCGCCCATAAGTATTCTTTTTCGTATGAAGACATATCGCTTCCTCCAGTATGTCCTGACATTGCTCTCGTTCTATTCAAAGACCGTTCTTTTCATTCAAAGACATTGGAGGGTACACGCACAAATCCCTCCATCAGTATTCTCGCACTTCGGCTCATGATGGCTTTCTGTACCACCCAGCCCTGTTCAGTTTGCTTCGCTTGCGCCCCAACTTTTAATGTTCCTGACGGATGGCCAAAAGTCACTGACTCTTTTTCTCCGCCACCAGCGGCTATGTTCACCAGAGTTCCCGGTACACATGCGGCTGACGCGATAGCAACGGCTGCTGTCCCCATCATCGCATGGTGAAGTTTGCCCATCGATAACGCGCGAACCAACACATCGATATCCGTATCATTTACTGCTTTGCCACTTGAAGACAGGTAGCTTTTCGGTTTGGATACAAAAGCAATCTTTGGCGTATGTTGGCGTGTCTGAGCTTCTTCTAGTTCAGAAATCAGGCCCATTTTTAACGCACCATGTGCACGGATAGATTCAAACATCGCCAGCGCAGCGTCATCGTTGTTGATGTCGTCCTGTAGCTCAGTGCCCTGATAACCAATCGACTCTGCATCAATGAATATGGTCGGTATACCCGCATTAATGAAGGTAGCGTTGAAAGTACCCACATCAGGTACTACCAAATCATCGACTAAGTTTCCCGTAGGGAACATGCTGCCTTCCCCGTCAGCAGGGTCAACAAAATCCACTTGAATCTCGGCGGCTGGGAACGTCACGCCATCCAGTTCAAAATCTCCGGTTTCTTGCACGAATCCATTGACGATAGGTACGTGAATCAAAATCGTTTTGCTGATGTTCACCTGCCAAACGCGTACCGTCACGATCCCATTTTCAGGAATGCGATCTTGCGGAATCAGGCCAGCATGAATAGCGAAAGGACCCACTGCGGCAGACAAGTTGCCGCAGTTACCGCTCCAATCAACAAATGGTTTATCGATCGACACTTGGCCAAACAAGTAATCAACGTCATGATCTTCTTGGTTGCTGCGCGAAACAATCACCGTTTTACTGGTGCTTGAGGTCGCGCCGCCCATGCCATCAATTTGCTTCGCGTAAGGATCCGGGCTGCCGATAACACGTAACAGCAGTTTGTCACGTGCTGCTCCAGCTACCTGCGCTACTTGAGGCAAATCTTCGAGGTTGAAAAAGACCCCTTTACTCGTGCCGCCACGCATATACGTCGCCGGCACTTTGATTTGGCTCATTTGATTAGGAGTAATGTTTTCCATAGCAACCCCTTATTGCGCCAAGAAATCTTGAGCGAAACGCTGCAGTACACCACCCGCGTTATACACATGAACTTCGTCAGCGGTATCTAAGCGACAGGTAACAGGCACATCAACTTTCTCACCGTTGCTGCGTGTGATGACCAAGGCTAAATCAGCGCCCGGCTTAATTTCACCAACCACGTCGTAAAGTTCAGTACCGTCGAGTTCTAACGTATTACGGTTCACACCCGGCTTGAATTGCAGTGGTAAGACACCCATACCAACCAAGTTGGTACGGTGGATACGCTCAAAGCCTTCAGCAACAATTGCTTCTACGCCTGCCAATCGAACACCTTTTGCTGCCCAGTCACGAGATGAACCCTGACCATAATCCGCGCCAGCCACCACGATCAGTGGTTGTTTGCGATTCATGTAGGTTTCTATCGCTTCCCACATGCGGACAACCTGACCTTCTGGCTCAATTCGAGCCAAAGATCCTTGTACGACTTCGCCATTCTCTTTCACCATTTCGTTGAACAGTTTCGGGTTAGCAAAGGTCGCACGTTGAGCAGTTAAGTGATCGCCACGGTGGGTCGCGTAAGAGTTAAAGTCCTCTTCCGGAACACCCATTTTCGCCAGATATTCACCTGCTGCGCTGCTCGCCATTATCGCATTCGATGGTGACAAGTGGTCAGTGGTAATGTTGTCACCCAGAACCGCCAGAGGACGCATGCCAGACAGTGTTCTTTCACCCGCTAACGCACCTTCCCAGTAAGGAGGACGGCGGATGTAAGTGCTCATTGGGCGCCAGTCATAAAGCGGGTTTGAGCTTTTCGCTGCGTCATCTAACTTGAACATCTGGATGTAAACTTGATTAAACTGCTCTGGTCTAACGTGTTTACCGACAACGGCATCGATCTCTTCGTCGCTAGGCCACAAATCATTTAAGTAAATTGGTTTACCATTTTGGTCGGTGCCAAGTGAATCACGCTCGATATCAAAACGAATCGTACCAGCTAATGCATAAGCCACAACCAATGGAGGTGATGCCAGGAAGGCTTGCTTCGCGTAAGGATGGATTCGGCCATCGAAGTTACGGTTGCCAGACAGTACTGCTGTCGCGTACAGATCGCGGTCGATGATCTCTTGTTGGATTTTTGGATCCAATGCGCCGCTCATGCCGTTACACGTTGTGCATGCGTAACCGACAATACCAAAGCCAAGCTTCTCTAGTTCTGGCAGTAAGCCTGCTTCTTCTAAGTAAAGACGTGCAACCTTCGAGCCCGGAGCAAAAGAGGATTTCACCCATGGTTTACGTACAAGGCCAAGTTCGTTGGCTTTCTTCGCGACAAGACCCGCAGCTACGACGTTTCTTGGGTTACTGGTGTTCGTACATGATGTGATGGCAGCGATAATAACTGCTCCATCTGGCAACTCGCCCTCTTTCTCTTCCCATGCACCGGAAATACCACGTTGCGCCAGCTCTGAAGTTGGCAAACGGCGATGAGGGTTTGAAGGGCCAGCCATGTTGCGGCTTACTGATGACAAATCGAACTCAAGTACACGTTCGTAAACCGCGGTATCCAGATCATCCGCCCAAAGGCCCGTTTGTTTCGCGTATTTCTCTACTAAATCGACTTGTTGATCATCTCGGCCAGTCAGTTTCAGATAGTTGATGGTCTGCTCATCAATGTAGAACATCCCCGCTGTTGCACCGTATTCTGGAGTCATATTTGAGATGGTTGCGCGGTCACCGATTGTCAGGTCTCGTGCACCTTCACCAAAAAATTCAAGGTAAGAAGAGACAACGCGCTCGTTACGTAGGAACTCGGTAATCGCCAGAACGATATCCGTTGCGGTAATGCCCGGCTGACGTTTACCAGTTAGTTTTACACCAATGATATCTGGCAGACGCATCATCGATGGACGGCCAAGCATAACGGTTTCTGCTTCCAGACCACCAACACCAATCGCGATAACACCCAGTGAATCTACGTGAGGTGTGTGACTGTCGGTACCAACGCAAGTATCTGGGTAGGCAATGCCCTGCTTCGCCTGCACCACTGGAGACATTTTTTCCAGGTTGATTTGGTGCATGATGCCGTTACCCGCGGGAATTACGCTTACGTTCTCAAATGCTGTTTTACACCACTCAATAAAGTGGAATCGGTCTTCATTTCGTCGATCTTCAATTGCACGGTTTTTCTCGAATGCATCAGGTTCAAAACCAGCGTGTTCTACCGCAAGTGAGTGGTCAACGATAAGCTGAGTTTCAACCACAGGATTGACTTTTGAAGGGTCTCCGCCCTGATCGGCAATCGCATCGCGTAGGCCTGCTAAATCGACCAGTGCCGTTTGGCCAAGAATGTCATGACAAACGACACGTGCAGGATACCAAGGAAAATCTAGATCGCGCTTGCGCTCAATTAGCTGTTTGAGGCTGGCTGTCAATGCGTTTGGGTCGCAACGGCGTACGAGCTGCTCGGCAAGAACTCGTGAGGTGTAAGGGAGCGTTTCATAGGCTCCTGGAGAAATAGTATTTACGGCTTCGCGGGCATCAAAATAATCAAGTTGAGTCCCCGGAAGCGATTTACGATATTGGGTATTAATATTTGTGCTCATGGTTTGCTTCCATTCAATCTGTACATCTTGGCCTTCTCCCCATCACTCTAGAAACGTTACTCTAGAAAAGTTGTTTGGAGACTTGATTGGAGAACTTTTTGAGATGTAGTCATTCTAGTAACGTTAGTGATGAGAAATACTCCTTCCCCTGTGTGGAGAGAATCGCACAGAGGAAGGAGTAACGCGCTAGCGTTTTTCGATAGGCACCCAGTCCTGATGGTCTGGACCTGTGTAATCCGCGCTTGGGCGAATAATTCGGTTATTCGCACGTTGCTCATACACGTGTGCCGCCCAGCCAGTTAAACGGCTCATCACGAAAATCGGTGTGAACAGTTTGGTCGGAATGTCCATAAAGTGGTACGCCGATGCATGGAAAAAGTCAGCATTACAGAACAGACCTTTTTCACGCTTCATAACCAATTCTACTCGCTCAGACACCGCGTATAAGTGAGTGTCACCTACTTGCTTAGACAACTCTTCTGACCAGCGCTTGATCAACGCGTTACGAGGGTCGCTTTCGCGATAAATCGCATGGCCAAAGCCCATTATCTTGTCTTTGTTTGCCAGCATTCGCATGATGTTCGCTTCTGCTTCATCTGGCGTTTGCCAATCTTCGATCATTTCCATCGCAGCTTCGTTTGCACCACCGTGAAGAGGACCACGAAGCGTACCGATTGCGGCAGTCACACAAGAGTGGATGTCAGACAATGTTGATGCACAAACACGTGCTGCGAATGTTGACGCGTTAAACTCATGCTCTGCGTAAAGAATCAATGAACAGTGCATAACTTGCTTGTGTAGAGCTGTTGGCGCTTTATCAGTGAGCAGTTTTAAGAAGTAGCCACCGATGCTGTCTTCCGTCTGATCTTCAGTGTCAATGCGAACACCATCATGACTATAACGGTACCAGTAACAGATGATTGCCGGGAACAGCGCTAGCATACGCTCAGTTGATTGCAGTTGCTCATCAAAGCTCATTTCCTGCTCTAAGTTACCCAGTACAGAACAGCCGGTGCGCATCACATCCATAGGGTGTGCACTTGCAGGAATCAGTTCCAAAGCTTTCTTAAGCTCGGTTGGTAAACCGCGAAGGCTCAACAGGTGCGTCTTGTACGCATCGAGTTCTTGTTGATTAGGTAAGTGACCGCGTAACAGCAGGTGCGCCACTTCTTCAAATTGAGCATTATTGGCAAGGTCAGTGATATCGTAGCCGCGATAAGTAAGACCTGTTCCCGTTTTACCGACAGTACATAAAGCTGTGCTTCCAGCGCTTTGACCACGTAGGCCTGCGCCACCTAACTCTGCTTTCTTTGCTTCAGTTTGAGGCATTGTTTGAACTCCTTTTCTGTCTGGCTTTACTCTCTTTGGAGCGTTTTTATTCACCAGACAATTTTCACGTTATTGGATTGGATAAATTCCGATTATCTCTATCAAATAAATTTCTTGGGCTTCCGTTTACTCTCTACTTCCCCGCTATTTTCCTTCTGAGAATAGCTGGTCAAGTTTGTCTTCGTAATCGTGGTAATTCAGGTGCTGGTACAACTCTTTACGTGTTTGCATTGAATCAACCAGCGCTTCCTGATTACCCACTTCCAGAAGGTGTTTGTAAACCGTCTCTGCGGCTTTGTTCATGGCACGGAACGCACTTAGCGGGTAAAGCACCATATCCACTTTCGCTTTCGCCAGTTCGTCACAGCCATACAGTGGCGTTGCGCCGAACTCAGTAATGTTCGCCAGAATAGGGACATGTTTGCCAGTCGCTTGCTCAAGCGCGTTAGAGAATTGTAGGTATTGATCCAGCTTGGTCATTGCTTCCGGGAAGATCATGTCCGCACCCGCTTCTACACAAGCAATCGCACGTTCAATCGCGCTGTCCATACCTTCAACCGCAAGTGCATCAGTACGAGCCATAATGACAAAGCTTTCATCATTACGTGCATCAACCGCAGCTTTCACACGGTCAACCATCTCTTGCTGACTAACAATCGCTTTGTTCGGACGGTGACCACAACGTTTTTGCGCAACCTGGTCTTCCATATGTACCGCTGCCGCCCCCGCTTTTTCCATTTGCTTGATAGTACGAGCGATGTTAAATGCGCCACCAAAACCTGTGTCGATGTCTACCAATAGAGGCAAATCACATGCGTTTGTAATGCGGTCAACATCAACCAGCACGTCGTTTAGAGTAGTAATACCTAAATCTGGCAGTCCGTAAGAGGCGTTCGCAATGCCGCCACCAGATAAGTAAATCGCTTGATGCCCCAGGTTTTTCGCCATCATGGCGCAGTATGGGTTGATAGTGCCGACGATTTGTAGCGGATTGTTTTGTTCAATGGCGAGTCTGAACTTCGCCCCTGGAGATAAACTCATGACACTTTCCTTCTAGTCATTTTCAGCAAACAAGATTTGTTGTTCGATCAATAAGCGACTGCCCGAAATATGGCGTCTCATCAGCATCTCTGCCAATTCCCCATCTCGGTTTTTGATCGCTTGCAAAATAAATTTGTGCTCATTTAGCGCTTCTTTCGGGCGCGACTGAGAACGTGGAGACTGGTAACGATACATACGTAGCAAGTGGTACAGTTCATTACACAGCAGCGAGATCAGCTTACTATTGCGACTCGCTTTAATAATGCGGTAGTGAAAGTCAAAATCGCCGTGTTGGTGGAAGTAAGAAGAGCCTTCGACTTCATCGATATGATTTGAATGTGTCGACAATAGCATTTCTAACTGGATAACTTCTTCTTCCGTAATATGTCGGGCAGCTAATCTGGCAGCCATCCCTTCCAACGCTTCACGCACCGCATACAATTCAATCAGTTTTTCTGGTGAGAAAGTAATGACACGAGCGCCAACATGAGGGATACGCTCAATTAAGCTAAGTCCTTCTAAGCGCATGATCGCTTCACGTAAAGGGCCTCGACTTACCTGATAACGCTTTGCCAGTTCTGGCTCGGATATTTTACTACCTGGTGCAATTTCACCGTTTACAATCGCTTCAACCAAAGATTCAGTTAGCGTTTCAGATTTCGTATTTTCTTTTTCTGCGCCAACTGCTTTAAGACGAGTCTTCAGTTCAACATTCATTTCAATGCACTCGCTCTACAACACCTTAGGTGTCTACAATTTCTTAACCTGCAGACATAATAAACTAACAAATTGTCGACAATCAAGTGAATTGTCGACAATTTAGACTAAGGTCTTAGGGTTAAGTGTGATTGGTATCACGAAATACCTGATGTAAAGCCAAAAATGACGATTAAAGAAATCAATTGTCGACAACTATTACCTAAATGGTCATTAGAGCAATCATACAAAGACGATTGTCAGCGGCCAGTATTTAGCATTCAAATCGACTCTGCGCGTACATATCGCTCAAACGCTCGTTGCCAAGCAATTCCTGCCGTGAACTTTATGAACAAAATACCCGCAATGCCCAATATTACCTTTATCTACCTTTTACAGACATTCAATTAACACTTAATTAACCTTTCATCAAAGTTCAGCTTTAAAACTGAAACAACAATAAGACTCATCAAAAAATAGAGTCACTCACATAAGGAACGTGAACATGTTAAAGGTAATAAAACCAACGCTCGCCGCATCTATCATCGCAGCTTCATTTTCATTTAACACTTTTGCTGCAGATCTAGAAAAAATGCATTTCCTCATTCCTGGCGGCGCTGGTGGCGGCTGGGATATGACCGCTCGCGGTACGGGAGATGTTCTGGTGAAATCAGATATCGTTGAGTCTGTATCATTCCAAAACCTGTCTGGCGGTGGCGGCGGTAAAGCGATCGCTCACTTAATTGAAACGGCAGATCGACAAGAAGACACCCTGATGGTGAACTCGACTCCAATCGTAGTGCGCTCTCTTAGCGGTATTTTTCCACAATCCTTCCGTGACCTAACCCCTGTTGCTGCAACTGTTGCGGACTATGGTGCTATCGTTGCTTCAGCTGATTCCCCATATAACTCTTGGGAAGATGTTGTTAAAGCATTTGAAGCGAACCCACGCAAAGTAAAGATTGCGGGAGGATCTGCTCGTGGTTCAATGGATCACCTTGTCATTGCAGCAGCGTTTAAAGGCCAAGGTTTCGATGCGCGTCAAGTTCGTTACATTGGATATGATGCGGGCGGTAAAGCGATGGCAGCGCTTTTATCAGGTGAGACTCAACTCCTCTCAACTGGTCTGGGTGAAGTACTTGAAATGTCAAAGTCAGGTCAAGTGAAAGTGCTGGCCATTACTGCGCCAAAACGCTTGGAAGCTGCTCCGAATATTCCAACTTTAACGGAATACGGTAATGAAACTGTGTTTGCTAACTGGCGTGGTTTCTTTGCCGCTCCCGGTGTAAGCCAAGAGAAAATCGATGAGTGGAATGCGGCGTTTACCAAGATGTATAACACGGACGAATGGCAAGTTGTTCGTGACCGCAACGGTTGGATCGACAACTACAAAGCAGATAAAGAATTCTTCGCGTTCCTTGAAGAACAAGAGAAGCAAATGGGTGATCTAATGCGCGAATTAGGTTTCCTCCAGTAGCAGCAAAACGGGGCTATTTCTCCAATACCAAACCGGAAAATAAATCCGATTTGGTATTAGCCCCCATTCTGCATTTGCACTCTGAGTTTCACCGTATATGGGCATTGTCGACATTCGGCATACACACTCCTTTGTTTATTGATTGGTAAGCATCTCGACTAGCAGCGAATTGCTTAATTGTTAATGGATTACCTTGCACATTAACGCCCATATACGGTCTTTTTTTACTTTCGTTAGGAGTTGAATATGTCTCGTTCAACCAATTTTTTCAGCAAAGAATATTTGCTTTGTCGCGATCGCGTCGGTGCAATGATTTTTCTGCTCTTCTGTCTTTGTTACGGTTATCAAACGTCTCAAATACAACTGTTCCCAGGTGATGAATACGAACCGTTTACCGCTCGTACATTGCCGACAATTCTGACTTACATCGGTATTGGTTTAGCACTTCTGCTCCTGGTGACAGGTCAGCCTGACAAACAAAGTGGCGCGGTGTTAGCGTTTAACTGGAAGCTGCTGATTTCTTTCCTAGTTTTAATGGCTCTCTATGGTGTCGGCCTCACGTACTTAGGCTTTGTTATAGCGACAGGTTTCTTCCTGTTAGCAGGCTTTTACTTGTTGGGAGAACGACGCAAACCCGTTCTATTTGGCGCATCGTTCCCATTCGTGATCGCCTTTTACCTATTGCTTACCCAAGGTTTGGATATCTATCTCGAACCGGGTTTGATTTTCACCATCTGGTAGTCAAAGAAAGGACTGAATTATGTTAGATGGAATTCTACAAGGTTTATCCACTGCGGTAATGCCAATGAACATCATGATGGTGATTGTTGGCTGTTTCGTCGGTACATTTATCGGAATGCTGCCGGGTTTGGGCCCTATTTCAGCTATCGCGTTGATGATTCCAATCACTTATGGTCTGGAGCCTTCTTCTGGACTGATTTTAATGGCCGGTGTTTACTATGGCGCTATATTTGGTGGCTCTACCTCTTCAATTCTAATCAACGCGCCGGGTTGTTCTTCAACCGTTGTAACAGCGTTCGATGGTTACCCAATGGCACAAAAAGGTCAGGCCGGTAAAGCATTAGCACTTGCAGCCTACTCTTCTTTCACAGGCGGTACGCTTTCTGCGGTCATGTTGTTGGTCGCGGCACCTGCACTGGCGAAAGTCTCTTTAAGTTTTCAATCTTCTGACTACTTTGCCTTGATGCTACTTGGCTTATCAGCAGTAGCGGCGTTTGCAGGTAAAGGCCAGGTGGTTAAGGCGTGGATGATGACCCTTCTTGGTTTGATGCTGTCTACAGTAGGCATCGATAAAGGCGTAGGTGTTGAGCGCTTTACTTTTGGATTGACCGATTTGATGGATGGTTTTAGCTTCCTGCTACTTGCTATGGCGACCTTTGCATTAGGCGAAACCTTAATGGGGATTCTCAAGCCTTCTAACGATACCCACGATGAAGAGCAGCAAAAACTCAGCAACATCGGCTCAATGAAAGTGACAAAAGAAGAAGTCAAAGAAGTGGCACCTGTCGCGATTCGCTCTTCTATCCTTGGCTTCTTTACTGGTGTACTTCCGGGCGCAGGTGCAACGATCGCCGCATTCCTGAGTTACGGTTTGGAACGTAACCTGGCGCCAAAAGATAAAAAAGAAGAATTCGGTAAAGGCAGCATCCGAGGCCTGGTTGCTCCTGAATCAGCGAACAACGCGGCATCAAGCGGTTCGTTTGTACCACTATTAACTTTGGGTATCCCAGGTTCAGGGACCACCGCAATCATGCTGGGTGCATTAATCGCCTATGGTATTCAGCCAGGTCCACGTCTTTTTGTAGAGCATCCGGATGTATTCTGGTCAGTGATCATCTCAATGTACTTTGGCAACATCGTACTGATTATTCTGAACTTACCGCTTATTCCATATATCTCGAAACTACTTGCGGTACCGAGAACCGTACTTCTTCCGATGATTTTGTTCTTCTCAATCACGGGAGTGTATTTAGTCTCGTTCAACACCATGGATGTCTTTGTAATGCTGCTTGTTGCGATGGCCGCTATTGCTCTCCGATTGGCGAACTTCCCTCTCGCACCATTACTGCTTGGCTTCATCCTTGGCGGCTTAATGGAAGAGAACTTGCGCCGCGCGTTGATGATTTCTGATGGTGAACTGAGCTTCTTATGGGAACGTCCTATTACTCTATCCTTTACCGTATTAGCGGTACTGATATTAGGCAGCCCAATATTTGTGAAACTATTCCAAAAGCTACGAGCTCAGCCAGTAAAAGTTGAACAATAAAAGTCTGTCTATCCCCCATGGTAGACTGTCCTAAGCCACCCTCGCGGTGGCTTTTTTTTTGGACCTTTCGCTACTATCTTTCTTCTTTCAAGTTCAGTAGGGTTAACGCCTTAAAAATACAAATAAAAATTAAAAAGGATTTTTGTATGCTGCTGGAACTTGCCCTGTTATTTGCCGCTGGAATAATCGGAGGAATCATGAATTCTATTGCCGGAGGTGGCAGTTTTGTCACTTTCCCCGCTCTGATGGCAGTTGGTGTTCCTCCAGTTATCGCTAACGCAACTAACACATACGCGTCTTGTGCTGGCTATATCAGCGGTGCTATCGGTTTCAGAGAAGAGATCCTCAAGAATAAGCACGAGTTACTGTTTACCATTCTTCTAAGCCTTATTGGAGGAGCAGTCGGCGCATACCTGCTATTAAACATTCCTGACTCATTATTTTTGGAAGCCGTTCCCTGGCTACTTTTATTTGCGACCGTACTTTTTATAACTGGTTCGCGCTTAACTATGGCGATTAAAACCTTAACCAAGGATCACAAACACGCAGGCATTTTGGGCACAATCGCTTTAAGTCTGCTCTTAGTTGGAGTCTCGACGTATGGCGGATTCTTTAACGCCGGATTAGGCGTGATTGTTCTGAGCTATTTGGTGGTCGCCGGGCATCAAGACATCAATTTGATGAACGGATTAAAGTTACTTGTATCAACCTCTGTATCTCTGGTTGCGATTGTCATTTTCATCGCCAATGGCTCTATTGATTGGAGCAAAGGAAGCGCCGTGATGATCGGCACTCTGGTTGGTGGATATCTTGCCGCTCGCGTGTCACGCCAATTGAATCCCAAGCACGTGAGAGGATTCGTTGCGGTATTTTCATCGCTAATCACTCTCTACTTTTTCTTTGATGTCTATGCTTGATGAAACCGAAACCGGAGGTTTGAATAGAAAAAGCGCCATTGTAAAAGTTCATCAAACAAGCTTCGCCAAAAATTGATTTAACTCTATTCGTATAGCCTCTTCATTTTTCGAAAGACCTTTAGCGGTATGAATACTGACCCATTCCATTTGGTTTTCTCGCATGGTATATGTGCCAGTTATATTAAAGACCTGATTAAGCAGATTCATGGATTTAGCCATGAGTGTTTGACTTTCCTCTTTGGTTAGAATGTTATTAACCTCATAACCCAGAGCATTTAAAATATCGTTGAAATGCATACTGTAACCAGATTCACTAACATCAAAGACAATAGCCTCTGAATCTGGTTTGTCACTTTGCCAAATGTAAGGTGGATGGATTAACGTCCCAAACCCCAAGACAATAACACGCTCGGGATAATGCAGTTCTAATCTTCTATCCCACGTATCACTCGCTTTGCCAGCATCGAGAAATATGTCACAACTTGCACCCGGATATTTGATTACTCCGTTAGCATACAAATGAGTTTCCGCTCCTATCGATCGGTTTAAACGCGAATCCTCCAAGCATTCAAGTTTCACATTTGTAAACTCTATCTGTGCGTCAAGTAGATCAATATATTGTAAATATCGAACCAACCCTGCTAATGCATGAATCCCCATGTCAAACCCAAACCCTCCGCCTCCATTCTTGTCGAGGTCCAGCAGGCATCTGTTATTGAGAAACTTAATCCGATTTTCAAAACTATACTCGCTCAATTCATCTTGAATCGTGACTGGATTGTCAGTTGCTACCGCCACAATTTTCTCCGGCACGCCCATTGTTCTATGAAGGTTGGTAAGGAAACAGTGGTCAAATACAGGCGAAACTAATGCGGTATCAATAAAATAGAAGCTCGCTCCTTTTTCCTTTAATTGCGGGACGACCCTATTGAAGCCCAAATGAACTTCACTAAGAGAAAATGAGGGCTTTTCAACAACAAGTAAGAAATCACATGTCGGGAGTGCATGATCGATCTGACTCAGAATAGAAAGATGGGTTCCCACCGGAGTTAGAATCAGTACACATGCGATAGAACGAGGACTCGTCTGCTGTAAATAACTGGCAAAGCTCTCATATTGTTCTGAATAAGGGAATTGATAGCAACTAGCTGTAGCGATTAAGGAACGACTAGTAACTAGTGGGTCTATAGCAATAATGGAATATTGTTGTTTTAACTGGTTCAGTAATCCTTCGTAAAGTCGAACAACTGAAGATTTTGGATCACCTAACCCACCAAAAACGAGCACATCTTGTCGCATAAATTTGTCATTACTTAGTTTTTATTAATCGACATCTTAACAAACTCCCAGGTCACAAGCCCAACACCGCTAGGCCTTATGATTTATTAAATTGCATAAAAACCGGCCTGAAAAGACAGAAGGGAGAACGTCACTGGTGGACTTCTGAAGCCATAAAATGCTTTGTACAACCATTCAAACCTGGTGAGCTTTGGTATGAAAAAGGTGCCTAAATAATTTTGCTGCAAAGCTGTTCATCAGCGCTGCAATGATGATTAGCGCAATGCCAACTATCTGATAGTTAGAAAAACTCTCATCAAAGAACAGGACCTGCCAAATCGCAGTAAACAGCAGATTGGTGAAGATCAATGGAGCAAGTTGGGAATTGCTTTCCGCCAGTTTATACGCTTTAGAGCGAAGAATTTGATTGGCTACTACGGATATTGAAAGCCCGAAAAGGCATATCCAAACCAATGTGTTGTCTTGTGGTTCAAGCAATATCTGCATATCCAATTCAGACAGACCTGATATGAACGACAACGGCAATACGCTCAGTGTAGCGATTAGAAATGTCCAGCTATTAAGAACAGCTGGCTTTACCTCACCCTTACTGGCGCGAAACAAACTCACCTGTGAACCTGCATTGAATAACCCCGAAGCTAATCCAATCAAAAGTTCTGGTCTAAACTGAATGCCCGACACATCCCCTGCCAGCAGTAAAACACCAGCAAAAGTAGCTGCTAAGCCAAATTTCGTTTCGATTTTGATATGTACCTTAAAAAACAACTTTTCTAACACTGCAATAAAGAGCGGCCCTGTCGCAAAAAGTACGGAGCTTTCGACTAGCGATAGTGTGTTCAATGAAGCAATAAAGCAGAGTTGGCATGCAGCGATACACAGCCCTCGAATAATAATCGGTTTCAAGACTGTACGAGGTGGCAGAGGCAACTTTGAAGCGAACACCATTACAAAAAGTAACAATGTTGGCACAAGAAAACGTAGAAATGTTAGAAGCTCAACACCCATCATTTCGGTAAGTTTTTTTAATATAAGGCCAGTTAACGACATACTGAACGTTGAAACTAGCATATAAGGTACAGCGCGGCTCTTAAACAACATGATATCCTCCCTATTGACCCGTTCATACTAGTGCAATGACAACAGAGAAAAAACGAATATATTTAAACAAACCTGTTAGTTAAACTTACAAATGAATAGACGACCACCTCTGAAATCTCTTTACGCGTTTGTCGCTGTCGCAGAAACCGGCAGTATGACCGAAGCCGCTGGTTTGCTTAGCGTGAGCCACTCTGCAATCAGCCAAGCGATAAAAAACCTTGAGTCACTCATCGGACAGCCATTGTTTCAACGAGTTGGCAGACAAGTTCAGCTCAATTCCGTAGGCCAGAAGTACTACAATGATATAGCCCCTGCATTGAAAACGATTGTCGATGCAACAGCAGCAGTGACTCACCAGCCACAATCAAATCGAATCACACTTAATATGATCAACTCGCTGGCAATACACTGGTGGGTGCCAAGAGTAGATAACTTCCAACAATACGCGCCCAATGTGGATATTCGCCTATCAAACTTAATTGGTCCTTTTGATTTAAACCAAGAAGGTGTGGACGTCGCGATCATTCACGGAAAAACCGACGAATGGGAAGATTACTATTGTGAAAAACTCGGAGATGATGAACTCTTGCTGGTATGCAGCCCGGACTTGTTGGACCCATCGCAAGGAATCCCTACTGCTGCTGACTTATTACAACGCTACCCTGCGATTTATGCCGAAAACCTTCGTAGAAAACAGGACTGGAGTGTCTGGTGTCAGGGTAACTCACTCCCCGTTCCCAAACAGCGTAATAATTTGAGTTTTATTGCGTCAATTCATGCCGTTCAGGCAGCGATTCGAAAGCTGGGCGTTTTCGTCACTCACCGGTTATTCGTCCGAGATGAAATTAAGCACGGTTTGTTGGTAGAAATAGGTACTCCCGTTAAAAACCCCTATCTGGAATTTTTCTTTGTCTGCAAACCAGAAAAGCTGCGCAACGAAAATGTTCTTACTCTGAAATCGTGGTTAAGCAAAGAATTTAATGATGCAGTCGAAGAGTGCTAACAAAAAGCGCTGAACTGCTACTGTTTCTTTAGCGGCTTTAACATCAGATAAACCAAGTCAAATCTGAGCAGACTTACTGAAGAATGTAAGTTTAGAAGTTATTAAGATTTCAGAGGGGATGCAAATCTCTCCTCAGGTATAAAAGAAAGTCTATGGTTTATTCAACTTTGCTTAAATCTACGATTGGCTCAGTCACTTGCTGTACCTTTTTACCATTGAGAAGCTTGTTCACACTGTTAACAGCATTCTCGACCTCTTCTGAAGAAGATAATACCGTATAAGTAAGATCAAACTGCTTGCTTTCTCCGGCATGAATCGTTGGAACCAGCCCCAGAGGACGTTGGTATTTAGTGTTGTACGCATAACTGGTACCCGGTTCAATGCCGGTTACATAACCTTGTTGTAAAGTATCGGTGTTTTTCCAAATCGTCAAAACTGGCAGTTGCTTCGTATTATATTGCATTGATACACCTAGATTGCCGGCTTTGTTATGTAGCACTGCTAATGTATTGCCGTTTTGATCAGCTAATGGTTTTAGGTTGTATACCGTTTCATCATAACCTTTAGTTGGCTCTAAGTAGGTCTGCCAATCCTTCAACCCTTTTTCTGCATAGCTATTAAAAGGAGAAATTTCACTGGCAGCGGCATATACTTTTGCACCCTTCTCTAAGATCGGACGTCCAAAGTTTGAATGATAAATAATTTGGTACTCATCGTCGTAATCCGCTTTGTTCGTCAGAGTGTCATTGACAGAAAAACTGTTTTGCCCAGGCGTGATCGAAATTGAGGTTTTAGTCACTAACTCCGCCTTTTTGAAGGTTCTTTCAGAAACTTCGCCTTCAACAGTGATTGTATGCGGAGCCTCATCCGCAATGATGACTTTAATGGTCGAACTTGGTGTATTTTGTGCCCGGCCATGTAGGCTCAATAATTGACCATTGTCATCTACCCCAGGATGCCCCGTCCATTCATAACCACAACGCACCATCATTTCGTTGAAACCATCTAACCAGCCAAGTCCATTACGACTTTCCAAATCAATATAGGCAGGATTAACAATTTCTTTTACTGGTGAATCCCAACCTAATACGCGTTTACCGTCTTTCTTTACGTCAAAAATCCCCATCCCTCTAGTTGGTACTAAGGTCACTTCCAGTTCACCATTGTTTATAACAATAATATCGACACCTTCTTGCTTACCACCATGTAAGCGCACTTTTTCTACACTGAACGGAGTGCTTTCAAAGCCAAGTTTTTTATTCGTGATATTCCAGTTTTCAACAAAAGTATTTGTGGCAGCGTCTGTTAGTGTAAATTCGACAGCGGAAGCATAAAACGGTGTGATAAGAGCAAGCGCAGCAATAAGAGGTTTTATTTTCATAATATGATCCTTTAATTTTTTACATATAAGCTGAATCGTTTCAGCTAATAAACTTATAGACAATAAGTGAAGGATCAAAGTGCTGAACAAATAGATGTGATTCAGTTCATTGGCTTAGTTGCTTTTTTAGCCATTTATGGTTGATGAATCACGTTCAGCATTAACTGATTGATTTGTCATAATTAAATTGAAAGGCGTAAATTTTATTTTCTCAACAGTAAACAGAAACCCTGCGCGAAACGTTCAAAGACAAATGCTTATCCCACAATGCTTCTCTGCTACCTGTGCTGTTCTCTACGAACTTCACTCGGAAGTCTTGCATGATTTTCTGAAGAACAAAACTTGGGTCATTTTCTATCGAGCAATAACCAAGTTGAGGTGCGATTGTCCAGATTGGTGATAAAGTACTTTTACTTACCCGAACAATACAAATGCTTGAGATCCAATAACGAAGACAGATTGCAGCCATAGCCACAATAAAATTTAAGATAAATCGGTACGTTGTTAGCCGTTGTAGCCAGTGAGTCGCTTGCGATATTGCATTGGTGTGCATTGCACCTGCTCCCGGAAGAAGCGATTGAAACCACTCTGGTTCGCAAAACCAAGCTGTTGGCTGATTTCTATTAATGAATGATGATTATCCTGCAGCAGTCGACGCGCCTCATTACAACGAACTAAAGTATAGAGACTGGTCAGGCAACTTCCCTCTTGCTGCAGACGTCTGTTAAGCGTCCAGCGTGTTATATATAAACGTTCACATATCCAATGACTCAGTTTATCCGCACCATGTGGAGATTCAAAATTGATCAACAGATACTCCTGAATTAATTTAATTATTTCATTCGTGTAGTTATTTCTAGACTGAAGATCACATAACGAAGATTCTAACCTTGTTATTACATGCGGTTGCAATATTGAATTATGTTCTATATTAGGTCGATACAAGGCCTCGAGATCGATTTTAAATATATTATTTTCACCGACATTAAAACGACCAGAATATAAGTTTTTGACTTCATCCACTTCATTAATGGTTAACCTATCGTTAAGCATGACTTCTCTATGAGCCAGTTTTCCCTTATCATATTGTGAGACTAACTCATCGATAAACCAAAAATTATACGCTGCCGCTTTGGCACCTAGAAGTTCATTAAAATCTGACTTATATTCGATTAATAGATAATCATTGTCGAACTTGAACTCCATCGTATCGGTTTCGCCAATCAGGCCTCGGTAACGTTTCAAACAACAGAGCGAATCATATAATGTTGGTGCATTCAGCAGTGCGCTAACCATATCAGGATAATTCTTAAACATTGTCGCTAATGGTTTTTCTTCCTCACTCCCTAACTGGAATCCACAAGATTCAGTTAATGAGAGTAATTTTCCATAACGCTGTTTATCTATTCGTCCTTTTTCAACTAACAACTCATCATGATATATTCCAGTCTGTTTTGTTATATGACTATCTGACATTTCTAATTGATGTCGAATTTTACTCCAGATTTCATTTGCAAGCTGCGTAGATACACTTTTCATCTATTTAAGTAATTTATTAAATTTAAGGCTCAAATTATTTCATTATATTATTTTCTATTCTGTGATTAAGACAGATTAATTCGTAACTTAAATGAATACTAAGTAACAGTGAGAGAACGCTCACAAAGTCTAATCCATGCACCTCAAGGGTAATAAATTGCTCTTTAGAGATAAAACCGTTAGGGAAGCTTTTTATATAGTCTTTATCGACAGGGAAATCCTGATCATAAGAATTTCGCTCTGCTTATCTCTGGAGGTTTAATGAAAAAAAATATATATGCCTTATCCGCTATCGCATCCGCTGTAGCTCTGACACTAACCGGTTGCTGGTCTGATTCTTCTACCGAAACCGTTTATACACAAGCCGAGCTGGGTTATATCTCAAGTGCTTTGGTAAGTGAGGACGGATATCAGTTCAAAGACTTAAATAAGGATAGCGAGCTGACACCTTACGAGGACTGGCGTCTGGATAGCGCGACACGAGCCGAAGATCTGTTATCACGCATGACGCTTGAGCAAAAAGTAGGCCTGATGATGCACGGCACCTTATCGTTAAACACAGAGGGACGTGTCGATTTCGACAGTATGTCTGACGTTCTGGCAAGCTACGTCAATACCTTTATCACCCGTATGTCAGGCAACCCACAGGCGATAGCAGAGGATAACAACTCCCTGCAACAGATAGCCGAATCTACTGGCCTGGGAATCCCTGTTACTATCAGTACCGACCCGCGCAACCACTTTACGAATGATCCTGAAGCCACGGCTGTCAGCGCTGGTGCGTTCTCTCAATGGCCAGAGTTACTTGGCTTTGCCGCACTCGATGATACGGATACGGTGAAGGAGTTTGCCGACATTGCTCGTCAGGAATATCGTGCAGTTGGTATCCAGATGGCCCTGTCGCCGCAAGCTGATCTGGCGACAGAGCCTCGCTGGGGACGGGTTTCCGGAACGTTTGGTGAAAACAATAATGTAGCCAAAAATCTGGTGGGCGCTTATATCGAGGGCTTCCAGAACGGCGGTGATGGCCTGAATAGCGACTCAGTGATTACGGTAGTGAAACACTTTGCCGGCGGCGGCCCTCAGCAAAACGGTCTGGATGCGCATAACCAGTGGGGTAAAGAGCAGATCTATCCGGGCAACAACTTCGATTACCATCTCGTTCCGTTTGAAGGCGCCTTCGATGCTAATGTTGCCTCGGTCATGCCATACTATGGCCAGCCAATGGATCTGACACATCAGGGAGAGTCTATCGAAGAAGTCGGCTTCGGCTTTAACAAACAGATCATCACAGATTTGTTACGTGGTACTTATGCGTTTAAAGGTGTGGTGCTGAGTGACTGGGGAATTGTCAACGATTGTGGGGATCGTTGTATCAATGGATTGAGTGATGAAGAAGTTGCCAATGGAGTCAGTGCCTGGACTGTGCCTTTCGGTATGTCATGGGGGGTTGAAGACTTAACTATCCCTCAGCGTTACGCAAAAGCCATTGATGCTGGCGTTGACCAGTTTGGCGGGGTCGATGATCCTTCTTATCTGCTAACGGCAGTGAATAGCGGACTGGTAACAGAGGAGCAAATCAACGCTTCTGTTAAGCGTATCCTTATCCAGAAATTTGACCTCGGGCTGTTTGAAGATCCTTATGTTGATGTGGATAAAGCCGTAGAACTGGTTGGTAACGACGAGTTTCAGAAAGCTGGGCAGCAAGTACAGAGCAGCTCACACGTATTGCTGAAAAATGAAGCCGATCTACTGCCATTAAGTGCAGAGACTTACCCGAAAGTGTACTTGTACCAGAGTAATGCTGAAGTTGCCCAAGAGTATGGATTTGAGGTTGTTGATACCCCAGCGGAAGCCGATATCGCGATTGTACGGGTGAATACACCGTATGAGTCTGACCCGCATTATCCGTTTGGATCGGTTCATTACGGTCAGTTGGGTTTTGCAAATGAAGCAAGTCTGGTTCAGGACACTGATCATCTGGGTGGTAACTACACAGGTAGTGAAGATCTGGCTGTAATTCAGACTGTGACCGACGCTGGTATCCCTATGGTGTTGTCTGTTTATTTGGACCGTCCGGCAATATTGACTGACGTTGCTTACGCCGCCGATGCAATAGTGGCAAACTTTGGTGCGCTGGACACTGCTATGTTTGATGTCCTGACCGGAGTGGTGGAGCCGAAAGGACATTTGCCTTTCGAATTGCCATCAAGCTGGAGTGCCGTACTAGAGCAGGATGAGGATGTACCATACGATTCCACCGATCCTTTGTTCGCATATGGTTTTGGACTTAACTATTAATCATATCTATTAGTCACAAAAGCCAGAAAAATCCGATGCCTGAAATAGGCATCGGATTTTTATTTTGCTGTAACTGGCGACAACATAGAACAATTGCACTTAATTTTTAAGTGATGGCATCTAATTTCTGATTATTCAATCAAACCCACTTCTTTATAGTACTTCAACGCACCAGGATGAAGCGGCGCAGACAGACCATCTTTCACCATTTCCTCTCTTTTCAGATTGGTGAACGCTGGGTGAAGGCGTCGGAAATCATCAAAGTTCTCAAATACCGCTTTCACCACGTTGTAAACCACGTCTTCTGGCACCGCCGTTGAAGAAATAAAAGTTGCACCTACACCAAAAGTTTTCACATTTTCTTCAGATCCGCGATACATGCCGCCGGGCACAGTTGCTACTCGATAGAAACTATTTTCAGCAATCAGTTTATCTACCTGAGGGCCGACAACCGCGACGATATTACTGTCACATGATGTGGTTGCCTCTTGAATAGCACCACTTGGGTGACCCACTGTGTACACCATGGCATCAATTTTGTTATCACACAGTGCTTTCGATTGCTCAGCAGCTTTTAGCTCAGAGGCCAGTTTAAAGTCATCATTTGTCCAGCCATACTCCTTCATCAGCACTTCCATCGTACCGTGCTGCCCGGAACCAGGGTTACCAATATTCACACGTTTGCCTTTCAAATCATCAAACGATTTAATATTGGCATCTATACGTGCAACAACGGTAAACGGCTCTGGATGGACAGAAAATACCGCTCGAAGTTCTTTAAATGGACCGGCTTCTGCGAATTGGCTGGTACCGTGGTAAGCATGATATTGCCAGTCTGACTGAGCAATACCCAGATCCAATTCTCCAGAACGAATCGTATTGATGTTGTAAATCGAACCACCAGTACTCTCTACAGAGCAACGAATGCCATGCTCTTCAGTAGACTTATTCACGAGGCGACAAATAGCCCCTCCCGTTGGATAGTAAACCCCTGTCACCCCACCCGTACCAATCGTTACGAAAGTCTCTTCAGCAGTTGCAGAGAAGCTACTACTCAGCGCAACAAGAGATGCTGTTATCGCAATTTGCTTAAACTTTAACATTGAACATCCTATTTCCTTTGTTCATTACTGTTAAAGTATAGCAAGCGTTAATTAATTGATTATAAATGAATTAATTGCATATAAACTTGGTTGATTCGATTTTATACACCTTAGTTCTTAACTGAAAACGTCAAAAAGCCCCGTATGTTACGGGGCTTGAGTAGCACTGCTTTTTCTTACAAATTTAGATGAATCGAATTAGAAGAAACCTAGTGGATCGACGCTGTAGCTAATCAGTAAGTTCTTAGTATTTTGATAATGACCTAACATCATTTTGTGTGTTTCACGACCAATACCTGACTTCTTGTATCCGCCAAATGCAGCGTGCGCCGGGTACGCGTGGTAACAGTTGATCCAAACTCGGCCTGCTTCAATATTACGTCCCATTCGGTACGCCAGGTTTTGATCTCGTGTCCAGACACCGGCACCTAGACCGTACTCAGTATCGTTTGCTATCTCTAGAGCTTCGGCTTCATCTTTGAAGGTTGTAATTGCAATGACCGGTCCAAAAATCTCTTCCTGGAATACTCGCATCTTATTGTGACCTTCCAGTAACGTCGGCTGAATGTAGTAGCCTTGTTCAAGCTCACCATCTTGTTGCGCGACATCACCACCGAAGACTACTTTCGCGCCCTCTTGACGACCAATTTCAAGGTAGCTCAGAATCTTATCAAACTGCTCCTGAGAAGCCTGTGCACCAACTTGAGTCTCTGTATCCAGAGGGTTGCCCTGCTTAATCAGCTTCGCTCTCTCCGCGACTTTAGCAACAAAATTGTCGTAGATAGACTCATGAACCAACACGCGTGAAGGACAAGTACATACTTCACCTTGGTTGAAGAAACCTAGAAGCGTACCTTCAATACACTTGTCTACGAACTCATCTTCGTGATCAAACACATCCGGGAAGTAAATGTTTGGCGATTTACCACCTAGCTCTACCGTTGAAGGAATGAGGTTGTCTGCTGCACATTTCAGAATATGGTTACCCACTTGCGTTGAACCCGTAAACGCAAGTTTAGCGATACGGTTGCTGGTTGCCAGTGCCTGACCTGCTTCAGAGCCATAACCGTTTACCACGTTCACTACGCCTGGTGGAAGTAAATCAGCGATTTTTTCCATAAGAACCAAAATCGACGTTGGCGTTTGTTCTGCAGGTTTAAGTACCACACAGCAGCCCGCAGCTAACGCTGGAGCGAGTTTCCATGCCGCCATAAGAATTGGGAAGTTCCAAGGAATAATCTGACCTACCACACCGATTGGCTCTGGAAAATGGTACGCCGCCGTGTTTTGATCGATCTCAGCAGCACTACCTTCCTGAGCTCGAATACAGCCTGCAAAGTAACGGAAGTGGTCAACGACAAGAGGAATGTCTGCAGCTAATGTTTCTCGAATCGGCTTGCCATTTTCCCATGTCTCTACCAAAGCAAGTTCTTCAACGTGCTGTTCAATACGGTCAGCAATTTTCAACAAAAGATTAGAGCGTTCTGTAACGCTGGTTTTCGCCCACTTCGCTCTGATGTTGTGTGCAGCATCCAATGCTAAATTGATATCTGCTTCACCAGAGCGGGCAACTTTACAATAAGGCTTGCCATTGATAGGTGAAATATTGTCGAAATACTCACCTCCAACAGGTTTAACCCACTCCCCACCGATGAAGTTGTCGTAATGTGACTTGAAGCTCACGATGGCATTTTCACTACCTGGCTGTGCATAAATCATAACTCTTCCTTTTGTTTCTCGTTCAGTTAGTGTTTGAAACACTTTGTTTTTCTTACAGTGTTAACGAAGAGTATTACGCAAGTCACAGGCCAATTAAGATACACTTGTTGTTAACTAAATGTAACACTATGATTACCAAGCGATAACAATTTACGTGAGTAATGTTTGAATAGAAGTATGGTGTAAACACCAATGTTCAAGTGTTCCAAAATGGCACATGCTCACTGTGACAAAATGGTACAGTCATGGAACTTCAACATATTACCGATAACAACTGGCTTTCAACTTCGTGGCTCAGAAGCGAACAAGCGGGTTTAAAACAGCGTCGACGTCCGGAAGATGTTCGAGTTACATCAGCGACGCTTAAAGACAGACGCCATCAACTCAACTTTCTGCTAGATGCAGTCAAACAATTTGCGCTTCCTCTGTTTAACCAACTTTTCGCACACAGTAATAGTCGCTTAATTCTTACCGATTCAGATGGCGTGATCATCGGTAGTTGGGGGAAGCCGAAGTTTAGAGAGAAACTCACCGAAATCGCTCTTAGTTCCGGAGCTTGCTGGCAGGAAAAACTGAAAGGAACGAATGCCATTGGAACCGCGTTAGTAGAAGCAAAGCCAGTCTCCGTCATTGGAGATCAACACTTCATTCAACATCACCGCTTTATCAGTTGCTCTGCGAATCCTATTTTCGACCATCTAGGGAGACTGCTTGGTGTATTAGACATCACCAGTGAGCAGGAAAAGCATGATCTTTCGACACAAGTGCTGGTACAGAATATGGTTCAACTTGTAGAAAACCAGATGTTAAACCAGATTCCATGTGGTCATATTCGGGTCGATTTAGCGTGTGATAAAACTCTGCTCAATAGTGGCTGGCAAGGGATAATCATCGCCAATGAAGATGGTCAGATTCTTGCTCACAACCAAGTGGCGTCTCACTTGCTTGATCGTAGCAACGTAGTTGGACATTCATTGGAAGAGATACTCTCTCAGCAAAATGCAAATCAGTCGATCGTATTTAAAACAGAAGCGTTAACAAAACGAAAAATTCAGTCTCGCTCCATCAGTGTCTCCAGTGACCTCCACTACGGTGATTCCAGAGTTGAACACTGCTGGCAGCAAGCAAACCGAGTCATCGATAAAGACATCAGTTTACTGATTCTGGGTGAAACGGGTGTAGGCAAAAATGAGTTCGTAAAAGCTCTGCACAAGAATAGTCAAAGAAAGAGTGGGCCTCTTGTAGCGGTTAACTGCGGTGCTCTGCCAAAAGACCTTATTGAATCGGAACTGTTTGGGTATGTAGCTGGCGCATTTACCGGAGCAAACAGCAAAGGCTATCAGGGCAAAATTCGCCAAGCGCATAAAGGTACGCTCTTTCTTGACGAGATTGCCGACTTGCCTTTAGCCGCACAAAGCCGCCTGCTGCACGTACTCCAGGACAAAAACGTACTTCCTGTCGGTTCTAACCAAAGCGTACAAGTCGATACGCAAATCATCGCAGCGACACACAAAGATCTGGAGGCGTTAGTTGAACAGGGTGAATTCCGACAAGACTTATACTATCGCCTTAACGGATTAATCATAGAGTTACCACGATTAGAGGAACGAGACGACAAGCAAATGCTGATTGAACACCTTCATCGTCGTCATGCTGAACCTAATCAACAGCTATGCCCTAACCTGCTATCGTTGTTACTCTCATACTCATGGCCGGGAAATCTGCGCGAGCTCGATAGTTTAATCAAAGTCTCTGCATTAATGGCGCAAGGCGAAGCAATGCTAGAACTTACCCATGTACCAAATCACCTGGCTAAGAAACTCAGTCAAATACGTGAAAAAGTCGGTGCAGAGCCCACCGCTGATATGCGTGCTACCGTGGAAGACAAACTAGTGAAAACCTATCAGGCTACTCAAGGCAACATTAGTAAGACATCTCGTATGTTGGGTGTTAGCCGCAATACAATTTATCGAAAACTAAAAAATATAGGAATGATTAAGTAGCCTTCTCTCAGGTTAAATAGTAGAAGAGCACCCGATTATGGGTGCTCTTCTGAAGTCTTTACAGGCCGCCAGCTTGCTGTGCCTGTTTGACTAATGCCTGTCGCTGAGCTTCCTTGTCAGAGATCACATTAGTGTTCTTTGGTGCTTCCTGGGCTAATTTTACAGGAATAAAAGCGAAGTACTTATTAATAGTCATCGTTAGAACCTCAATTGGTTGTGTATGCCACCTTCTATGTCAACAAAATAGCGCCAGTGGAAACGGCTTCTTCTGGCGATTTGTTGTTGGTGTCAAAGATAGAGAGTTTGAGAAACCCAAACATCCTCCATTTATAGAAAATTATTAGGCGTAGCTTGAGGGCTTACTTGAGTCTCTTTTCAGAATAAATATCCTCTGTAGTCTACAGTTACCTCTTCAAGAACTATTTAACCTAAAACAACTTATTGTATTAACTGGGGAAAACCCTTCATCCACCCAAATACGAAAAGGGTGAGAAATATCAGGCAGCTTAGGGAATCGATACCCTTAGTACCTCGTTAGGTCTATTTGTAAATTTGTCTACCAGTTCAATTTTTAACCTTTTTTGATAAATATTTAGCTGATTTTTTAGGCGCTGAGACTTGTAAAAGGAGACAATCAATGTGCATTGATAAATCACAAATCACTCCTGTCTCTACTCATTCAGCTTTAGGAGGCGTCATGAAAAGTAACAAACTAGGCCATGTAATGTCATTTAGCCGGATGTTTTCTTTTATCGCATTTCTTACCGCCACATGCGCATGGATATTAAGTATGTATGCCCTCTTTACGGTTTCCCTAGGGGCACTTATTGTCAGCGCAATCCTCTACCTAAAAGACAAGTTTACCCAACACAAAAACAGCCCCACTGAAAAAGGAGCCTGAAGACCCTATCCTTTGGATCACCAGAACAACAAAGGATGCCACTTAGGCATCCTTTTAATTTGTATTGGTTTACTTAAAACGTATTAAACGTCGTAAGTAGTAGACGCAGTGTTACCGCCTGTACCAGTCCAGTTAGTGTGGAAGAATTCACCACGCTCACGGTCGATACGCTCGTAAGTGTGAGCACCGAAGTAGTCACGTTGAGCTTGAAGCAGGTTAGCAGGTAGACGTGCAGTTGTGTAACCGTCTAGGAAAGTTAGCGCAGAAGTCGTACATGGCATTGGGATGCCTGCTTCTAGAGACTTAGCTGCAACTTTACGCCATGCTACCAGGCTGTTTTGTAGGATGCCTTTGAAGTAATCATCAGAACCTAGGAATGCTAGATCTGGGTTCGCTTCGTACGCATCACGGATGTTGCCTAGGAACGCAGAACGGATGATACAACCACCACGCCACATTAGTGCAACGTTACCGTAGTTTAGATCCCAACCATTCTCGTTTGATGCTTCGCGCATTAGCATGAAGCCTTGAGCGTAAGAGATGATCTTAGACGCTAGAAGAGCCTGACGTAGTGCATCAACCCACTCTTGCTTGTCACCTTCAACTGGAGTGATTGTCTTGCCGAATAGTTTTTCAGCTTCAACACGTTGGTCTTTCAGTGCAGACAGACAACGAGAGAATACAGACTCAGAGATTAGCGTTAGAGGAATGCCTAGGTCTAGCGCGTTGATACCAGTCCACTTACCTGTACCTTTTTGGCCAGCCGTATCCAGGATCTTCTCAACCAGAGCTTCACCATCTTCATCTTTGTAGCCAAGGATGTCAGCTGTGATTTCAACAAGGTAGCTGTCTAGCTCAGTTTTGTTCCAGTCAGCGAATACTGCTTGCATCTCGTCTGCAGACAGTCCAAGACCATCTTTCATGAACTGGTAAGCTTCAGTAATCAACTGCATGTCGCCGTATTCGATACCGTTGTGAACCATCTTAACAAAGTGACCCGCACCGTCGTTACCAACCCAGTCACAGCAAGGCTCGCCAGCGTCAGTTTTTGCAGAAATACCTTGGAAGATAGGCTTAACCGCTTCCCAAGCTTCTGGTGCGCCACCAGGCATGATAGATGGACCAAAACGTGCACCTTCTTCACCACCAGATACACCAGTACCGATGAAGTGGATGCCTTTTTCACGTAGAGCTGCAACGCGACGGTTAGTATCTGGATAGTTAGTGTTACCACCGTCGATGATGATGTCGCCTTTGTCTAGTAGAGGTACTAGAGCGTCGATGAATGTGTCTACAACATCACCAGCGCGAACCATTAGCATTACTTTACGTGGTGTTTCAAGCTTCTCTACTAGTTCTTCTAGAGAGTATGCACCGATGATGTTTGTGCCTTTCGCCGGCCCTTCCAGAAACTCGTCTACTTTTGCAGCAGTACGGTTGTGAGCCACAACTTTAAAGCCATGGTCGTTCATGTTTAGGATAAGGTTTTGACCCATTACTGCAAGGCCAATTACACCGATATCACCTTTCATTGTTTCTCTCCAATTGTGTTCCATTGACGAGCAGGCTTATTAAGCAATTTTTGCTGCCGCGTCTAAATCTAAATACCACTCAGTAAGACCAGATTTTGACTGAACCTTTGCTGCCGGATATGGCAATGCATCCGCTGGTGAACCGTTGATTTCTTCAACGATGTCCGCTTTACCTGCGCCAAGCACTAAGTAACTAATACGTTTTGCCGCTTCCAAAACTCGAGCAGTTTTTGAAACTCGAAGTTGGCCTGATTCCGGATGTGAAGCGACTACAGATAGGTTTGCATCATCATAGTTCGTTTGTCCCGGGAACAGCGATGCGGTATGACCATCTGCGCCTACACCAAGCAAGATCCAATCAAATACTGGCGTACCGTTTAGCGAAGGAATCTCTTCTAACATCTCTTTCGCAAAACGCTCTGCTTCAACTTGAGGGTCATCTTCACCACGAATACGGTGAATGTTCTCTGCAGGCAGGTTTACTTTACTAAAGAGAAGCTCGTTCGCTTCACCATAGTTGCTTTCTGCATCATCAGGTGCTACGCAACGCTCATCACCCCACCAGAAATGTAGGTTTTGCCATTGAACTGATGTCGCATAAGCATCCGATGCTAATAGTTTAAACAGCATTTTTGGCGTGCTGCCACCCGAAAGAGAAATATGAACAGGTCGGCTCATTTCACTGAACGTCTTCATGTCGTTCGCCAGGCTTTCTACAACCTGTTCTGCAGTTTGGTAGATTTTATTGTTGATCATAGTTCACAGTAGTCCGTATCTGTTAGGTTTTTACACGGGAAACGCCAAGCACGGTTGTCACGCTGTAGCAAGTCATCTGACTCTTTTGGCCCCCATGTTCCACATGCGTATCCGAAGAGTGATTGAGGATCTTGTTTAAAGTCAAGAATTGGCTGTACGTATTCCCAGCAAGCTTCCACTGCATCACTGCGAGCAAATAGTGTTGCATCACCGTTCAAAGAGTCAAGCAACAGGCGCTCATAAGCCGTTAGCATCTGAGCTTCTTGCAGGTCTGCGTAGTAGAAGTTCATCTTCACTTCTTTCGCTTTAAATCCTGCGCCCGGCTCTTTTAAACCGAAGCTCATCTGGATGCCTTCGTCTGGCTGGATACGAATAATCAGCTTGTTCTCAGGAGCATTCTGACCAAACACTGGATGCGGTGTCTGTTTAAAGTGTATAACCACTTCAGTTACACGAGTCGGAAGACGCTTACCTGTACGAACATAGAAAGGTACACCATTCCAACGCCAGTTGTTGATGTATGCCTTCAGACCGATGTAAGTTTCTGTACGAGAATCGTCTGCTACGCCGTTTTCTTCACGGTAACCAGGCAGGTGCTGACCACGCACGTCAGATGCCGTGTATTGACCAAGCACAAGGTCGTTACGAAGCGCTTCTTCATCCAGAGGTTTTAAACACTGCAGAACTTTCACTACTTCATCACGCATAGAATCAGCATTGATTTGTGCAGGTGGTTCCATGCCTACCATCGCCAATACTTGCAGTAGATGGTTTTGGAACATATCGCGCACGGCACCAGAGTTATCGTAGTAACCACCACGCTCTTCAACCCCCAGGAATTCCGCACCTGTGATCTCTACGTAATCAATGAAGTTACGGTTCCACAGTGGTTCAAACATCGCGTTTGAAAAACGGAAAACAAGTAGGTTTTGAACCGTTTCTTTACCTAAGTAGTGGTCGATTCGGTAGATTTGATGCTCTTGGAAATGCTCGTGGATTTCTTTATCCAGAGTACGGGCTGATTCAAGATCGTAGCCGAATGGCTTCTCGATGATAAGACGTTTCCAACCATCTTCTTCGTTATTTAATCCATGGGCTGCAAGGCTTGCAGGGATCACGCTGTATAAGCTTGGAGGGGTCGCTAGGTAGAAAAGCGTATTACGCTGCTCTAGCTGGTATTCGGTTGCTAGATGATCTAAACGAGTCACCAACTTGCTGTAATCTTGAGTGTCAGAGGTATTGATAGCTTGGTAGTGCAGATGGTTAATAAATGCATTAAGCGTTTCTGGCTCTGTTTTTTCCATCTCCTGAAGCGATTTCTTCAGCTTCTCACGATAGGTCTCATCACTGTATTCAGTACGACTTACGCCAAGAATTGCAAAATTCTCTGGAAGCTGCTGGTTCGCATAAAGGTGGTATAAAGCAGGAACTAACTTACGATATGTAAGATCGCCTGAAGCACCAAAAATAACGATGCTGCTGTTTTCTGGTATTACCATCATCTTTCCCTTAAAAACGAGGTACTTATTGTGTGCCTGGATATGGCTTAAAGATGAGCCTACCCTATCAATGGCACTTCAAAATAGAAAATTGCTCTTACCTATTGCGTTGATAGGTAAGGCAACTAGGCCCAAAGAACCTCAAGAGGTTGCGCTCATAATTCACATCAAAACACGACTTTTTGAGGCCATTTAGGTCAATCACGTGCCAAGAGCACACCCTTGCACGTAGTGGAGGAGAGTCCGACACGGGGTCGTATTGTCTACGACAATTTGATTTACATCAACACTTGCTAGTGCAAACGTTTAAATAAGTTGCAGAAAACAGGGTAACTAATTGTATTTAAATGATAAAAAATATCTAGATGAGCTCACTTTCAATTTGAGTTAAAACTCTATATCGAGCAAAACGCATTCAATTCTAATTTCCACTTCCGTTAGTCTATTGAAAGAATTGGGTCACTAAACAAAAACGGTGACTCTTAAAAGCCACCGTTTTCGTTTTATACATTCATTTAACGTTACCTTGTCACCTTTTTGTAGCAACGTTCTGGACGTCCAACCGTTCCATAATTTAAGTCCGCGTCTAACTCACCAGAACTAATTAAGTATTCAAGGTATCGTCTAGCCGTCGTACGACTTGCACCGATCTTTTCCCCCGCCTCATCCGCGGTGAGCATTTCTCCACCAGGGAATAAAGCGCGGATTTTGTCTAACGTAACGCTATCTATGCCTTTAGGAAGACGTTTGACTGTAGTGTCAGTGACCCCATTTGACTGCAGCATTTTGTCGACCAAGTGCTGATCAAGACTCTCAGCAACATTCAGCCTTTGGCGTTGCGAAATGTACTTTTTCAAAGCCACTTCTAAGCGCGGAAACATAATTGGTTTAAGTAAGTAATCAACGACACCACCACGCATGGCTTGTTGAAGCGTATCCACATCGCGCGCAGCGGTAATCAAAATGACATCGCAAGTTTGATTTTTTGCACGCAATGTATTCAGGATTTCCAGGCCGGTTCCATCAGGGAGATAGACATCCATCAGCAGCAAATCTGGTTTGAGTATATCCAGCTGCATTTCGGCTTCCATTCGTGTTGTTGCAATTCCTACTACTTCCAGACCTGCGAGCTGGCTAAGGTATTTGTGGTGCAACTCTGCAATCGCAAAATCATCTTCAATGATCATTACTCGCGTTGCCATGTTCATACTTGTTCTTCCTTAGGCAAATACACGGTTATTCTCGTTCCATATTCTGTATTTGGTAGCATCTCAACGTGCCCATGGTAGCGTGTGGCTAGCTGATTTACTAAATGTAACCCTACGCCTCTATTGTGCCGGGATTTGGTTGAAATACCTTTTTTAAAAAGTGTTTTTGGCTCAATGTTAGTTGGTAAACCACAACCTAAGTCACTCACTTCCATGATCACTTCGTTACCGTAGTCACTCACTGAAACCTCAATGTTTCGTCTCTCGACGGAAACGGTTGATTCGTCACGTATAGCGGTTAAAGTCGCGTCAAAAGCATTGTCGATCAAATTACCCAAAATAGTGACCAGATCTTCTGAATTCAGCCACTCAGGTAATGGTTCTAAGCGACTCCCCTCTTCCACCACGAGATTTAAACCCAGCTCGCGTGCACGCTCTGTTTTACCCAACAACATACCTGCAATAAGGGGATTTCTGATGGTGTCACGCAAAAATTCGATCACAGCCTGATAGTGAGCCGTTTCTTGACCTATAAGCCTTTGGACAGCGTCGAGCTCGCCCATCTGCACAAGTCCGCTAATTGTGTTGAGTTTGTTTCTGTGCTCATGTGTTTGCGAACGCAACAGCTCCGCGTACTCTTTGGTTTGAGAGAGCTGTTCTGTCAATTCACTAATTTCATCACGCAGACGAAAACTGGACACAGCACCGACAATTTTACCGTCAGCGTAAATAGGTGAACGGTTAGCAATAAGACGTTTGTGATTGAGGAAAATCTCAATATCGTGATCGACTTGACCTGTTTCCAGCACCGTATAAAGGTCACTATCGCGAAGGGTATCCGTAAGTGGCTTGTTAATCGCGGCCTCTCTATCGATACCTAAAATTTGACAGGCACTACGGTTGATTGAACGAAGTACACCTTGAGAGTCAATGCTTAGTATCCCTTCTTTAATGGTTCCCATCGTCACTTCAAGTTCACCATATAAGCGGCCGATTTCCTCTGGCTCAAAGCCCAAAATGGCTCGTTGAAGTTTCCTCGACGCATAGTTGGAAACGATAGCGTTCGCCACCACCACAACAACAACCATAAGAATCAAAAAGGCTAAGAATGGCTCGATGCGGTCTTGAAGGCGGTCTAGTAGATACCCCACTGATACAACGCCTATTACATTGCCTTCTGCGTCAAATATCGCGGCTTTTCCTCGTACAGAATCCCCCAAAGATCCGCGTGCTATGGAAATGTAGGACTCACCCTCATCTAATGCTCGTTTGTTATCACCACCTCTCATCGGTTTACCAATTCGTTCATCAACAGGATGAATTAAGCGCACGCCGTTACTATCACCAATTACAATAAATGCAGCTCCGATAGCTTGAGTGAGTTCGCGAAAACGGGTTTGATACGCTGCAGAATCATTACTCTCTACCATTTCTCGGACGAACTCTGAACTCGCTAAAAATTGCGCGACACCGAGCGCCTTCTCACCCATTTCATGCTCTTGATTCACTTTCAAATAAGTAAAACCTGCGGCGACAAGCAGTAACAACTCAATCAAACCGGAAAGCGTCATAATAATCAGCATGCGCTTTCGAAAGCTAATGGAGCTCCAACTCACAATCAATTCCTCATCAAAAGCTTCCAGCCCATACGTTAACATTGAGTTAACAGTTAGACCTTCGCCAGATGAAAAATCTGTGAACAGTGCAAACAAACCGCGACATTAGCGGTCAAAATATAGGCGAAAGAAAAAGTTGGAACGATATCAATCATCAAGGAAAGTATTATTACTTTCTATTCAAAACGATACATAACATTTACCTAAAAAGATGAATTTGATCACAGCGATTTTTTTCGAATTTTAAAGCGTACGAAGAGTTTCAGGCGTATAATTTTCAATCAAAGAGGTCTGTAAGAACCTCAATAAAAACGCAGTGACGCCGGAAGTCTATAAAAAGCTCAACATAGTTGTCAGTACATTCGAATATAAAATCATAAAAATGAAATTACTGAAGATACGACAAATAGTTAGACACCCTCTGCATACTGGAAAACGATAGACAGAGGTGTTTTTATAGTTAGAAGGAACACCAAATAATGGAACGTGATCATTTCGGAATTTGCCTTGATAAGGCTATGTTGTCAGAGTATATGTATTCAACTTTTACCCACGTCAGAGCTTATGAGAAGAACGATGGTAGTGCTTCGGATCTTAGAGTGTTGCTGTCGTTTCCTCAAATGAGCGGTAAAGACTTACTCAATACCATGCGCGGCTCTCGTCAACTTGAATGGCGAGCAGAGTTTCACTGCCCCTATCAAAAATAAATCAGTGACATCTTAGCGCCCGGTAATTCTCATCGGCGGGCGCTGTTGTAACACGATTTTCTCATCAAACCCACTTAACACAGTAACATTATTCCTCTATATTAGAGCCAATACTCTACAATAAAGCAGCCACTATGAAACAAACTGGAAAGTTTTGGGTACTCGGCCTCATCAGTAGCTCTATTTCCTTTGCCTGTTACTCTGCTCCGATTACTCTGGATACTGCATGGCAATTACTCTTAGAAAATAACTACTCTCTAAAAGCTCAACGCGCTAACGTCGAGAATTATCAATATCAAGAGAATGCAACGAGTAACCTCAACTTGCCTCAGATTACTTTAGGTGCAAGTTATACTCGACTGGACACTGACGTCACACTCTCTGGCAAACAAATCATTGATAGTACAGGTGCAGAAATTGCTGTTCCGCCCGCCTATCAAGGTATTTTAAGTACCCTAGCCAACACCACTTCCACTATTACCGAACGAGATATTTTCTCTTCTTCGATTCGTGCAATTTGGCCAATTTTTACTGGTGGTCGAATTTCTGCCGCGCAGTCCGCAGCAGAAGGAAAGACAGAAGAAGCTAAAAGCCAGTTCGCAATGGAACAGCAAGCACGCTTCGAAGATCTGTCCAAGTACTACTTTTCTGTCGTGCTTGCGAAAGAGGTGTTAGCAACTCGTCAGACTGCCGAACAAGGTTTGAAGAAACATCGGGACTTTGCGTTCAAAATGGAGGAGCAAGGACAAATTGCTCGCGTGGAACGATTACAGGCTGAAGCGTCATTGGATAAAGCCTCGGTTGAAACCCGCAAAGCCATTAGCGACTTAACGATCGCCAAGGCAGCGTTGGGGAAACTGCTTGCACAAGCCGAGCCTGTCGAACCCGCAGAAACCCTGTTTATCAACGATAATCTTCCACCTCTGAATGCGTTTATCGACCAAACCATACTCACCTACCCAGGGCTCGACCTTCTTGATGCAAAGCATAAACAAGCGTCCAGTTTAATTAAGGCAGAAAAAGGTAAGTACTACCCCGAAGTTTACCTATACGGTGATTACAGCCTTTACGAAGACGACTCATTAGCAAGCCAAATGAAGCCAGACTGGTTAGTGGGAGTTGGCGTTAGTGTTCCTCTGATTGAGTCGTCAGGTCGTAGTGACAAAGTGAAAGCGGCGCAAAGTGTGGTATCTCAAGTTGACGCACTGAAATCTCAGGCTAAACAAGATTTGTCTTTGTTGGTACAGAAAACCTACCTCGAAGCACAGCAGGCCATTGATGAAGTCCAAGGACTTGAGTCAAGTATTGCACTTGCAAACGAAAACCTTCATCTACGTGAAAAAGCGTTTACTCAAGGGCTTTCTTCTTCTCTCGATGTCGTCGATGCTCAGCTTTATGTCACTAGTATCGAGACTCAACGTTCAGTAGCACGATTCCGCTATCTTATCTCTTTGACCAAGTTATTGGCACTGAGCAGTGAAATCGACAGCTTCAAACAATACCAGAACACCGCATACACCCCAGCTTCAACATCGAAAGAGGTAAATTAAGTCATGGCTGCAAAATCATTGAAACCCGTTTTACTATCACTTTGCGCTTTGGGTGTTGCTTCTTGGGTTGGTTACCAGTTTTATCAGGCCTATCAGCCAGAGCCTATCCGCCTTCAAGGTTTGATCGAAGCACAACAGTATAGCATTTCGTCAAAAGTACCTGGTCGCATTGATGAAGTGATGGTGCGTAAAGGTGATGAGATTGAAAAAGGCCAGCTCATTTTCACGCTTCACAGTCCAGAGATAGAAGCCAAATTAGAGCAAGCCAAGGCAGGTGAAAAAGCCGCAGATGCACTCGCACAAGAAGCGGAAAAAGGAGCGCGTGAACAACAAATCCAAGCAGCAAAAGATCAGTGGTTAAAAGCCAAAGCTGCAGCAGATTTAATGCAAAAAACCTTTAACCGGGTAAACAACCTGTACAAAGATGGTGTTGTCGCAGAGCAAAAGAGAGATGAGGCATTAACTCAATGGCAAGCTGCAAAATACACGGAAAGTGCGGCTTACCAAATGTATGAAATGGCGAAGGAAGGCGCGCGTAGCGAAACCAAAGTGGCTGCGGCTGAAAAAGCACGCATGGCCTCTGGCGCTGTAGCAGAGGTAGAAGCCTACGCAAAAGATACGCAAATCCATAGTTGGTTTAACGGTGAAGTTTCTCAGGTTCTGCTGCAAAGTGGTGAACTGGCACCGCAAGGCTTTCCTGTCGTCACTGTCATTGATACGCAAGATGCATGGGCAACACTTAATGTCCGAGAAGATCTTCTTAAGCACTTCACTAAAGGCACCACATTCAATGCCTACTTACCTGCTTTGGATAAAAAGGTTGAGTTTAAAGTTATGCACGTTGCTGTAATGGGTGACTTCGCAACATGGCGCTCGACAGACGCAGCGAAAGGGTTTGATCTGCGAACTTTTGAAGTTGAAGCACGGCCGACACTGCCGGAGCCGGAACTTCGCATGGGCATGAGTGTTGTGGTTGAACTCTGAGTACACCTAATTGGTTAAAGTTATGACGATTCAGATTTCACAGCGGCATATATTACGGCGAGATAAGTGGTTGTTATCTTGCCTCACTTGGGTGCCCATTTTGCTTGCTGTCACTATTTGGGGTGTATTCTCTGCTGGCATTGCTCGCGACCTGCCTATTGGTGTCGTGGACTTACAGCACTCTCATATTTCACGTAAGTTGATTCAGTCTCTGGACGCCTCTTCGACTTTGTCAGTGGATTACTATTACGCAAATGTCACCGAGGCCAAAAACGCCATGATTGAAGGTGAGATTTATGCGTATGCGGTGGTTCCAGCAAAATTTGATCAGGATATCCTTCAGCACCGTCAACCGCAGCTATCTGTATTTTTCAACAGCCAATATATTCTGGTCGCTAAGTTGATTAATTCTGCCGTTGCACAAGCTCAAGGCTATTTTGATGCGCAGTTGCAAGTCATGGGTAATCTTGCCAAGGGCGATACGACTGCACTAGCGGCTGTCGGTCAAGCGGTACCCGTTTCTACACAGATAACCGCACTGTTTAACCGCAATACTAACTACGCTCAGTTTCTGGTTACTGCCATCGTGCCTGCTATCTGGCAGATATGTATCGTGGTGAGCACCATTTTGATTCTCGCTGCGCACTTTCGTATTTATGGCTGCAAAAATGGATTTGAGTTTTTAGGCGAAAAGCCTTACTTACGAGTCGCCTCCATTTTATGCAAGTATATACCTGTGTTTATGACGCAGGGTGCAATGTTTCTCTACTGGTTTTATGTTCTGTTAGATTGGCCAATGGAAGGCAGCGTACTTGTCATCTTAATCGCTCAATGGCTCACTATCATCGCTTGCATTATCATGGGTGCACTGTTTTTCTTCTTGTCTATGGATCCCGCTCGCGCGATGAGTTTCGCCGGAGCGTTTACCGCGCCGAGTTTTGCTTTTATGGGGATAACTTTTCCTGTAACAGACATGAGCACACTCGCTACGACCTGGCGTTCACTATTGCCCGTCAGCCATTACATTGAAGTTCAAGTTGCCCAAACAAGTTATGGCACATCAGCCGTTCAATCGATGAGTTCGTTATGGACAATGATTGGTTACGTCCTACCTTTGCTCCTTACTGCAGCGCTGATTCGCAAACACCGTATCACTGCGTTCCATCATCAAAACAGGGAGACCGCATGACACTCTGGCAACTGATTAAAGCGGAAATTCGCTCTGTTTTTACGAACCCTGTCGTAACGCTAACCGTCTTCGGTGGTGTGGTATTTTATTCATTCCTGTACCCACTACCCTATACCCAGCAAACGCCAAGAGAGCAGCCGATTGCAATCGTCAATCTGGATGGCAGCCAAACCAGTCTGACATTAGAACGTATGGTCGACGCCACTCCGCAAGTAAAAATTGTTTCCAGACTGCATACCATTGAAGAGGCAAAACAGTCGTTTTTGAACCGCGATATCACTGGTTTTTTAGTGATTCCTGAGCACTTCTATAAAGATCTAATGTTAGGTAAAAGCCCTACGTTAGCCTATGCTGCCGACGCGTCTTACTTTTTGGTTTATGGCACCGTCGTAGAAGGTTTGGCGCAGGCGGGTGGAACGTTAGGCGCACAAGTAAAAGTCAGTAAGTTGTTGATAGAAGGCGTACCTCTTAGTATGGCGAGTCACAATTACTCAGCCTTAAAGCTCAACATGAAACCGACCTTTAACCCAACGATGGGTTATATCGAATACGTGGTACCCGCCGTCTTTGTGCTCATTTTGCAGCAAACATTGATCATGGCTGTAGGCTTACAAACGGGGACACAACGCCATGGTCGGGGTTACTGGTCAAAAGCTTCGACGTCGTCATTACTGCTCGTCCGAACGCTTGTCTTCGTTGTAATTTATTACCTGCTTAGCGGATATTATTTTGGGGCGAGTTTAGAGCGTTTGAGTGTCAATCACATCGCTCAATCGGCTGAACTTCTCACATTACTCTTGCCATTTCTCTTGAGCTGTTGTGGCTTAGGTTTCTGGCTTGGCTACCTTCTTCCGAGAAGAGAACTGGTCACGTTAGTCGTACTGGTAAGTTCGATGCCACTTATCTTTCTTGCCGGATTCATTTGGCCAGAAGAATCTATTCCGGCCCCACTACTTTGGATTGCTGATTTAAGTCCGAGTACGTGGGCAATCAAAGGCTTTCTAGCTTTAAATCAGATGGGGGCAACGTGGCAACAAGTTGCTAAACACTGGACGGCACTTTGGTTGCTAACTGCGTTGTGGAGTGCTGTTGCGTATTGGATGGCAAAACGTCATGCAAAACCTGTCACAACGGAACGCCTGGCCTGATTTTAGATCGCTGATTCAACGAGAGCATCGAGAACAAGGGGTATTAATTTGCCCCTTTTACTTTATCGTCGTTCGTATCCACCGTTTGCAGAATCAAACACACGCCGATCAAACCAATACCTAACCACCCTAAAACCGGGATTCGTTCTCCGACTATCCAAACCGCTAACACTGCTGCGACTACGGGCTCGAATAAAGTAAGTAATGTAGCACTACTCACCTCAACATGCCGTAACCCGTAGCCAAAGGCGAGATAAGCGATGCACATTGGTACCACGGCCATATAAACCGCGACCATCGAGTTAGTTGCACCAGCAAACAAGTTGTCACCCGTGAACCATAAACTCGGAAGCAATAACAATGCGCCACCAGCAAATATAGTGCCTAACGCTGCCTGAGATTTCACACCAGCATCAATCATAGACTTCGCTACCCAAGAATAAGCGGCATAAGATAAGCCCGCTAACAACCCCAGCATGATGCCAAGTAGATAGCTGGAGTCACTGGCAGATGTTGAGCTGCTTCCTCTCTCTAAGACCAAAAGTACGATGCCAACAACTCCTAAAGCGAAACTCATCCACCACTGTGTGTTTACTCTCTTACCTTTGCCGAAAAGACGCTCAATAAAAACGGTAAAAAATGGGGCACTGGCGATAGAAATGACCGTACCGATAGCCACACCTGACAACTTCATAGAGGTGTAAAACGCAAGTGGATAGGCAGCTAAAGCAACACTACTTACCATTAACGGCAGTTTAAACACCCTAATTTGAGACGCACTGTTTGTAATAGCCTTCAGAGAAAGTAGTGCCTGGATAACGCCTCCAACGCCCATTGCGAATGCACCTATCGCAAGTGGACTTACTTGCTCAGAAAAACTCGCAGCAGTTCCCGTAGTGCCCCATAGAACAGAGGCAAATAAGATTGAAAATGCCCCACTCTGATACTGACTGACCGATTTGATTGAAACAGACATAACTTAAGCACTTCTCTTTATAACGACTTTATAAAGAAGTATTTTATTGGAATTCAAAATAGTTACTTTGCTAAAAGGACGCAATAATTGCTTAGTTAGACTTTATCGCCGAGCAAACTCGCGTGGTGATAGTCCAAAGTGAAGTGAGAAGCGGCGGCTGAATGCAGAAAGATCGCTATAACCAACCCGTTCTGCGATCAACTGAACAGGTAAATCAGTATGAGTTAAAAGCGCTTTGGCTTTTTCCATCCTTAACTCCGTGATGTACTGCAAAGTACTGATGCCAACACTTTCTTTAAATCGCTTTTTAAACTGGGTGGGGCTTAGACAAGCAATCTTAGAAAGCTCAGCAATGGATAACGGCGTTTCTAAATTTTCAGAGATAAAGGTCTGTACCGCGCGCATACGCGGATCAACTGGTGCCACCTGAGTTTGCTGTCCAAGCAGCATCATAAAAACATTTAATATTGAACTCTCAAGACCACTGTCGACTTGGTACTCTAACTGCTTTTCTGTGAAGTAAAGATAGCTGAGTAAAGGTGGCGTAACGCTAAAAACATTCAAACCCACAGTAATAAAGTGGCTAGGCAAAGTGTCCAAATCCGCGACGATAAATCTCGCGACTTCATCCGCGTTGAATCTATGTTCCGTCCCAGCAGGAATGACTACACATTCTCCAACGGAGACCTTACCAACAAAATGAGGCATTTCAATAGAGATATTGCCTTGAATTGGCAGTACCAGTTGATGATAGTCATCGTGAATGTGACTCTGCAGTCTTTTTGTATAAGCACGAATGCTAAGGCTATTTTTCATGTCACACGAACGCGAGATTCAAAGTAATTGCGCTAGTATAGCGACTCTTTTTATTATGAGAAAAGTTAGGTATCGATTTAATTTGAAGTCTTTACATAAAAACAAAGGAGCCAATAGGAAGGCTCCTCTTGTAACCTATCTATTGCGAATAGCGAAAATTAAATGCTAAGCAACATCGACTATTGCGTCAGAGTTTTCTAATGGCTCAAAAAATTCATCGTGCAGAGCACAAATTGCTCGTTGATACTCTGTATCGCTTACAACAAATTGAACATTAACATTGCGCAATGATGAGTGAAGAGCAACCGGAGTCACCCCACTGTTCATTAAAGACACTACGCCTTTCGCCAAGGTTTTATTGGTGTCAATCTGAGAACCAATTGCTGAAATCAACGCTACCATACGACCTTTAATCGACGCATGCGGATAACGCTTTTCTGCTTTATACAGAACTTGATTCAAGCTGTCTGCATTACCACCTAGGTAGTAAGTAATAGAGTTGGCGTTCATCTCTTTACCAACTAATGTCACGTGGGCATCAGATATGATTTCCATCAACTCGTAACTCACGTTGTCTACTTTGCCAACCATGGCTTGATCAAACAGGTGTAACGCAAATACTTTCTGCTTGCCTGCGATGATCTCTACTTTGTCTCCGTCTGGACGATAATCAGACGAAATTGAAGTACCTTCATGTTCCGGTTCAAACGTGTTCTTAATCTGCAGTTCGATTCCACTTTCACGTAGTCCTGCCGCTGCATTAGGGTGGATTGCTTCCATTCCTAAGTTCGCCAGCTGATCAGCTACATCGTAGTTGGTGCTGCCAATTGGCAATACTTTTTCCGGCCCTACAACACGCGGGTCTGCGGAGCTTAGGTGGTATTCTTTGTGGATGATCGCAAGACTGGCTTTTGTGATCGATGCAACTCTACTGAACGTCATCTCACTGTAGCCACGGTCATAGGTATGCATAAGCCCTTCTTTGCAATACGCATAACCAGTAACAATAGGTAGCTCTTGAGAAACGTCGATATTAGCAAAAGCGTCACCAATGGATTCATCTAAGCTTTTCGGCTCTTTTGTGTCCCAACCGGACAAGTCGACAAACTTAGCGTTAATACCCATGTTTTTCAGTTTCAATGCGGTGTTGTACGCACTGTGTGCCTCACCAATTGAAGACAGAAACTCGCGAATTTGAGGTAAGTAGTGACGCAGTGAAAACTGACCGTATTGGCAAGTTTCGAGAATATTAGCGATACAGTTTTTCGCTTCTGAGATACGAGATCGAATAAACTTGTCTGCTCGCATGCGATTCATCGGATCAGCGAAAATATTTTCATTGGTCAGTAGCATACGGTTTTCTACGTATGCCAGTGCCTCTTCCCATTGATCATCGCGTTTGGCGATCAATTGGTATACGCCCGCTTTACTGGTTTTTTTACATTCTAATAGCGCATCGGTCATACCACCGTAAGCCGACACAACGAAAATGCGGTTGTATGGTGTCTTGGGACGAAGAATAATGTTGTCGAGAACAGCATCAAACGCTGTCATTGAAGTACCGCCGATTTTTTCTACGGTAAAAGTCATGATAAGCCTTTTTGATTGGTAATTTTAAAAGAAAAAAGAAGAGAAAATTGAAATGTGAGGTGGAAACCACCTCACAGTGACTTTTTATTAGTCAACAAGAGGGTACACGCCGTTTTCATCGTGTACTTCAGCACCTGTGATAGGTGGATTGAATACGCACGCCATTACCATTTCTTTATTTTTATATGCTCTTAGGTAGTGTTCGTCGTTTTTGTCCAGAATGTACAGTGTACCTGATTTAATTGGGTAAATTTCTCCACCAACCACTTCGATTTCCCCCTCTCCGCTCATACAAAAAACAGATTCCAAGTGATTTTTGTAGTGGATGTGCGTTTCCGTGCCTTCGTAAATAGTCGTGATATGGAAAGAGAAGCCCATGTTGTCATCTTTCAACAACATACGGACACTTTCCCAAGTATCTGCTACGACACGTCGCTCACTATTGCGACACTCTTCGAGTGTTCTAACGATCATAATTAATTGTCCTTATTAAGATGCTTGTTTGAAGTGTTTTGCAGCGATGGTTTCTACTGCATTTTCAAAAATGTTCAGTCCCTGCTCTAACTCTGACTCACTGATAGTCAGTGGACAGAAAAACTTAACCACTTCATCGTCTGGGCCAGCAGTCTCGATGATCATGCCGTTATCGAAACATGCTTTTGTGATTTCAGAAGAGAGATCGCCGTTAATACACTCGATTCCGATCATCATGCCGCGACCTTTTTTCTGCACGAACATCTGCGGGAATCGGCGTACACAGCGGTCAATGACTTCGCTGACGTTTTCTGAACATTGTTTAATGTGCGTTTGAAAATCATCAGTAGCCCAATAGATTTCCAGCGCTTTAGTGGCTGTAATGAAGGCATGGTTGTTACCACGGAACGTACCGTTATGTTCACCCGGCTTCCATTGGTCAAACTCAGGTTTAAGTAGTACAACCGCCATCGGCAAGCCGTAGCCGCCAATAGATTTAGATAAAGTGACGATATCTGGCTGAATGCCTGCAGGCTCAAAGCTAAAGAACGTACCCGTACGTCCACAACCCGCCTGAATGTCATCGACAATCATAAGAATATCGTTGGCTTTACAAATTTTGCTCAAACGCTGTAACCATTGGTTTGAAGCGACATTCAAGCCACCTTCACCCTGTACTGTTTCAAGTAGTACAGCGGCAGGCTTGTCCATACCAGCAGAATTATCGTTGAGCATCGTTTCAAACAGAGCCAAGCCATCAACGCCTGCGTAACCTTCAAACGGAAGACGCGTGACATTGTGCAAGCTCGAGCCATTGCCCTGCCTGTGATGTTGATTACCTGTTGCAGCCAATGCACCAGCTGTACAACCGTGGAAACCATTGGTGAAAGCGACCACGCTGCTACGTCCAGTTACTTTTTTAGCGAGTTTCAACGCGGCTTCTACTGCATTGGTACCAGTCGGTCCGGTGAACTGAACTTTGTAGTCCAGCTTTCTTGGTTTAAGAATGTAGTGATCCAGTGCTTGAAGAAATGCGGCTTTCGCTTCTGAATGCATATCCAGGCCATGAGTAATGCCGTCCATATTAATGTATTCAAGTAACGCTTGCTTAAGTACTGGGTTATTGTGGCCGTAATTTAGAGATCCCGCTCCAGCAAGAAAGTCTAAGTAACGTTCACCTTGTTCTGTTTCCAGCCAGCAGCCTTTCGCTTTGCGAAATACGACTGGAAAATTGTTTGAATATGAGCGTACATTGGATTCCTGCTTTTTGAAAATATCCATGATGAGACCGTTTTAAATTCCTGTTGTTAGGGGATTATTTTAGGGGGATACGATACAAATACTCTGTATCGTGCTTGCCTTTAAAATGAGCTTTTTCGTCCAAAAATGTGCTTACCTGGCCAGAATTGCCGTTCATCGCATCTAACTTTTTGAACAGCGCCCATGAGGCTTTGTTGTCTTCTGTGATGGTAGTTTCTACCAAGTTGACGTTACTCAGATCCTCTCTTAAAAGAAGTTCCTTCAGCATGCGTAACGCCAGACCATTACCTCTGAAACGAGGTGAGACTGCAACTTGCCAAACAAATAACACGTCCTGCTCTTCAGGTTTCTGATAACCCGAGATGAAACCAGCAATTTCGCCGTTGTACTCAACCAAAATACTGGTCTTACTGAAATGTGTTGATTGTAAGAAGTTGCAATAAGAAGAGTTCATATCTAGTGGAGGACAGTCTGCGATTAAGCTGTAAATGTCATCACCATCAGAGATTTTAGGTTTACGAAAAATCCATTTTTTTCTTGTTCCCTCTCCAATTTCTGGATAGAGGACCCAAGGTGCTGACGTGATCATGTGAAAATACATATCCTTTGATGTCTAATTAAATTTCCTTTTTATTATGCGCATCCATCGCCACCAAAAATCAAATAATCGGGAATATTATCTAAATAAATGCGATCAAAATCACATTAAAAGCCATTTTACAGACAATAAAAATAATTAGATGTCTAAATTATTACAAGAAATTTAAAGCTTTTGAGCAAAAAACAAACTATTCGATGTCTAACCATTAGTTATGAGTTTCAAGCATTGTCAGGCAACAACATTATCAACACTAATTAAATACACACGCACTATCACATTAAAAATTTATCTTATCAGTACTTCTCAACCAATTAGCTCCACATTAAATCATTATAATCAACTGTTTTTATTTAACTTATGTTTAATAATCCGTCTGCCATATCAGAGTGCAACACTAGTGATGACAGCTCACAGTCATACACTCGTTCGTTGAGCGATCCTTCATGTTTAATTAGATCACGAATGTTAAGTGCATCACAATCGTTGAAATGCGGCTTTTGGTCTTGAGAGCTTGCAGGCGTAAGCAGTAAACATAGTTAAGAGCAAATTACCTATCACAATTGGCTCTTACTTTTTATCTTCCCCCTTCCTCAACCAGACCAAAGATCCAACAGCCTATACGCTGAGAGAAAAGTTCCTGTGTTAAATACTCATTTAAATTTAATTCCTTAAGAGTTTCTTAAGTTTCGCGTTTTATTTTGTTGATGACTAAACAATAAATGGAAGCGCCAATGAAAAAACATGCACAGACTTCTATACAAGGATTTACTTTAGACATCGTGAATCCTACTCACCCACTTTGGCATAAAGTGATTGAGCATGTTTCTCTGCGTTATCAAGAAGCATTCTTTGCCGAACTTAAAATTTTCATGCCTGCGTATTTAACGCTTATCGATAACAACAATATTATTTCTGTGTGCGGGTTTCGTATCGCCGAGCAAGAACCTTTGTTCCTTGAACAATACTTGGAAGACGAGGCTCAGCACCTTGTCTCAACCGTTTTTCAGTGTGATGTAAAACGTTCTAATCTGGTCGAATTTGGTCACCTTGCTTCATTCGCAAGAGGTATGTCTGCCCTGCATTTTTACCTTATTGCCAAAATGCTAGTAGATCTCGGTTTTGAGTGGTGCATTTTCACTGCCACTGACCCCCTTCACGCCATGATGACTCGCCTTGGTCTAGAACCCCACATCCTAACTCACGCGGATCCTAATAAAGTCCCTGATGCGCAATCGACTTGGGGATCCTACTACGAACACCAACCACGAGTGCTGGCTGGAAATTTAGTTAAAGGGTTAGAACGCCTCCGATTAGTTCAAGAAAGAAAACAAAAACAAGCATAGGTGTAGTATGAATATTCTCCTAAACGAGATACGTAAATGGGCAAAAACCAAGCCAGAACAAACGGCGTTTGTCGGTGTTGATGAACAAGGAAGAACCATTCAAATCACTTATGCGGATCTGCTGCTTAAAATCCAAGACACCGCTGAAGTGTTGAAAGCGCAGAATATCAACGCATTAGCATTGCGTGCCGAAAACAGTGTGAACTGGGCGATCATCGATCTGGCTGCGATGGCTGCAAATATTGTCGTCGTACCTATTCCAACGTTCTTTTCATATACACAAGTGGTGCACACGTTGAGTCAGTCTCGCGTTGATGCATTGATTGGCGATTGGGGAAACGAATACTGTTCTGCGCAAAATGATTCTAAATCGGATCAGCTTGCAAGCACTAAAATCGCAGGCTTAACTGTCTTGCGTAGAACAAGTCAAGGTCCTGCTGCTTATCTCGAAGGTACGGGGAAAATAACCTTTACTTCGGGTTCCACAGGACAGCCAAAAGGCGTCTGTTTAAGCAATGATCACTTATGTCAGGTTGCCAATTCGCTCGCGCTAAGTGTCGATGGTCTGGCGCAATCGCATTTGGTTTTGCTTCCACTTTCGACCCTGTTAGAAAACATAACCGGCATTTATGTCCCATTAATATTGGGGGTGACCTCGTATGTCTTGCCCGGTAAACAAACCGGTCTGATTGGATCGAGTCAGTTTGATGTGAATTTGTTTGCCAAAGCGTTGGCTGAGACAAAACCCGATAGCTTAGTATTAACCCCTGCTCTATTACTCGCTCTTATCCATATCGTCAAACAGCAACCTTCGTTAGCGAACTCGTTGAAATTCGTCGCCGTTGGAGGAGCGAGGGTTTCATCACAACTGATTAATGCTGCGCATGCACTGGATATTCCAGCATTTGAAGGATATGGCTTATCTGAATGCGGTTCGGTGGTTTGCTTAAATACACCTTCTGCCTTCAAAGCTGGTACTTGCGGAAAACCACTGCCTCATACACAAATTCGTATCGCAGAAGACGGGGAGCTATATGTTAAAGGCAACATCGCTCTGGGATATTTGAACGATCCTTTTAGCCAAGAATGGCTAGCAACCGGGGATTTGGCACACCTTGATGAACAAGGTTTTGTGACTTTATCAGGTCGCAAAAAGAATCTTATCGTCACTTCATATGGGCGAAATATTTCACCTGAATGGATTGAATCAGAAGCTTTGGCATTTCTACCTAATTCACCACTTATTGTGACTGGTGACGGGCAACAATCGTTATGTGCCGTCGTGGCAGCCAGTGACAACTTAGTGGCTAAGATTTCTGCGCTAAATAGTACGCTTCCTGATTACGCTCGAATCCAAACTTTACTGGTGATTGATAACCCAAGAGCCATCGCTAGCTGGTACACAGAAAACGGCAAACTGAAACGCAACGAAATAGAACACAGTGTTGCTCAACTGATCAATAACACCAATTCCGAATTCATGCTGGAAGGCCAAAAGGTAGCAAGAGTTGACCTGCCTTTCCAGCAATCAAAAGCTTCTTAAGGAGAAGGTTATGACCCTTTTTTTCGAACAACTAAAACAGCAAACTTCTGCTGCTCAACAAGCTATGCTAACCGCTCCGGTTCTTGCTGACGTACAACAAGGTCATATTTCAAAACAGATGTATATTGCTTTTCTTACTCAGGCATACCATCACGTAAAACATACGGTACCGCTATTGATGGCCTGCGGAGGCCGATTATCCGCTGAATATGAATGGGTACGCGAAGCCATTGCAGAATACATTGAGGAAGAAAAAGGCCATCAGGAATGGATTCTCAATGACATTAAAGCATGTGGCGGTAACGCGGATGCCGTTCGCAATAACCAAGATGAAGGCCGAGTTGGACAAGCAATAGAGCTGATGGTGTCGTACCTGTACCACAACATAGACCGAAATAATCCGTTGGCTTTATTTGGCATGGTATGGGTACTGGAAGGCACCAGCGTTGGTATCGGTGGACAAATGGCTGACAAAATTCAGTCTACGTTAAATCTTCCAGCTTCAGCGATGACCTACCTCGTCTCTCATAGCGTGTTGGATCAAGATCACCTGCAGTTTTTCGAGTCATTGATGAACAAAATCACTAAAGAGGAAGATAAACAAGTCATCATCGACTCCGCCAAAATGGTGTTTTCTCTTTATGGAGAGATGCTGCGCACCTTGCCATCTTATTCGAATCAGCAAGCAGCGTGAGGTAAGTCATGTACATCAAAGACAGTACTATTTTACTCACTGGCGCGACTGGCGGTATTGGTCAGTCGATCGCGACCGAATTGGCGAATCGCGGTGCTCAATTAATCCTGGTCGGACGAAACGAGGATAAGCTCGTCGCGCTCAAAGCCTCTCTGGTAAATCCTGAGTCCCACGACGTTGTGGTCGCAGACATCATGACAGCAGAAGGTTTAAGTGCGATAAAAGAACGAGCGAGGCAAAAACACAAAGTGGACGCTTTGATTAACAATGCTGGATGTAATGACTTCTCGCTATTAAACCAAAAGCACCCGACACAAGTCGAAGCTGATATTCAACTAAATCTGGTTGCGCCTATGCTTCTGTGCCAATCCGCGCTCTCTTGGCTAAAACAACCAGGCGTCATCCTCAACATTGGATCGACTTTTGGCTCTATCGGTTATCCCGGATATACCTCTTACTGTGCGGCGAAGGCGGGACTGCACCGCTTTACGGAAGCGCTGGATCGTGAGCTGTTTGCTACAGGGATTCGAGCCTTATATCTTGCTCCTAGAGCCACAGAAACTTCATTAAACAGCGACATTGTTAATGAGATGAATCAGAAACTTGGCAACAAAACCGATTCACCCAACGTTGTCGCAGAACATGTTGTCACCATGCTGGAAAAAGAGATTTCAGCAAAATGGATCGGCTGGCCTGAAAAGCTGTTTGCACGCATCAATCAATTGCTGCCAAACGTTGTTTCATCAGCAATTAAAAAGCAGCAACAAACCATCCATCAATATGTAAACCGCGTAAGCCATTAAAAGGACACTAACGATGAATACTAAACAATTACTATGCACTTTAACTGTATGTTCAACGTTGGCTTCAACCGCTGCGTTGGCAGGAAATACCCCACTTCAAGACGTGCAAAAGAAATGGGCAGAATGTCAGTACAGCACCCCAAGTGGTGATGAGAAAGAACAGTGTTTCAATCGCACGATTGCAAGAACAAGCATTTACTTGGACAGAGAGCCGGGAAACCCGGAACTCACGGTTTGGTTGGCCATCAATAAAGCGTCTCTGGCTGGCGCGAAAGGCGGTTTAGGTGCATTATCTTTAGCGAAAGAAGCAAAGTCGCTGCTCGAACAAGTGATTGAAACTTCACCACAAACTCTTGAAGGATCGGCTTACACCAGCTTAGGTTCACTGTATTATAAAGTTCCGGGGTGGCCAATTGGTTTTGGCGACGACGATAAAGCAGAACAAATGTTGAAAAAAGCTTTAGAGATCAATCCAAATGGTATCGATCCAAACTATTTTTATGGTGACTTCCTTGCAGAAGAAGGAAGAGAGCAGGAAGCGAAAGTCTATCTGACTCGAGCTATGCAAGCCTCTCCTCGCCCCGATCGTCCTTTAGCTGATAAAGGCAGAAAACTTGAAATCGAAGCAACATTAGGGAAACTAAAATAATCTATGCGCTTATTACTGGTAGAAGATGACAAACTACTCGGTCAATCCATGGTGACTTCTCTTAGTCGCCATGGATACACCGTGGACTGGGTTGAAAAAGGAACTGGTGTGACGAGCGCACTAAAAACAGAAGATTTCACAGCGGTGATTTTAGACCTCACCCTACCCGATATTGATGGATTAGAAGTTCTGCGTAACATTCGCAAAAGTGGGTTTAAGCTACCAGTAATGATACTCACAGCAAGAGATGACATCAGTGACCGTGTTCAGGGACTGGATGGCGGTGCCGATGATTATTTAGGTAAACCATTCGCACTGGAAGAACTCCTTGCCCGGTTACGGGTTCTGATTCGTCGCCAATCGGGAAGCGCGGATGAGCTTATTCAAGTTGGTTTGTTGTCCTTGTCTTTGTCAGAGCAGAGCATCCGCTATGACGATGTGCCGCTGAAACTGACGCGTAATGAGTTTAAGATCCTGACAAGTTTGATTACGAATGCTGGCCGAGTCCAAAGCAAAGAGCAATTGCAACAATCCCTGCACGGCTGGGATGAGGGAGCCAGTGACAACGCAATAGAAGTACACATTCATAACTTACGCAAAAAAGCGCCGAACGTTACGATTAAAAACATTCGCGGTGTGGGATACATTCTTGAAAAATAATAAGCCGTACTCTTTAAAACATAAGCTTACTCTCTGGGTTGGATTACTGGTCTCCACATTACTACTGATCTCCTTGATATTCAGTTACCAATCCGCAAAACATGAAGTCGAAGAGGTCTACGACGCGAGGCTTGGTCAATCTGCAAAACTGATGTTTCTCGCTCTGTCTGTTTCCAAAGAAGAAAGCACGCTCGCAAACCACAGCGAGCAATTCCAGCAATGGATGCAAAACATTAAGCAACTATCGAAAGAAGATGGAGAAGAAGCGACAAAGTTTGGGCACCCCTACGAGCAAAACCTCGTGTTTCAGTTTTTCCGAGACGATAAAATGCTATGGAGCTCTTCTCCCGGTTTAGTGTCCCTTTCGTCTTCATCAAAAACTAATGGCTATTCCGACATTGAACTGGAAGGTACTCAGTGGCGAGTTTTCCAACTCTCTTTCCCTCAAACCATTCATCAAAATGAATACGTCGTGGTCGCCGAGAAGCAGAAAATCAGGCAAGAGATCATCCGTGAAATTGCAATGTCGACTTTGATAGAGCAAGTCTTACTGCTACCAACACTGCTGCTTTTACTTTTTTGTTTGATTGAGCGCTACTTCCGTCCTATCAATGAACTTCGAAGTGCTATCACACAAAGGAATGTACATCGTTTAGATCGAATTCATGTTGCCGACCACACTATTGAACTGGATCCTTTAGTGGAAGCCTTGAACTCTTTACTGTCTGAATTAGAACAGGCATGGGAACGTGAAAAGAGATTTACGCGCGCTGCCGCTCACGAATTGAAAACACCGCTAACCATTCTGCGCCTTAACGCAGAAAACGCGCTGCAAAGTAATGAACCGGACCAATTGCGTAGCGACTTACAGAATATCCTCAAAGGCATAGAACGGACTGATAGACTCATTCATCAACTGCTGACTTTAGCCAAAGTAGACAGCTTATCAGAGCGCGTGTTCAAAACCGTCGAACTGACACCGCTACTGCAAACGGTCGTCGCCGATCTCGCTCCTTTGGCGTTAAGACAAGATCAAGACATAAGCCTCGAATCTATTCCCGTTCAAATATCCGGAGATCCGATGTTGCTCGGTGTTCTGTTCCGTAATCTCATAGACAACGCTATTCGATATTCTGGTGCGAACAGTGAAATTCAGGTGACGGTCTCTCAGAATACCAATTTCATCAGTGTTTCGATATCCGATACGGGTGAAGAGATTCCACAAGAGACTCGCGAGAGAATTTTCGAGCAGTTTTACCGTGGTCACTCGGAAACAGGAGATGGAGCTGGCCTCGGCATGTCTATTTGTAAAGACATTGCCACCCTGCACCGTGCCACTATTGACTTAGCGCCTCGGGAAAATGGGATGAATACCTTTGTAATAGTATTCCCCGCTATGTAATTCATCCGCAGACCGCGCATAAACTGCGCGGTCTGCAAGCAAAGCACTAATGATTTGCGTCGCACTACGACTAAAAAGAGAATACTTGCTCTCTATTTTATAGATTCTGGTTATGTTTCACGTTTATTTCACACACGCTGTGATAGAAACGGCATCGCACAACTATTAAATCTATCAAAAAGTAAATATGAGAAGTACCTTTAATAGACCCTTTTTTGGGCCATTGCAGCCTCTTGCTGTTTTTTCGTTGTTTTCACTCGCCTTTTTATCGCTATCTCGCCTGTTATTGCTGCTTTGGCAATCCGACCGAATCGAAACGTTCAGCGATTTCTTCTATATTCTCAGCCAGGGTGTAAGAGTTGATGTCGCAACACTGTGCTGGTTGTTTATTCTCCCTGCTCTGCTCTCTTCTCTGCTACCATTGAACGGAAAAATAGGTGGTGGCTGGAAATGGATTCTGCGCCTTTGGATGGTCGCTGGGCTTGGGATATTAGTCTACATGGAGCTGGCAACTGCGCCGTTTATTCAGGAATATGACCTACGCCCTAATCGCCTGTTTGTCGAATATCTGATTTACCCTAAAGAAGTCATGAGCATGCTTTGGGCAGGTTACAAGCTAGAACTGTTTGTTGGTGTAGTGGGCACTACTCTGGCTCTTATATTTAGCTGGAAGTGGAGCAAAAAACTAACCAATTCCGCACAACAGATCAACTGGAAATGGCGTCCTCTGCTCGCCATTATTGCGGTTCTGATATGTTTTGCCGGAGCGCGTTCCTCTTTTGGACATCGACCTCTTAACCCGGCTATGGTTGCATTCTCTAGCGACCCGCTGCTGAATGACTTAGCGCTGAACTCATCTTACTCCCTGCTGTTTGCTCTGAGTAACATGAAGTCAGAAAAAAGTGCTGAGCAGTTTTACGGCAAAATGGATAACAAAAAGATGCTGGATATCGTTCGCGCATCTTCCGCAAAATCGAATTTTGCTCCCGAACTACTGCCAACAATGAACCACAATACAGCGACCTACAAAGGAAAGCCCAAGAACTTGGTTATCCTGTTGCAGGAAAGCTTGGGAACTCAATTCGTGGGTTCTTTGGGTGGTTTACCTCTGACACCAAACCTCGATAAATTGACGGAAGAAGGCTGGCTGTTTACTCAAATGTACGCGACAGGTACGCGTTCTGTTCGTGGAATCGAAGCTGTAACCACTGGTTTTCCGCCGTCACCTTCTCGTTCAGTAGTTAAACTGAGTAAAAGCCAGACAGGCTTCTTTACTATTGCAGATTTATTGAAACAACAAGGCTATCACACACAGTTCATATATGGTGGTGAAGCCAACTTCGACAACATGAAGACTTTCTTCTTCGGCAACGGTTTTGAGCAAATTGTCGAGGAGAAAGACTATAAGAATCCAGGCTTCGTTGGTTCTTGGGGTGTGAGTGATGAAGATCTTTACAACAAAGCGGATGACGAGTTTGAGCGCTTATCGAAAAGTGACAGACCGTTTTTCAGCTTAGTATTCACATCAAGTAATCACAGCCCGTTTGAATATCCTCAAGGCAAAATTGAGCAATATGACGAAACTGAGATGACGCGCAACAATGCGGTGAAATATTCAGATTACGCACTGGGCACCTTTTTTGAAAAAGCCAAACAATCTTCATATTGGGACGACACGGTATTTATCATCATTGCGGATCACGATGCACGCGTTTCTGGTGCTAACCTGGTGCCAGTAAAACATTTCCATATCCCTGCATTGATCATAGGTAAAGGTATTGAGCCTCGTAAGGACGATCGGATCTCTAACAACATCGACATGCCACCAACACTGTTGTCCCTAATTGGCGTTGACGCCAAAAGCCCAATGATTGGACGCGACCTAACCAAACCGTTAGCGAGAGAAGACGAACGAGCTATGATGCAATACGATAAAAATTTCGGCTATCTGACCCGTGATAATCTGGTCGTACTCTCTCCCGGAGAAAAAGTGGCAACCTTAGCGTACGATTTTGACAACCAAACAATGACGCCTTTGACTGTTGAAGACTCGGTTATTGAACGAGCAAAAGCGAATGCTCTGTTTGCATCCAAAGCTTATACACACGCCTGGTACTCTTCCCAACACACGGACTAGCCCTTACTGAGATAGGATTACAAGGAGCCATTTGGGCTCCTTTTTCTATCGTTTCTTCCACGAAATAAAAATGCGTTGTGTAGGGCGATGAGTGTGAACTGAATGCTGAAATCACAGCTCTTTTTGTTACAACTTACGCAATGCATGATTATTCACTAAAAAAGATTAAAAATATCCCTCAAATTATCTCTAAACCATTCCCATTGAGACGCCAATAAATTAGACTCTTGTGAATACCAACAGCTGTGTAGAAGACAAAAAAAAGGAATGGCAATGAGCTCTAGTATGATCCTTAGTGAGTCCCTGATTGAAAGCGGACGTGATATCCCACTTACAGAACTTTTGTACGCAAAACGCGTACTTGATAACTACATGGCAGTGGCGAAGGACAGTAGTCCTCTAGAACTACTTACAGAAATGAAAGCGGCAGCTCAACAAGTCGAATACTTCAAAACCTTCGATAACCCTTGTGAAGCTCGTAATGCCATCAGCAGTATGATTGATGAAATTGATAAAGCAACATCGTTCGCTGAGTTTAAGACTTTAGCGGGCAAACCGTCTCAAGCACTGAACGAGCTAATTGAAGACCGTGCGCAACTGATTAAGCGAGAAAGAGAACTACTACTGGCTTCTGGTTATGACGCGTCTCGCATTTAAACCAAATTAAAGCGAGAGATAAGAAAAAGGAGCACTCGTGCTCCTTTTTCTTTGATACCAAACTGGACGATTGCGGCTTATAGCCCCATATCTTCACCCATTTCTTTGATTTGTTTTAAGTCCATTGTGTAGACTTCAATCAGCTGTTCCACTTGGCTTAATCGTGATGTGGCTTCATCATGTTTACTGCACATGTCAGATTTCACATCCCAAGACGTGCCTTCTAAGTATGCATCACACTCTTTCTTGAGCTTTTTAATTGTGGGGATCAGTTTTTCACGCTCTTTCGTTAGCGACTCTAACTCTTGTGAGACCTTAAGTTCTTTTTGGAATACTTCGCGAGAGCGCTCCAGCATCGTCGCTTGAATACCACTCTGGCGGCTCAGCTTCTCATTTTCAGATTTTGCCGTGTTGATCTTATCGTTTTGCTGCTTAACCTGAGACTGAAGCGACGAGTTCACCCTCTCTGCTTCGGTAAGTTGTGATTGCAACTTCTTCAGCGCTTTCTGATGCTCTTCTTCTTGTGCAGCAAGAAGTGCTGCCACTTTATCCTGCATCTCTTTTTCTAAGCCTTCTTCACGCAATTTTACCTGAGATGCAAGCTGCGTCTTGTCCTGAGCAAGAGCCTCATATTTCTCTTCCAAAACCTGATAAGTCGATTCCCATTTATTTGCAGTTAAAACAGAACCGGCCAAGCCACCAAAAGCTAATCCCAGTACCGCAGCAATAGCGATATAAATATGCGTGCGCTTGTCTCGCTGTTCGATAACAACCACGTCTTCTTGTTCTTCAATATTGTTTTCAGAACTCACCGTATATAACTCCAAGGACTCTTCTTACGCTAGCGAATCAGTTCCGCGATCATAATGGATGCGGTGTAAATCAGGAATGCACCTATCAATATAATGACGGTCGCTTTTTGGACTTTTTCATTGGTTCGATAACGAAACAGCACAAATGCTATCGCAATCAAAACCGCAATGGCTAACAATCTGATCATACAGCCTCCTGGTCCAATTGTGAGTTCATACCTACGTCGATAGGCAGTTTCACAAAGTTGTATTGTAACCTATTTCTATAATTCTAAACGTCAACATAACGTAGATTTTAAAATGAGTTCGCTCAATTTGATCAATTTTGTGGCCTCAATTGAATTAGTTACCTCGATTTATAGAGCCACTCATTCCCTAAGGCTATGTTGTATCTCACCAACATTACCCAAAATAATAGTGCTGATAATAAGGCAAATAGAGCAAAACTTTCGCCTGTTCACGATTATAAGTGCTCTTCCCCAATAATCTCTTGAAAATAAATCCACATTGGGTGTTGAAATGGTCAAAAAACATGATAGAGTTCTCACGTTAATGATGACCAGCATCATTAACTAACCTTTACTCACATAATTGAGTAATTGTTCCGAAGAAGACTGCAGGAGAGTGGTTATTAATCAAATTTTAACATTTGATTAGCATAACTCGCCGAAGAATTAACTATTTCAGGTGCTACTCAGGTAGCGGGGACTGTAGTTGGAGGAACCTCTGGAGAGAACCGTTAAATCGGTCGCCGAAGGAGCAAGTCCTGTGCCATTGCACAGGGTGAAACTCTCAGGCAAAAGGACAGAGGAGTGGAAAGTAAAACCTGACTACTTATTTGGCGATCCCGTCTTTTTAATAGCTTGGGCTCTATTAGAGATCTTATATCTCGTCCTTTCCCTCTTCTCCTTATTAGTTGTTTTATTAAGGGGAAATCATGAACGACCTACAATCTTTACTGCAAACCATCGATAACTTTGTCTGGGGCCCACCACTTCTGATTTTGCTCGTGGGAACCGGTGTTTACTTTACTTTTAGCCTAGGCTTAATCCAGTTTAAACATCTACCGACAGCGTTAATCATGGTATTCCGTAAAGATAAGTCATCTGATAAACAGGGTGACGTTTCTAGCTTTGCAGCATTGTGCACCGCTCTTTCAGCAACAATTGGTACCGGCAACATCGTTGGTGTCGCTACTGCCATCAAACTTGGTGGTCCGGGAGCGCTTTTTTGGATGTGGCTTGCAGCCCTATTCGGAATGGCGACCAAATACGCTGAATGTCTACTAGCAGTCAAATACCGCCAAGTCGACGATAAAGGCCAAATGATTGGTGGCCCAATGTACTACCTGCAAAATGGCGTGGGTTCTAAAGCGCTTGCGATCATGTTTGCAGTATTTGCATTAGGTGTTGCTTGTTTTGGTATCGGTACTTTCCCTCAAGTGAACGCGATTCTGGATGCTACTGAAATTTCTCTAGGTGTAAACCGCGAGCTTTCAGCATTCATCCTGACTCTGTTAGTCGCTTTCGTCACTTTAGGTGGTATTAAATCTATCGCTAAAGTTGCAGGTAAAGTCGTGCCGGCAATGGCCGTCTTCTACGTGCTCGCGTGTCTAAGCGTCATTATCATGAACGCAGACCAACTAATGAATGCGATTGAATTAGTGCTGGTATCAGCATTCACTTCAACTGCAGCAACGGGTGGTTTCTTAGGCGCAAGCATTATGTTGGCAATCCAGTCTGGTATCGCGCGGGGCGTATTCTCAAACGAATCTGGTTTGGGCAGTGCACCAATGGCAGCGGCGGCAGCGAAAACAGATTCTTGTGTAAAACAAGGCTTGATTTCAATGACGGGTACTTTTTTCGATACCATCATCATTTGTACCATGACAGGTCTGGCTCTGATCCTGACGGGCGCTTGGCAAAGTGACTTTTCTGGCGCAGCAATGACTACACATGCGTTTGCGGTCGGTCTGAATGCAGACACATTGGGTCCAATATTAGTATCTATCGGTCTGATGTTTTTCGCGTTTACCACTATTCTTGGCTGGAACTACTACGGCGAACGTTGCGTGGTATTCTTGTTCGGTACCAAAGCAGTACTGCCATACAAACTGATTTTTGTCTGTTTAGTGGCTTCAGGCGCATTCCTGCATCTGGATATGATTTGGATTCTTGCTGACATTGTAAATGGACTGATGGCAATTCCGAACCTGATTGGTTTGATTGCTCTTCGTCACGTTGTTGTAGAAGAAACCAAAAGATACTTTGCGCAAGTTACATCGACTCAGGGCGATGAAGTGACTGCATAATTCTTTACCATTCTAGAAACATTAACATCTCTATGCGAAGCCTATCAGCTTCGCATTTTTTTGCTCCAAATTACTCTGACTGAAACAAATACTTCACCCCACCTCCATTCAATCCGTTCTAAACTTATGCCAATCTGAATTTGACTGCTATTACCTCAAACTCAATCTGAGCATCAAGATGACTGGACACATTCCTCGTGAAATACAGCACATAGAACAACTCGCGGAGCAATACCCTCAACAACTACGCCTGCACCTTCTTGATGACATTTATCACAAAGGGAAATCACTACCTATTTATACGCTTGAATTAGGCTCGACTGACAGCAATGCATCTTGTCTGCTTTTTACAGGCGCGATTCACGGTGTTGAACGCATTGGTAGCCAGATAATTCTCGCCTTTATAAAGAGTTTGCTAACAAGGTTGGAATGGGATCGACAACTTAAAGAGTCTCTAAATAACTTGCGAATCGTCGCGGTGCCCGTTGTCAATCCCTGGGGGGTCGCACTAAAAAAACGCGCAAATCACAATGGTGTGGATTTAATGCGCAATTCACCGATCAATAGTGATAACCCTATCTACCACCTTTACGCAGGACAAAGTTTTAGCCCATGTTTACCTTGGTATCGAGGAAACCCAAACGGGATGGAGCAAGAGCTACGCGTGTTGTCGCGCTACGTTTTAAATTACACGAAGCGGTCTCGCACAACCATTCTTTTAGATCTGCACAGTGGGTTTGGTACTCGAGACCGATTGTGGTTTCCTTATGCCCACCAAATAAATCCTCCAAGCAATCTAGCTCAGTATTATTTACTGTATAGGTTGTTTCGAAAAAGCTATCCGCATTATGAGCTCTATCAGTTTGAGCCTCAGTGGCATCAATACACTACTCACGGCGATTTCTGGGATTGGATGCTGATCCAACATCAGGCGCAATCAGAGCATCATTTCTTGCCTCTAACCTTAGAGTTAGGATCATGGCTTTGGGTGAAAAAAAACCCGATTCAAATGCTGCGATTTAGCCAGCTATTCCATCCAACGAAATCCCATCGTATTAAACGAGTTCAACGCCGCCACAGCACTTTTTTAACCTATTTAATTCAAGTACTTAATAATGACTTGATAGCAAACATGGATTCTAGTGTAGAAGAGAAATATTTGGAGAAGGCAAAAAAGCTATGGTACCGATAGTGTTAGTGAGAGGGTTAGTACGAGAAAGTGGCCATTGGCAAAGTATGCTCTATGCACTGAAACAAGCATCGCCAGAGCTTGTTATTATCACCCCTAACGTACTTGGCAACGGAGAAAAATATCGTGAATTGAGTCCGCTGAATATTGAACAGATGCTCTCCCCCATGCTCAAGCAACTGCCTAACCATTGTCACCGTTATCATCTGGTCGCCATTTCAATGGGATCAATGCTTGCAAGTCACTGGGCACACACCCTGCCTAATCAAGTTGCTAGCTTAACACTGATCAATCCGAGTTTTTCTCGTTACAGCCCGTTTTGGCACAGAATCAACATCAACGCACTTTTAAGCATCGGGGCTTCTCGCTTAAAAGGGAGCGATGCTTTTCAAAAATCGATTATTAAATGGACAAGTCCAATTTGTGTTAATCAACCTGAAGTCTTGGAGCATCATATTAAGCTCGCTCGACAACATCCGGTCAGTGTCCGTAATGCCATTCGTCAGCTTTGTGCGGCAGCGCAGTTTAAAGGCCAAAGTTCGCCACCAGCTTGCCCGAGCCAAATTATCGTCAGCACAGCGGATAAACTCGTTGATAGCCGATGTGGAGAAGCAATCGCTAAGGCTTGGCAAGTCGAAATATCACGTTTTGATTGTGATGCGCACGACTTACCATTGGCAAAGCCACACGAACTCTCACATCATCTTCTTCATTGGCTAGCACGGGTCGAACTCCTGACAAATGATCCCTAACCAGATTGATTTGATTGATCTACGCCGTGTTGTTATAAAAGAAAACAAGCATGACTTTGCTGGCACTATTGGTAATTAACCAGTCGCTAACACAAGTTAAGAACTGGCGTTAGGAGCCAGATTCAACCCAAATGGAGCATAATGATCCCTTTGGGTTTTAACATTTTCCATGATTATGGTTGTAGGCTATTTCATTGACCAATTGTGGGTTTATTTCGTGCCATAGCGACTCCACATAGTTAATAGGAAAAATGAAACTCTGAGGTCACATGCAATTTCCACGAATTTCCGTCTTAGATTTAGCGCCTGTTACAGAAGGTTCCAACTATACTGAAACCTACCAAAAGTCGGTCTCCCTCGCCCAACATGCAGAAAAATTGGGCTACTACCGTTTTTGGTTGGCGGAACACCACAACATGCCAGATATCGCCAGCGCCGCTACTTCAGTTCTGCTTAGCCATATTGGTGCTCACACCCAATCTATCCGTTTAGGGTCAGGCGGCGTCATGCTCCCGAACCATGCCCCATTAGTTATTGCGGAGCAGTTCGGCACCCTAGATGCCCTTTACCCTGGACGTATCGACCTTGGTCTCGGACGAGCTCCTGGTACAGACTATCCAACTATGCACGCATTGCGACGCGATCCAGAAAGATACGATACTGATTTTTATGAGTTGCTCGAAGAGCTGGAGTTCTTTATGGGTCCAGTCTCTAAAGCTCAACCTGTTCAAGCCTGTCCTGGAGCAAACTCCCAAGTTCCAATTTGGTTACTGGGTTCGAGTACCTACAGCGCACATCTGGCCGCCGTTAAAGGATTACCTTTTGCCTTTGCTGCACATTTTGCACCTGATGCGATGTTACGTGCACTTGAGATTTACCGCGCTAACTTCCAACCGTCTGAACAACTTGATAAACCTTACGTGATGATAGGCGTAAACGTAGTTGTCGCCGATACTACCGAGGACGCGAATTACTTAGCCACAACAGAAAAGCAAAAGTTTCTGCAATTGATCCGTGGTGCACAAGGAAAAATCCCAGCACCAGTGACCGATATGGATCAGCTATGGCTACCTCATGAAAAGCATCATGTGACTCTTCAGCTCAGAGAGTCGATCCATGGTGATAAAGCACTAGTACATGAGAAGATAAAATCACTGGTAGAACGCACGCAAGCTGATGAAATCATCGCCCACTCCGTTATCTTTGACCACGAGAAGAAGTTACGCTCTTATGAACTGTTAGCAGAGTTGAGAGACGAACAGTAACAATATACATGATCAAAAAGAGCGACCATCAAGTCGCTCTTTTTCCATGAATGTGATTTAAAGACTATTTGTCTTCTAACATCAACTTCACGCCAAGACTCACCAGCACGACACCGGTTGTACCTTCCATCCAGTTCATGAATCGCGCGCTCTTAAGCAAGTTTTTCGCTGACGTTAATGCCACTGCCAAGCCACATTGCCATACCATCGCTATAACAAAATGAATTGCTGCCATAAAGGTTGACTGTAAAAACGCCGAACCTTCCGGATTAATGAACTGCGGTAAGAAAGCGAGATAGAAAACGGCCGTTTTAGGGTTTAAGACATTAGATAAGAATCCTTCTCTCAATGAACGAAGGAAACTAAATTCATGGCGTTTAATTGCCCCTGTCGACGCTTGTGGGCCAGCAGAGTTACTCCATAAGCCTTTCAGCGTCGTAAAACCTAAGTAAATAAGGTATGCCGCACCAACCATCTTAACCAAATGGAATAGTTCTGCAGACTGAGCAAGGATCGCAGAAATACCAATCGCAGAGAAAGTCGCATGAACAAAGAGACCAAAACAAATTCCAAGGCTCGTGACTGCGCCATCCGTGAATCCACCGCGCGACGAATTACGAATCACCAACGCGGTATCCAATCCCGGAGTTAGCGTCAGTATAGTTATAGCAATTAAAAATGCTTCAAAATTGTGTATCAAGCTTACATCCACCAAGCAATAAGAGAAAACTGATCCTTTATTGTCATATTTATGCGTTTATTTCAATTAATTTTACTTACCGTACGATAAATTCCTATTGTTGAGTGAGCCAAACAGCCGAAAGTATGTGTTTCTTTAGTTGTAAGGAGTCTAACTTTCTGTGCGAATCACTTGGTAAGCCCGTGTAGGGTTGATAAACTTTTATTTTCTCTATAGTCATGGAAGGCGACACATGAGCGCATTCGAAAAACTCAAAAAACATTCACTAAAACTCTCTAATTTTCAGCATCTCGCAGCGATTTGTGGCTGGGATCAAGCTGCGGTAATGCCTAACGGTGGTAGTAAGGCTCGCTCAGAAGCCATGGCAGAATTGTATGTTCACATGCATAACCTGCAAACTCAGCCGCAACTATCAGACTGGTTTGCCAAAGCCGAGCAAGAATCACTTAGCGTCGAAGAGCGTGCAACACTGCGTGAACTAAAACGCAACTGGCAGCAAGCTAATGTTCTGCCAGAAGATCTGGTTCAGGCAAAATCCCTCGCTGGCTCGAAATGTGAACACGCCTGGCGCACTCAGCGCGGTCAAAATGATTGGCAAGGATTTGAAAAGAACTGGGCAGAAGTCGTAAAGCTTTCTCAGGAAGAAGCGCAAATCCGCGCTGAAGTCACGGGACTTTCAGCCTATGACGCGATGCTTGATATCTATGAGCCTGGTACAACAACAGAATCATTAGATCAACTGTTCAGCGACGTAAAATCTTGGTTGCCAGAAATGATTGACCAAGCTATCGAGAAGCAATCAACCGAAAAATACATTGAGCCACAGGGCATCTTCCCAAGCGAGACACAAAAAGCTCTGGGTTTGGATGTCATGAAATTACTTCAATTCGATTTCGAACACGGCCGACTCGATGAAAGTGTGCATCCATTTTGTGGTGGCGTGCCTACTGACGTACGCATCACCACACGCTACGATGAAAGCGAGTTTGTACAGTCATTGATGGGAATTGTGCACGAAACAGGCCATGCGCGTTACGAGCAAGGCTTGCCGAAGTCTCTATCTGGCTTGCCTTCTGGTCAGGCACGCTCAATGGGAATTCATGAATCTCAATCACTGTTCTTTGAGATGCAGATTGGTCGCAGCAATCGCTTTATCGAACACTTAGCGCATCTTGCAGGCTCGCACTTTACGCGTCACGATCCTAAGTTATTCTCGCAAGAAAACTTCCAAAAGCTCTATACCCGAGTGAAGAAAGACTTTATCCGCGTTGATGCAGATGAGCTTACCTACCCTGCTCACGTTATCTTGCGTTACGAGATCGAGCGTGACTTGATGAATGGTGTGATTAAACATAATGATGTACCAGAACTCTGGGATCAGAAGATGCAGAACTATTTAGGTTTGTCGACTAAAGACAACTACAAAAACGGCTGCATGCAAGATATCCATTGGACAGACGGTGGACGAACACTCATCACAACAAGGCAACCCGCTGAAAAAAAAGGGAAAAGAACAAACACCTACAACTATAGAGATGGTTGCATGCAAGACATTCATTGGTGTGATGGGAGCTTTGGGTACTTCCCAAGTTATACTTTAGGAGCTATGTACGCAGCTCAATTTATGGCTGCGATGCGCAAAACAATCGATGTGGATGATGCAATCCGCAGTGGTAATTTAAGTCCTATCTTCGCTTGGTTAAGTAAAAATATCTGGAGTAAGGGAAGCTTGCTGACGACCGATGAACTGGTTAAAGCGGCTACAGGTGAAGTATTAAATCCTGAGCACTTTAAGAACCATCTTAAATCTCGCTATTTGGGTTAAGTCAGCTTTCACTGTAGTAGAAGGGTCTAGGAACTCCCTAGGCTCATTTCTTGGATTTCAGCTATCAGTTTTATTATAACCATGGAACAAAGAAGGATATAGAGCCTCTTAGTCGCATAACACATTATAACTGCTCGATGTGTAGGTAACTTTTGTATATCCATTTGGTTCGATGACCGCTTTACTAAGGTTCTCGAAGATACATCCAGAGGAAATTAAGTTAAAAGCTCTGCGGAAACGTTATTAGTTTTTTCAATACGATGCTTTTTTCTGGTAAAACACCTTACACTTTCTATAGTAACCGGATAGCTTCTCCGGTTCTTGATATACAACTTATAGACTTTCTTATCTTCTTTAACGTGAATTATAACTTTTTTCCTGGTAGAGGGTTGATTCGCCCTACATACCAAGCGATTAGGACAGTACCAATTGCAATAAATGATGCTATGGAACTAAGAACATCAACAACAAACTTAAACTCCATTTTTCTCCAAAAAAGCTAACGCCAAGCTAAGTGGCTGCTAACGCCTTGTTATGTGCTTGGTTCGGTATGCCCTAATTTAATCGCCATTTTCCTTTGATTGAGGCTTAATGCTTTCCAAATTAAGTGAACTATACCCGTTTGCATGTTAGCTAAGTCTCTCTTATGACTATCCCGTTTTAAACTGATTTTGAAGAATGACGGATGATAATCAATTTTTTGGGAATCTAATCAAACTTAGGCGTTTGAAGAGAGCATGCTAGTTGAAGACTAAAACGTTTCGGGGTATTTCTGAGGTAGATAATTAGTCACTTCCCCTACTAAATCCGCACTAATTATTGGGAATTGACCATCATTTCATTTCTCGATAATCTCAATTTTAAAATAGTTGCTTATCAACAAATTTAATAATTATTTGAGCATTCGATCCTATGACGACTTTCAAAATCGATCTTAACGACCTACACGACAAGAACATAAACTACTTGATTGGAGCAGGTGCATCAGCAGGTCTATTCCCAACTCTTACGTTGAACATGCAAACTGAGGGGAAATGGGAAACGATTGAAACTTTGGCTACTGAGTTCGATTCTATTGATGCTAAACACTTCAAAGCCTTGCTGTTCATGTATTATTATGAGGAATGCATCAAGCCCGTTAGTTCTGTTGACTTCGCCAACTTAGAGGGTGACAAGCAAGTAGTCATCGATAATTATAAGAAGTTCATGAAATTAAACCTTGAGATACTCCGTCGAAAGCGAAGTTACGATAGAAAGATCAACTTCTTCACCACGAACTACGATTCCTGCCTTGCCTATGCAGCAGATGAACTCTACGAAGAAAAATCCATTCGATTCAACATCAACGACGGCTCTCGAGGTTTCCATAAGAAAATCGTCGAAGCTCGTAACTTCGATTGTATGACTACTGAATCAGGTATTTTCGACAGAAGCAAAGAAGTCCAACGACAGATCAATCTTATCCATCTTCATGGTTCGGCTTTTTGGCGTAAGCACAACAATTCTATCATCGTTGATTACTCCTCTGCGGATCAAATCGTTTCTGAATCATCAATCGACAGTATGTACTACGGTGATTTTAAAGAGATGTTAGAAAGTGGCTCCCACACTGTGGATCAATTGTGTTCAATGACAATAGATGAAGATCACAAAGCGGCGTTTGAACACAGACAAGATAACTTCTACAGGGAATATAACAAGTTACCTATCGTGAACCCTACAAAATGGAAGTTCCATGAAACAGTATTTGAAGAACACTATTACCAAATGCTGCGCCACCTTAGTTACGAGTTAGAAAAGCCAAATAGTGTATTAATTGCCTTCGGGTTCTCATTTGCTGATGAACACATCAGGAACTTGATTAAACGCTCTCTGACGAACCCTACTCTACAGGTATACATCTGTTGCTACAGAGAAACCATGATCCCTGAATTGGAGAAGCATTTCTCTGACTTCAATAACATCATGTACGTTGTCCATGAAGAAGGTGAAGCATTAGATTTCTCTTACTTCAATTCTCACGTCCTAACACTTGATGAGGATGACGCATGAGCATCTTCATTGGTGAGGTCACAGCGGTAAATGGCATTCAAATAACTTTGACGGTTGATGAGACATCGAACAAAGACACCATTTTCTATGAAGGTCAGCGATACAAGGGGATATCTATCAGAGAGTACGTTTCAATTCAGCGTGGCTTCCGTGACATTGTATGCATCGTTGAAGGTGAGTACTTAGATGAAAGACGTTTCCAAGAGAGCACGGATAAAATCGAGTACGTCCGAAAAGTACATGTTCGACCTATTGGCTACATTGAAAATGGAAAGTTCTTTGAAGGCATCAAATTCTTACCGTTAATCCGTGATCCTGCCTTCCTGTTACCTGAGCAAACCTTAAAGACAGTATATTCATCTAGTACTGAATCAGATTTCTGCATAGGATCATTGTTAAAAGAAGGGATTGCGATATCGCTACCTTGGCAGAAGTTGTTTAATACTCACATTGGTATTTTTGGAAATACTGGTAGCGGTAAATCAAATACTCTAACGAAACTCTTCACTACTTTGTTCGATGAAAAGCATGAGCAAATCAAACCTGTCAGTAAGTTTGTACTGCTCGATTTCAATGGTGAGTACATCAAAGATCAAATCGTGTCACTGGAACATAAGCACGCTATAGATCTTAATACGAATACAGCAGTCGATCAATTCCCGCTGGCCGAAGATGAATTCTGGAATGCAGAGACGCTTTCAATTCTCTTCCAGGCCACAACCAATACACAAAAACCGTTTATTAATCGAGTTCTGCAAGGGCGTTCAAAGTACGGTTCAGGTCAAGAAAGTGCTCTAAGTTACTTAAAGTACACGATTAAGTTCTGCTTTACTTCAACATCTCAAAAGCCTGAGGTACTTGATCTCCTCAAAAGCGTTCTAAAGAGCACTGATAGCGTAGATATACTCAAGGATGTCAGTTGGCATGGGAGCAACTTCAAAATCCGTGTCGGGTCTGGTTTTGAATTCTTCAATAACGAAAGCCAATATAATCTCTATCTAAAAAATACTGTTGATGATGTTGATATAAACGAACTTGATGCATTTCAAGAATTTCAAATCCTGTGCAAATTGAAATTGATTAATGATTTGATGTACAACTTTGTTCAGTTCGATCACATACAACCATTACTAAAGCGTGCGGAATCATCACTAGGAGGATTATCCAAGGTAATCAAAGTAGAGTACAGTGTTGCTGCTGACAGTAAGGCGCTAACCGTCATTTCGCTGCGAAATTGCAACCAAGACGTGAAGAAAATCATCCCCCTTCTTATCACGAAGCACTATTACAATTCTCACAAAAAACAAGTTAAACAAAGCCCACCAGAAAAAACGCTGCACCTAATCATCGATGAAGCACACAACATTCTTTCTCAGCAATCAGTGCGTGAACAGGCTAACTGGAAAGACTATCGTCTAGAGTTGTTTGAAGAATTGATTAAGGAAGGTCGTAAGTTCGGTATTTTCCTTACGTTATCGAGTCAACGACCAGCGGATATCTCAGCAACAATTATGTCTCAGTTGCACAATTTCTTTATCCATCGATTAGTTAATGACCGTGATTTGTTCTTGTTAGATAACACTATCAGTACATTAGACTCTGTTTCTCGCTCATTGATTCCGAACCTATCAAGAGGCTCTTGCATTATTACTGGTACTTCGTTTGATTTGCCTATGCTGATCCAAGTAGATGAGTTAAGCGACAACAGTAAACCCGACAGTAATGACGTTCTCTTAGATAACCTCTGGTCAGTTAAGACCGAAGAAGAGCCTACTTGGCTGAATTAGTCCAGCATGGATTTCTTCCTAGTCACCAACACGTTTTTGGGGTAGGAAGTTGTTGAACGTAGCCGCTCCGCAGCAGAAACGAATAATCGTACTCTTTAGTAACACAATCATGTCGGTAGTGTGTTACTTGAGAGAACACTATGACCCCGTCTGAAAAAGAGCGCTTTGAGGCCTTATATTAACAACATCTTACCCAACTCAAACTTCAAGGTAAGCAAGTCAAAACCATGCATGACGTAAAAATCTCATCACAGTGCTGAGGTATCTAAAACTCCAACGTCTCACCATCAACAGGAATAAGGACTTTATCTGACAAACCGTTTTTATTAATTGCTTCTTTCAGAATTGGGCGAGTCACTGCACAGTGGTTTAGTGCCTCCATATGGTTCGCAATCACCTTATTAGGGGAAAGGCGAACAAACTCCATGACCTCATCAATAGACATCAACAACGGTTGACCAACATCCATACGAGCACGGCCTGCTGCCACCACTGTGATGTCGGGTTTTAACTCATTCAACGCTCGTCTTACATCATCGGTCAGAACCGTATCACCGCTGATATAGATAGAGGGTTCATTGGGAAGCTCTAAGAAAAATCCAACGCCATTTGCCATTACCTTATGAATCCAACCATGACCGTGTAAAGCAGGAACTGCAGTTAGTTTTCCACCTAAAAAGTCGATAGTTTGCCAGTCTTCAATTCCCCACTTTATCGTTAAGCCGTATTTTTCTAAGTAGGCTTTATCTTTGACTGGTGTCGCCACTGGGATGTTACGACCTGTCAAAAACGCCTCACCAGCGGCATCTAGGTGATCCCCGTGTTGCAACGCCTTGATACCAAATGTTTGGCTATGGGTAATTAGTGTATGAGTAACCTTATTTAGCAGCTCATCTGCATTGCTTGGCATCTCAACTGTTGGATTTTTCGTTGCTTTGGCCTTAATGACTGAAAATGGAGGCATAGAGCCTTTTTTTCCCAACATAGGATCAATCAGGATAAATTTTTCGCCAGATTCAATGATAAAAGTTGCGCTACGTAGGTGATGGATCTTCATAATGCCTCTCTAAATTCACTCATGAGTCATATTCTCTATGTGATTTAGTATGCTATTTTCGATAATGTTGCCATACTGTCTCGAAAGTCAATATTCGCGCAAATCGAGACAAATATGGAGAAATCAACCGAGTTAGTTAAAATCACTTTGATTGCCTTTGATAGTGATAACTTGTTCAATTGATACGATCACCAATTAAGATAAATAAACCGCCAAGGAAGTTAAGTTTTCATTTAAAACTTAGAACCAGAGGTGCGATGAAACATCTAGTCATCGATGCTACTGGTCTCAAGATTTTTGGTGAAGGTGAATGAAAGGTCAAGAAGCATGGCAATAACGGGAAGCGTAGAGTTTGGCGTAAGTTGCATATCACAGTAGGTACCAGCGCCCACGAAACAGTTGCAGCAGAGCTTACCTTATCTAATGTAACCGATGCTGAAGTGCTTCCCAACTTACTTAAGCAGACACGTCGAAAAATCATTGAAATATCAGGCGACGGTTCTCATGACACAAGGAATTGACATGATGCTATACAGTTCAAGTGAGCTGTTCCGATAATCCCACCAAGAGAGGAACAGCCTTCTAGGAACAAGGGCACCCTCGTAGTTAAGCGGTAGGTTGCCAGAAACTATACGGTTCCAACAATAAGTCGAAAAAGCGGTATGGTTATCATAAGCATTCACCATCGAGACAGCAATGTTCCGAGTAAAACAGTTGAAAGATGGGAAACTAAACCTAAGAAATTAAATACTCAGATTGGTGAGACTTACGCTATTATAAAAACACCAAATGAGCTTACAGGGTTTGGTATGCCTGAAACTCAGTATGTCGTTTAAAAGACGAGCGATTTAGCTAACCTCCGCTCGTAAGCTGAATTCAGCAACAAATTCGCCCTAACATTAAACACAATTAACATAAAAGGACTCACGAGAGATTTGCTGTGCTCCAGTAAGCGCCATGCTCAGGTAGTATATGGCAGATTAACTGATAGATAGCACCATTAATATTTTCCGTCTGCAATTCCCTAACTATCGTTTTATGTTGCTCAAACGATCGCTGGAGATGCTCTTGATTACCCCCTAAATGATTCCTCGCTGTCGCCATACGTGCAGAGATAAGCTCGTAAGATTCTTTAAAATAGCGGTTATCGCACAGAGAGATAAAGGTTTGGTGAAACTGATTATCCAGTGTTAAGTATTCTAGGGTGCTAGCATTGCTTAGGCAGACTTCCATCTTGTCGAGGATAAAGCATAGTTCCTGAATCAACTGCTTAGGGTTGTTTTTCCACGCAAGCTTCAATCCTTCAGATTCAATGAAATAACGAAACTCTAGTAGTTCGTTAAACTCTCCTGCTGTGACATGGAATACAAACGTACCGCTTTTGGGTTTTATTTGCACAAGTCCTTCACTTTGTAGCCTCTTCAGCGCATCACGTATTGGGGCTTTGGTCGCGTTTAGCTTGTTGGCTAGCACGGTTTCGGAAAGTTTCATCCCCATAGGCAAAGTGCCAACAATAATCATTTCACGAATACGGCGGTAAATGACATCTTTAAGTAAGTCTTGCTTCATCTAGTCTTCGCTCATAAAAATTGGCTTTGATTTATTATACTGCTTATTGTCTAAACCTGAAATGTCAGAAAACAAATAGAAGGAGCACATAGAAATGCTCCCTTCGTCATATTTGTCAAACATTACATTAAGATAGATGGTAGTAGTAGTGATATTTGCGGAATGAAAGTAACCATCATTAGCATGACAAACATTGCAACTAAGAATGGTGTCATGGACTTAACAAGTGCTTCCAATGACACATTCGCTACCCCGGTGGCAACAAACAAGTTCGCACCTAACGGTGGCGTACAAAAACCGATAGCCAAGTTAACCGTCATAATAATACCAAAGTGTATTGGGTCCACTCCCATTGTTTGAACAATCGGTAACAAAATTGGTGTGAGTATGATGATTGATGCAATGGTCTCCATAAACATACCGACAATCAGTAGCATAATATTAATTAACATCAGGACAATAAGCGGGTTTTCAGACACTGCAGTGATCATATTCGCCACTTCCACTGGAACACGTTCCAGAGTCAACAATCGACCAAAAGACGCCGCCATAACCACCATTACAAGCACTGTTGCAGAAGTTAAACCTGACTTTAAGAATACACCGCTTAAGTCACTTAGCTTCAAATCACGATAGATGTACAAACTAATAATTAGCGCATAAACAACAGCCACCCCGGCCGCTTCCGTTGGTGTAAAGATACCTCCATAGATACCACCAAGGATGATAACTGGCACAATCAAGGCCCAGATTGAATGCTGACGCCAACCTTTCTGTTTATTGGTTTCAATGGATGAAATCGCATCTTCCATTCTCTTAGTTGCTCTACTCGCAGGTAACAAGTTTTTGTTTACATTAAGTTTTGCAACTAACATGAAACCTAAACCAAAAAGTAACCCAGGTAATACTCCTGCAAGAAATAGCTTTCCGATAGACTGGTTTGCCGTCACACCGTAAATAATAAGTGGAATTGAAGGTGGGATCATGACCCCTGTAATACCCGCAGCCGCAGTGATTGCAGCGGAAAACGGACGTTTATAACCGACACGCTCCATCTCTGGAACCATGTTCGATCCAATCGCTGCAACTGTGGCCGGAGAAGAGCCAGATATTGCAGCAAAAAACATGCTGGCGAGTACGTTTACATATGCTAGGCCCGCTTTAAAGTGTCCCACCAGATTATATGCCGCGCCTACGATTCGGGATGATAATCCACCACGTTGCATGATTTCACCCGCAAGAACGAACAATGGAATTGCCACCAGTGGGAACGAGTTGCCTCCCATCACCGCACTTTTTGCAAGTAGAGTGATGTTCGGCGTTTGAGGTAAATATTCTAAAACCACCAACGATGACACACCCAAACAAATCGCAACTGGTGCTCCGAGTAAAACCAACAGCAGAAATACACCGAATAATGTAATCGTAACCATCACTTACCTCCCTCACTCGACAGTGATGAATTAGAAGTCTTTGTCGAAAAGATTGAATAGATATCCTGATAAAGATTTTGCACTAACCTATAAGCGCTCAGCAACGCCCCAACAGGCAGTGAGGCATATAGCCATTGCATACTTACCCTTGTTTCTGACATCGGCCAGTAAAGGACGACCGAAGATTGCCTCGCAATAATTGGACTACTAATTTGCTCCCAACCATAGATAAACAGCTTTATCATGCACCATAAGACGACAAAGTTAACGAGGATGTTAATCACGTCAAATACGCGTTTAGGGCATAAGTTAATCAGCGCGGTTACAGAAATGTGTTTTCGCGTTTTAAACCCATAACTCACCCCTACCCAAATAAACCAAATAAAACACCAACGAACAAACTCTTCACTCCAAGGCAGCGAATTACTAAACACATAACGCATCACTACTTGTAAGAAAATCCAGAAAACTATGTTCGCCAGCAGAAAGTTAATCATCCAAGCTTCAATATTCTCGTCTAATATTTTCAACCATTTCATTCTCTAATCCTCTGACCCAGCCATGGTGAATAGCTGGGCCGTAATGGCTCTTATTGGCTCAGTGCTTTAATAAGTTTTGGGTCAACTAACTTAGTGTATTTTTCACGAATAGGGGCTGTAACAGCACGGAACTTAGCCACCTCTTCAGGTGTTAGGCTAGTTATCGTCACACCTGCCGCTTTGATAGCTGCTAACTGCTCTTGCTCTTCGCCCGCAATCACTTCTTGCTGGTAATCAATGGCACGTAATAACGCAGAATTTATTAGAGCGCGATCTTTATCGGATAGCCCTGCGTAAAAATCTGGATTTGCGAGAACCATATGAGTTGAGTAGACATGGCCGGACAACGTCAAACAATCTTGGACTTCATAGAAACGAGATGAATAGATGTGACCTAGTGGGTTTTCCTGAGCGTCCACAACACCTTGCTGGAGTGCTGAGTATACTTCGTTGAAGGACATCGGGGTTGGGTTTGCCCCCATTGCTTTGAAGGCATCCATGTGAGCTTCAACCTGCATGGTACGAATTTTAACACCACTCAAGTCTGACGGCTGATTGATAGGACATTTGTTGCTAGTAATATGACGAATGCCATTTTCCATCCAACCTAATCCTTTAATACCAAAGTCTTCAACTTTAGCCAGTAACTGTTGACCAAATTCACCATTAAGTGCTTCCAGAGCATCTGTACGGCTGGAAAATGTATATGGAAGACCAGGTACCGAAAACGCGGGGTCCCAACCTGCCATTACTTCAACCACCGGAGCTGTCATATCAATAATACCCGACTGTACAGCTTCAGTGAGTTCTCGGTCACCACCAACCTGGCCATTCGGGTAAATATCAACTGTAATCTCGTTCTCTGATTCTTCCTCAACAAGATCCTTAAATTTCACCCACGCTTTATGCATGTGGTAGGTATCAGCCGCGCCGTGGCCAACACGAATAGTGGTTTCAGCGAAGGCTTGAGTACTCGTTACGCCTGAAATTGCGATAGATAGTGCGAGGTATAGGGTACCTTTTTTCATCATTATTTTCCTTTTTGACATTTCAGTTTTCCATTACATTCTGAACTAACACTCTCTAACTTTTAAGTGATCTCGGCCAGAATTCCTAAAAACCGCCCTAAATTTAACTCATTATAGTGACAAAACTCACACAATCTAACATGTCAGATTGCAAAATCGATAATTGACAACTCTAATTAATGTAAATCTAACATGTCAGTTTTAGGAAAAGACCATGACAAAAGTAGTTGTAATTGAACCTGGATATCTGGATTACAAAGAAGAGGAAAAAGTTCTTAGCTCCCATAAAGCTCACTTTACCTCTCTGCCTATTGGTACAGCGAAAAGTGAAATCTTAAAAGAAGTGGCCGACGCAGACGCAATTATGGTTCGGGAAGCCATCGTCGATGCTGAGATCCTGGATGCAGCTGAAAAATGCCAGATAGTTGTTCGGTACGGCGTAGGTGTGGACAACATCGACCTTAACTACGCAAAAGAAAAAGGTATTTATGTAGCAAATGTACCGGATTACGGGTCTGAAGATGTAGCAGAACACGCCGTTTCTCTTTTAGTAGCAGCCACTCGCCGTGTCGTAACTCGCGACAAAGATGTTCGAGATGGTAAGTGGGGTATCGGACAGGCAGAGCCTATCCCCCGTATGGGAGGCAAAATTCTTGGCGTAGTTGGCTTTGGCCGCATCGCTCGCTGCTTTGCAGAAAAAGCGTCTGGTCTTGGCTTTAAAACCACGATGGTTTTTGACCCGGCATTGACCGAAGAACAGGCTAAGGAAGCCGGTGTAATAAAAGTGGATTTGGAAACTCTGGTTTGCGAATCCGACTTTATCTCTCTGCATGCACCATTGAATGAGCACACTCGCCACATGATAAATGGTCAACTCATTAGCAAGATGAAGCCTATGGCCGTACTGGTAAACACCAGCCGTGGTGGCCTTGTTGATGAGCAAGCTCTGTATGAAGCACTAAAACAAAACAAAATTCATGCCGCTGGTATCGACGTATTTGAGACAGAGCCAGTACCGCAAGACAACCCTTTGTTAACGCTACCAAACGTGATTTGCACTGATCACACCGCCTGGTTCACAGAAGAGTCAGTTGTGGAGCTTCAGCACAAAGGCGCTGTGGAAGTACTACGCGTATTTGATGGCGAAAAACCAAGCAGCTGGGTTAACCAGTAAGAAACCAAATTATAACTTTATTAAGCGAAGGAAATAACCATGTACAGCAAAGAAATCATCGACGGATACCGTGCAATCTTCTCAACCGCTTCTATTGCAGATGCTTGTGACCTGCTACTGGGCAAAACCATGTATCTGCCTTTTGATATCAAAAATCGAATCAACGAGAAGAAAATTGTTGGGCCAGCAGTCACTATTCTCGAAGAATCGACACTTGAAAAACTGCCTCCTCAACATGCTCTCGATGCTATTGATGAGTCAGAAGAAGGAAGTGTGATCGTTATCTCTGGTGATGCTGCGCTAGAAACCGTTGCGGTTTGGGGCGGCTTGATGACCGCAGGTGCTGTTGCGAATAAACACGAGGGCGCTGTTCTTAATGGTGGCATGCGAGACATCGCTGAAATTCGTCGTGATTACGACTTCCCTGTTTACTCAAAAACAATTTCGCCTGGCACGACTCTTGGTCGCTTCAAGACGGTAGCGGCAAATAAACCTGTAAAAATTGGTGAAGCCCTGATTCGTCCAGGAGATCTCATCATTGGTGATGTAGACGGTGTGGTTTGTGTACCTCAGGAGCATGTAGAAGCCGTTCTTCGCGAATCCCAGTCTATCGACTCACGTGAACTAGAACAGGCAAAACTGATCATCCAAAGTGGTTCACTACGTGACGGCCTTGCTAAATACGGTCGTATCTAATCATTCATAATAGCAGCCAGTTGGATTTTCTATTTCCAACTGGCTTTTTGTAAGAGATAAAAGCATGACTATTGATATTCTTTCCTTTGGCGAGCCACTGTTCGAATTCTCTCAAATTCCGGGGCAGACAGAAGCGGTCTCTTACCTGAGTGGTTTTGGTGGTGATACATCCAATTTCTCAGTAAGTGCAGCTCGTCAGGGTGCAAATGTTGCAATCCTAGCCCATCTAGGAAGCGACGTATTTGGCGATCAGTTTGTAGAACTATGGGAAAAAGAAGGTGTTAAAACCGACTTTGTTGTTCGTAACCCGGATGCCCCTACTGGCGTTTACTTTATTTCCCACGATGAGCGCGGACACCACTTTACGTTTTACCGTAAAGGCTCAGCTGCATCTCTTGTTACTCCACAGCAAATTCCACAAGGTGCAATTGCAGAAGCAAAGTTACTCCACACCTCTGCAATTACTCATGCAATCAGTGATTCTTCCAGCGACGCTGTATTTGAAGCCATTGAAATAGCGAAAAGAGAAAACACAATGATCTCTTTTGACACCAACCTTCGTCTTAAGCTTTGGCCTCTTTCAAGAGCAAGAGCAGTGATTCATGAGACAATCCGTCACGTTGACTTTTGCATGCCTAGCCTTGATGAAGCTCAGCTTCTTACTGGCCTTGAAGATGCGAATGAAGTGGCTGACTTTTACCTAGGTCTTGGAGCAAAAACGGTTGTTCTGAAAATGGGCAAAGATGGTGCGATGGTAGCAACCACTGACAGACGCTTTAGAGCTGCTGGTCATAGAGTCGATACCGTTGATGCAACAGGCGCTGGTGATTGCTTCTCTGGTGCATTCCTGAGTCAGGTAGTAAAAGGCAAGTCTCTGGAACAGGCTCTTGCTTATGCAAACTGCGCAGCCGCACTAACAACGACTGGTTACGGAGCAGTGGCTCCAATCCCAACAGCAGAGCAAGTACTGGCATTTCAAGCAGAGGTAAAAGCGTAATGAAACAAGCTATAGATCTACTTGCGAGCGCCAGAGTTGTACCTGTTATTCAAATAGACAATCTAGAAGACGCAATACCTCTCGCGGAAACACTGATTGAAAACGGCTTGCCTATTGCAGAAGTTACCCTTCGCTCACCAGTTGCATTAGAAGCAATACAAGTTATTAGCCAACGATTTCCTGAAATGCTACTGATTGCTGGAACAGTAACCAACCCAAAACAGGCAGATCAAGCAATCGAAGCAGGCGCAAAAATTGTTGTATCTCCGGGCTTTAACCCAGAAACCGTTCGTCACTGTGTCACTCGTGGCATCGACATTATTCCGGGCGTTGCGACACCAGGAGAGATGGAACAGGCAATGAACTTTGGTTTAACCATGCTTAAGTTCTTTCCTGCGGAAGCAAATGGTGGTGTCGAAACACTCAAAGCCGTTTCAGGTCCATATCGCCAACTGAGTTTTATGCCAACAGGAGGCATCACACCGTCTAACATCAAAGACTACCTAGCACTGCCAAGTGTGGTTTGCTGCGGTGGTTCTTGGATGGTGGACAAACAACTTATCACCGGAGGTAGATGGGATGAACTGGGTCAGTTAGTACGCGATGTACTCTCCCAAATCCAGAACTAATAAAACCACCACCATCATTATGAGTATTTATATCCACAGATCTGAAACGAGAATAGCACCGTTCAGACTGCCCCTCCCGCCATCTGCGGGAGGGAACATTTTGACCAAAAGGTTTCATAGCTGGTTAAAAGTTCACAGTCACAAGAATGCTAGACAATACAACTAATAGCAAGGAAACTGCAATGAAAGGAAACGTTATACTTACTCTTACCCTACTTTCTGCGTCCGTAATCTCCACCACAACCATGGCAACAGACATCCCAAAGCTTGAGATCGTAGCAGAGTGGGATGCTCTGACATATATAATAAAAGATAAGCAGATAAAACAGCGCTGGGAAAAAAGCGACATGTATGGCAAGGCTCTTATGCAGGGTGTCAAGGTTGATAAAAACAGTGAGATGTATGTCTCTACTGCTCGCTGGGGTGGCGCCGATATCCCAGCTACTTTATCTAAACTGAAAAAGCAGGACGGCGAGTACAAACTGGTACCTTACCCCTCTGAGAAAATAAACGATGTAAACAACCCGAAAGGCTTAAAGGCGGTTCTGGGCTTTGAAGTCGACCGTAACAACGTCATGTGGATATTGGATCAGGGCCATGTCGCAGGTGCTCCAACCAAGCGAGGCGATGAGAAACTGGTGTTGTGGGATATTGATAAAAACAAAGAGATCCAGCGATATGAGTTTAGCGATAAGGACAGTAGCCGTCAGTGCTCATTCCTGAATGATATCGTCGTGGATAATGATAGTGGCATTGCCTATATCACTGATTCAGGCATCTTCTGTCAGCCACTAGATGGAGGCCTGATCGTGTACGACAGCAACTCAAACAAAGCACGTCGTGTGTTATCCGGAACCAAGTTCACTAATAATGAGAAGAATTTCTTTTTTAACATCAACGGCGAGCCAGTACTTTCACAAAATCCTATGCTGACCGGCGCGGACGGTATCGCTCTATCAGGAGATAAGAAAACTCTTTACTGGACCAATCTAACAGGTAACACCCTATACTCTATCGAAACCGCAATCTTACGTGACTTCTCCCGCTCAGAAGATGAACTGCAAGCAAGTGTGAAAGAGGTCACTACGTTGCCGTCTAACACCGACGGTATGACTGCCGACCGCGATAATAACCTATACATGACAGGGCTGACGATCAATGGAATCATGAAGCGCGATGCACAAACCGGTGACATAAGTCGCCTGACTTACAACCATGAAATGGTCTGGCCAGATACTCTCGCTTGGGGCGCTGACAATAACATCTATATCTCTTCTAACAACTTGCATGTTTGGGTTGATGGTAAGATGAATTTCAACTCGCCAAAAAATTCCAACTTTAAGATCTGGAAACTCTCAGTAAACAAAAAGCCCTACTCAGATGAATAAAGAAATAACTATAAATACACTCATGAACATTGATATCCGGGTACTCAGCAACCAATGATGTTATTGCCCGACAAGATTCCTTGTCGGGCTTTCTACTCTTACATACGATACAGCTAGCCCTTTGAGTTTAGTGAAGATAAATGGATCACTCGTCTCCTATCTTGGGATATAGAAACGGCTCGTTTTCATCAATACTGGACGTTGCGAGAATATTTACCATGAGGAACAGAGTAAGCAAAAGAAGAATTCAACCCGGCAGTATTAGAAGTGAAGTACCTAATAGTTGGGCGTATGCAGACTGTCGTGTGGAAAAAGAGCTTTTTGAAATAATCTAGATCTGACGAAAGATGGTTGTTTTACAAGCATCTTTCGATGAATAAGTACAAGTATCGTACTATCTCACTAACTAACCACTATCATAATCAAACACATGAACAGTGATGTATGAGTTGCTCATTTATTCTAAAAACTGTAGTAGGAAGCCAGAACAACCAACTGACACAAGTTCACCAGTTGATTTACACGTAAGCATATGAGCATTATGATCAACATCAACATACGCTTCTTCCTAAACCATGCTTAGTGGACACCAGCTCACTCATGATTTTGAATCCAATTCTCGTATCAAGAGGAGTTTCTTCTTTTTCGGAAGCGTCACTATCTATAAGCTGGTTAATGTGTCTGTGACTGATGCCCCAAGCACGAAGAATATCGATCACACTATTCTGCGTTTTTATACTTCACCACACTATTATCGTTACTTGCTACGTTCGCGCACTAGTACTCCCCGACTTCAATGGAAGATTCTTCAAAAATCTTTTGTAGTCGAAAAGCATAGTTATCAAGCTCATAGATACGTTCCTGCTCAGTCTTACGTGCAGGTCCAAACACCTTATGCGGTTCTAGTACGGAAAAGCCGGTAAATTCGAACACACCTCGGTGAATTGGGCGCAAAATAGCATCCAAATCGCCATTCCATCCGCCCTTAACATACAGTTCTTCTGGACCGCCCGTCGTAATACTCAGCATTGCCTTTTTACCTTTAAAGACGCCATGTTCATAAAAGCGGCCGCCACCATAGACTCGTCCCATCACAAATACACGCTCAACCCATCCTTTAAGTGCCGCAGGCATACCAAACCACCAGAGCGGAAATTGGAAAATAACCAAATCACACCACTCCAGTTTCTGTATTTCAGCTTCAATCTCAGGAACAAAACCGTGATGTTCACTTGCGTACATTTCTTCGAGTTGTTGTTTGAAAAACTCACCATCGTTGGTGGTGTTAAAGTTGTGTCGGCCTGACACAGGGTCAAAGTTCATCGAATGCAAATCTGAGGTTTTCACATCATGACCTGCTGCTTCTAACACTTCTACAGAGCGACGAAACATTGCACCATTAAAACTTTTTGGTTCTGGGTGCCAGTAAACAACAAGTACGTTCATTATTTGTTCTCCAATAAATCGATAATATCTTGGTAGTGGTACTCTTTGGCTAATTCAAGTGGCGTTTTACCGTCAAAGCTCACTACATCCGTTCTGGCACCAGCATCAATTAGGGCTTTTGCTGCCTCTTTATGCCCATGCCAAATCGCATCATGAAGAGGGGTATAGCCATTGTTTGGCCCCTGAGCATTCAACGTTTCTTCAAACCCAGGATAGTTTACAAGAATTTTTATGACGTCCGCTTGACCGTTATAAGCTGCTTTATGAAGTGGGATCGCTTTCATGTAGTGATCAGGAATTGTTTGATCGCCACCACGAGCCATAAGAAGTCTCAAGCTTTCAACTAAACCATCACGAGCGGCGACCATCACCGCAGTATGCTCGTCGTTCCCTGAAGAAGTAATCGGAGAAGTGGCATTGAGTAAAGACCAATCTTCCAATGCCTCAAGCTGAGCCACCTTTTCTTTATCCGTTTTGCCGACTTGAGTGACAATTTGGTAAGCACTAAGCGCTTGTTCAAGCTCAACTCGGCGTTGTTTATATTGGCTAAATAAAGCTTTTAGTTTGTCAGTCTGCTCACAACCAAACATATCGCTATCACTGCCACCGAAATCTAATAAGTCTTCAGCCTTTACACCAAAAGTCGAAACAATCTCTGCATTCACATCAGGCCTTGCGAGCAAAGCATCTACGATGCCAGGTTTACGATGCCAAACTGCAATTATAAGCGGGGTTACACCATGCTTAGGGGTTTGTATGTTGATGAAAGCACCGGCGTCAAGCAATGCGTTGACCCACTTGTCAGAGGTTTGCTGCGCCGCAATATGTAATGGAGCATTTCCCATGACAGGGTCTAATTGGTTGACGTCACTGCCCTGCTCAAGCAATGTTGTAAACAGCTCAAAGGCACCTTCAATAATAGTTTGGTGAAGTTTAGGTAAGCTCATCATAACCTCGTTCTTTCTGCCTGCTTGTATGTCGCTAGTGTTGACCAAAATCTTATTAACTTGTAGTGTTTATTCATTCACCTTAAAGATAAATAAAAGTTAATGAAATCACTCCCCACGCAGTTACCCATCTTCATTCAAGTAGCTAAAAGTGGCAGCTTCGCAGCGGCAGCAAGAGCATTGGGTATTTCCGCACCTGCTGTCAGCAAAGCCATCACCAAGCTCGAAGAGGAATGGAGAGTAAAACTGTTTTTCCGATCCTCCCATTCGCTTAGTCTTACCCAGATGGGTAAACAACTGGTAGATAGTTTGGCTCCGTCAATTGAGTCAATACAAAATACCATCGAGCAGATTTCAGAAACCTCCAATGCGGCCAGTGGTACGATTAAAGTTAACCTCCCAGCTAGCTCTATTGGACAAGAGCATATTCTGCCTTTGGTTATCGAGTTTATGGCGCTCTATCCGCACATCACCTGCGACTTGCATTTTGATGATCGTAATGTCGATCTGGTCGAGCATGGGTTTGATTTAGGTATTGGTGTCGCAATCAACCAAGATTCTCGCCTTATTGCACGTCCACTTCTTGTTCAAGATATCGGCATCTACGCCTCACCAGACTATCTTGAGCATCACGGGGAACCACAAACACTTGATGACTTAGCCGATCATCACTGTATACCTGTACGCTCTCTGACTTCGGGACGCTTTCACTACTGGCGTGTAAAAGAAGATAATCAAGCCAAGCTGTATGAACCAAGTGGGCAGCTTATCGTCAACAATTTCGCAGCAGCCAAACAGGCGACATTAGCGGGTGCGGGTATTTGTATGTTGGGGTGTTGGCTATTTAGAGAAGAGCTAGCACAAGGTTTTGTCAAACCGATCTTAAAGCACTATTGGGGCGAGCCAACAACCATATGGTGCTACTATTCATCACGCGAGTATTTGCCAATTCGCGTGAGATTGTTGATTGATTATTTGGTTAAAAATATCGAAAGGATGGCTTGAAATTCAGCCTGATTCTTTGAATGGGTCTGCATTTATTGATGTGTTTTCGGAAGTATTTCAGAAAATGGAAATTGATACCGATATAACAATTTACCCAACCAACAGAGCATTCAATTTCTTTTTTTAAATTACGCAGAAATTCTGATGATCTACATTAGAAGGGAACAACGAAAACTACTGTCCTGCTCCCCTTAATCGAGAAACAACATTATATTGAAACATATGTAACTATAAGTTTAAACTATAGATCTGCAATTACCCTTAATATACGTATATCTGTGTACTTAGGAACTCATTTATGTTGCCAACTCAGTTACCATTATTTATATGTTCAGCGCAAGAAGGGAGTTTTTCTGCAGCCGGACGCAAATTAGGCATCTCAGCTGCAGCGGTAAGTAAAGGCGTAGCCGCACTTGAAAAACAGGCAGGTGTTCGCCTTTTTCATCGAAACACCCGTCAATTTTCACTCACTGAAGATGGGGAGAATCTGTACCATCGAGTTGAGCCACTACTTTCAGAAATTAAAGAGAGTATAGATAGTTTGACGGAGCAGAACCGAAATCCATCAGGTAAATTGCGAATTAACTTACCTGACAGTTTTGGTCGAAAGTTTATCTTGCCTCACGTTGGCGAGTTCATTGCTATGTATCCAGATATCGAATTAGATTTTGTTCTCAGTGATGGTGTACTCGACGTCGTTGATCAAGGATTTGACGTAAGCGTCGGAAATTGTATCAACGAAGATAGCCGTCTTGTAGCGAGAACCATTTACCAAATGCAAAGTGGTATTTTTGCTAGTAGAGGTTATGTGGAGAAGGTTGGAGAACCAAAATCGATAGATGATTTGAAGCAACACAGCGCCATCATTTACCGCCCAGTCACCAGTGGCAGAATGTTCACATGGCCACTGCAGGAAACGGTATCAGAAGACAACGACGAACACATTCAATTTACTCCCCAAGGGAAACTATCTCTATCAAATATCAGCGCGGTCAAAGTTTTGATGATGCAAGACTTAGGTATTGTTTATATGGGCAAATGGCATGTCGAAGAGGAACTAGAGAGCGGTGATGTCGTTCCAATATTGAAGTCATCATGGCCAATTGCAAAACCTGTTTGGATTTACTATTCGTCTAGAGAGAATCTACCTAAACGTACCCGTTTATTTATCGATTTCATTGTCGATAAGTTTAAGTAACTAGGGGGAACCACACAGGCTTAACCAGTGTGGCGGTACACTCATTTCTATCGGTGAGTTACTAAGACTCACATTTTATCGCGCCACTCGTAAAAAATAGTATGCCGCTGTACTGAGCAAGCAGAAATTGGACAATCATAGCTAAACAACTCCCCACCAGCGTGCCAATAGTACGTCCCCAGCCAATTGCACTTTACCCCATACCAGCACAAAGGGAACAGAAAGACTAAATAATTTAGACTTTTAACATTTACTGCATTTTCTCATACTCTATTCTCAATCCTGGAACATCGAGTCATGCTTATAAGCATGACAAACACGAAGGTAGCGTTGCTAAGTCCGTTTATAGTTAACGGCTTTGTGAAAATGAGGTTTGGCTTTTAAATCGGGTTCCAGCCTTAATCCACAGTATGGGCAATGAATGATGTTGAAGACAGTTTGCCAAAGTAATTCTCCCACCCCATTGAGTTCATGGCTTAGTTCTAGATCCATCTCTTTTGCTGTTTCAGAGATAAAAAGAAACCACTGTTCATTGCTGGAGTAATGAGCGGTGCAACGCACTTGGACATCATTAGGCATTTGTTTGCACAGATGTTGGCTAATCATAGTAATTCCCTTGCTTCACTTTAAAAGAAGCAAAAACTTTCCGTTTCTTTTACCTGAACATTTCGTCTAGATTTATATCGATTACAACCGTAAAGACCAGGGACTCGTGATTCTTTTCTATTCTGGATGTTCATTGTTTCCTGAGTGGTTTTCTTGTTGGTACAGCTTTTTTCAAAAATAGCGTAATTAGAAGCATGAGCAGAGTTTAAATTATCAAATTTAAAACCATCACGTTGTTCCTCAACGGTTAATAAATTCGCTTTAAACAACGTATTTTCATCAGAGATGAATTCATTAAACAACGTATTTTCATCAGAGATGAATTCATTAAACACATTCAATTCATCTTTTAAAGGTTTTAAATCAATTTCTAATTCTGGGTTTTTATATACATACTTACGAGCACTTCGCTTAAACACATCGCTATCCTTATAATGTTTACGATGAGTGTAATAAATCACATTTAAAACCAATTGTAAATATAAAAGAAATAATATCTTTCAATACAAATCTTTTTAATTATTAAAAACTTCCACAGTTTATAAGTTTCGTTTAAAATCAAATCCTACTCATTACCGATTCAAAGGAGTTACCTCTCATGACGCTGACTGAAAAGCAAGAAGCAGCAATAGAAATTTTTAATAGTCGCAATACTATCAGAGCCTTAGAGCTACACCTGGATGAGTTGGAGGCGATACGTGATAGAATCAAACACATTATAGAAGAACGCAAAGCGGCTGAAGAAATGAAAAAGGTCGAAATAGCCATAGAAGCATTGCAATCCGTTGGTATTGAAATTCCTATCGAACTTGTTGAAAAACGAAAGGCTTTAGCTGACTCAAAATCTTCTACCACGATTCAGCGTAAACGAGCACCTCTTGTTAAGTTTGTCGTCGGAGATGCGGTTTTTGAAGAACGCTCGCAGGGCAAAGCGTCACGTGAGTTGGCGGCAGCAATAGAAAGATACAATGATGAAAATGGTACACATCTCACTAAGAAGGATTTTAAACAAGATTAAATCGGGAGCCATAACGTTTAATGTAAATGAAATTTCTATTAATGAAACTTATCTTCAGCATGCGTAGTGAGCTGTGAGATGAGAATTAATCAATTTACAGACATTTAATGACGCACTACCCCATTATCGAATCTCTCGCTCGAAGAGCGAGTCAAGCATGCTAAAGCATGCACCAATCGAAGTCGTGTTTGGTTTACTTAATCGACGTTAAGCTTGCTGCTGAGTGTCCACTACTCCATTTATATATTATATATACCCCAGAGAAGTGGACACATTAGATGATTTCATTTCTCGTAGGTGATGCTCATCCTATTGAATTGAGGCAACTGAGAATGACGACAGCATGCTATCGCATGCAGTATTCGAAGTGGAGATTAGTTTACTGACTCGTCAAGTCCTAACCTAAGTGTCCACTTCTCCATTTATTATTTATATATACATTTGAGAAATGGACACTTCAGTATACCGACATTGCACAGATGATGCATATGGGCATCTTAGCCCATATGCATACCGCAAGAACTGTAAAACGTTGCTGTATACTTGTTGGCAGTGTTCTTACTTGCATGTTCCGTTTTCAAAAATTTCATACCGATGAGATATGAATGTTCTTAGGTTTACCACGCTTCATATTACGCATTTAGACGAATCCAAACACCAACATTCATCAATTTAACGTTATCATACTCTCAGGCACCAAACTTGATCGCTCCATGATCTTTTTATCTTTAATATTATTTAATTAATATTAATAAAAGTGGGTTTTTCATTGATGCCCATTAAGTTGTCTTAGATATTTAAAAATAAATATAAAAATCAAAATCTGTAAAATCTTGATATATATAAGACAATTTACATGCATTTAAAAACACAATAAAAAGGTTGATATTATCGTTATAATTTAATTAGAATAATAATATAATAATTAATCGAGAATAACTTTATGCACTATTTTTATAAAAATATCAACGACACAGCCGAGTTCAAAAACATCATACTGCACGTTACCAACAATGTGAATGACGTTATAATAAGCAAGGAAATTCGTCATGATTTAGCATTAAAACTCGCCAGTCAAGTGCTCGACTGTAACCCCATTTACAAAAAGTCCGTCAGTTCAATTTGCATTCACGCATCAGCTAATTCAAAAGAAATCATTGATGCAATAGCCGCTTCTTTTCGTTTTAAAAAGGACTTGTTAATCGCAGGTCGTTCGATAGATTTGATTGAGATGCACTCTTTACTTCAAGAAGCCTATCTTATTTATCATGCTTGCGAATTAACTCACTATAATAAAGAATTAATAGACTATGCAATTAAGAAACTCAGGCAGGCAGTGCAATGCCAACATGTATCTATTGAGTTTGCAATATATTTTGCTTCCACTCTCTTCAAAATCCATGAAGATACAATCACTCAACAGTTAACTTCAATAAGAGAGATGGAGTTAGATGCGTTAAATCTATCCTTGAACTTTTCAAATGCGATGAATATCCACCATTTAAACCAGATCGATTTATCTTTAAATCGTGTTAACGTTATCTCTGCTGAGACTGGGTCTGGAAAAACCACTTATGTAATAAATAATTATCTTCGTCATCAGTTGAAAGAAAACCCAAACTTGAAAGTTGGCATTATCTCTCATAAAAATGAAATCAATAATAACAAGTATTATAAAATTTCAAAACTCATGCCCAATGCAAAAGAGGCAAGCCATAAAACAAGATCCTTGAACAAACTTGAAAATGCACAATTAATTATTTCTACGACTAACTCACTTCCTAAAATGCGTCAGTATGTATTGAGTTGCGATGTCGTTATCTTTGATGAGAGTGAAAAAGGTATCCTCTCCCTAGATGGCAGTCATTATAAGGATGATACTTTGAAAGAAGAATCATTCAATGCATTAAAGACCGTGATTACTGATTCAAAGCGTCTAATCATGATGGATGCTGACAGTACTAATTGCATCACAGAGCAGTTGATCAAGTCAACGGGGATCAAAGACTATGCACTCTACAAAGTGAAAGGTGAACGTTACTCCGACCTTCAGTTAACCATTGCAAATAGAGATGTGGTTTTAGGCGAAGTCACGAATAAGAAGAACCGTTATAAGGTGATGGCGTTCGATAAAAAAGAGGCGTTATACCAATATTTGTTCTCGATTGGTTACGAATCTTCCGGCAAAGGCTGTCCAAAAAAAGCATTAGATGCAGGCTATCTCGTCATTACTGGTGACACATGTGATACCGATGCGGTAAAGCATTTTCTGGCCAACCCAAGCGTTTCGTGCTTCCTATACGAAAAAATCTTGTACTCACCTTACATTGATTCTGCGGTCAGCATTGAAACAAATTATGCTCGTGAAATGCTGGTCATATCACATAGCATCCTAACGCCGAAAGAGTTGATTCAGATGGGGCGTAGGTTTCGCCAAGCAAAGAACATCATTTATGCTGTTCAAAAAGACAACGTAATGTGTTACGAATACACAAACATGAACAGATCTGGTGAGCCAAACAACGGGCCGTTTACATTTGAGCACATGCAGCATCTAATACATCACCTATCGACGCACACTCGCCACAACATGCCGCTCTCTTTAAAGCTTACTGCTGAAGAGTTGGGGTTCAACGTTAAAATTAAAGAATATTCTCCAGAACGACGTTACTACGAATCAATGCTACAAGAGCAACTAGAGGCGAGATACGTGAAGTCTGTCAATGAAGCAATCTATCAGGCCCCCAACATTGTAAGCGCTATCGATGAAGCTTATGAAGTCATTCAGTCTGGAAAGGCAAGCAACTTACAACTTTGTGCAGCGGAAAAACGGATCGTCGCAGAAAGACTGTGTATCCCAATTGATTTATTAACTAAAGAAGCCATCGATTTTAGTAAAGAAAAAGCCCCGTTATTGGAATACTTACAAGAGTATGTGGATTGGCGCAAAACGAAGACAACACATGCTCTTTTTAGCTTAATGGATGTCTTGTTTAAGAACTTAAACATTTCCATAGAACATAGTCACCAAGAACATTTTATCCCTCCTTCAGATTATTATGCGGCTTATGACATCATTGAACAACTATTACACAACAACCCAAAGCTGTGTAAAGAACTGAACACCATGAAAACGATGTTAAAACCCATCAGTTCAGGTTCATATTCTGACGGTTATCGCACAAAAGCAATTAATAACTTCCTCACTAAACTCGGTTTCGAAACAAAATTGGACCAAACAAAAAATAGCAAATATAGAAGATACATAATCTCTTTAAATCGCCATGCGCAAGCTTCAATACGATATTTCTGTCACGAGTCTATAACTTCACTTGATGTTTATGAAACTAACGTGTAAACATTTAGTTCTATTGATACCCGTTAAAAGATTAATGTAATGAAAATGATTTTTGAGATGCAGTACCGACAAACTCAAAAGTTTATCTATAAGCGTGATGAGATCTGTTCAATCTTCAGAAGTGATGATATTGATCAGATTGTCGAAAAACATGACTATATCGTCAGCATCAATTTTGAGCGTTTTGTTTACTTACGCTCTACGTTACCTGGTGATTTTTTTGAAAAGTTGGCGCTATCTCTGCGTGAAGACGATTTGTGTTATGTTTCTTTCGAAGATGCCCTATCTCGCTGGAGTGTGATCTCTCAGATCCCAATGCTATTGATTTTAGCTACGACTGGCGAGTCGGGTTTTTATAAGACCAGATTTGGAAACATTGAGTTTATCCATGTGGAACATGATGATTCGCTCATTTTAGCCAATACAAGTGAACCCTATTATACACTAAGATTGGCTAACAAATTCTTTGCCTTTGAAGATTTAAAACTCATTGATAGAAACCTGCACCTGGTCGATTATGATGAACTCAACTCTGATGATTAGATAAACTTAATGTACATTTAAATAAAAATCGATTGACATTTTAATTCATTAATCATAGATTAAACATAGACACGTTAAAACCTCCCGCGTGTTGTTAAATAAATCTACAATAAACGAAGTCTGTGGGGTTAGTTTATTGAGGATTTATTATGGAATACATCAAAACCAATCAAGAACAAGTTAGAGATTATTTATTCTCAGTTAATAATTCTGAGTCCGAAATCCATAACGTTCACAAACTCCATTTAAACGATCGACTTTTACATATCACTGGCCCATTAGAACTGTGTCTTTGCTTCACCCAGTTTATGGATCTAGTCCTTCTATCACATAAAGAACTAAATGATAGTTCGACAATATTGGCCACATTTTCAAAAGTTGTCTTGAATCAGATTGAAAGCGAAGATGATATTCTCTATGTCGCTTTTGCTATTCGTAAATCTAGCCTTGTCAATACAGAGCAGACAGTAGATTTAAGGCTTTATCTGCTTGATGATGACGACTGTAAAACAAATGTACAGCACACTTATTTTTCGCTACAAGATTGGTTCAACTACTTCAAGGTAAATCGAAGTCAATAAAATCTCGTTTTTTCTCAACGTTAATCTTTCCCCGGATTGACTAGTGCCAGCGTTTCACGCTGGCTTATTTCTGTGATAAAGTATATAAATAGTTAAGAATTCAATATAAAGAAGATATCAAAACAAGATATTGTTCCACTCCTTCAAGTGAAAATAAAAGGTCGAAGAGCTGCTCTATTAATTCCCGATAAAAAATAGTACAGCCTTCGACATTTTAATTATATTTTCATGTAAGAAACATTGAACTAATAGACATAGGAAAAATACTTGTTAGATGTTTTTCGTATCTCAGCAAGTCTGTATCGACCTCAGGGTTCTTAATAACATCACAACACATAAACGTGTTTAATGGAGACATACCTAAAAACTGATGGGCTTTATGTATTGGCAAGTAGACGCCATCAACTCCAACACCTTCAAAAAACTGCGATGGATCCTCAAATGCTTCCTTAGGTGCATTCCAAGTAACTAAGAGCATGTAGTATTTACCTTCCAATAACCCACCTGAACCATATGTTTTTAGCGGGTTGCTTCGCGTTCGACCATCACTATTATACAAATGGCCATGACCCATAGTAAAAACTTCATCCATATATTTCTTTACTATCCAGGGTGGCCCCATCCACCAACCTGGCATTTGGTGTACAACCACATCAGCCCAGATCCATTTCTTTATCTCAGATTCTACATCATAACCGCTATCTATGACGGTAGTCTGGACATTTAATCCCATACCTTTTAGCTTATCTTCAGCAAATGATGTCAAGGTGTTGTTTAAACGACCATTGGAATGTCCAAAAGACTTTCCACCATTAAGTATTAAAATATTTTTCATTTAAGCAACTCACTGATAGTGGTTTAACCTACTTCTTTGAAGTTTTAAAAGGCTAACCCACCACTATCCGTTATAAATAACCGCACTTCTAACACAGCTATCCCTTTTTCTTTGCCCAGTCAGAACAATAAAAATCTTGTTAAATATCTACTCATTGTATTCATTGCAGGTGCCAAGAGAATTAACTCCATTTCCATTAAAGTATTGTCTGATTGATCAGAGAAAGTGTTCAATTCAAGATTGAACACTTAACCAACTACCAGGCTCCTTCATTAGACATTGATGCCCAAGGCTCTTTGACTTCTAGAGGTTTACCTTTTTGCAATAGCTCTATCGAAATATTATCAGGGGAACGAACAAACGCCATCTGACCATCACGAGGGGGACGATTAATGGTTATCCCACATTTCTGTAGGTGTTCACACGTAGCATAAATATCATCAACTTCATACGCCACATGACCAAAGTTTCTCCCCTCCGTATAATTCTCAGGGTCCCAATTATAAGTTAACTCCAACTGCGCATCTTCATTTCCTGGAACAGACAAAAAGATCAAAGAAAATCTCGCATCAGGATAGTCATTCCTTTTCACAACTTTAAGTCCCAACCCATCACAGAAAAAATCTAAAGATTTTTCTACGTTGCGAATACGAAACATTGTATGTAAGTACTTCATTTACTCTTCCTTAATTTTGCTCGTGACTTCGATGGTTATAGACTCATTCGTTCGCTCTAAAGTAGTTTGAAGATCTAAGTAATGTTTAAGCTCTTTGTGAGCACTTAGAGCAACTTCATTTATCCATTTTTCAACAAGCGTAATAGTTGACGGATAATCGCTACTAGTAAACACATCGTATCTCAAACAGCCAGGTTCTTTGCGAGATAGGCCAGCACATTTCTGTACTGCTTTCAACGCTGAATCAAATTGGCTTGGCGTGCAGTGGATATCAACTAATACTGTTAGTTCTTCACTCATTACTGATCCTTTAAATGTTGTTATCGCTCGATGACAACTTTACCCGTCGCCTTTCCAGACTCTAATCGGGTATGTGCCGCTTTTACACCTTCAAGCGTAAAGGGATGTGTACTGTCAATGAGAGGTTTAACATCGCCCTTATCAACTAGATTAGCTAAGCGGCGTAAAATCTCACCGTGAGTTTCTCGGTCGATATCATGAATGAGTGAAATCGCCATAAACACTAAGTCTAGTCGCAGGGCTTTAAAATGCATTTCCGTTAAGTTGTAATCTGCATAGCCGATTGTCGAGATAACATGACCTTTCAGCTTCGCAGCAATTAGTGAGTTCTGTAGTACTGGACCACCAACTGTATCGAAAATAGTATCAAAACCTTTGCCATCCGTTAGTCTCTCAACGTATGCATTTGGCTCTTCTTCTGTGAACAGAATGGTTTCATCAGCACCTAGACTTTTTGCAATTGCAGCTCGCTCCTCGTCAGCGACTGTCGTAGATACATGCGCTCCCATGACTTTTGCTAGTTGCACACCGATGTGACCAACGCCACCAGTACCACCATGAACAAGCACCTTATCATTAGGCGTAATCTGTGCGCGATCAACAATCGCTTCCCAAGCTGTTATAGCAACAAGTGGTAAGCTCGCCGCTTCACCAAAGCTTAATGTCTTAGGCTTATGGGCTAGTAGAACAGCATCTGCTTCTACTTTTTCTGCCAATGTTCCTTGAAGTCCAACAATGCCACCTACGCAACCATAGACTTCATCACCCACTTTAAAGTTAGTGACACCTTCACCGACCTCGCTAATCACACCTGATACGTCCATGTGCAAAATTGCTGGATAGCTCATACCAGCAGTACCTTCGCTGCCCTGGCGAATTTTTGTATCTACAGGGTTCACACTGGTTGCTTTAACATCGATTACAACATGACCGAATTTTGCAGTAGGTGCCTCCACTTCAATTTCTTGAAGTACATCTACGCTGCCATGTGCTTTAATACCAATCGCTTTCATTTTTTGTCCTCTTGTTATTGACAAAATCGATGTTACTAGGAGAATTAACTCAGAAAAACACACTAATAGTTAATTGATTAAACACGAATGGTTAATAATTAATGCTTGACTCTATCGAAGATCTCAAAATCTTTTGCACCATTTACGAACAAAAATCCATTAAATTGGCTTCTGAATACCACAACATAAGCTCCGCTGCCGGAAGCAAAAAGCTACTCGCGATGGAAAATCAACTTGGTGTAAAATTATTTTATCGAACCACGCGTAAGCTTAGTGCAACTACGGCTGGAGAGATGTTGTATCATCACGCACAAAAAATCATTGGAATGACTGAAGAAATAGAGCGTGATTTAAATACAACCAATAAGCTAAAAGGTAAGATAAGAATCACTGCTTCAGCATCATTTACCCAGAGTTACCTTATACCCCCTCTCAGTCATTACATGACACTACATCCTGACGTAAAAATAGAAGTAGTATCAACTGACGCGTTAGTTGATTTAACAGCGTACGGTATTGATTTGGCAATTAGACATGGACCATCTAAAGATTCTTCATTGATAGGCCAGAAATTAGCTGAGTCGAGACGCATCATATGTGCATCTCCTAGCTATATACAAAAATACGGTCAACCTACTTCCCCAAATGATTTGAAGGAGCACAAACTTCTCGTTGTAGGTAGTGAAAGTACATGGACATTTAGATCAAATAGAGTGAAAGAGACAATAAAATTGAATCCTGATTTTTCGTCAACTCTTGGAGAATCTGTGCTTCAAATGGCAAAACTTGGGCAAGGTATTGCCGTATTATCAGATTGGCACGTTAGAGAAAGTATTTCAAACGGAGAACTGAAGTCATTATTAGATGAATGGGAACTCATTCCTTCCATAACTATTCAACTACTGTATCCTTCACGGAAAAATCAGTCACACATTGTTAAAAACTTAATATCCTTTCTGAAAGATTGGGTAAAACAAAACCCGATATGAGATTATATAGGCGGCTAGCGAGTACCTCAAATGACGGAGACTTTGAAAACGAAAGGAACAGTTGCCCCTCTCAAAAAGTCAGTCAATGATGTAGCAAAAAGACCAAAGCTTTTAGAAAGTCCAGCAATCACAGCACAGCACATATTGTTTTAACCAGTATAGGCCTAACAATATGTGCGTACATGAGTCAGTGAGTCCACTCACCAGTAACTCAATTTAAAAGATTGTTTTATAGCTAAGATAACGCTGATACGAGAGCTTTGCCTACTCCATGTGCACTCGCAGGGTTTTGTCCTGTAATGATACGTCCATCTACAATCACATGTTCCTGCCAAGGTTGTACTTTCGTGTAACTAGCTGCAACACGTGTTAGATATTCCTCTAATAAGAATGGAATGTCATTTATAGTGCCAAAATCAACTTCTTCTTCACGTGCAAACCCGGTTATCGATTTCGTAGAAAGTAATTTCGTTCCATCGCTTAAAGTAATAGGTAAAAGTGCACCTGGGCCATGGCACACAGCAGCAATCACTCCTCCGTTTTCGTAATGCTGAGCTGAAATCTTAGCAAATTCTTTATTAGTTGAAAGATCTGACAGTAATCCAAAGCCACCTGGATAGAATATTGCGTCGTATTCCTCAACATCAACTTTAGTAACCGGAATCGTACTATTGATATGCTTCTGAAAGTCGTGGTCAGCTAGTAATTTTTCGTTTATCAAGTCACCTTCTATATCCGTGCCATAAAGCGGGGCTTTACCACCTTGAATTGACGCAATCTCATACTCAAAACCTGCTGAGATCACTTCGCTAAGAGCATGAGTGAGTTCTGGTGCGTAAGTTCCATTGGGTTGATCTGTTTCACCCAATGTAGCATGATTAGTAACAACAATTAGAATCTTCTTCATTGTTAATACCTCTTTCTTTCGTTTACTTAGAGCTGGGGTTTTATGCTCTCAAGGCAAATAAAATATAAACCCCACTCACACATTAGTCATCTATACATCTTATTGCTGCTCAAGTTTCAACAAAAGCTGCTTGGCTAACTCTTTATCAGAAAACGGATTCTGTCCCGTGATAAGTTCACGATCGACAACAACATGTGGTTGCCATTTTTCCGCAAAGCTCATTTTTCCACCTGCACTTGACATGGCATTAGCAGGATAAAAGCGCAATTTTTGACCGCCTAAGCTGCTCTCAAAAACTTGTTCTTCTGGAGTAGAGAATATTGTCATGTCATACCCATGATAGATCCACTCGTTTGCGTCTACTTGTTTGTTGGTACCTAACACCGATTCAAATTCGACAGGGTTAACCTGTCCACTTAACAGTGCGATAGGACCGTGACAAATAGCAGCAGTCGGTTTGCCTGTCTCATGAAAGTGACGAAGGATTTTTCCTACCTGAGGATTGTTTGCCAAGTCAATTAATGGTGCATGTCCACCAGGAATAAACACAGCTTCGTACTTATCTAAGCCCTGGTCTAACACTTCTTTTAGTGAAAAGGTATCTTCAATTCCATCAATGTTCGCTACAACTTCCTTAATACGGTTCATCTCTTCATCAGAGTTACCGAAATACATTGGTATCACAGATCTTTCATCAACAGCAGGAGCATTACCTTTCGGAGTCGCCAACACTAATGTGTAGCCAGCTTGCTGCAATTTGTCTGCGGGTACACCAAACTCATTTAGGTAATATCCCGTATTGTAAAGCTCCCCACTCTCTAATTGCATTTGGGTCTCACTAGAAAGCAACACAAGAATTTCACCTTTACTCGCGGCAAGAGCTGGGACGCTGGAAAGTGCGACAGATATGAGTGCCGCGCTAATTTTCAGTTTAGACATTTTTATCTCCTTCGTTATTTCGGACCAACTATATATCCATTTTAAAATCATCTGAATTCAGTTATTCTTTACCTTACTATCAGAAAAATTATGGCAAGAACCACTATGTCCTATTTCGTCCAGCTACGCACATTTGTTGAAGTTTATCGTTGCCGTAACATTTCACGAGCAGCAAAAAATTTGGGTTTGTCTCAACCCGCAGCAACAGCTCATATTCAGGTTATGGAAAGTATTGTAGGCAAACAACTGTTCGAACGTAGGAACAGAGGAGTAGACCCCAGCAGTGCTGCGCACGATCTTGCAGCACAGGTATCAATCCACCTTGATGCTATCGAACAAAAACTTGCGTCTGTTCGCTCTCGCTCTATTGGAGTAAATGGAACAATAACATTAGCAGGGCCAGCTGAGTACATCAGTTATGTTGCCTCAGCACAGCTAGCGAATCTGTTACAAGCTGGTAACATCGAGGTTGTGATATTGCCTGGTAACCGTGAACAGAATTATGCGGCATTGGAAAATGGCATTGCAGACATTGCTATCACTGCATCGTATCCAGATAATAAACAATTTGATTATGATCTACTGGACAGTGAAGAGTTGGTTTTAGTTGCTCATCGCTTGCTCGCGCAAAGCTTCTCAGGCCAAACTATAACAGTAGAGGATTTAAACGCTCTACCTGTTGTGAGCTATGATGGTCAATTACCGTTAATTCGAGAATATTTTGATTCTGTTTTCCGCCAAAAATGCAGTTCTCGAGTTATTGCACGTTGTCCAGACATCCGAGCTATCGCGGGGATTGTACGCAGTGGCATCGGTTACTCAGTATTGCCTGACTATTTATGCTCTGAGGATCTAAAGTCTGGTCGCCTTATTAAGATTGGGCCAAAAGGTCCAGAAAACCATCTCTATCTTGTTTGGAGAAAAGGTGCATTAACACATCCAAGAATAGAATTCGCTCGTGATGTCTTAATGGCATTTTCAAACTTGAACAAATATACTCAACAAGAATTAAATGAGTCACAACGTTAATGAAACATATTATACCAACTCTCATTGAAGGTGTTTGGTTTACGATGAAATCACAATAATGCAGCGAGTTAAGAAAAGTACACATAATCTTCAACAAAAGCTCTAACTTCAGCAGATACATGACTCAACGCTTGACTGTTTGAATACATTATTCACGCGAATCTTGACACTATCAGGAGGATACAAAGCAATGCTATGTCTGAGCTGAAATCGTCAGTTGAAACGACTGCAAATAGCAACAAAAAAAGAGCAAGTTCCCTCACTAAAGGGAAATCAATTTGTTGTTACCTGTGACTCATACTCATATCAATACAGTGGGAACTGAGTTCTTACGTGCAACTACCATTAGCGTCAATAACTATGCTAACAGCCTATCATTTCTAATGAAAATCGGTGCATGCTTCTAATAAATTAAATTCTCTTGAAAATGTTAGTCGAGATTCTGTCTAACACTTAACTGTAAAGTCAAAGACAACTATTTCTTCAAATAATGGGCGAAACACTTTTTGAGAGCATCATGCTCTGGGTGATATAGATAGTTTTGACGACCTTTTTCATCAACAAACGTCATCAAAACAGAATGTGTGTAACCTTGATTCTTGCCCTCAGGACTATCATTTACCCCCCACTCAACAGAGAAAACTCCCTCGATCTTGCTGGGTAATGCCGCAAAAACATCTTTTAACCTATTTATTTCTCGTAGTTCTGCGGATTTTCTAAACTTTACAAGCAAAATGTGTCGAATCATATATTTACCTCAATTATTTTCCTCAATACCAGCTACTCTTTATTTGATTGTGAAACACAAATTTATATGGCAATTCAACTCAAAATAGATAGCATTAAGAGTGTCAAGTAAAAGGTGGCGATAAAATATTCACAGGATGAATTTATAGCAGTTTTATTGAAATAGCTATACTGCTTATTAGTTGCACTAACACCAATTATCCCTCGTCATTTATAAATACTAGAGTCAGGTAGTCAAGCAGATCACTTTATTATTATTGAGGGAACCTAGTTCATTACTACCCATCACCTTAAGGTAAATCGAAGTCAATAAAATCTCATTTTTCTCAACGTTAATCTTTCCCCCAGATTGACTAGTGCCAGCGTTTCACGCTGGCTTTTCCTCGGCAAGAATTCTACAATTCTTATTCAACAATGCGATGAATTTCCTTATCCATTGATACCATAGACCACCAGTACGTTCGAAAGGAGGCCTATGAATAAAACTCATAAATTATCTAACTAAGACTCGATAACAGTGAAATACTAAGATTATAAATCGCTCTGTTATCTCTAATTTCTTTTAGCGGAGCGTATTCTGGTGATGCTTGCCAGGCATTAAACGATTCTCTATTTGGCCATCGTTGAATTAACTGTACCTCAACATCTCTTTCACCCATAACAAAGTCAGCGTGTGTTTGCACCGCCAATGTTTCACCGCCGTATTTGAGTACAGTGCTAGGAACCTGCTTTGAGTATTCTTCAAAAGAATCAAGATCTTTAATTTTGAAGTCTATATATACGTAAATCGCTTGACTCATGATTTCTCGCCTTGTTTAAGTAGTAACATTCATTTCGACTATTCGTCAGTGAACTTGAAACCTTGGTTATAAAACCCCTTTGCAACGCTAGGAAAATAGATGTTGCTATAAAACATTGCGACTTCTTCACTGTACGTTTTCATCGAGCGTAATCCTTGCGCATCCCACCAATTACGCAGTGCTTCGTTATATTGTTGAACACCTTGTTCTACTTTTTCAGAGCAATAGGTTTCATTCATTGCATAACTTTCTAGAGGTACCCTCGGCTTGACTTGGGGCAGCTGGGTTTCATCCGCCACACCAAGTGTAATACCAAAAACTGGAAAAGTTTTTTTGGGGAGTTTAAGCAATTCGATCATCGCTTTAGGGTTGTTACGAATCCCGCCGATCGCAGTAGAACCATACCCTAGACTATTTGCGGCTGTCTGAAGTGCATTTAGTGTTATTCCTGCATCCCCTGCCCCTACAATAATACCCTCGGCAGATTGTTCGATAATCTGCTTTTGACTCTCAAAGCGAGACGCAATATCTGTGCGATTAAAGTCAATAACAATAGTAATGAAGACATCTGCCGTCGCGACCTGTGGTTGTCCCCCTGCAATTTTCGCGATTTCTTCAATTGTCGCCTTATCACGTGTCACGATAAGACTGACTTGTTGAGCATTAATTGAACTCGGTGCTTGTTGGCCCGCTTTCAGAATAAGCTCTAAATCTGAATCGTTTACTTTTTCACCCGAAAATGAACGAACCGAAGTTCGATTCAGCAGTTGCTGGATTACAGTATTCATTTTGAACCTCTTCAACTATAACGACACAAAGACTAACCGCGTGTTATAGCAATTAACTTTACTTACTTGATAAACGATGCAAACTCTTCAGCAAACTCTGAGAATGTGATTGCAGGTCGGCCTAGAACTTCCTCGACATCTGTAGTGACATAGTCGTAATTTCCTTGCGCAAACCAATCTAGGATTTCAGCAAGATGCACAGCAAGCCACTCATTCATACCAGCAGATTTCATTGCCTCTGCTGCCGCCTCTTTAGGAACAGCAATATATTGAATGTCTTTGTTAGTGACTTTAGATAAAATCTCTGCTTGCTCAGCAAAAGTAATCGCTTGAGGGCCAGAGAGTAGATAAGTTTTACCTTCATGTCCCGCTTCGGTTAATGACGCAACGACGACCGCTGCAACATCACGAATATCCACAACACTCTGTTTTGCATCACGAAGCGGAAGGAAGAATTGCCCCATACTCTTAATAGTTTCTAAGCTACCAAACAGGTTTTGATAAAATGAATTTGGCTGCACTAGGGTATAAGTCAATCCCGATGCTTTCACCATCTCATCCGTTTCTGCATGCACCCGAATTATTTCTGAGCCAGCCTCTTTTGATGCTCCCATTCCTGAAAGTTTAACAAGATGCTTGGCACCACTTGTCTGCATGGCTTCAATGACATTGGCGACCCACTGTTTATTATCTGGATGAGCAACCATCGCTAGATAAACTTTAGATACCCCCTCCATGGCTTTTTTCATAGATTCCACATCACTAAAGTCACCAACTCGAATCTGTTCACGATTTAAAGCCAGCGGCGCTGCACTCTCGACATTTCGTACCAGCACGCTGAATTCAGCGCCTTTGCCCTTTAGTTGGCGTACTACTTCAGAACCAGTGTTGCCTGTTGCACCAAGAACCAGGATAGTCATATTTTCACCTTTGAATTGATTGGGTTGTTTTTTTGTCTGCCAAAACTATAATCCATCCCATAATTAAAGATTAGCTAGTTAATTTGAATTTCACTATCCCTTATATGGGATAATGGTGTGAATATGAAAGATTTCGATGGATTACCACTATTTGCCAAGGTTATTGAGTTAGGGAGTTTTTCTGAGGCCGCCCGACAACTAAACCTGCCGACAACGACTGTAAGCCGAAAAATACAACAGCTGGAGGCTGAACTCGGAGGAAAATTATTAAACCGAACTACACGGTCACTTTCTTTGACGGAGCTAGGTGAGAGGGTATTGCCCAAAGCCCTGCTTATACAAGATACATTGAATGAACTACAATCAGAAGCTGAAGCCTTTTCGACTCAACCGGTTGGTCAGTTGCACCTCTCAGCTCCTCGGGCATTTTGCCAAGACATTTTGGCCCCTTTACTCGCTAAGTTCAGACAAAAATACCCAGGAATAAGAATTGAGTTAGATGCGGCGAATCGTATCCAAGACTTAACAAAAAGTCGTACAGATTTTGCCTTTCGAATCGGAGAATTAGCGGACTCGTCCCTCTTAGCGATACCATTAACAAAAGTAAGCTACGAACTTGTAGCCAGCCGTGAATGGACCGCTCAACATGGGGAATTACAACATCCACAGGAGTTGAATACGGTTGCGACAATCAGGAATCATGTCGATGGATACATATTACCTTGGTACTTTAACAAAGGTGGTGAAAGTTACCTCCATCAAATGGAACCCGACCTATTATCTGATGACCTATATGTCTCCCTTGCTTATGCCAGATATGGAACAGGGGTTGCTTATCTGCCTGTTTCCTTAACTAAAGCCCTTTTACAGACTAACGAACTTGTCCGATTATTGCAGGATTGGCAAAAGCAAAAGCCAACAGCTTATCTTGTTTATGCAAACCGAATACACCTACCTCAAAAATCCAAACTCTTCATTGAGTTCATTAAGGAACATAAGCCCTACTTTCAACAACACTTGGAATGGTAGTTATGTTCGGCAAATGCCGATACGGCTAAATCAATAAACTACCTTACTTTCGGGGATAGATACCTACTGTGGTATGTTCAGCCGTTTACCGTATTACAATGAATAAAAAGTGAGCCTGACAAAAAGTCAATGAAAGCTCTTACACTTTGCGGGAGATATTCGCGTGAAGAGAAATATAAGTAGACGGGTATAGAAGGCCCCCAGTACTCCTGAAGCACTGGAACCACATCTTCTTTCTCCAGTTCAGTTTGAATCATCCATTCCCCTACGCCAACAATGCCCCAATCTGCACAGAGCATACTTTTAGCCGCTATAAAGCTGTCCACTGTAACAATACCCTGTGGGGTGAATAAATATTCTTGATCACCATCGTAGAGTTTAACGCTTCGGATTTTACCACTTTCGATTGATCGAATAGGAAGACATTGGTGATGCTTCAGGTCAGCAAATGTCTGGGGCAATCCATGTTTCTCTGCATACTTTCTAGATGCGTATAGGCCTATTTGGCTGGAAAAAAGTCGTTTCGCTATTAACCGAGAATCCTGATTGATGTATGTGCCAATACCGATATCAAAGCCGTTTGCGACTAGATCGACGCTTGCATCGTTAAAGTGAAGATCAAACTCAACACTGGGGTTGATTTCAGAGAAAGCCATTATACGTGGCAAAAAAACATCCACACCAAGAGATGTTCCAGGCAAGTTAACTTTTATCACACCTGATAGCTGACTGTTTATCTCTTGACTCGTCGCAATAGCACAGAAAATCCCCTCAACTGCCGGTTCAAGCTCCATTGCTAGGGTATGTCCTACCGAAGTAAGGCTCAATGAATGTGAAGAACGATGGAATAACTTTAGCTTCCACTGACTCTCTAGTTTGTTGATTGCTTTACTTACCGCAGGAGTTGATATTCCCAGGTTTCTGGCAGCAGCTGAAAAACTTTTCTCTTTGGCAACTTCAATAAAAATAGGTAACTGACTAGGTATAGATTTCATAAACTAACGGTTAAAGTTAATGTACTTCTTAGTTTATAGATGGTTTATGACGAATAGTCTAGTATTCCTAACAACACAACAAGACTGAGAGATCGTTATGATTAAACACACGTTAGCCGCGTTAATACTTTCCGTTACCATATCTTCTTCTTTTACTGCATTCTCTGCTGAGCATGTTGGCGGAAACATCGAATCGGTGATTTCCTTACCGTCTGGCCACTTCTTCGAGAATGTTACTTTTCAAAATGATGATGAGTTAGTCGCTACAGATTACACAGGTATGTCGTTGTACAAGTATCATGAAAATGGTCAAGCAAAACTCTGGAGCAAAGTTGATGGTCATCCAGTCTCTATTCGATTTGATGAGCAAGGCGAAGGTCTACTGGCAGTACATGAAACATCTATTTTGAAAGGCGCTGAATTTCTTGAAAGTATGGCTTTGTACAAAGTCACTAAAGACGGTGAACTAAATCGCCTAATAGGTTTTGATTCACCCAGCTTCCTGAATGGAATGACTTATCTAGGCAATAAGGTCTATCTAATCGCTGATGCGTTTAACGGAACAATTTATCGGTTCGACATGAACACCAAACAACTATCCACTTGGTTGAGTGATCCACTCTTACAACCAGAAAAAGATCGTCCTGGACTCCCTGGAGTAAATGGTATTCAGCTATACAAGAACGCAATTTATTTTACTAACTCTGCCAAACAACTGTTAGGCCGTATCAATTTAAAGGGTCAGACCGCGGGGTCTTTAGAAATAATAGAGTCAGGTATTCAAGCAGATGACTTTGTTATTGATGAAGAGGGAACCTGGTTCATTACTACCCATCACCACGAAGTGATTAAACTGACAGCAGCTCACGATAAATCCATCGTGTTGAATCATGGCGTTGAAGGCAACACAGCCATACAAATGAGCAAAAGGGAGAAAGGCACATTTTATATCACAAATGATGGTGGGTTAATTTTTGGTGGTCAAGGAAAGGCTGGATTGCACAAGGTAAAACTTTGATCTAACTAAAGATGCAAGCAACGTCTAGATTTTAAGGGGGTTGCTTGCATTCTAACTATTAAGTTGAGTAATTAACAAACACTCATTGCGATATCTAACCAGTAGTAGTAGTGCTCATCTGATTCAAATGCATTTGGGGAGGTATGACGGTCAATTTCTTGTCCATTCTGGAAGACGAGGAAACCACAATCACAACCAAAATCACATTGATCAGCAAACCTTACCTTAAAGCGGATCTGATGAAACTTCTCTGATAATGCAATGAATATTGGGTATGGAATATTATTAAAGGAAATAAAGCTAATTCTACCGTAAACATATTCATATTTTTCCTCAAGCTTGAACTCACTGTGCCAAGCGTTCCATTTTGAGTACCAATGTTTATAATTCCAATCACTGTCTTGCTCAACATGACAAGAACTATTCTTTTCTTTCAAAACCTTCAGATACTCAGGGCTAGGAATTAACCTATTAAAATCGAATTGATTATTTTCATTACTAATGCACTCAATAATGGAACTTGCATGAACAAGATCTTCAGTTTTAAATTCGATAATATTTATTATGCGATTTGACATTATTTTTACTCTTATTATGAATCATTTATATGGTTTTAACTTGAAATCTTTTGTCTTCATAAATATTGAGTAAATCCACTGGGATCTTTAGCCTTAAAGTCGCGCCTTCACTCAAGACGGTTGTCCATCGGTTTTTTGAGCCACCCGAAGTACAATAGCCCGATAGCAATGCAATTCCAGTTTCAATTCGAGCACCTGAATCACGACTAAATGCTTTACAAATAGGATACCCAAGAAACTCTATCGCCTTGCCATGCTCTTGTATTTCCTCGATAGCCTCAATCTCAATCGTAATGAAATCGCTATTGAAGGTTTGATCGAGTTCTTCAACTTCTTTTTCTACAATATTTGAAAATATCCAAGCGCCCTGAGATTTATTCCAAGTACCGCCGAGTTTACGGCACTCTTCAATCAACAGTGTGTTATATGCTGATTTTAAAGAACAAATGCCTAATTTAGTTTGTTCTTCTACGTTTGCTGCTAACTTATAAATCAGATCAGTCCCATACTTTGAGCGAACTGAGATATCTATAACAGCAAGAAAATGCTCACCTAACTCTAAGTCTTTTGAGCACTCGTCGATCAAAATCTTACAAGATTTATTATTGTCCGTCGTCGCAGCAAAGTACTTTCTGTTCTTTTTAATTACATTGAAATTCATAGTGTTACCTTTAATTGAAAGCTTGTTTATAGATTAATTTTTCTATTCTGAAGTAATGACTAACTAGCAGATTTTTAAAATAATTGAAAAATCGAGTTGGTATTTCTTGAAGGAAAAATTGAATGCTTTAGCTTTTCAAACTGTTTGCTCATGCGAATAATCACAGAGTCAGATACACCATGTGTGTTTACGTATTGGCCCTTCATTTCAACCAATTCAAATAAGATCTCGATCTCATCCGAGAGTGATTTATAGAATGAAGTTTCCCTGTTTTTTAAAACCGTGTTTGACACCACGACGTCAAATTCTGCTCGAAGTAGTTGCATAGTTTCGAGTTCACACCAAGAATGGGCATGTTTTATACATCTGGGATCGTATTGATAGATATCGTTTCTATCGGTCAGGAATGTGTCAGTCAAGACAGCATTGATAGTCTTCGCGTATGTAGATTTGCCTGAGCTAGGCGATACGCGTGGGCGTGTAAATTTTTGTTTAACCATGTTAATTTTTCCATTTATTGTCGAATAATGCCCTCCCCTCACCGCTAAGGTGATGAATTGTTTGATATTGTTTAATTTATTTAACTCAATCTTTATGTAAATTGAGATAGAGAGTGTTCATTCTTATTAAAACGAACATAATCCATAATGTCAACTAAATATTTAAATAAAATCAATACGTTATTTACTTTTGAGCTTATTTATATCTAATAAAAAGCATAAAGTCGGTACTAGAAACGGTATTACCCCCAATCAGGGGTAAATCGCCGTTTACCCCTGATTGGGGGTAAAACAATTGTGTTTGAACTAAACAGTACCTATTGACGAATGCACTGCTGGAGCAGTGCTGATACCAGCGGCTACCGCCGCATTGAACGAACGAGTGATTTTGTGGTTAAATTCAGCTCGAGATCTAAGCAACGTATAACTTAGACATCGGTCTGGATTTTGCGTCAGAGTATTTAGGAAAGAGAATGTCCGACACTTGAGAAGTAAACTAGCCAACAACTTTCGCATGTACTACCCAATTTTAGCTTTATAATAACTGATAACGAAATAATAGCCTTAAGCGGTGAGTCCACCGTCAAGCGTAATACAGAAAGATCAAAAAAAGAACAACTTGGTATCGGAACCGTTTATGTAAACGATACAAAATCACAAGTATTCATCGTCGTCCCACTCCCAGTCAATTTGGGAAATATCACTGGAGATTTTTTGTAAATACCATCCGAGCAAAGCAATAACGAAAAGATTTAAAATCATAAAGGTGAATAGCATTTTGTAGCCTCAGAGCTTGTAAATGACTTAAAAACTACGTTTACCACGGCAATTGAGTTCCATCGTAGACAAAAAATGAACCTGAATGCTTAAGTTTTAAATTGTTGATAACATTAAGCATGCCTTTAACACTCTCTTCTACTGTTACCTTACCATCCTTTCCGCCCATATCGGTTTGTACCCAACCTGGATGAATTGCCATAGTCTTCACACCCACTTCGGATAGTTCACAAGCCAGAGATTTAATTATTTGGTTGAGGGCGGCTTTTGATGCGCGATAGCTGTATCGACCACCAGAGCGGTTGTCATCGATGCTAGCGAGTATTGAAGTCATCCCAATGATGGTTTTATCTTCGCCAGCAAGAATGTTATTAAGCAAAGCCTGCGTGATTAACATGGGCGCAATGGTGTTGACGTTTAATACATTTATCCACTCCTTTTGCCCCATGTTGCCTAGGCTTTCACATTCATCTCCGCTCACTCCTGCGTTATGAATGAGTACATCAATGGCGATGCCCGCAAATTTCTCTGTCGAAGTGAGAATATGGGATTCATTACTTACGTCCAGCGTATGAATATCAATCGTTGGATAAGTCTGTACCAAGAGACACAAAGCCTGAGCTGTGTTGATGTCACGGCAGCATGCAATCACACGCCATCCACGCTGAGCGTATTGTTTAACAAGCTCTAGGCCTAAGCCTCGATTGGCGCCAGTGATAAAAACCGTTTTCATTGTGAGCTACCTAAGTTGATTATAAGTAAGAATTAGTTGGTCAATGCCGAGCCTTGACCAGCTTGTAACCATTGTCGTGATACTCACTTCACAAGTACGTTTGCTTCCGACAAATGAACTTCTGTACGTTTATCAAGACGTCCACTCATTCGAGTAAGAGCGAGCGCAACGATCACTATCACGGCTCCAATCCAAGGTGTATGCATTAAGCCCATTTCTGACACAATCATACCTCCTCCCCAAGAGCCAAGCGCAATACCCACGTTAAACGCCGCAATGTTTAGACCAGAAGCGACGTCTACCGCATCAGGAGTGTATTTTTCAGCCAGTTTAACCACATAGACTTGTAAACCAGGAACATTACCGAATGCAAAGGCCCCCCAAACTAAAATGGTCGCTACCGCTGCTATAGGGTTTACAGCAGTAAAGTTAAATACAACTAATACGGTGGCCAGTCCCGCAAAAATAATCGTCAGTGCTTTTATTGGCCCCATCTTATCGGCCATTTTGCCGCCCCAAATATTACCAATCGCTACTGATACGCCGTATACCAACATAATTAGGCTGATTGCATTGGCGCTGAATCCTGTTTCCTGTTGCAAAATCGGCGCAAGGAAAGTGAAAGCGGTAAAGGTACCACCGTAACCGAGTGCTGTGATGGCATAAACCAGTAGTAGTCTTGGTTGCGTTAACACTTTTAGTTGTGATGACAGTTTAGCGGCAGCAGGCTGTTTTAGGTTGCTTGGCACCAAGAAAGCACTACCAATCAAGGCAATAATTCCTAATAGCGCTACAATCAAAAACGTCGATTGCCAACCAAAGGTTTGGCCGATGTAAGTACCAAGCGGCACGCCCGTTACTAATGCCACGGTTAATCCCGTGAACATAATCGCAATCGCGCTGGCTGCTTTTTCTTTAGGTACTAGGCCAGTCGCAATTGTGGAGCCGATTGAGAAGAACACACCATGGGCTAAACCAGTCAAAATGCGAGCAACGATAAGGGTGTTGTAACCAGGAGCTTGCCATGCCAATAAGTTGCCAACCACAAACAGTGACATAACAGTAATGAGTACGTGTTTACGGTTCCACTTTCCTGTTAGCGCGGTTAAAACAGGTGCGCCAATCGCAACACCGAGTGCATAAAGGCTCACCAGTAGTCCTGCGGATGGTAGTGAGACGTTTAGGTCAGAAGCCATGGTCGGGATCAATCCCACGATCACAAACTCCGTCGTTCCAATAGCAAAGGCGCTGAGCGTCAATGCGAGAAGTGCTAATGGCATATCATTTACTCTCTTTTGTTAGGTTCTAGTACACAGCAGCGAATGTGCTTATCAACGTGTCGCACTGCCGTGATTTGATGGAGAGATTTTGCGTGGAAATGTAGTTGCAAAAAATAGGCAATTTAACAAATAATATTTGTTATAAATGCAATAATTAAAAAGAAACTCTTAAGTAAATGGTAGGCAAGCATGCGTACGAAATCGGACGATTTAGAAATTCTACTTACTGTCGTTGATACTGGTGGATTTACTGCGGCAGCTGAGAGTCTAGATATACAGGTGGCACGAGTATCACGCGCGGTAAGTAAGGTGGAAAGCCAGCTTGGCGTAACGGTATTAAACCGAACCACAAGACGGATTGAATTAACGGATGAGGGGCGGCAATTTGTTGAGTCGGTGCGAATAGGGCTAATGCAATTACAGCAAGCGGAAGACGAGATCATATCCCGTGGGGAATTACCCAAAGGACGACTGCGTGTTGATGCCGCCAGTCCGTTTGTGTTTCACCAGTTAGTTCCACTCGTTCAGCCATTTAATCAAGCCTATCCTGATATTGAGTTGGAGTTGACCTCTAATGAAGGTTTTGTTGATTTACTAGAAAAGAAAACCGATATCGCTATTCGTATCGGTGCATTAAATGATTCAACTTTACATGCAAGGCCTCTTGGCCGAAGTTTACTTTACATTGTTGCTTCACCTGATTATTTATCAAAGCGCGGCTTTCCGAGCAAGAGTAGTGATTTGGAACATCACGATACCATCGGATTTTCAACACCAAAAACACTCAACGAATGGCCTCTGAAAGGATTTTCAGGGCTGACACCTACGCTGACCTCAAGTAACGGTGAAACGGTGAGACAGCTAGCATTGATGGGAAATGGAATCGCCTGCCTATCAGGGTTTATGGTGAAAAAAGATATTGCGGAAGGAAGATTAATTGCGTTGTTAGAAGGTGAAAAAATTGGTAACTCAGGTAGGGAGCAAATTAATGCTGTCTACTATAAGTCTTCTTCTGTTGCCAAGCGGATTTCTGCTTTTATCGATTTTATTCAGCCGAAACTGGATCTGTAAATCGTTCCAAGCGAGGCCGTTGCCGACCTCGCTTTTATATCGATTTTATTGTATCGGTTGACCAGTATGCAGCTCTAAGCCACCAGAAATAGGTAGGTTGATACCATTGCATGAGCTTGATGCATCAGAGGCCAAGAAGTACATTGCTTCAGCGACTTCCTCTGGCGTGCAGATCCTGCCTAGAGGGTTGGCCTGATTAAATGTGTCAATCACTTCTTTGGCGTTGGCAAGAAACATTGGAGTAGCGCAAGCGGCAGGACATACATTGTTTACTCTAATGTTATATTTTCCATAATCGAGTGCCATTGCTCGGACTAAGTTAACAACTGCTCCTTTTGCTGCATTGTAGGCTGCCATCTGATGATCCCCATTCAGCCCTGATACTGAAGCAGTATTTACAATAGTCCCTCCACCTTGTGCAATCATGTATGGCACAAAGTACTTACTCATCAAAAATATCGATTTCACATCAACATCAAACAATAAGTCCCAATCTGTCTCTGTTGTTTGATGTAGTTCACCACCACGCCAAACTCCAGCATTGTTGATCACGCTGTCAACTCGTCTAAAGTTGTCAATTGCAAACTCGGCGACCTGCGAGACCTGTGATGCTTGAGTGATATCACAACGTTGAAAATAAACCTCAGTAAAACCTTGGCTTTGAAGTTTCAAACATTGCTGTTGCCCGTGCTCCTCGTTGGTATCTATCATCAGAACGCGCCAATGTTTTTCTAGAAACAACTTACTAGCCGCTAACCCCATGCCAGAAGCTGCGCCAGTAATCACTACCGTTTTCATCTGGATCTCCTTATTGACGAGCTGCAAGTTGTGCAATGGCTTCATCGGCTTCAACGGTCGCTCCTGCAACCCCTATAGCGCCAATAACATTACCTTGTTCGTTACGGAGGATCACACCACCACCAAAGGAGATAAGTCCTCCATTCGTGGCTTCAAGTGTATAAATCGCACCTCCAGGTTGTGCGATCGCACCAAGTTCAGCACTATTGGTTTGGAAAAGCGCTGCTGTTCTGGCCTTTTTTATCGCCACATCAATCGCGCCGAGCAATGTATTATCCATGCGTTCAAAATGGACTAATAATCCAGCTTGTTCAACAACACTGACACAGATGTTAAATTCTTGTTGTTTCGCTTGTTGTATAGCTATCGCAGTGATCTGTTTTGCTAAGTTGAGAGAAATCACAGGCGTCTCCTAATTATGATCGTGAATGACGCGATCAGTTTAATTAGATAAATCCTGGTGGGCATTCGAACCGTGTGAAAAGTAAGTAAGATTAGATAATGTCGAATCACCTCAGGAATACTTGAGCAAAATGACGCAATTTTGCCTCAGTGAGTTCATCAGCAGCAGCGACAAGATCACCATTCATATAAAGAGGAATAGCCAAACAGTGCAGCCCAGGCTCTGCTTGCTCTAGATCCAATGAAAATCCTTGTTGGGAAATCTGCTCAATTTCCATCTCCAACCATGGTGTTAACGCACCTTGCATTCTTAGTATTCTTTTTAGTTGAGGGTTAAAAGAAACAAATATTTTACCAATGGCAGAGTCAATTAAACTTTCTCGGCGTCCTCTTGGGCTGCGTATCGTCAAGGGATTATCTTTTTCTATTGCGTCGATATAAAGGTACTCATCAGCCCCACTTTGGATTGCGAGATAAGCTGTGTTATTGGAAAGAAGTGCCATTTTCTTTAGAAGTGGGTAAAAATGGCGACGAACAAGTTCGTCCCGTTGTTCGAGTGGCTTAGATAGCTCTCTCAGTCTTAAACCGAGTTGGTATGTTTGTTTGGTACGTTCTACATACCCTAGTTTGACTAACGTTGCGAGCAGCCCATATACGGTTGTTTTCGCTAATTTTACTGATTGGGTAATGTCTTGCAGAGACAGTGGCGATTCTGCGAAAGAGAGTGTTTCTAAAATCATGAAACCGCGCTCCAACGACTGAATGGTTTTGCCCTTAGTATCCATATTTCTCCTTAACAACAGTGATAAGTGAAGGTGCCTATAACTCGTTTTAGACAAACATATTCGCCAATGTCCCATAACACAAGGCAATGGAAGCATGCTTTATAGTGAAGCTATATTCAGTTATCTCTTTTTCATTGATCCAGATTATTGCAATTTTAACAAATATCATTTGTCTTTGTTGCTATCAATGTAATGCGTTGAGTTTGTTAGTATCCCTCTCAAGAAATAAGAGGGCTTATTATGTCTAAATCACTTTTTCAACCTATTCAATTGGGGTCCTTGACACTCAAAAACCGCATCGTCATGCCACCGATGACACGCTCCAGAGCGACTCAACCTGGGGATGTCGCTAATGACATGATGGCGATGTATTACGCTCAGAGAGCCAGTGCAGGTTTAATTGTCTCCGAAGGCACACAAATTTCACCGAATGCAAAAGGTTATGCGTGGACGCCAGGTATATACACACCAGAGCAGATTGAAGGCTGGCGTAAAGTAACTCAAGCAGTACATGCAGAAAATGGCGCCATTTTCGCGCAGCTCTGGCATGTGGGCAGAGTCACTCACCCAGATAACATTGGTGGTGAGCAACCGATTTCTTCATCAGCGTTAAAAGCGGAAAACGTAAAAGTATTCGTTGATAATGGCAGTGATGAACCTGGCTTTGTTGATGTCGTCCAGCCTAGAGCAATGACAAAAGCAGATATTCAACAAGTCATCGTGGATTATCGTCAAGCGGCATTGAATGCCGTTGAGGCAGGTTTTGATGGTATTGAACTGCATGCGGCGAATGGCTATTTGATCAACCAATTCATAGACTCCGAAGCTAACAACCGTACCGATGAATACGGTGGTAGCCTGGAAAATCGTCTTCGTTTTCTTGATGAAGTTGTTGCAGCATTAGTTGAAGCGATTGGCGCTAACCGTGTAGGCGTGCGTCTTGCTCCTTTGACTACCTTAAACGGCACCGTAGATGCGAACCCTATCGAGACCTATACCGCTGCTGCTGCGTTGTTGAATAAGCACGGTATTGTTTATCTGCATATCGCGGAAGTTGATTGGGATGATGCCCCTGATACGCCAGTCTCTTTCAAACGCGCCTTACGTGAGGCTTATCAAGGCATTTTGATTTACGCAGGTCGTTATAATGCGGAAAAAGCGGAGCAAGCCATTGATGACGGACTGGCTGATATGATCGGCTTTGGTCGGCCTTTTGTAGCGAATCCTGACCTTCCTGAAAGACTACTTCACGTCTACCCGTTCGCAGAGCACGATCCAAACACCTTGTTTGGGGGCGGTGAAAAAGGGCTGATTGATTATCCAACATATAAAGATTAAGGGGGAAGTATGTTTAATGTATTTAAAGGTCACGCACTCGAGACTAACAACCGTATCGCTATGGCACCGATGACTCGTTCACGCACATCTCAACCTGGTGATGTACCAAACGAGATGATGGCAACCTACTACCGTCAGCGTGCCAGTGCTGGTCTAATTGTGACAGAAGGTGCGCCTGTATCAGCCGTAGGTCGTGGGTATTCTATGACTCCAGGCATTTATACTGAAGAACACATTGAAGGCTGGAGAAAAGTGACCCAAGCTGTCCATGAGGAAGGGGGTAAGATATTTATCCAACTCTGGCATGTTGGGCGCCGTAACCATTCTTCTATTTCTGGTGAGCAGCCTTTAGCACCCTCAGCCATAAAAGTGCCCGATCAAGTTTTTGGCCCGCTACCAGAAGGTGGGTTCGGAATGATTGAAACAGAAATGCCACGCGAAATGACGATTCAAGACATCGAGAGTACGATTGCTGATTTTGTTCAAGCCGCTAAAAATTCGATTGAAGCTGGCTTTGACGGAGTTGAAATCCACGCTGCGCACGGCTATCTGTTCGATACATTTATGCGTTTAGAGAGTAATCAGCGTCAAGATCAGTATGGTGGCAGTCAAGAAAACCGTCTGCGTTTTTTGGTAGAAACCTTACAAGCGGTCGTAAATGAAATCGGAGGAGACAAAGTAGCCGTGCGTGTTTCTCCGCATGTGATTGAAGGCTTCGCTGACGAGGATCCTGAAATTATCGATGTTGTGCTAAAAGCACTTGAAAGAATGAAACCGATGAACTTGGCTTATGTTCATTTTTCCGAACGTATTTCTCGTTATGTTGATGTACCAGAAACGTTCCGTCATCAAGTTCGCAAAGTGTATCCAAACCCTATCATGATTGCGGGAAAATTAACCAAGCAATCGGCACAAGAGTTGCTAGATAAACAGTATGCTGATTTCGTTGCATTTGGGACTCCTTTCGTGACGAACCCAGATTTAGTTGAGCGATTTAATCATGACCTTCCACTAGCTGATTTTGATGCTGACGCAAGGCTAACCTTATATGGTGGCGGAGCCGAAGGCTACATCGATTATCCTACTTATCAGGCATAGTAAACCAGGCATCAAGGGCTAACCACTCCTTGGTGCCTTATCTTTTCATTAAGCGAACGAGAATTAGATGGAACAATATCAAATTTGGAAATATCAACCAGAAACACACAGTCTTGTTTTAGATAAGGCAAATCCGCCACAATTAGCTGACGATCAAATTCTAGTTCAAAACAAGGCCATTGGTATTAATCCTGTCGATTGGAAGTTTATCAAAGCCAACCCTTTGAACTGGCCTAATGGTCATGTTCCAGGTGTTGATGGTGCAGGTCTTATAGTACGAGTAGGAGCTAAAGTTGATACAGATCTAATTGGACGCCGAGTGGCGTACCATGGCTCATTAAAACACAGTGGTAGCTTTGCTGAGTATACAGTTTTGAATGCAGAGCGAGTGATGATGCTGCCTGAGAGCCTATCATTTGTACTTGCAGCAGCGCTACCTTGCCCGATGCTTACCGCATGGCAAGCATTTGAAAAAATCCCCTTAACCCTGCAAAAAGAAGTGCTTATCGTTGGTTTTGGAGCGGTTAATAATCTACTATCCCAGTTCCTTGTCAATGCTGGTTATGCCGTTGATGTTGTCTCAGTTAGTCTTAGCGAAGAACGTGCAAAATCACTAGGTATTCGTCGAGTTTATCGAGAAAAATCTCTAATTGACATGAAATACTTCGCCATTTTTGATGCGGTGAGTGGAGAAAATGCTGCTCATTTAGTTCCTCTTTTAAGAGCGAATGGACACATTATCTGCATTCAAGACCGTATACCTAAACCCATTGACCCTCCATTTACTCGCACTATTTCTTACCACGAAATAGCCCTTGGAGCGTTACATGATTTTGGTGATAAAGAAGATTGGTATGCATTGATGCAAAACGGTGAAGCGCTACTTGAACGTATTGCGAATACTAGCGTCAAAATTAGTATTCCAATCACTTTTAAATTCGAGCAAATGCTTGATGCATTGGAACACAGCGAACTCACGAAAAAGAAAACGGTCATTGCTTTAAGCTAAATGGTGATTATTTTTTAGCCAACCAGTTTATGCTAGTTCAAATCCCCAAGGGCGTTTAACAATCTGTTTCAGCTGATTTTTTAGATATCTAAAAAATCATCCAAGCGGCAATCGAAGTACATCATCAGTTAATACAATGTCATTTTCCAGATCTAAATTGGCATTGTCCATCTGATTGAAGCATTCAGTCCCCCGAGCTTACAGCAGTATTTTCGTGCCGCAACCAACCTTTAGTTTTGGATAATGTGCGAAACCAAAGGTGTACCTCCTAAATGACATTCGAGGTATAAATAACCTTTCTAACCTACTCTAGTTACTTAAAGTGAACCGACAAATTTGCCCATCAGCTGCTCCAGAACGAAGTGTACTCGGTTATGTTGCCCCATTTAACCTCTAAGCACTCCCACTTCATCTCTGCGACTTCTTAACTGAAATCTGAAACAAACGATTAAATTCAGTCATGAACTCGTTCTGTTGCATGAAAGCCATACAAATACACGAGTGGCAGTTCTGGTGAATCACATACGGTTGAGCCTATGCTTCAAAATAAATGACCACGATCTCTGATCTTCAAAACCAACCTCACAGATGTTCAGGATGTCCACAACCCAACGATGCTGCATATATGTTAGAGCAGACCGTAAATTATTTTCGCGGTCAAACTCAGACAAGTACAGATCAAGTAGTTATAATTCCTTAAGCTCAGGAATCAGGTTTGCTTGTAACGGTTGTGATGGTAAGTTCAGCTCAAATTAGCCTGCTCAGTAATGCTGAGTATCGAATCCGAAAGCACCTACTCGAGACTGAATTGTTTTCTTGCAGAACACGGTTACCTGGCTCGGTTGTCTTTCATTCCGCTTATGGTGTCATATCGACTGTGGAGAATTAACAAGTTAATTAAGAACCGTGTCTGGATGATTTAGTCGAGTCAAGAAGATTAAAAAAACGAGGATTGCATTTTCGCCATCCTCGTTTTTAACTAAAATCTTTGCTTAATATATTTAAACTCTTAAAATAGTCGAAAAATCTACACTTGATAAATCAAAAGACTAGAGAATATTCAACTAAGTGTGCCTTCCATTACGTAAAAATCTCCTTCCATTGTAGTGTAGTAGGCATAGGAGATACCTTTGCTAAAATTATCACAATGGACGACGGTATTGTTATCAGACTCCTGCCAAGAAATCAGAAAGTTACCGTCTGTGAGTTCTCGCCATTTATAAGGCACATTCATTAGAGTACCTTTCATTTCGCCGTTTAAAAACTCAACGGTTATAATTTCCTCACTATCATGATAAGTATTTTTTACTTCCAGACCGTTATCCATTTTTATAATAAATGTTTGGCCTGAGTAAGGGAATTTGTATGACATTGATTTACTCCGTCAACTTGTGTATTTATTAATAATTGATAACTTTAATAAGCATTAGATCAATATTACTTTAACTAAAGTATCAATCTATTCATAACGTAAGTGAATTGATACACAATGTAATCTGAAATATGTTCTTAACTGAGTTTCTCGCGCATGAGTCGCGAGTTTATTCAGAGAACAGTTCTTTGAGATGAGCTTTATATCTTTCTAAATCGCTCTCTATATTAGGATTTTTTATTACGTCATTGCACATGAAAGTCTTCATAGGGGACATCCCCAAGAACTGATGGGCTTTATGAAACGGTAAGTAAACACCGTCAATACCAACTCCTTCAAAAAACTGAGAAGGATCCGTGAATGCGTCATGCGGAGCATTCCACGTAACCGAAAGCATGTAGCTTTTTCCTTGAATCAACCCACCTGAACCGTATTTTTTTTCGCTATCGGTCCTTGTTCTCCCATCGCTTTGGTACAAACGACCATGTCCGAGGGTAAACACGTCATCAATATACTTTTTCACAATCCATGGAGTTCCCATCCACCAAGCTGGATTTTGATGAATCACAACATCCGACCATAACCATTTTTCTATTTCAGTCTCTGTGTCGTAACCTTTATCGATCTCAGTAACTTTGACGTTATGGTTCAACTCAGTCAAATAACTTTCAGCCAATGCAACCAAGCTATCATTGAGAACTCCTCCTGAGTGAGCAAACTGCTTGCCGCCGTTAATGATTAAAACATTGCTCATTTTAGTCATCCCACTTTGGTGCAAGACCATCGGGACTCACTTGACGACCGTTACGCTCGAGGTCATCAATTAAATCAATATCCTCGCTAGATAATTGGATCTTCTGTGCTTCAAGGTTACTCATTAGATTTTCGCGTTTGGTTGACGAAGGAATCACTGCATATTCCTTGGCTAATGCCCACGCCAATACGATTTGCGCTGGTGTAGCTTTGTATTTATCTGCAATATCAATAATCAGAGGATCTTTTAGAACATCCCCATAGGCTAACGTCATATAAGAGGTTACTTGAATACCGTTTTCCCGCATAAATGACACCAGTTTTCGGTTTTGCAAGTATGGACTTAGTTCAATTTGGTTGGTGGCAATATTTCCTTTGCCTATCGCATCAAACGCTTTGTTTAACAACTCGATGTTGAAGTTTGATACGCCAATTTGCTTAGTTAATCCCAATGACTTTGCCTCAAGTAGTGCGTGCATGTACTCTTCAACATTCTCGTGGGTACCAGGCCAGTGAATCAGTGTTAAATCTACATAATCTGTTTTTAATTTAACTAGACTCTCTTTGAGACTTGGAATGAGTTTATCCTTAGACATATTGTCTACCCAGATTTTGGTTGTGATGAACAACTCTTCTCTAGGTAAGTTTGACTCAGCTAATGCTTCTCCAATGCTAGCTTCGTTACCATAGATTTGAGCAGTATCAATCACGCGATATCCAACTTCTAACGCGTTAAGTACTGAACTTTTAACCACTTCGCCCTCTAAGCGAAAAGTGCCAACACCAAATGAAGGTACTGTCATAATGTCTCCCAATTATCTATTTGTCGTTAATTACTGATGCAAACTTTACGCGGCAGTAAAAGTTCCGTAAAGTTAATATTAGTTAATATTATATTTACATAGAGTAACGAATGAAATCGACCTTAGATGAAATGAAAGCACTAATTGCGGTTGTAGATACAGGAAGTGTGAAAGGGGCGTCAGAACTACTCTCCATCACACCCGCTGCGGTGAGTCGCACTATTTCAAGGTTAGAAGCCAAACTCGAAACCACCCTGTTGAGCCGCACCACCCGTAAACTGAGCGTCACATCGGAAGGAAGCGTATATTTAAAAAAAGTTAGAAAAATACTCGAAGAAGTGGAAATCGCTGAAGAACAGTTGAGAATCCAAAAAGTTACGCCTTCAGGGCTTTTACGTATCAATACTGCAACTCCTTTTATTCTTCACGGACTTGCTCCTTGCATTTCTCGTTATCAAGCCCTCTATCCTGATGTTGAGATCGAACTTACGACAAACGAAGAAAACATTGATTTGGTTGGTAAACACACCGATATCGCTATTCGCATTGGTCAGTTAAGAGACTCGACATTAAGAGCGGTATTTATTGGCAACAGTAGAATACGCATTGTGGCCAGTCCCGAGTATCTAAAAATGTTTGGAACACCAAGTAGCATTGAAGATCTTTCAAACCATAGGTTATTGGGATTTAGTAGACCTGAAGTACTTAAAAATTGGCCACTCATAGATGAAAACAATAAAATCTTTAGAGCTACGAGTAACTTAAGAGCGGACAATGGTGAGGTAATTAGACATCTAGCGTTAGCTGGTGCTGGTATCGCATGCTTATCTGACTTTATGACATATCGAGATAGAAAAAGTGGTAGCTTGGTCGAGCTGTTCGAAGAGTCCTCGCTTAAAATTGAGCAACCCATTCATGCGATTTACTATAAAAACTCTGCCACCTCTTTGAGGATCTCATCATTTATCGAGTTTATTAAAAAAAACCTAAAGGTTGATAAAAACGAGTTTATGTAAATGATCTTCAATATAAATAATTAACTCTAGACTAAGTTGCGATATATACCTCAGGTAATTCATCGATTCAAATAACTTTTCCCACTCATCTTCAGCATAATCACGTGGTGGAAGTTTTACTTTAGAACTAACTTACAGTACAGATATAAGTTGCTGTTTATCAGCACAAGACATTAACTGTTTGATTTAAAAATTAAAAGAACTGTAGGAGTTGGGCTTCCAGTTCTTTACCCATAAGGATCTCAAAAGATGTATAAATTGCATTAAGACGCTCTTCGTTTCCACATCTATCAATACGAACAAAACCCTTAGATGCAAGCTCATCAATAGAAATCGAAAGCTCTTCGACACTGTGACCTGTGATCTCAGATAACTTCCCGACACTATTTGGTCTCTCATGATAAATCACATTCAAAAGCTTAATATTATCGTTAGTTAAAACCTGTGACAGCTCCGTTAATGATGTAAACCACAAAAGAGGAAAATTTTCGACATGGTTTAATTTACCGACTGAAACATCCAACATATACTTGCGAACGAGTTCTTCCGAGGCGATTCCGATTCTAGCTTTCATAGCCTATCCATGTTAATAAAAATAATAATTTCCTTTAAATCAAAGGAAAACTAGTGATAATAATGATAAATTACATTGGGTTTATCAAGCCATAGCAATTAATTTGTTAAAACAACTGTATTATTATTCGCTACTTTGATGACTAACAATAATCTTGAGGAGATCTGCCGTAATATTAATTGCTTTAGAGCCTGATGGTATATCCATTTTATCTTGATATTGCACCCAAACCTCTCCGTCTTTAGATATGCGGATCATTGCGAATGTGTCGTTAAGAAAGGACTTATTGACGCCAAGTTGTTCATGTATGTCATCCATATGGAATCTTCCTATACTACTCTAAACAGATCCCAATGATAGTAATCCTTTATTTAGCGTTAAACAAGAGTATCTAATTAAAAATTAGGTTTAAAGTATAGCAAAGAGATTATATAATAATAAAACCAGCTCTTTTAGCTGGTAGTTGTCAAAGTTATCTTTGAACCATAGTTATTAAAAGAAGCACTCTATCGACTTTCTTTGACTATTCATTTTTTTAGGCTTATCGCCTTGATCAAAGCAATCTAATTTTTCCTTATGCTTTAAAAAGCGTGTAGCGTTAAGCTTGCTTGAAATTTTAAAACCCGATAAGTTATTAACATTTTTTATTCGATTGATCAGTGCTTTATCATAAAACAACATATTTTGAAAAAGTACGTCAGGCATGACATAAGCATCTAATACTTGTTTAATTCTATACATTGCCTGATACAAATCCTGTGCTTCAACTACAGTTAACAAACCTTCTAAAGCCAGCTTTTCAACAATGTCTGCGACCTCATGTACAGGCTTTGAAACCTTTGCCGCCTCTTTCTTAATACCTGCTCGGTCAACCTCAAAGTATCCTCGGCATTCATTCACTTTTGCTTCATGATATATTCTATAATAAGATTTGTGTTTAGCTATAAACTTGTCGTAAGCCCCTTTGGTAACATTATACTCCCCTGACTTTACACATTCAGTTACATCATTCTCTAGAAACTCTTCAAATGTATATTTTGGAATGTCATCAATACGTTTTTTGGCAACAATGACCACCTTATTCTTAGGACACCCATTTCTAACTTCTTCATCACATCTTTTAATATTTAGTCGAAGATAAAGAGTCATTCCTTTCCTATGTCGATATGGCGTGTAGTTCCTACCATCATCAAGTATATTATTTCTTTTCTTGTCAATCGCGACATTCATTGCATCTACGTAATTAGCCATAACTAAACCTTACAACTTATTCTTATCTTTTAATATAAGATATCAGTTAACTTTATATAAGTAAACAAACTGTAATTTACAAAAAATATAATTGTAAGAGATTGATTCGTAAACTTTATCTAATACAAACAAACTAATATTCATTATTATTGACAAATAAAATTAATAAATAAATCATTAACTATGACGAATCATTGATTTTTAATAATTAGTGAGGCATTAAAAAATAATGACTAGTGAATTATATATAGAAAGTAATATAATTACATTTAATGACAGCTATAAATATTAGGCTACTTATTTATACCTTTGTGATCCTGGCTAATGATACTTTCTAATAGTTTGTTCACCGAACTTCGTTGTGGTTTATCATTCTTGTGTAAGATATCAACATGAGCAGTAGCAATAAAAGTCTTATAGTCACTCTCAGAAATCTGTTTTGTGCTTAAATTTTCAAATACATTTTCCATTGTTTTTCGCTTAGTGATACAACTAAATGCTTTATCAAGAGTATCCAAAAATAGCGCTTCAATAACTGTTTCAAAACCCATTTCGACATCTTTAAGCATAGAAATCATCTCAACGACATACACGACATCAGAAGCGCCTTTTAATCTTTTACGTGCTCTCAGATTCCATTTCATGTCATCTATGAATTGTTCCACTTCTTTGCGATATCTAACATTCACAGAAAGCATCACAAGATAAGTCCTCATATCTTGATCTTGCTTACTTTCATAAACTCTAAGCGCATTGTCTGATTGTTCTTGAGCGTGCGCAGCCGCTCTTTCAAGTTCTTCTTCATAGTTACTCAGGTCCTTACAGGCGTCATTTAGAATACCGTTTCCAATAAGCTTTCCGAGTGTATATTTTCGATTTCCACCTAACTGGGAGGCAGACATTCGAACCCCGTCGAGATTAAATACGATACCCACCGCAATCCCCTTCTTTGTTTGTAGCTCTACTTTGAGGCTTGAATGTGTTGACTCAACAGCAGTGACAAACTCTGCAAGATTAGAGCGTGGCTTTAACTTATTGATACCAGTTTTTACCAGCCGAGCTATTTGAGCCTTTTTGTTAAATGTTTTAGCGTCATTAATATCAGCATAGGAATCGTAACCAATCTCATTACTACTTACTAATTGTCGCAGACCAAACTCTATCTCTAGCTCCCTCATTACTTCTTGTGCTCGTATCTTGCTATATGAGTCTTTGACGCGCTTTCTTGTCACCATATCGATGGTAGATGTGACTATATGTATATGTTGTTCATCTGTATCATTATGTTTAAAAGCAATATATCGGCAATTTGCGTAACCTAAATGGTTCATCAACTTTTTAGCTGTTTTGCACCATTGGAAATTAGTTAAACTCTCATTAGTATCTAAACTTACAATCATGTGCTTAAACTGCTGTTTGGCGGTTGGATTAAGCCTTATAGACTCCTGCATCTCCCTTATCGCAAGTGTCATATCTAACATCTCCCCTGGTGAGTTTTTAGCATTTACAGGGATATGTATAATATTATTTGCATAAATAAATTCTGTTACTGCATCAGCGCTTTTAGTGGCTCCTGCACCATAATTTACTAAATATTTAGCCACTCGTTCATCGTCACCAGCCACATACTTTATGAGAGCATCTGCGGTCTGCTCAGTGTGCTTACCGCCTTTTTGTACAGGTTCCTTATAGATCATGACTTGACCCTCTTAATTCTTTCAGTGCCTGAACAAGCTTGTCTTCACTTAAATGCTGTTTTGCTATTTCATAAGCCGCTTCTTGAGTAAAGCTATTCACTAGCAAGTGACGAGTTGCCTGAAACTCTCTTAATAGTCCCGCTAATATTACAAGAGTACTTTCTATTTCATCTCTTGTGAGAGCTTTACTATTCTCAATATCGGTGCCAATTGTTTTAATTTGATCACTGAGTTCTGAAGTTTCTGTAAAGAACTCTTTAGATGCCTCTAGAATGATGGGTTTGACTTTTACAGCATTATTGATGACGTCACGAGTAAATGCTGAAAGCTTTGAATAACCAGCCATACATTGCTTTTTAACTAGTTCTTGATATTCTTTTTCAGTGAGATTTGTCTTTACTGATTTAATCTGCAAATCAGCAGGTTCTTTACGAGATTTGTATTTCTCTTTTTTTACTGTCTTAATGGCAGTTTCAATAGCTCTAAAATCTCTTGCACCTACATTTCTTAAAATGTCTAACATATCGTTGTTCATAATCATTACCTTTTATTGTATCTATACTCACCTCTCAAATAATTAGATATAACTATTAAGATCTAAGACTAACAGCATATGATAAACCAGCGCTAACACCGAAGGGGGTTAGTGCAACCAACCAGAATGGGCGGAGTATTTGTCGGAGTTTTTATTTGGGACAAATAAACGCGCAGACACAGCTTGCTTCAAAAATTCTTTCTTATATTATCAATTTAAATAATAACATTTTCAATATTTATTTAACCAAAAAATCACCAAACTTTTAATTTAAACATCACCCTTAAAAAAGAATATAAAAATCATAATGATAATATACCTTGATTAACTTGGAACGTTTTAGTTACTTACAATATAAGTAGAAAAAAGTCTAATTCACTTAATCATGAAGAAGTCATGACATATTATTTTCTTGGAATAATTAGTCAGTAGTTATTAGAGTGTAAAAGTTAAATTATTATTACTTACTGTAAATTAATAACTAATTCACATTAAATAAAAATAGATTTTATCTTTGTTATAGATGCTGGTTTTTTGCAGAAATCTAATGAACTAAGTCAGAATCTTACGATCAGTTCAGGACACTTTTTCAGGGCGTTGCAAGGCTCTATCGACTTCATTTTTAGATTCGCAAGAGTGTTCCGTTGGTTTGTCCCTATACCTTTATAAGTCGCCGAGCTAAGGATGTTGAGATTTGCTTGAAAACCTCTTCACGAGGCACTATTCAGCACTTAATCATTGGTGCACTGGACTAGAGGTATACGGTGGAGGCGAATGGAAAGTGAAAAAGCATGGAACCGCAGGTAAGCTGCGAGCCTGGCGTAAACCACATCTTGCTGTTGATACCGATACTCATGAAATTATCACAGTTTAGCTGACACTATCCAGGCGGAACAGGTGTAGAAGCACTCCCCAATCTACTCAACTAAGTCATCAAGGAAATCTCGGGAGTTGGTGCTTACGAATTCAGAGAGAACCACAAAGCGATTTGAGTTAAGAAAACGATACCTCCAAGTCCTAAGCAGCCTTTATGCAATCTGCAGTTGGCTGCCAGAGACTCTATGGTTCGAACAAAAGTGCATGGTTACCATAGACGTTCATTGTCTGAAACCGAAATGTATCGCGTGAAAGTGTTACTTGGAGTATCACTCACTCTTAGTAATGAAAATGCATAAGCTGTGGACAGTCATGCCATGAACAATGCACTCAAGAAGCTCACTTGGATAGGTATGCCCAAAACTCAGTATTTCGCTTAAAAGACGAACGATTTAGCTAGCGTGCACTCGTAAGCTTGATTCAACAACAAAGTATCTATACCCTTAAATAAGTATTAACTTTCATCTTCAGATTGATTTATGATTTCATTCATAAAGGCTTCAGCAATATCCGACGCAAACCAAAGGTTCTCTGTACTATTTTCATTTTCGTTAACTAATGTACCTCTTTCACCTAGATTCTGGAAGTTATCAAAACCTACATCGTTCCATGCTTTCAGTTGCGCCTCCGTGAAACTTCCCAATGACTCATCTGCAAACTCGTCACTTATCTTTGAAAATAAAAGTGCGTTTGTTTCAGCACTCACAAAAATTGATAGTTTCTTGTCCGTATAAAATTCCACGTCAACAACATTTACAATTGCATTCTCAAAAAGATTTGGATATCCATAACATTCTAACTTCTTTTTTTCCATGTGCACTTCGATTTTGCGTATACATTGCATCAAAATACTCTTAACAAAAGTCCTCGCTTCATTATTGTTATAATCTCGAGCATCGTTTACTGTTCTAATAAATTTTTTAATATCGTTAGGTGCAATCTTAAATTGTTTAAATTCAAGTTTCTGCTTAATCAAATCCTCTTTTTCATTTTCTAAAGTTTCATAGTCGAATTTTAACTTTAATTTAATTTTTTCATCTTTAACTGTACGACGCATATCTATGACATTAGCCATTTCTAAATCAATTTCTTCTAAGCGATCAGAGTTGCGAATTATGTCAGCTGGCTTAACTTGAGTATTTATTAAATTATAATCTATATGCCTCGCTACCGAGATAAGAAATGCGTCTTCAATATAGTCTTGAATGATGCTTTTACAACAGTTAGCTGTTTCCTTGTGCTTTGAACAATGTAATCTTCGTCTAATTCCATGTTTTTGCTTCTGTGGCTGAGAGCCAATACTTCTACCACATTTTGCACATACTGACTTATTTCCATAATCAGTCAATAAATATACCAAGCCATTTCTCTTGCTTTTGTCACCTTTATTCGAACCATATCGGCGTTTTTTTATCGCTTGAAAGGTGTCAAATTCCTCTTCAGACATAATTGCTGGATAGTATGATCTTAACACATAGTCTTCTACATGCTTCTTCCCATCCTTCTGATAGTTGAGGTTAACCACATATCTACCACAAAGAGCTTGATTAGAAACAATGTGTGATAAAGTTGATACACCCCATACATCATTCTTTGGTTTTCTTGAATTAGCAGGAGAATGTTTTAATTGTGATGGTGGCTTAATGCCACGGTTTAGCAGCTCTACACTAATAGGCCGAAGTCCCATTCCTTGTTTAAAATGCATATCAACAATTAATCGAATAATTTCCTCATGCTCATTGAGTTCAAAACCAGTCTTAATTTTGGGGTGAGGTCGTTGCTTTCTACTTATCCAAAACGGAAGAGGACCAGCTAAATCCGAAACCCCTCCTTCTTCATGTGTTGCTATTTGACCATGTAGAAAGTCAATCGAGGCCTCTGTCTTTCTTAAGGATTCTTTGTGCGCTCTAACCATCTCAAGTACTGATAAAATCATCGTTCCAAGAGGGTCTTTTGCCATAGTTTCCTTCGAGTAAATTTTTTCATCCGCAGCAGTAACTACAACTATGTCTGCATTTACTAGCGAAGCTAAGGTTGCTTGTGCAATATATGGTTGTTCTCGACTTAAACGATCAAGTGATTCTACAATCAGCACCGAGCCAGGCTTAATTAACTGTTTTTCAACAGCAGCTAAAAAGACTCCTAAAGCTCCTTTTGTTTTATGGTGACCATGAAATGCAGAAAGACCTCTATCTGTCATCACCAAGTCTTTATTGATTTTTAAGTTAAACTTCGCTGAAACCTCATCAATAAATTTCTTTTGCCTCGCTAATGAGCGGCCTTTTTCTTGTCTAATATTCGAAAATCTGCTGTAAGAATAAATCTGGGGTTCAGTATGAGAAAAATGTTCCAACTTCATCTAAATAACCTATCCATGAGATGACTGTATAGTTATGACTGTTCGCTAAGCCTATGTCAATAAATACTTTTTTAAAAAGTATCAGTGTTCAGTATGCAGACGGCGCATTCGGTTACTTCCCGAGCTACACATTAGGCGCGATGTACGCGGCTCAGTTTATGGCTGCAATGAAGAAGACGGTTGACGTTGACAGTGTTATTCGTTCTGGTGATTTAAGCCCTATCTTTACTTGGCTATCTGACAATATCTGGAGCAAAGGTAGTCTCTTAACGACGGGAGAATTGGTGAAACAGGCGACAGGTGAGACACTGAATCCTGTCCATTTTCAGACCCATTTAAAAAATCGTTACCTCTAGTTTGGTTATTTATATACGGGCTACCGTGAGGTAGCTCGTATCTTTTTGTTTACTGCTTTATACCTTATTGATGTTACAAAGATTTATGAACAACTGCTAATTTTTAGCTTCAGATTTTATCTGATGTGATATTGCTAATCACTCTCTTACTTCGTATGAAATCACGTGGTACGAGAGTTTATTATCCTTCCGATTGCTAGCACCGGGATTTGATATTTTTGTACTTCGAAATCGAGACAAATGCTGCATAGGTAGTTGAACATGCCCACACATAATCCAGTCGGGTTTCATTTCACTGGTCTTTAATGCCGCACGAAAGGAGTTGGATCCAAAGTCATTTCCGTTTTGCATTGGCACCTTTATCTTTGTTGGTGATTCGTGATGGAGAATAACATTACAGTCTGCATAGCTATGATACTCTTCACATCCATAAGCTATTGCGTCGAGCATTACACCATTCAATGCTCACTATTGATTCATCTTCAAACCATATATCCGGTTCTTTTAACCAACCTATATTCACTAGGTCGTGATTGCCACTACACACTCCAACTTGAGTTAGCTTAGATGTACATTGTGGCTGGCACTTTGATTAAGTTGATCGAGTAGTACGAGTCAAGCGTCCATTAACGTAAAATAGTTGAAGATTGTCTACGTTTTGTACACAGTATCTATCTGCTAGAGCACCGGAGCTATACAATCCGCAAGTAAGTAAAGGTAGGAGTATTTTTGTCGATAGTTTCATCACATACCCTCCTTGTTATACCCAACACATGGATCTGACGGAATTACAATGAGATCGGTTCTGTCCCCTATCATTTTAGCTATGCGTTCATGGCCAATGCGGGATTTCAGTGCTCTTTCCGGTGTATTGTAGTAGGCAAGGTGAGGTGGATTGAAGTCAGGATCTTCTTTTTTGAGAAGTAAAAAACAATGATCTAAAGCCAGCTCTTCGTTATAGGCAATAGCTGCAGATGTAGGGGTCATTTTTATTGTGTCATCGAGAGCAATCTCCGTTTGCTTTTTCCATACGTAGCTTGCGGCGATGGCTACCTGTGTATAGTTCTGTTTATCTAAAGGATAAAAAGTCTTCAGCGCTTGTTCATAATCATCTCGTATGCCGTTACTGTCTTCATCACTTCCAAGAACTGGACTGGCAGGTGGCGTCGGAGGGCTTACGTCAAAGTCGGATAACTTGCGCCATGCTATTGAATCCGCAGGTATCTCATCTTTTGACCACCATTTTGCTAAGTAGTGGTTGGCGTTAAGCCGAACAACGTCACCGCCATCGTACTCTGTGTTCGGCTCCCAGTCTTTAATACTAGAGCTTTCGATGAATACCCAGCCATCCCAGTTTATGTCGTTCATTACAGGTTCAATGCCTTTAGTCCAATGTGAGGAAATGTAAGTATCACCTTGCCATGTGACGATATCCCCAGCCGTGTATACTTGGTCTGAGAGCCACTCACTGGTGGCGAAGGCACTTTGAGAGAAGATTATGGTTGCTAAACCGACTATCTTTGTTAGCTTCATGGATTTGTCCTTAAAAGTTAAGTAGTGATTGATCCTGTATGATTACTTGATCATCAGAACTCTCTCCACCATTAAAGATCGTGCTCGTCTCGCTTCCCGAGTCTTTACCTGTAGGGTTTGGAAGGAGTATTAAAGGGGATTATTTTTATGTGACGAAAAATTGCCATGTCTAATACGACTGTTCAAATTCGCGTAGGAAAATATTCGATTGGCTTGGCGTGCAATCATTAGAAAGATGCAAGTCGATTACGTGTTTTCTGGGTAAAACTCGTGAAAGGTAGTAAATACAGTAGGTTGTAAGTCATTAATTTTAAAGTGTGAGATTTTTGCGTTTTAGTGATTTTTTGAAAGATAAAGCTGGTAAAGCAGATGTGGGGTTAGCGAAGAAACCGACATTGATGACTTTGGCGAATCCGTCACAAGTAATGCAACGGCATTTTTATTGTCAGACCAATTTCAACCTCTGTGCTTCGCTGAAAAAATAGATACCAGTGTTCACTGACCAGACGGCGCATTCGGTTACTTCCCGAGCTACACATTAGGCGCTATGTATGCGGCCCAGTTTATGGCGGCAATGAAGAAAACAGTAGACGTTGACGGTGCTATCCAAAGCGGCGATCTCACGCCTATCTTTACTTGGCTATCTGACAATATCTGGAGCAAAGGTAGTCTCTTAACGACGGGAGAGTTGGTGAAACAGGCGACAGGTGAGACACTGAATCCTGTCCATTTTCAAACCCACTTAAAAAATCGTTACCTCTAGTTCTTAAATACGGGCTACCCTGAAGTAGCTCGTATCTTTCTATTCGCGGCCTTTTAGAACAGTGTACTACTGGACCCTTTCAACATTATGTCGATTGAAAAATAACAGTACGTAATGTAGCATCAATACTATATGACATCGCTTGTAGCAGGAAAAATATGAAAACAGAAAAAAAGAAAATCACTCAAAAGATGATCTATCGTGCAGTGGCAAGCTCGACTGCAATTGAGACAGGCTCTCCTGTTCAAAATATTGAACAGCGTCTAAAGGCAAACAAGCGAAAGTATAGCGCCTTATCATTAGCTAACTAATGGTGTCTCTAACCAGTCTTTCCATATGCTGAAATTCATGCGCCACACCAGCTTGAATAGAAGCGATATAGAAGTCTTTGTGTTTGTCCCACAAACTGTAATCTAATAGCCCTAACCCTGCCTTGTTGCACATCACGTCCATAAGTAGTCGACTTATTCTGCCATTCCCTTCCCGAAATGGATGGATCAAGATAAGTTCAATGTGGCTCCTAGCCAAGTACGACACTAACTCTTCCTTGCCCATTTCTGGAATACTTTCGAATTTTGACAAATAATTCTGTTCAAACAGTTCAATACATCTTCCGATCTGAAGTGGTGAAGTAAATTGGAAGCCTCCTTTGCCCATATCCACATTTCTGATCCTCCCAGCCCATTCATAGACATTACCAAGCCACTGCCTGTGCCAGCCTATGATGTCAGAAAAAGTTAGCTGAAACTCTGTATTTCCTTCCTCGAAAATTTTTTCATATAACTTGGTTAACAAAATTGCTTCAACATCATCCATTTCATCAGAAATTGTTATACCAAGCTTATTTGCCAGTACCTTACCCTGTGATCCGACCTCAAACCGTGTTTCCGATGAATCAAGTACATATCTATTCATAAAGCGAGGTTCTCCTGCTTATATGCCACAGAGTCAGAAAAACCCAACGCTTTGTATCCTCGACTCCTCTTGGAATACATTCTTGCCAGCATTGGAATTTTCATATCTACATAATCAATAACACGAGTTTCCGTCTTACCGTCATACTCCCGCTGTATCCTTCCAACATACTGAACAAGTGATCCTTTCCAAGATACAGGTAATGCGAGAACCAAGGTATCGAGTCGAGGTAGGTCAAATCCTTCACCAATAAACCGTCCAGTCGCTACTAGCACCTGTGTGGTCGCCAGTTTTTCATTGACCTCTTCTCGATCTTTCTTTTTCATTGCGCCAATGAGCACCTCATTTTGAATTGATCTTAGAGTCAACATGTCACTAAGAATTTTTGCATGCTCTCGACGCTCTGTAAGAACAATAGGAACACGTTCTTGCCTCACTTCGGCTTCGATTTCATTGATGATTAACTGATTTCTCATTTCGTTCTCAATCAGCCATTGATATACATCAGCAATATGTGGTCGAGGTTCTTGAGTTACCAATTGAAGTGGAGGTTCAAAGAGAACCTCCTTCTTTTGAAGGGATTGGACAAATTTCGCAGAACTGGTCGGAGTAATGGTATGTCTTATCCTACCCGCCTGCATGAAAATGATTGGCTGGTGACCATCTCTACGTTCCAAGGTTGCGCTAATTCCAAATACATATTTTGCGTGAATCTCTCCCAATAATTTTTCATACTGCGGTGCTGACAAATGATGACACTCATCTATGATGACCTGTCCGTATTCATGCACAACAGGGTTAACGGTGTTATCGCTACGGTTAAGTAAACTTTGATACGTTGCGACATCAACTGCCTTCGTTGGCTTTTTCTTTAAGCCTGTCAGTACACCAATCTCTACACCTGTAGTGAACGTTTTCAGTCGCTCCTGCCATTGCTCCACAAGTTGTTTATTGTGAACGAGGATTAATGTGTTGACCTTTCTATTGCATAGCAGTCCTATTACCGTTACGGTCTTCCCAAACGCTGTCGGTGCGTGTAAAACACCGATATCAAATTTAGAAACGGCATCCACCGCTACCTTTTGTTCTTTCCTTAATACGCCATTGAACTGGATACTTTTGAGTCGAACTCCAGGTCTTCTTTTATCGTCAAAGAACAATTTGATATTCGACTGTTCCAATAACTCACAAGCATCATCAATACAGCCTCGTGGTAGTACAAGGTAACCACTATCGATTTCTGCCAGTGATATGTATCTGGATATTCCATTCGTTGATAGCCGCAATCCCTGAGCCTTAAAAAACTTGGGATTTGAAAATGAAGCTAATTTCTTTAACCTAGCAACCAGAGCATTTGGCAATCTTGCCATAGGAAGATAAATTCTATTCGCTAGAGTGATTTCAATACTGTCTGGACACCCTAGAATTATAGAAGAAGTAGCAGGTAAGTTTCGCTCCCAAGGTGGCAACGTGAACCCTGTCTTATCATGATCAATAGACTCATGAGACAATACCAACTTAGCCAAAGCATCAACTGTCAATTTTTTTGTTGAGGCTAGGATCTGCCATTGATTCTGATAAGACAAAAAATTCCCATCAACAAATTCAGAGTTTCCCTCCGCTCTTGAACCTTTTTGTAATGGTAAAGCAATCAAGTTACCTATTCCTGCTATAGGTAAAAAATCCTGATTAGGAAACAACCGGTCATATGATTCAAAGGACAGCGCTCCGTGGATTTGCATAGCCTGATCAAGCAGCATAAAACCTAGCTTTCGCACACTAGCTGCATCAACTTTAGTTTCAAAGAAAATCCATACATGCGCACCATTCCCTGAACGAGAACGTTCAAGCAAAAAATCTATTCCATTACGTCTACATGCTTCAGCGTAAGCCAGCGAGGCTTCCTTCCAGTCCTTCTTATCGAAATCAATAGCAAGAAACCAGCAGTTACTATCACTTTCCATTGGGTAGATACCAACAATAGATTTCCCCGACAAGTGATCATACAGAGCTTTTTCATCCAGTGGTTTGAACGATTGGTTGGGGCACTCCAAACATTTGACTTTCGGCTTGTCACAAATCCCCTGTCGCCATTCATTGTTACATGCTATCGAGTATCCTGAACGGCCTTGTTTGTTTTGCCAGCGCACTGCATAACAGTTAGTGTTTCCTCGGAAGTAACGTCGAAATAGCTCGACTTTTTGTTCTGGAGACATTGTATTGCTACATACGGTAGACACAGATTCTTCTGAAACAATTAACTTCAACCGCTTAGCCTCAAGTTGCGCTAACTCTGCTTTAAGCGCTGCGATTTTGTTATCTATAGCACTGAGTTCATCCATGCATTCCTGCCTCAACCTATTTGCCTAAATACACTATCAAGCAAAATTTAACTATAGGATAACACAAATATTTCAAAGGATTATGTAACGGCTTTCTTATTATCCGACCAATTTCAACCTCGATTTTTAACTGAAAAAATAGATATCAGTGTTCACTGGACAGATGGTGCATTCGGTTACTTCCCGAGCTACACATTAGGCGCTATGTATGCGGCCCAGTTTATGGCGGCAATGAAGAAAACAGTAGACGTTGACGGTGCTATCCAGAGCGGCGATCTTACGCCTATCTTTACTTGGCTTTCAGACAACATTTGGAGCAAAGGTAGCTTATTAACAACGGATGAATTAGTTAAGGAAGCAACGGGTGAAACACTGAATCCAGCCCATTTCAAACACCACCTCAAAACTCGATATCTATAAAATCTAGTAATTAGGTGTCCAACTGGGCACCTAACCTAGAAGTCGCAACAAAGCGTGTTCGAATCAAACTGAACTGAATACTGACCATTATAACGTTACAATGTAACCAATAAAGGAGTTAATTAATTGCTCGCTTTGATTTTACTTAAGTAATTTATCCATCCAATTAGTTAATGACGCAGTTCAACACACTGACTTACAAAACACACACCATCATTCACACCTTTATTGCGTTTATTCAATCAGGTCTTTATATTGACTGGATTGCAAAAAATATGACCAAGGGATGTAATGAAAACACTATTAATCGTCAACGTAGGATCTGCTCCGGAAAAGCAACTCAGTAAGTTTGGTGATTTCGAGTTATGGGCTAAACAGTCTATTGGTGAAGTTTCATTAAATATCATTTTCCATGACGGCATTCATACCCCACTACCAGATAGTAATACTCTGGCAGGTGTCATTATCATGGGTTCTCTTTCTATGGTCACTGAAGAAACCGACTGGATGAAAAGATTAGCCGGAGAGCTTGTTGCGCTGAATGAACAAAATATCCCTATCCTAGGCATATGTTTTGGACACCAGCTTTTGGCTTATGCGTTTGGCGGGAAAGCCGGATATAACCCAAATGGCTTAGAAGTAGGTACAGTAAACATTACTCGGAGCGCCGAAAGCGAACATGACCCGCTTTTTTCTTGTTTACCGAAACAGTTTTTGGCACAAACCATACATTTCCAGACTGTACTGACTCTACCAGTAAACGCCGTACATCTTGCAGAAAGTGATATGGATAAGCACCACTCATTTCGCATCGGTAACTGCACTTGGGGCGTACAGTTTCACCCTGAGTTTTCTGCCGAAATCATGGCTGATATGCTGGGTAATATTGAGGGACACTTGGAAAGTGAAATTTTCGCTGAGAAAAAGCAGCAGATTACAACCACAGATAATGCGAGACAAATATTAGTCCAGTTTGCTCTATTGTGCGCAAGTGAGCATTAATTAGGCACTACCACTGAGCTTCATTAATCCAAGGAAACTCTGGAAAATATCTAGAGTATTCAGGCTTTATCACTTGTTTCAGAAAAAAGAACATTGTTCCTCGAAAGTAACCCGTTACTGGTTGCACTAGACAAAGTGGCTTACTATGCCAAATATCAGAAAAGGTTTGTGAGTCACTCATGGGCAGTAAAAATAGCAAAAACCTCAGTATCCTTCTTAAACTCAACACCTTTGTTTCACCTTACAAGTGGCGTGTAACCGCAGCCTTGGTCGCACTAGTGGCGACGGCAAGCCTGACGCTGTCGGTCGGCTATGGGGTGCGCATTTTGATCGATCAAGGTTTTGCTCAGCAGTCGTTGCAAGAGCTAGCCAGTGCGATTCAGTTTATTATCGGTATCACTCTGTGTATTGCTATTGGCACGTTCTTTCGCTTCTATCTTGTTTCATCAGTAGGTGAACGCGTCAGCGCCGATATTCGCCTTGCTGTGTTTAACCATGTTATTTCGCTGCATCCTAGTTATTTTGAAACCAACAGTAGTGGCGATATTATGTCGCGCCTCACCACTGACACCACTTTGCTACAGAGCATTATTGGCTCCTCATTTTCTATGGCGATGCGCAGCGCATTAATGTGCGTTGGGGCCATCATTATGTTGTTTGCCACCAACTTTAAGCTCACGTTAATTGTACTTGCTTCTGTGCCATTCGTTTTGGTGCCTATTTTGGTTTTTGGTCGACGAGTGCGTGCACTGTCTCGCCAAAGCCAAGACTCAATGGCAGATATGGGCAGCTATGCCGGTGAAGCGATAGAACATATTAAAACCGTACAAAGCTTTAGCTCAGAGGAACATGAAAAAGCCGCCTTTGCCGTAGAGGTGGAAAAAGCGTTCGAGGTTGGTAGACAGCGAGTGAAGCAGCGCGCGATTTTAATATCAGGTGTCATTGTGATCGTGTTTAGCGCCATTGCTGGCATGCTCTGGGTAGGCGCAGTGATGTAATCCACGGTAAAATGTCAGCGGGTGATCTGGGGGCGTTTGTGTTTTATGCCATTATGGTGGCGTCCTCCACGGCAACCATTTCAGAAGTGCTTGGTGAGCTACAAAGAGCCGCGGGCGCAACCGAAAGACTGATTGAGATCTTGCAAGTAGAAAGCGAGATTAGTGCGCCAAACAATCATTTACCGATAAGCGGAACAATGCCCGCAGAGGTTACATTTAACTCGGTTAATTTCAACTACCCTTCTCGCCCCGACCAACCTGCTATCAAAGACTTAAACCTAACCGCTGATCAAGGCAAGGTATTGGCGCTAGTTGGACCGTCAGGTGCTGGTAAAACGACTCTATTCGAACTGCTACAACGTTTTTACGATCCACAGCAAGGCCAAGTTTTGTTTGGAGGAGTAGATATTCGCCAGTTCGACCCGAACGATCTTCGCAGCCAAATGGCACTCGTACCACAACAACCCGCTTTATTTAGCCACGATGTGTTCCACAATATTCGTTACGGCAACCCCGAAGCGACGGATGAGCAAGTTATCGAAGCTGCGAAAAAAGCTCATGCACATGAGTTTATTGAGAAGCTGCCTGAAGGTTATCGTAGCTTTTTAGGAGAGCGCGGCGTGAGGCTATCAGGAGGCCAAAAACAGCGAATTGCGATTGCTCGTGCAATTCTTAAAGATCCGAAAATCCTACTGCTTGATGAAGCTACCAGTGCACTAGATAGCGAAAGTGAACACCATGTTCAGCAAGCACTAGAGGCGTTAATGAAAGGTCGCACCACACTGATCATTGCTCATCGTTTATCGACTATCCAACATGCGGATAAGATCGCTGTATTAGACGATGGCGCACTGGTCGATATTGGTAACCACCAATCTTTGATGCAAAGCTGCGAACTCTATCAGCGGCTGGTGACGTTGCAGTTTAAGCACTTAGAATAAATGCTTACTTAAGCTCGTTATAAATAGCAGGCTTAATGTGTATCACGTGAGTGTTGTCCAAAAATAGAGAACCCCGATAGCTGGCAATGCATGCAATTTATAAATACTTGAGGGTTAGATAAAGTGTCTCAAATGAAGCTCTGCCCAACAGAGACCATTGTCCTTATGTGTGATTTTTTATATACCTTTCAACTGACCGAGTCGGCTTAAACTGATAACTGACAGTTTTCACCTCCGTAAACCAAACTAGGGCAATAAACAATATTCCAGTCTTTACTCAAGGCTGCCTGTATTGTATAAACATCACGCTTAACTGCTTGCAAAGGCTTTAAAATGAAGTTTGCCAAATCATCAGGAGGCGACTTACCAAAGAACCAAACACCTGATGTATTGATTTTTATAGCACCCTCTGCAGCAAATTTATCTAGCTGTTCTAGTAGCTGATTCTCAATAGCAGCGATTTCGTCAGGCGAATATTCAGACCAATGTGGGCGAGCACAATTAATAACAACATCAAAGTAACCTGTAATTTCAGAATTATCAGGTACGATTATTCCTGTTATGGGAACTTCAGCCTTGTCTCTGCTATATACGAACACTTCACAACAATTTTCTCGAAATAGATTCGCTACGTGAGTCCGTCCACTTTGATGGAGTTAATTTTTTGTCCGTGAATACTGACAAGCTGGGAAATTAGTTGAGTCAAAATACCACTCATCCACAGTAATTAAAAATAAATTGTAAATCAGTAAGTTAGAAGTAATAGGCATTAATATTTAGCTCAGAAAAGCGGAAAAGATCAGAAAAAAGTATTAATACTTGAGTTAGACTGGATTTCGATAAAAATACTCCAAATAGACATCGGTTGAATAAAAAAAGCCAACTTTATATAAAAGCTGGCATTTTGCTTACCTATATTTTAACAGCTTGAAACGAGTTACTTTCTTAAAACTTCTTTTGCTACTTTAACCACATTTTCAACACTGAAACCAAACATCTTGAGCAGTTGATCAGCTGGTGCTGACTCACCAAAGGTAGTCATACCCACCACGGCACCACCAAAGCCAACATATTTGTACCAGTAGTCTGCAATTAATGCTTCAACAGCAACACGAGCAGTAACTGCAGCGGGAAGTACAGATTCGCGATACGCTACATCTTGTTTATCAAATACATCTGTCGATGGCATAGATACAACACGAACTTTCTCACCTTCTGCAGTCAGCTCCGTCGCAGCAGACATCGCCAGTTCAACTTCTGAACCTGTTGCAATGAAGATCAGTTCAGGTGTGCATTCACAATCTTTAAGGATGTAACCACCTTTTTCCACGTCAGCTAACTGCTCTGCAGTACGATCTTGCTGCGCCAGATTCTGACGAGAGAAGATCAGAGATGTCGGACCGTCTTTGCGTTCGATGGCAAATTTCCAAGCAATTGCTGATTCAACCTGATCACATGGACGCCATGTGCTCATGTTCGGCGTTAAGCGTAGCGATGCAACTTGTTCTACCGGTTGGTGAGTAGGACCATCTTCGCCCAGACCGATGGAATCGTGAGTGTAGACTTGGATATTCTGAATTTTCATCAAAGCAGCCATGCGCATGGCATTACGTGCGTATTCCATAAACATTAGGAACGTAGCGCCATACGGTACAAAACCACCGTGTAGAGCAATACCATTTATGATTGCCGTCATACCAAATTCACGCACACCGTAGTGGATATAGTTGCCGGAAGCGTCTTCAGGAGTGAGGGATTTTGAGCCTGACCACATGGTGAGGTTTGATGGTGCAAGATCTGCCGAACCGCCCATAAACTCTGGAAGCATTTTACCAAATGCCTCCAGTGCATTTTGTGATGCTTTACGAGAAGCAATATTCGCTGGATTGGCTTGTAAATCAGCAATGATTTTCTGACTTTCATCTTCCCATTGAGCAGGGAGTTCGCCGTTGATACGACGTTTAAACTCTGCTGCAAGCTCTGGGTAAAGCGATTCGTATGAGGCGAACTTATTCCCCCATTCGGCTTCTTTTTTCTCACCCGCTGCTTTGGCATCCCACGCAGCATAAACATCAGATGGAATTTCAAATGGAGGATAATTCCAGCCAAGGAATTCACGTGCGGCCTGAATTTCTTCTGCACCTAATGGTGCACCGTGACAATCATGAGAACCAGATTTATTCGGAGAACCAAAACCGATAATCGTTTTAGTACAAATCAACGTCGGGCGAGAAGTATCAGCTTTCGCGGTTTCAATAGCCGCATTAATGGCTTCAGGATCGTGACCATCAACCGCTGGAATAACTTGCCAGCCATAAGCTTCAAAGCGTTTAGGCGTGTCGTCGCTAAACCAACCTTCAACGTTACCATCGATAGAAATGCCGTTGTCATCCCAGAATGCGATTAACTTGCCTAAACCGAGTGTACCAGCGAGTGAACATGCTTCGTGAGAGATACCTTCCATCATACATCCGTCACCCATGAAAACGTAAGTGAAATGGTCAACGATATCGTGCTCTGGTTTGTTAAATTGCGCTGCCAGCGATTTTTCTGCCAGAGCCATACCAATAGCATTACTAATCCCCTGGCCTAGTGGACCAGTTGTGGTTTCAATACCGGGTGCATAACCATATTCAGGGTGACCAGGTGTTTTTGAATGTAGCTGACGGAAGTTCTTCAGATCCTCAATAGAAAGATCATAACCAGTCAGATGCAGCAGTGAGTAAATGAGCATTGAGCCGTGGCCATTTGAAAGAACAAAACGATCGCGATCTGCCCAATTTGGATTCTGAGGGTTGTGATTTAAGTGAGAGCGCCATAGTACTTCAGCGATATCAGCCATGCCCATTGGGGCACCAGGGTGACCTGAGTTGGCTTTTTGAACACCATCCATGCTCAGAGCACGAATTGCATTTGCTAATTGTTTACGTTCCATCGTGGTTACCAAATTTGGATTAATATAAAAATTTAAAAAACGAATATGGTGCAGATAGAAAGCAGAGGTTCAAAGAAAAGGTACACAGGTTACATGTGCACCTTTGATGAAGACAATCTGCTTTCCGGAACACAAGATTAAAGTTTTGCTTCAATCATGCCCTCAAGTTTGCCCTGATCGATAGCGAAGTTTCGGATGCCTTCTGCCAGTTTTTCTACCGCCATTGCATCCTGATTGTGTTCCCACATAAATTCAGCGTGACTCATTGCCGCTGGGCGTTCTTTGATTTCTGTTGTCGGTGTTAGCTTAGTAACCAGTTCACCTTCAGCCTCTTCCAGTTCCTGAAGAAGTTGAGGAGCGATAGTCAGGCGGTCACAGCCAGCCAGTTCAAGAATTTCACCGATGTTACGGAAGCTTGCACCCATTACCACAGTGTTATAACCGTGTTCTTTGTAGTAGTTGTAGATTGTAGTGACAGACAATACGCCCGGATCCTTCTGCGCTTCAAAGCCATGGCCTTCTTTTGCCTTATACCAGTCCATAATACGGCCAACAAATGGAGAGATCAGGAATACACCCGCTTCAGCACATGCACGAGACTGCGCAAATGAGAACAGAAGAGTCAGGTTACAGTTGATACCTTCTTTTTCCAGAATTTCACCAGCGCGGATACCTTCCCAGGTTGAAGCCAGTTTAATAAGGATACGGTCATTAGAGATACCAGCATCGTTGTACAGTTTTACCAGCTTACGAGCTTTTTCCACACTTGCCTGAGTATCGAAAGAAAGACGTGCATCAACTTCAGTAGAAATACGTCCAGGGACAATTTTTAATATTTCTTTACCAATGTTAACAGCAAGCATGTCGCAAGCATCTTCGATTTGTTGTGCTTTATCGCTGCTTTGAGACTTAGCAAATTCCACAGCCTGATTGATTAGCGGTGCATAATCTGCAATTTGGGCAGCTTTAAGAATAAGAGAAGGGTTAGTGGTTGCGTCTTCAGGCTGGTATTTAGCGATTGCTTCAATATCACCGGTATCTGCTACTACAGTCGTTACTTTACGAAGTTGTTCCAATTTGTTGTTCATTTCCTATCGTCCTATTCTTTTGGGCATTTATTTAGCACACAATCAAACGTTTCACTTTATTGGTAATAGTTAGCTCAATTGGCACTGAAGAGAGCATGGAGGGAATAGCTTTCTTAATATTATTTCTTTCCTGCGAATAACGAGACATTCTCTACTCTGTTACCCCTAACAGGTTAAATTTTAACAGTGACAACAATCCAATTCCTGATGGGGCAATGCTTAGTAGAGAAGAGCCAGTACAACATTTGAATAAATAATCAACGAATACTAATCTTACGTCTCTCACTGTACTAGCTCGTTTAGGGCTGTTTGGAGTTACGCCGCCTCGTCAGTTTGAAGCTGGATAAATTTTTCTCCAGTCGCTTCTTCAAACTCAGTAACCATTTGTTGCCATGAACTTTCAATATTATCCGTCAAATTGAAAAGTCCACTGCGCCCAATGACATAAATATCCGGTTTTACATCATGAATCACTTTCCAGTGTTCTTTATTGGTTGAGCCATCCATTTCAATAACATACTGGTAGCCATTCGTATCACGAAGCTCCCTTAATTCGGTAATTTTGTCTAGCATCTTTACGAGGAATCGCTGGCCAGCAAACCCAGGATCAACAGTCATAATTGTTACTTTATCGAGAATATCGATATATGGCAGGATTTCGCTAACAGGAGTCTCCGGATTCAGTACCACTCCAGCTTTTAGGCCTGCTGCATGTATTTGATCAATCAGACGGAAGGCTGTGCCATTTATTTGTTCCGCTGGCATACAAATGACTTCACATTTTATATCAATAAGCTGCTGCACCCAGAATGTAGGGTCAGTTACCATCAAATGTGCTGACATCTCTTTATTAGTTAGCTTACGAGTTTGTTCAATAAACCATGGGGATAAGCTGAGATTAGGTACAAAATGGCCATCCATTATATCAATATGAAATGAATCTACATTATCATTTAAAAAAGTAATCTGCTCTTTAAACTGGTCAAGATCCATTGTCATCAATGATGGGGAAATATGTATATGTTCACTCATATTTTTTAAATCCGTTCTTTAATTAAGTAAAAGATATAGGTTAAATTTTAAATAAAACGGTCCATTATCCAATAATAGAGTGAAATATTTTTCATCAACCTAATTATTAGGACCGTTTTATATTTTTACTTGCTAGATGTATTGAATTTTTTTGGCCATATTTTAGCTTATTTTGATATCATCCAAATCGATATCTTCCTCTTCTTCATCCTCTGCGATGACATCAATAGGAACATCTTTCTTAATCACCGCATAGACTGTACCCGTGACTAGAATATTTACTAACAATGCCATTACACCGGCCATTGGGTTCGACATGGTTGGAAGCATAAAAATGCCGCCAAAAGGTACAGTCGCATCAGCACCATACACCATGGTAATCGCACCACCACAAGCACCACCAATCGCTGCCGCAGTGATACCACGAACGATATCGTTCATAACTACCGGTATTGCACCTTCAACAATATTCACTACCCCCATCGGAACAGCAGATTTTAGAGTTTCGATTTCCGCGTAGTTATAAATATTTTTACGCATAAGTTTGGCAATAAAATAAGCGAGGCCAAAACCCACAGGTGTAGCTGTATTTACTAACTGGAGTGCAGTAATTGGTTCATTGATACCCTGTGCCTGAAGCGTTAATACAAATGCAAAACATGTTTTATTGATCGGGCCACCGAAGTCAATAATACACAGAGCGCCAATAACAGCACCTAAAACTAAGTTAGATGAAGTGCCCATATCTCTTAAGAAAGAGGTTAGTGCCTCGGTAAACATACCCACAGGAGTACCGATGACATAGACCATAATCAGACCACTAATGATCGATGCAAAGAAGGGAACAATCAATGTCGGCATTAAGCCCTTAGCCCAATTTGGTACCTTGACATATTTGATGATGGCAAGAGCAAGATAACCGGCAATATAACCGCCGAGAATACCACCAATGAAACCGGCGGAAATCGCATTAGCAGCGAGACCGACTACAAAGCCAGGTGCGACACCCGGTTTACCGGCAATAGAACCAGCAATCCCGCAAGCAATAACAACGGGTAATAGTCCAAGAGCCTTCGCTCCCATTGTAGCGAGCACTCCCCACACATCGAATTGCCCAGCGACCAAAGTATCGTCTACCGAACCTCCAAGAGACAAACCGATAGAAATAATGAAACCAGCACCGCAAACAATTGGAATCAAAAACGAGATAGCGGTTAGCAGATGCCCTTTAGGGTTTGCTGCTTTCCAGATTTCTTTCATACTCATAAGTAACACCCTCTATTTCATATTGGATAATAATTGGTGAAAAATTTATTATTTTTATTAATTCTTACAGCCTTCTAAAACTAATTCTTGTAGTTTTTCAATAAGCTTATTTGGTGATTTAACTGCTACTGCTGTTTTTACTTTAACTACTTTCTTTCCGGCAAACCTTTCTTCTCCAGAAACTTGAACATCAGCAGCCAACACGACGATATCTGCTTGTGCAATCTCATCATCGGTTAATGCGTTCTCTATACCAATCGTACCCTGAGTTTCAATTTTTACGTTATGCCCAGCTTTTTTCGCTGCGATTTCAATTTTCTTTTGTGCAATATAAGTATGTGCAATGCCTACAGTGCAGGCTGAAATTCCAACAATATTCATAATAATCCTCGACAATTTATTTAATTATTTTCATATCTACGATAGACAGTAAAAAATAATTAGGGTTAAGCAGTAACTTCTTCTGGTGCATTCAAAATCTCAATAATATTTTCTGGATCATTTTCTTCCAGTAATTTAGCGATTATGTCCTCATCGGCTAATGCACATGAAACTTTTGTTAATAAACGGATATGAGTCGTATCTTGGTCTTCCAAACGAACAGCAAATAAAATCACACAGCGAATATCGCTTCCATCCATCGTTTCCCATGGAATTTCATGTTGAGTACGTCCAATGGCCAATGTGGTATGGCTTACCGCCAAAGATTTTCCATGTGGGATCGCAACATGGTTTTCAAATCCAGTTGATCCTTGCTCCTCACGGATCCAGACATCTCGAAGAAATTCTTCCTTGTTGATAACAGAGCCATCCTGCACTAATAAATCTGTTAATTCTTCAATTGCTTCTTCTTTAGTTTTAGCGACCATATTTAATTTTATATGTTTCGTATTGAGTACTGTCGAAATATCCATAAACCACCTTCGTTAATATTGAATCAAGATTGAGTAACAGTATGTACATCGCTTGTCTGATGCAACTTCTCTTTTATTCGTGTTTCGGTAATGCACTAAATTTCTCTGCCAAATTGAATAAGATTTCTATTTAATGTCTGATTTAGTGCGTAATCCATGATTATAAATATAAGGAGAATGTCATAGGACCACAATACTAAAAGGTGTCCATATCTCAGGACATTTGACAAACACTGAAGCACAGCAGGTGTTCGGACATAAGATCTTAGAAATATACTTTAGATGTGTCTCTATATATGCAACCCACTCATCTTCAACTAAATTTAAGTATAGTAGAAATATTTATGTGAGGTACATCATGTTATGATTGATTGTGATTGGAATTGATTTAGAAAAATATATTCTTCAAGTCTTCTATATCAGTGCTCATGGATAATTATTCAGTCACAAAGCTGCGAGTAATTATCCATGAATACGGTATGGTGCTGCGAAAGGTTCAAAGGAGTAGCGATACTGGAAAATACCGCTCTAGATAAGGAAAATGGTTAGGGTTAGTAATCTACGTCAGCTTGCGTATTAAACATCTCAATAATATTTTTTGGATCATTTTCTTCCAGTAATTGAGCGATTATGTCCTCATCGGCTAATGCACATGAAACTTGTGTTAATAAACGAATATGAGTCGTATTTTGCTCTTCCGAACGAATAGCATATAAAATGATACAGCGAATATCGATACCATCCATTGTTTCCCAAGGGATTTTATGTGGGGTACGTCCAATGGCCAATGTGGTATGTCTTACCGCCGAGGATTGTCCATGCGGGATCGCGATATGGTTTTCAAATCCAGTTGGTCCTAGCTCCTCGCGCAGCCAGATATCTCGAAGAAATTCATCCTTGTTGATAACAGCTCCATCCTGCACCAATAAATCTGTTAATTCTTCTAGCGCTTCTTTTTTAGTTTTAGCGACCATATTTAATTTTATATGATTCACATTGAGTACTTTCGAAATATCCATAAACCAGCTTCGTTAACATCGAATCAAGATTGAGTAACAGTATGCGTATCGCTTGCCTGATGCAGCTTCTCTGTGATTACTTTTTCAGTAATACGCTGGATATCCGCATCATTAAGAAATGCGGTGACATACACCACTGGCGTATCAATCTCTGGTACATGAATAGTAGAGATAACAAGATCAGGTGCGGTTTTCTGGTTAACACTTTGTAAATTACTGGCTGGCACCGAAGCAACGATTTCCCAATCGGGAAATGCACGTAGAATACGGCTTTTCAACAAGTGTGATGTACCTATTCCAGTAGAACACACCAGCAAAACACGCTTATGCGTAATTTGACGTTCAATAGCTGCCTGAAAATGGACAGCCAGATACCCAACTTCATCATCAGAAACTCTTTGTTGAGTACAACGAACAAAGACGTTTTCTACCGCAATACGAGTTAAGTTATATACATCCACCAGTTCATTTTTAATATCATCCAGTAAAGGATTACGAATATTAATCTGATAATGAAGTCGATTAATCAAGGGCCGGATATGGACCATGAGTCCATCATACAATTGGTTATCCTGGCTAAGATCAATATTAATTAACTGTGAAAAGCTCCTCACTAAATCCGAAGTAACATCATGCGCCTCATGACTAAACAGTTCGGTATGTAACTGGGTGCTAGCCTGATTTTCAACCACCAATACACCAGATGAAATAATGTATTGGTAAATGAACCACACTTCATCTTCCGGTAAGGGTAAACCAATGTGCTGCTCAATTTTTTCCACCATCTTACCGGCCACGAAAAATACCGGGTCCTCTAGAGGCTGTTGGGAAACATGGTCTGGGTTATCCAGTAAATTCCCCCTGGTGCGGCGGCGCATCATAATCAAAATATGGGTAAAAATATTGATGTAGTATGCTTCGCCTAAAGGGTAGGCCAGTTCCTGTTCCATTTCTTGCAACAGAGCCTGCACAAAGGAAACTTCGTCCTCGCCAAAATACTGAACCAGCGCTTTATAGCTACCAGGATCTAGCCGTGAATGGTTCACGAGGCCCGGCTCCTGATGGTTAATTAACCCGTTAATCAATGCGGCCATCGCCTGACGCACATTATTTTCATTCCCTTTAATTCGGGTTCCACTTTGACTACGAATTAACTGCAACCCTAGCTGAGTTATCCAGTCTTCAATAATTCTTAAGTCATTAACGACAGAGGCATTACTGATATAAAAACGTTCTGACAGCTTATTGATTGACGTTTCTTTTGGCGTTTCGCTCAATAACCAAGAGGCAATTTTTATCCGGCGGGCATGACCCATAATACTGTCTGCATCTTCATTTTCACCATTGATCTGCAGTTCAAGTTGCAAGAGGTCAGCCGCATTTTCAGCCACCAGCAAGACACCAGCCCCTGTTTTTTTATCCACCTGGACGTTCGAATCAGCTAAGTAATCATCAAGAATATTTAGATCACGCTGGATAGTTTTTTTCGACACACTAAATTGTTCTGCCAGATTGAACAACGTGACATACTCCCGCTGTTGTAGCAGGAAGCGTAATATTTTATGTTGTCGTGAGGTAATCATTTTCAATTTTTACCATTAGTTACAGATCAATGCTTAATCGTTCAATATTTCTATTTAATAAGCTGTTTCGGTGCGTCATTTATGATTGCCAAGGTAAGCAAAATTTAATGAGGCCACAATACTAAATAGTGTCCATACATCAGGACAATTGACAAACACTGAGACACAAACATGGACGGTAAGAACATGATTTATAGTAACTTTTTATCTCATGGAAAACATGTTGAAGGTGGACAAAACTACCAAAATCTGATGGTAGTTCTCCTTTTTCCTTTAATAATGTGTGGCTCAAATCAGTTACTGTTAGCTTGACATTATTCATTTCTACACGTCCTTACTTTCTATCAACCATCCCAATGTAACCGGTTTCAATGATCAATGTGGTGTTTGTTCTCACAATTTAGAGAAGAGAGAAAAAAAATATTGAAAGAAAATGGCAAAGAAATGCCAGTGCTGACATAAATAAAAATATGTCAATTTGTGAACGAGTAAAGTGAGCAGCCAGTCTGCTGAAATAAGGAATGAGGCAATTACTAGTCAGCCGAGAGTTAACTATCTCACAGATGGATTTTTGTGCCAGTATGGGCCAGTGAAACTAGATGACGAAACTACCAGCAACAGCAGCCAGGAATTTACTCGATAATAGATGTATCCCAAGTAAGAAAAAGGGCATCATCTGATGTCCTTTCCGCATACCTGTCTAGGTTCTTTCTTCAGCAATGGCTTTCGCACTCCGATCAAGAGTCAGTTGAATACGTTCACACATACCCGCCAGTATGTCTTTCTGTTCCAGTGAAAAATCAAATTCATCTAATCTCGATAACAGTGACGCATTGGCAAGCTGATACGTTGGGTCTTCTTTACCATAAAAAGCGTTTAAGTACGCGTTAGCGAGCGCCTCCTGCCAATAATTCAAATGTGAATCCAATCGAGTATCTGCGACTCTTCGGATAATACGATGCAAACGCATGGATACATGACCAAGGTTTAATCCCGTTAATGCAAGGTCTGTAACGTTTCGCTCTGAACTTAGTGCTTTATCATAAGTCGAAATCCTTAATAACCGATCCCCCATACGTGCATTGAACCACTGCTCTGGCGCGGTGTGCTTGTCCATATCAATGAGATCACGCTGAGTCGCTCGCATTAGGCGTGTCAGCATGAGTGGCAAGCTTGGCCCTGTGACTAACTTGAAAATCCAGTACAGCACCGATACACCAACAAAAATGGCCATTCCATTACTAATCGTCGTGCTAACGGTTAGTGCCCGAGTCATGTCTGTACTAGGCATAATGAAAATAGTAAACGGGATACAAATTCCGAGGCCATATGGCAAGGTAGGTTGATTCGCTAACGCCAGCAAACCTAAGAAGTAAGGGCCTGCCAAAATGAGTACTAGCATCTCAAAATCTTTACTGCTTGCCGCCACTAAAGGTAACGCATAAAAAATAGCCAACGGCAAGGCGATAACAATACCAACTAGTAGCCGCTTCAACACGATGGTAAGAATAGCCATAGGCAAGCGAGCCATCATAATAGAAAACACCACAGGCAGTATCATAATCATCATGACGGAGGATGAGCCAGTCCCCACCCAAAGTCCGGCACCAACCAGAAATAGCAACATACTACGGAGCCCGGTCGTAATGCCAACCAACGGATCACGATGGCTTTGAAAACTAGGCGCATTCAAATTGGTCGTCTCTTTGCTGGATAACTTGGCATAACCTTTAAGCAACATAATCAACTCAGTACTCAACTCGAGAGAGATCTTGAGTAAACGTTTTTGTAGCGGTGTTTTTTCACTAACCTGATTCGCATATTCCATCTGACTACGGCGCAGTGACTGGGCAATAACGTAGCACTCATCATAATCTTGCGACGTTGCCATTTGAGTAAAGCTCGTGCGCATCTTATCCAGTACTGGCTCAAGAACCTCACCGACGAGTTCCGGATGCCGACGTTGCAAACGCCCAAAAATTTGCACCAGAGCCAACAAGGATAATACGCTATTACCTATCGCATTTGCTGCCCTGCTCTGCCCTTTGCCTTCCGGTCCTTCAAAACTCACTGCGCTTGAGTCATCACTAAGAGCGGTCACTGATTCAAGTATGCTATCAATCTTTTGATGACGTTCCTCGTGAGAACCATTTTTATCCAGCTCAATGGTTAAATAACCTAACGTCTGGTTAATTACGTTCTTCGCGTTAACCACTAATCCATCTTTAACTTTTACTGGCCAAATCAGCTTGCTGACCAGAGTTGCACAGATGACACCAATGACAATTTCACTGATTCGGGCCTGTGCAATATCAAAAACACGCTGACTGCTGGCAATATCTGGCTGTACCATCACTAATAAGCATACTAAACATGCTGTCATACCTGCCATCGCAAAGGCGTACACTAAATTTTGGCGACGCACCATGGCTGATAGTCCCGAGTTAATACCTAACCAAAGAGCCAACAAGCCGAGTGCTATTTCAGGGTAAGGTGCAAACCACTGAAGAATTGTGATACCAACAATGCCGCCAACCAGAGTACCGATAATCTGGTACATGCCCTTTTCAACTACCAGACCGCCTTGAGGACGAATTTGCAGAAATACTGCACCAATTAATGCCCAATACGGTCTGTCTAGATTTAAGAACATGGCGATGAACAGAGACAAAGCCATAGCAATCACGCCTTTGATAGCAAACTTTATCGCCTGTTTATCAGGGAAAAATAGACTATTAAATAGTGCTTGCATGGTTACTGAACGTTCTCATCTAAATGAATAGAAACTGTCATCCCGGCGCTAAGATTAAGATCATTGGGGTAATCATCCAATTTGATATCAACCGGGATTCTCTGCGCTAAACGAACCCAGTTAAAGGTCTGCTGAACCTGAGGTAGCAGTTGGCTGTTACCACTAGTGTTACTATCAGCAATCGCTTCACCAATACTCGTTACGGTTCCGGTTAGTGCTTTACCACCGCTCATTAAGGTGATTTTTGCCTTTTGGCCAAGTTTAATCAGTGGGATTTTAGTTTCTTCAAAATAACCCGTCACATAAAAAGAGTTCGCTTTCACTAATGAAAGCACTGATTTACCCTGACTGACATAATTACCTTCTCGAAGACTCAAATTGATAATACTGCCATCTGCAGGGGCTTTTATAACGGTACGATCCAGATTGATCTGTGCACTGGCTAGCTGGGCCTGAGCCAGTTTGTAATTCGATTTAGCCAGTTCAGTAGTGATACGAGCGCTCTCCGCCGTTTCTTCACTAATCAATTGTTTATTGGTTAATGTCTCACGTCGCGAGTACTGATGTTTTGCTAATTCCCAAGCATATTTTTTGTTTTCAACTTGCGCTTCCAACTCTGCTATCGTCGCTTTATAGCGAGCATCGTCAACGGTGAAAATAACATCGCCCTTTTTGACATCCTGATTATCACCGACCTCAATGTCATTGACCCAACCAGAAACGTCCGGAGCAATCGTAATCACATGGGCCCTTATTCGTCCATCACGTGTCCAGGGAGAATATAAATAGTGTTGCCAAATCCAATGACCAAGAATAACGGCAATAACCAAAGTAGTAAGAGTGAGGGAGATGCGAACGAATTTTCCCATAAGATGATTAGCTCCCTAATAGATAGATGACTAACGCGAGATAACAGACATACAAGCTGACTTCAAACCAGGGAGCCTTCCACAGTTTTGCGTATAAGCCTGATTTATGCAGCACAAAACGTGTACACCATGACAGTAAAAAAGCAAGAGGCATAAAAACCACCAACGGACTAAACAGGAGCCCGGCAAAAGCTAACTCTTCAAACATAGGGCATAGTTCTCAACTTTTCGGTGTTGGCTTGATTGATACAAATTGTTACGAAAGTTTAGTATATTCTCTATATAACCCAATGAAAGTGAAAAAATAACTAATTAAACAGGTTAGAAGCCACTGGCTTTAGAAGTCTACCCCTACCAAGCGAGATTTAAGGCCACAACCGACAGTGATGCCCGAGAATAGTTTTCTAATCGTCTGGAATGTAAATGAGATAAAAAGAACAGATACAGGTCACGCATTGTGGCCCCATCTGTTCTTATGAAGAAGTTCAGAAATAGAGTGGTTTTGAAGTAACAGAATATTGAAATTCACTTTGCAATACATCGAACAATTCTTTAGTTACCTTAGCGAGTAAAGCGTAGTATTCACTGAGGTTGTTATTCGCCAATAACTCCAGATAGCGCTCACCCCAAGGCATAAGATGCTCCGTGATTAGCTCCATCCCAGCTTCAGAATTTTCGCTCTCCAACAACTGACTGAGTGCCAACAGCATTAAACCAAATTGATCTTCTGGCTCTCTGTAATCACCTTTAATTTCCAACCCATGCTGACGTAAAAAAGCACGGTAATAAGTGGTAGATTCGCCAAATACAATATTGTCTTTATCCAGATATACCGAGCCCCATGGTGGGCATGGCATTTCGCCCTGGCCTTCAAACAGTACTGAATATTGATACTCAAGTTCGTCAATTTCCAACTCAGGCAAGGATGCGATTTGTTGACTGATTTTATCTTTATCTGGCCAGTTAAGCAGATCAGGGAGTTGTTTTAAGGTATCGCGAATTTGCTCATTTTCAACACTCGGACAGGTGTATAAATTCTGCCCAAGCAATTGAAATACAAAAATAAGAGGATTCATCTGGCTCGCCTATTTGTTGATGAGTGTGGTGCTGAGATTTCTCCCAGCACCTTGTTTTGCAATAGTAGTAAATGTCGCTCTACTCTATTACATACCAATTGCCCAAAGGTCATAGAAACCAATTCGACCCGCAATTTCACCAACCACGATCAACACAGATGCGAGTGCCGCCAAACGAGCATTTTGAGCGCCTTTCGTCATGAATGCAGCAGCGACCAAAATTAAAACGCCCAGCGCAAGTAGCGCGTATTTAGCACCCCAGAACAGCATATCTTGCTGGTGCAACTCAACGTTTGCTTGCGATAGGAACGAGAAATAGCCCGGAGTTAAAGCAAACAATAACACTGTCGCCAATGCAGTTAATAACCACGCTTTACCACCCACATTTACCGCCGTCAGAATCGCACCACCACAAATAACTGCAGTCAGTACCATTTGCAACGAGGTAAATCCAGTGTTCCACGCCGGAATAGTCTCCAATTGATAAACATTTGGGATAAGTATGATCAGAGCAACGCCGGCAATAGCACTCAAGTAGCCAATGATATTAACCGTCGCTTCCGGGATCATTTTCTTCAGGTTACCAACCGCATATAAGAATACCAATCCACCAAACAGACCACAGGTGATGATCTCATTACTCATTGGTGAACGCCCTAAGCCGAACAGCGCATTCATCGCTCTAAATGGCTGACCAAGGTGCGTTAGTGCTGAAACCCCGGCAACCACCACCATAACCAAAGAGATCATTGCTATCTTAGTTGCCTGCTTCTGGTCGATTTTCTTCATTAATGCGCAGATCTGCATCAAAATAAAGGCACCCGCCGATGCTTGAGCCAATACTGTAAAGAAGACTAATGGAAGTTCTTTCATGATTAGACCTCCTCTGGATTAAGAATTGAGCCAGACGCATCACCAGACTGGCGAGCACTAGCATGTGCTTTCACAACCAGATTCGGCTGAGTCAGGTGTGCTTTGGGTAATGGAGCGATTTCTGCTTGTGTACCGTATTTCACACGCAGAGTTTCAATTTCATCGAAATCTAAAGCTCGTTGCGGGCATGACGCGACACAAATAGGCTTTTCACCACGAGAAACGTACTCATAACAGCCATCGCATTTAGCCATGACTTTCTTCTCTTCGTCGTACTGTGGAGCACCATACGGACAACGCATTTCACAGTAACGACAACCGATACACACATCCTGATTCACAACGACGAGACCATCTTCAGCGCGTTTATGCATTGCGCCACTTGGACAACCTTCCACACACGTTGGATTATCACAGTGGTTACAACTGATTGATAGGTAGTAGTTAAATACGTCCTGATCGAATGTACCATCCGCATTTTTTACCCAGGAACCGCCGCCGTATTCGTAAATGCGGCGTAGCTTAGGACCAACATCTAGCTGATTTCGGTCTTTGCAGCTAACCTGACATGTTTTACAACCCGTGCATTTAGACGAGTCGACATAAAAACCATATTGAGTCATAACTTTATCCTAATTCTTTATGCACGTTTAATTTCGACAAGGTTCGAATGCTGAGGGTTACCTTTCGCTAATGGCGAAGGGTGTTGAGTGGTCAATGAGTTAATACAGCCACCAATATCTACCCCATTTCGGTTCGTCTGATGCCACGCACCCTGAGGTACAGCGACTACCCCCGGCATAATGCGATCGGTTACTTTAACCGGCATCTGTACTTGTCCACGGTCATTGAAGATAATCGTCATGTCGCCATGATTCAGTCCACGTTCGCTTGCATCCATTGGGTTCATCCACACCTCATCTGGTATAGCTTCGCGCAGTACCGCGACACTGTGATATGTGGAGTGAGTACGACGTTTAGTGTGGAAACCTGTCATTTGCAGCGGGAACTGTTTCATGCGCTCAACATCACCCAAACCTTCTCTTGAAGGCATATATTCGGCTACGGCAGGAATTCGGTCCCCTTCCGGTAGTTCCCACTCTTTATCAAGGATTGCTAGCTGTTCAGAGTAAATCTCAATCTTTCCAGACGGTGTTGGAAGCTTATGAGCTTCAGGATCTTCTCTGAACTCTTTAAGCGCGATGTGAGACTCAATATCCGCCAACTCACGGTCAATAATGCCCATATTGGCAGTTTTGCTGAACTCAGGCAGATTAGGGCGTTTCGTACTACGGATTTCGTTGTAACAATGCTCAACCCACTGGTCGATAGTTCTTCCCTCGGTAAACGTCTCACCAACACCTAATTTATGAGCGATTTCCGCTAGCACATCATAGTTATGACGGTTTTCCCATAGTGGTGTAATCGTCGGTTGCATGCGGATCAGGTAGTGGTACGGACCTGTCGCATAGGAGTTATTCACTAAATCGGTTGTTTCTAGCCAGGAAACGTCAGGAAGCAAGATATCTGCATAGCGAGCTGAGCTGGTCATGTGATTATCCCAGACCATAATAAACTCACACTTAGATTCATCAGACAGAATCTCATGCGTACGGTTAAGGTCAGAGTGCTGGTTCATGGTCACGCCACTTGAGTAGCTCCACAGGAACTTAACGCCCGTCTCTAAACGATCTTTACCTTTTACATAGCTATTTTTCGCCGTCATATTTTCATGATCGTCGATAGCTTTGGTCCACAAGAAACATGGAATCGACGTTTTCACCGGGTTTGGAATATCAAGACCTACCGTCGGATATTTTGAACTGTAACCCCAGTTACCACTGTTGGTGCCCTGGCGACCAAACTGTTTAGTCATCACTGGCAGCATCATAATTGAGCGAGAAGCCTGCTCGCCGTTCATGGTGCGTTGTAAACCCCAACCTTGTGAAATCCACGCTGCTTTTGCACTTACAAGTTCGCGCGCAAGCTGCTTAATACGTTTTGCAGAAATACCAGTGATTGATGCAGCCCACTCCGCTGTTTTCTCAGTTTTATCTGCACCCAAGCCTAAGATGTAAGATTTGTAAGATGCGTTTTCTTCTGCAGATTCAGGTAGTGTCGATTCGTCCCAACCAACAGCATATTTATTGATGAACTCATCGTCTGCCAAACCTTCTTTAATCAACGTGTGGCCAATTGCAGCAACCAATGCCGCATCAGTACCCGGACGAATTGGTAACCATTCCGCATTCAGGCCAACTACAGAGTCGGTACGACGAGGGTCAATAATGATAACTTTCGCCTGGCTTTCTTCTAGTGCGCGGTACAATTCCTGAACCTGACCACCACCAGACATGCGGGTTTCAGCGATGTTTTGGCAGAACATAACCACCAGGTCAGAGTGCTTGATCTGAGCCATATAGCTACCCTGAGCCTCACCGTACACGAACGGTTCAACACGACCAATCTGAGCGGTTGAATACGTATTGTGTTGCTCTAAATAACCACCAAGAATATTTAGTAACCGCTTACATGCGCTACGTCCATGAAGATTAGCACCAGTGGAACCTGACCCGTATTGATAATAAATGGCTTCATTACCATAGGTATCAATGGTGTGTTTCAACTTATCTGCAATGATAGTGGTTGCTTCATCCCAGCTAATACGTTTGAACTTACCTTCACCACGCTTACCAATACGTTTCATTGGGTACTTCAAGCGATCAGGGTTATAGGTTTTGTAGCGGTTAGAACGACCACGTAAACAAGGGCGGATTTGGTGTTGGCCAAATACTGAGTCATCAATACCATCTTCAGTATTGATTCTGACGATATGGTCATCTTTGACGTGCACTTTAAGTGGACAACGACTACCACAGTTCACCAGACAAGCGCTCCATTTAACTTGCTCTTCTCCACTAATAGTAGAAGTCGCTGCGTCAGCAACAGAAGAAAACGGTAGCGTTAATCCAGAGGTTAAAGCAGCGGCGGTAGCAGTCGTCGCCGAAGCCTTCATAAAGCCCCGTCGAGACAACTCACTATTTAGTAAGTTTTTGTTTTTCATTGCTCTTTCCATTACAAGTAACCGGTTACATTTTCGGTTAATTTTTAATTGAAGTTGTTATAGCGCTGACCGGACAATGGTACTGACATGAATTACAGCCATTACAAAGGTCCAGATCGATACTTGGTTTATTATTTTTATGGATGGTTATTGCACTAACCGGGCAACCGTACTGACATTCAGCACAGTAAAAAGCAGTGTGAGGATTACAGCTAGAGGTGATTGCAGGACGAAGCGAACAATCACTGACAGAATGCGACAGGGCTGATGTTGGACATACCCGATTACACTCATGGCAGTGGGAACAATAGCTAAGTTCCAGATCAAGCTCAGCCAGTTGGTCTCGTACAATGATAATGCCATTAGGACACGCAGAAACACACTCGCCGCAACCTGTACATGACTGAATAAAGTCTTTCTCTTCCAGTGCGGTAGGTGGACGAGGCACAGTACGAGGAACAGAGGTAGATTCTCGCGCATGTCTCACAATATTACGTAAAAAGTTACGCTTTCCTACATCCATCACCTACTCCAACCTTACTACTTTGTGGGTATAGTGGAGTATCGCGTGCTATAACGAGTTGATGAATATCAATTCATAGCGACTAAATATTAAAACATTTCACTGGATGCTTATTGTTATCAAGTCTGAATGTCGATCCAGTCACTGTTTTGATCAGTGAACGAACTCTACCTCCCTGTGTCTAGGGCTACTTATTTAAAGGTGTGAGGCTATCGGACATCACATCATGACGTTATCCGCTTTAAGAAAAGTTACATTTTATCTGTGCTACGACAGAAGCGTGGTAAAGATAATAGTCATTCCGTTTTAATTTGACCTGTTTGTTTTTATTTTTTTATATGTAAAATAGTCCATAGTAACAAAGTTCAATGTTTTATATATAGAAAAACATATCAGTAACAATTATTTCATTTTAGAAAATTAACTAAATTTAAATTAATTACTATTCCACTATATACTTATTAAAATAAAATTTTATACAAATAATTTCATTCTTTGGCCAAAGATCTCATACATAAACAAGAAAGTTCAATGAAACAGAGACTCTGCAACCGGTTTCTAATTAATAACCAAGAAAACGCAGTTAAAGCTGTACAAACTTTTCGGATCAATTTGTCAAGGAAATGTCATATAGACATAACAGAAATTTCTTACGTGACATTCACCCATTTTATCCATTTTATGTGATGAAAATCTCATTTTAACGTGTAGATTTTAGCTTATTCCGTGTCTCAGATCTCACCAGAGGATGATCAGCATGTTCAGACACAATGACTATTAACATTGAATATCTGCAGGAAATTATGAATATTAACAATAAACAATTGAGGTATATCGCAGTAACGTTACTTCTTTCTCTATCATATGGAGCCCAAGCACAGGACAATGTCGTTAATAATGGTTCTGAGGCAAGAGCGAAATATGAAGAGCAAAAAGACAATATTACTTATGCCAGTAATTATATAAAAGAAGACACAATAGAATCCGAAAATAATTTATTAACCACTGAGATTAAAAAAGATGACTCACTCAGTATAAATAATAAATAAAAATGAATTAAGTGAGAAAGAAATGAAAATGAAAAATTATCTGCCATTAATCTCTATCGGATTATTGGCTACCCCAACTATTGCGTTTGCAGACTACAATGGGAAAACATGGCTAGAAGTTGAAGCTCAGGTCAGTTCTATTCTGGACAATATGACTGAGTCAGAAAAATACGATTTTCTATCCCCGAACGATGGTCATATGATTAATTATATCGATCGTTTCGGCATCGAAGGCACTGTTGCAAACGACTCGTCACTTGGCCTTTATGTAAACGGAAAAATATTCGGCGCGAGCTATCCTTCGCAAACCTTACTGGCAGCGACATGGAACCTAAATCGAGCTAAACAGGTCGGCACCGCTTTAGGCTACGAGACTCGTAGCGCCGGTGGTGAACAAATTCTGTCTCCCGTGACCAACGTATATCGTACCCCTCTTAACGGACGAGCAGCCGAGTCAATTTGTGGTGAAGACCCATTTCTGTGTTCAGTAATGGGACCGGCAATTACTAATGCTATTCAGTCTCAGGGTGTACAAGCAGGAGCCAAGCACTTGGTGGCGAATGAACAGGATGCGAACCGTCACTACCTGAATGTTATCGTTGACGACCGAACTCTGCGCGAGCTGTACCTGCCACCTTTTGAATCCTTAGTGAAGAACGCCGATATCGCATCCATCATGTGTGGATTCAACAAAGTAAATGGTGATTACGCCTGTGAAAACCACGAAATCATCACCGACATTTTAAAAGGCGAATGGGGCTACCAAGGCTTTGTTCTGTCTGATTTCAACTCGATCGTTAACGCTTTCGAAGGTGCTTGGGCAGGTACCGACCTCGATATGCCATCAGGTTTGAAATTCAATGAAGAAACGCTTAAACCTTATGCTGAAAACGGGATGCTTACACAAGACGTTATTGATGACAAAGTGAAACGCCTATTGCGTGCATACATTCGTTACGGCTTTGATGAAGGAACCTTTGAAGCAACTGATATGCAATACCCAGAAATCGGTCAGCAAGCTGCGCTAGACACGGCTCGCGAAGGTATTGTTCTTCTTAAAAACGAAGGATCCCGTAGCACGGGCGCACTACTACCATTGAGCAAATCTAGCCGAATTGCTGTCATCGGTGATGCTGCTCTACACGCACCGAGCTCACCGCTGGGAACTGGTTGGTCAGTGCCTGATTCAGATTACGTGACTGAGCTTAGCGGTCTACAGCAATTGAACAATAGTGAAAACAACGTCACCTTCATCGACAGTATGTCACTAACGCCAAGCGCATCAGTGTTTGTACAGCCTGACTGTGAAGCAGACAGCGAAGAATGTGCCGTGGGTGTGACAGCTGAATATTTCAGCAACACAGAGCTAAGTGGCACACCTTACCTGACTCTCGAAGAACTGGGCGTCAACTTTAACTGGGCAGACTCGACGAACGAAGTCAGCAACCCGTGTACAAATGGCCATGGAGACGGCTTAGATTGCTCTTCTATCCCATCAGATGCAATTGATGGCTCACGAGACCTTGATGATATCAGCCCAACAATTGGAGCATTCTCAACACGAATTACCGGTCAAATTCGTCCTACGATTTCTGGCAAACATGTCCTAAAAGTACGTGCTGATGGTCCATTTAAACTTTACCTAGATGACCAACTGATTCTAGAAAGTAACGGTGAACCTAGAGCTTCTGACCTGGTGAATGCAATCCCTAAAACGATAGAAACCAAACGTTTGAAGGCCGGTGAACTGTATTCAGTTAAACTAGAATACAGCCGTGAGCAAAGCTTCTTATCTGTGTTAGGTGGACTCAATGGTATTCAACTAAGCTGGGCATCACTCGCTGCGCCATCTGACCTTTCAGACTACGATGCAGTCGTCGCTGTGGTTGGACGCAATTACGAATACGAAGGTGAAAGTCTTGACCCGTACTTTGATCTACCAGATCAACAAGACACCATGCTGAAAAACGTCATCAATCAAAACGCAAATACGATTGTCGTAATGCATGGTGGTGGCGGAATGAACATGCTGCCATGGGCAAACAAAGCGCCAGCAATCCTGCATGCTTGGTACAGCGGACAATTCGGTGGTCAAGCCCTGGGTGAGATCCTGTATGGCGATGTTAACCCATCAGGTAAACTACCTATCAGTCTGGACAGTAAACTGGAATACAACCCAAGTTATGCATCCTACTCGAACCCAGACGATTACGTTGGCGAGAATGCAAAAACCACGATGGAATATAGCGAAGGCCTGTACTCCGGCTACCGTGGTTACGCGAAATCAAACAGAAAACCGTTATATCCGTTTGGTTACGGGCTGTCATACACTGACTTTGATTTTTCTGATATTTCGTTAAGCACAACGACAGTAAGCGAAGAAGAAATGTATGTCACCTTTACGGTTACGAACTCTGGTGAAAAAGGCGGTTACGCAGTACCTCAGTTATATGTTGAACCAATTAACCCAAGTGTGGATCGTCCAGATTACGAATTAAAAGGCTTCAGCAAGATCTATCTTGAATCTGGCGAGAGTAAGGAAGTGACGTTACCTCTGAATGCCCGCTCCTTCGCTTACTTTGTACCAAGTGAGACAAGCTGGGTGGTAGACAAGGGTGCATCTTTCCGCATTAATGTAGGCGACAGCTCTGACAACACTCTGCTTTCTCGTACCGTTAAAGCGAATCAAGAGATTGTACTGACAACCAGAGACTCGAATCCTCTACCATCATCTCTGCAATCAGCAGTACAGGTAGAGAGCGCAGCCCAGTAGTCGCTTTATTTACCTGATAAAATGCCCCCAATAGTTGGTTATCTCACTATTGGGGCCAATTCATACAGCTTAAACTTGATGTTATGAATACAGAATTGAGTACTAAACAATTGCCGGGATTAGCTGAGGATTGTACAAACACTCTTCACCCTGTGGTCTCGTTTTAAAACGACGATGCAACCACATATATTGACTAGGGCTAGCCATAATCGATTCCTCAACAATTTTATTGATAAAAATTGCCGCATTCTCAGGGTCATTTTTAGGAAAACCATCTACAGGCTCCCGGATTGTTAATGTGTATTGACCATTGTCTTCTCTTACCATAGTAAATGGTACGATGGCACAATCCGTCGAATCGACAAGTAAACTGGTCCCTGTTGTTGTACATGCATTTTTAACTGCAAATAAAGGAGCGAATGTCGACCTTCTGGTTCCATAATCATGGTCTGGTGCATACCAAACTCGATGTCCTGAGTTCAGGGTTTCCAGCATACCCCTGACGTTTTTGCGATCGATCAACGTGCGATTTGAACGAGAACGCCCCTTATATTGAAAGTAATCAAAACATGGATTGTTATTAGGTCGATAAACACCCGACCCGGACTTTTTAATGCCAAACGCACGTGCGCCTAACTCTAAGTTCATAGAGTGAACGGCCAGCATTAAGACACCTTTACCATCCTTTTCTAGCGCTTCGATGTGTTCCATTCCTTTTATCGTTACGTGTCGATTGACTCTCTTATCAGACCAAAACCATGCCATTGCCGTCTCAAACAGCGCAATTCCTGAGTTTTCGATATTAGCGTTTAAAATCGCGTCTCGTTCATTCTCAGCCATGGATGGAAAACAGAGCTCAAGGTTTCGTCTTATAGTAACTTGACGCTTTTTCACAATTCGCATTGCCAAACGACCTATACTGCGTCCTAAAACTAATTGAACTTTGAAAGGAAGAAGACTGAGTAAGTACATCAGCACTATTATAAATAACGTTCCCCAGTAACGAGGCAACAGGAAATGAACCTTAAATTTAGGCTTTTTTTGTTTGATCATGAAAGTATCGTCAGATGTGCCCATCTATAAGTGATTAAAAAATCGATGATAATTGCATCTACATCTATCACTGATTGAGCTTATGGCAAAAATTACAGCGTGCGTATGTTATGGTTCTTCGACACACTACACAGTAAAACCATTACAGGTTGAGGAAGAATAGGTAAAAACGAATAAAGATGAGGAGGCACGATAACATTGATTAGAGTGATTAATCCAATCACTTTCATAATCTTTTGAATAAATTGACTTTTCCTAGCCAAAAATACGACTGCTAGGAAAATGGTGACGAACAGAACCGCTATCACCTTCAGCAAATAAGATAATTTCCTTGTGCCGCCATTTGGCGTATTGTTACAACATCCCTTCCTTTTCTCCTTCCTACTGAGCGGATTGGTAATGAACAAGGGAGACTCAAGGTCAACGGTTGAATCCGAGGCGGATTAGTTCGTTCGTGTGGGATGTTTATGAAATGCCGTGACAGACTGTCGCCACGGCGTTAACTGGCTTAGTGAAGCGTATTATTACCGTTCTTTTGATATTGCTGTGAAATCGCAAAGTAGATATGCATATCGATACGCTCTGGTGTATTGAGTAACATCTTACCTACTTCGCGCTGAAAATGGTTATAGGTACCTAACTCATCGGTCAAGCCTAGCTGCTGATAACTGGATTCGTTGACAAACATGCCATAAGCGTAGTGGTGATGATCAATGTCTCTCTGTTTGTCGTATCCAAGTTGCTGTAACGCGATATCAACCTCCTTGGGCGCGTAAGTGTTTTTATCGCCAAACAAACTTAACAGCCGGCTGGGAACTTCGTGAGCGATGCTCTGGATATCCGTTTTTCGCTTAAAAATACTGAACATAGTGTCCTCTATCATGGCTTGCCCATTAATCCACCAATATTAACTCGTTAGCATATTAACCATCAAATGCTGTAGGTGTCATTTCAATCACGTCTCATCAGAAATACTTATCTAGTCACAATTAGAAAGCACCAATGACATTCTTGATGATAATGTAATCAACGCATTTATTGCCCACATGAATGAGTAAGGATTAAACTTATTTAAAGTCACATTTCGTATCGACATCTAATTCGATTTGAGTTAGCTTTAGATGTATAGACGTCTAGATGACTGAGATTAGGGAGAGAAAGTCGTGCCAATTAGAATTCCAGATCAATTACCTGCAACTGACATACTAAGGACAGAGAACATCTTTGTAATGACAGAGACTCGTGCGGCAAGTCAGGAAATACGTCCTTTGCGAGTACTGATTCTGAATTTAATGCCTAAGAAGATTGAAACTGAAACCCAGTTTTTGCGTTTACTTTCTAACAGTCCTCTTCAAGTTAATGTTGAATTACTGCGAATTGATGATCGTCCAAGTAAAAACACACCAACAGAGCACTTAGATAACTTCTACCGCCAATTTGAGATGGTAAGAGGCAAGAATTTTGATGGTTTGATCATCACAGGTGCCCCACTCGGCCTAGTGCAATTTGAAGATGTGCTGTATTGGGACCACCTTAAAACGATAATGGAATGGGCCAAAGACCATGTAACCTCTACACTGTATGTGTGTTGGGCAGCTCAAGCAGGTTTAAAATTGCTTTACGATTTGCCGAAGAAAACTCGTAAAGAAAAATTGTCTGGCGTTTATCATCATCAGATCCATAACCAATACCACCCGATATTACGTGGGTTCGATGACACATTTTTAGCTCCTCACTCACGTTATGCTGACTTTTCACAGCATTTTCTGGAAGAGCATACCGATTTAGATATTTTAGCGACTTCCGACATCGCTGGTGTTTACTTGGCTACAACCAAAGATAAGCGAAACGTGTTTGTGACAGGTCACCCTGAGTATGACTCCCACACTCTTCATAATGAATATATCCGAGATTTAGGCGAAGGTATGGAGCCAGCGATTCCGGTAAACTACTATCCGAATAACAACCCGGATAATCCACCAGTAGCGAGCTGGAGAAGCCATGGCCATTTGTTGTTTGCCAACTGGCTGAACTACTGTGTTTACCAACAAACACCATACGATCTTGATCATTTCAGTGAAGACGCCTTCACTAAAGATGATTAATTCAATGACTTAACTTTGTGAACCAAGCCGCCATACGGCGGCTTTTTCGTACTAGTTTGCAAACCTGATCGCATAGTAATTTCTCATCAATAGGCTTTTGTCACGTAATTCATATCATTCGGTGAGATTCAGGTATGTAGGGACGAGAAATGAAAACGGTTAAGCTTGGTATACTTCTTTTGGTGGCTCAATATTCAGTGGTTGGCTGCGTCACTGTAAAAAAAGATGGAGGCCCGGTCGTTAAAGCTGACCCAGTCGCTATGGCAGAGTCACGAATCGCGTTAGGTCTTGGCTATCTGGAGAGTGGCAGCACTATTCGTGCCCATGATAATTTACAACAAGCTCTTACTCATGCCCCTCAATATTATCGAGCTCAACTTTCCATGGCGCACTATTACGAAACCGTCGGTGAAGATTCAAAAGCGGAGGATATGTACAAGCGCTCATTACGCCAACATACCAAAAATGGTAACGTCCTAAACAACTACGGGACTTTCTTATGCAAACGCGGCCAGTTCCAACAAGCTGACAAGATGTTCAACCGAGCCATTGAACAGCCGTACTACTATTTGATTCCTGCTAGTTTCGAAAATGCTGCATTTTGTGCTTTGAAATCAAAAGATACAGACAAAGCAAAGTATTACTTCACAAGAGCTATCGATCACGACCCACACAGACCAAAATCGATTTTGCAACTCGCTAAACTAGAAATTGACGCAGGTGAATACACCGATGCCAGAATAAGACTCATGCGGTTTAACCAGATGTATGGAGTAAATAAACCCGCTCTACAACTAATGTTTGAACTCGAACGTGCCGCTGGGAACGAATCACTCGAACAAAGATATCAAAAACAGTTAGAACAACTCTGATCACGATGCTTTGTATATTGACGAGTGATCCTAATAACGGAACCTTTTGAACTAGAAAAGCATTTTGAAAGTTAAGTCACACTTCCTTTCTCTTGAAAGTTAGAGTTTTGTCCGAAAGCAAACCAGTTGAGATAGATAAACTACACTTTGCATATCAACCGTTTTGAATATGGAAGTGTACTGTGGTAGGAATATTTTCCTGGGATAACCTGTCTGTTAAGCAAAAACTATTTGGCTTAGTACTTTTGCCAATTATGTTGCTGCTTATTTTGGCAGGTCAACACGTACACCGCCTTTCAACACAAGCAAAGGATCTTCATAGAGCTCAGGTGTTTACTGACTACATAGACCTCGTATCCCAACTCTATAATCTTCCCAACATGCAAGAGATCAGCGATAAATCAGAGGAAACACATCGGCTGGTTCGAGAGCTTAAACACCGGAATTCTGCAATCTTCGGAAACGATCCGGAGATATTGAATCTATTAACAAGCTTTGAAGAAGCCAGTGTTTCCTTGTACTTAGCCTCTGATGGCGAAGAGCAGTCAGAGGCGATCGAATGGCGTTCAGATATATACCAACAAATCCTCTTAAGCCTGGATCAAATCTACTTTAGTAATATCAGCCATGAAACCAATAATGACCTCTCGTCGATACTGCATCTGGAGTGGCTTATATATTGGTCAACTAAAGAGCACAGACTTAGTCAGTACCTCATTGAGTCTATTGAAAAAAAACAGTACTACGATACGGTTATCCGAGACGATATTCAGTCACTTGTGCAAAATCAACAACTCTTGATCGAACGTTTTGTCGCTCTCAATGCCAACCGCCAACAAGTCGATTTGCTTATCGACACCTTTAGTGACGACGTATTTAGAATCAGCCAAGAATTCCGCACCAGTTTACTTCAGCCACAAGAGCTGCAAGCCCTGACACCACAACAAATCTCTTTAGGTCTATCTGCACTAAACAAACGAATGACGCTCATTCACGATATAGACAAACACATCGTACTACAGCTGCAAACAAGAATTAGTGAGTCCATTTCAGACACTACTCAACATCGATTGATATTTATCGCTGCAGTAATGTTAATTACGGTCTTGGTCATCAGCCTAACGATACGATTAATGCGTAAAGTCACGGGAAACTTAGATTTAGTTTTAGAGTTCCTGAGCCACGAAAGTTACGTTGCAGACTCCCCTTTGTCAGGGCTGATTAAAGGTAAAGATGAACTTAGCAAATTTGCTCAGGAAGTCGACAAGCTGAGTTATGAACGAGAGCAAACAAAACAGAAGCTGACTCAAGCAAAAGAAGATGCCGAAAGAGCCAAAGATGAAGCGATTGAAGCGAGTAAAGCGAAGAGCAGCTTTCTGGCTAACATGTCCCACGAGATTCGTACGCCGTTAAATGGTGTTATCGGCATTTCAGAAGTTCTGTCGGACACCCCTCTCACCGCCGTCCAGCGTGACTATGTCGACACGATAGAAACATCATCACAGCTGTTGTTAAGCCTTATCAATGACGTATTGGACTTTTCTAAAATTGAGTCCGGCATGCTAATGATTAGCCCTAATTCGAGCTGTGTTCGGGAGTCGATTTACGACATTGCATCCATCGTGTGTCCAAAAGCAAAAGAAAAAGGCATTGATATCAAGGTGAACATCAGCCCCAATACACCTTATCACATCGTGGTTGATGATCATCGACTACACCAAATCATCATGAATTTTATGTCAAACGCCGTGAAGTTTACTGAGAAAGGCTATGTCGAGCTCAGCGTTTTTACACATGCACTCACTGAGGCTACCGCAGTCATTGAGTTTTCTGTCGAAGATTCTGGCATCGGTATTAATGAACAACAACAGAAAAGTATCTTCGCTCCCTTTGCTCAAGAAGACAATTCGACAACACGACAGTTTGGTGGAACTGGGCTTGGGCTAGCAATTAGCACTCAGCTTGTAGAACTGATGGGAGGGCATATAAAACTAAAATCGAAAAAAGGACACGGAAGTCGTTTTTACTTTCATTTAACCGTCCCTGTTTCTCAGCAAAACTTTAATCCACATCATACGCTGAACCAAAATCAGATTTGGCTCGTTTGCGATAACTATGAAATGGAAAACAAACTACGCAATGAGTTGAACGTTTACCACGTTGATGTCCGCGAATCGGTAAATAATCTCAGAGAATTGCCTACATGGATTAATGATAAAGAAAACATCATCATTATATATGTCGAAACCGAACCTAATGCGGCAATTGCGACATCCGATTATATGCGTAGTTTTGAAAACAAAAATATACGTGTTTGCCTGATCAAGCACATGCATAGTAAGCAATTTGATTTTGGGAAAAACGTTAGTGCCATTGTTACACAACCTCTGTTGGGACAGCGCTTTCTAAAAGCTCTAAATCTGTGTGAAGCCAGCTTCTCGACGCAAGGTGAAATTCACACAACCTCCCACCAATCACCTACCTTGCATAATATATTGATTGTGGATGACAACACCGTAAATCAAAAGATCGCTGGCTTACATGTAACAAAAGCAGGATATAGCTTTGATTGTGCAGAAAATGGAGCCGAAGCTATCGAGATGTTTAAAAAGAACCGATATCGATTAATCTTGATGGACTGCATGATGCCAGTGATGGATGGATTTGAAGCCACGAAGATAATTCGACAAATTGAAGAGAGTGAGCAACGTGCTTTTCGTATCCCAATCATAGCCTTGACCGCCAGTGTGGTCGATGACGATATTCAGAAGTGTTTCGAGGTGGGAATGAACGATTGCATTCCAAAACCATTCAAAGCCGATTTACTGAAAGCAAAATTAGATAAAGCACTTGGGTTACGCTTTCAAACAGATCCTCTCAATGAAGTGCACTCATTGAAAATAAATGCATCCCAAAAATCAGGCTCAGAACCACAACCTATTATAAGGCCATCAGTTGATCCTATCGCGATACGAGCTGAACGAATTTTGCTTGTCGAGGACAATCGGGTAAATCAGAAAGTCGCATCACTACTTTTAGATAAAGCGGGATATCAATATGAAATAGCGGAAAACGGCCAGATCGCTGTAGAGATGTTTCAACGTGATACGGACTTCGACATCATATTGATGGATTGCATGATGCCAGTCATGGATGGCTTTGAAGCAACGAGAAAAATTCGTGCCTATGAAATGAGTAAAGGTCTAGAAAAAACACCAATTATCGCTTTAACCGCTAGCGTAGTAGATGATGATATTCAGCGCTGCTTTGACTCAGGGATGGATGCGTATATACCCAAACCTGTGAAAAAAGAAAAACTACTGCATCAGATCGAAAATATGATTTAGGCAAGCTGCCCATGGTCAGTAGATCTCTTCACAATAGCCCTCTCTCTATACGGATGCTTACTGCAAGCATATTGGTTATAGGTTATCTTCTACCGTTTAACCACGCGTTAAATGCAGCAGAACGCTACGCTATTTTTTCACTAAATAGTAAGTTTGAAACGTTGAATATTAATAAAGCAAGAAAGCTCTACCGAGGTAAAACTCGGCTGTTACAAGGTGCGCGAGTTGAGCTTTCAGATTGGCCAGAGACATCCACTGAACGGACGGAGTTTTACCGATACCTGCTCAATAAAAACCTCGCCCAGATGAATGCGCATTGGGCTGGTTTATCTTTCTCAGGAAAAGCTCGTCCGCCAAAAGTGATTGAGGAACCTAGCATAGATGCCTTATTAACATGGATGAAAGAACAACCTAACAGGATTGGCTATGCACCTGTTCATGTTTTACCTTCAAGTGCTCACATTTTATATGTTGTAAGTTCGGAGAAATGATATGAAAAAATATCTGATAACAATGCTACTTAGCAGCACTGCTTTTCCGAGCTTCGCTACCATCGAGTTAACGGACAACCTCTCACTGAGCGGATTTGGTTCGGTGTCTTGGGCAAAGTCTGATAATGACACACCGTTACTCTTAAACCGATTCATTGAAGACGAAAACTGCTTTGATTGCGATACGACCTTTGGCATACAGCTTGATTATTTCTACCGTGAGTTGAGGTCATCGGTACAAGTGGTGAAAAGACCTCAAGATCACTGGAGCGATCCTCAATTAGAATGGGCATACTTGGCTTATACGTATCAAAACTTTGATATATACGCAGGTCGTTTGAGGCTGCCGCTTTTTTTAACATCCGAATACTATTACGTAGGGCATGCTTTCACACCAGCACGTGCACCGACGGAAGTATATGACAGCGCACTAGGTATTACGGCTTATAACGGTCTGTCTATTCGTTGGAATCATGATTTGAATGACCGAGTAATGATGACTGCAATGCCATTTGTAGGTTTTAAAGACGTTAGTAAAATAACCCTTAACAAAAACACTGAATTAAAAGTCGATATTAAAGATGTTGTTGGACTTAATCTAACCTTAAGTGGGGAACGATATCGTTGGAATTTTGTTTATTTAAATGGCAATTATGATCAGACAACCACCATTTCGAATCTCGAACAGAGTGTACCCGGCCTCGGCACCATCGCCATTGACCGCTTAGCTCTTGCGGATAAAGACGCATCAGTTGACCTCTATTCTTTGAGTTTTAGGTACGAATTGGAAAGTTTTGCCATCACTACAGAAAGTCAGACAAGCGATATATCAACATCTTGGTATGCTGCGGCAAGTTACAACATAAACCAGTTCACACCTTATGCTATCTATGGTCAACAATTCGATAGTTCGGAAAGTAAAGACGGAGACAGCTATCTGTTAGGCGTCAGATATGACATCGACTACAACATTTCACTTAATGCGGAGTGGCAATATTTCAATGCTTTTGGCGATAGTTTAGGCGCGTTTACCTCTCAACCCAATGACACCAGTGCCAATATGTATACCATCATGCTGAACTTTGTCTTTTAAGAACCAACTATTTTGAGTGCGTGCTGTTTTCCTTCATCTTTTGTTGCTTATCTCTTCGCCTTAACGCTCTAAAAAATTTAGACTCTTCGTGATACCAACCGATAACACTGATAGGAAATCCGACAAGCATCATGATAAAGAGATCCGCTGGCAACTGCTCAACAATATCCGTAATGGCATGCAAATGTCCAAACACAAACAAACCTATAATTTTCCCTACTAACAATGCGCAACAAATCATAAAAAATGATTTGAAGATATAATGCCACTTGCCTTTCTTACGCTCCTCTCTCCAATAAACGTATTTGTATTCGCGGTTGTACATTTCCCCTCCCTACGTGACATTGTCACTGAAAAATGACAATTTGGTTGCTGTGCAGCAGTACCACTTTAAGCATAGTGGGAATCGATTAGAGCCGCTGTTCAAACCCAAGACACTGCATAAACTTTGACGATCCTTTGAGAAAGATCATGAGTTAGAACTCACCATTTTAATTAGCTGGAGTAAAAGTCACGTTATATCGAAAACTCAATGTTATGCATTGAAAAACATAAGTGTTTCGCACGCTAACCAAAGGGAAGATTTGGCTCTTACATGGCATTTTACTGTTTTCTGAATACCCAGATTGGACCAATAAGAAGAAATTGTAAGTCTTCGTAAAATGAAGGCTTAGTTCCTTCTATTTTGTGACCAATAAACTGCAGAAGCCACAAAACACCAAAGAGCATTACGGAAATATAGAGAACAGGAAGCTGCAATACTTCCATCGACCACACTAAGCCAATACATGCCAAGGTATAACCCAACATCATCATGAAAACACTTAAAGAAAGTCGGAAATAAAATATCCAAACCGGAATCACAGCTAGCCATATCCAGTTTAAATTAAGACCTGAAATGGTCAGTTGAGGAATTGACCAGATCAACCCAACTACAGAGAGATAAATACCGGGTACGGCAACGGTGTGGATTTTTCGATTAATTGGGTTTTGATGACTTTCACCATAGGCTTTTAGCCAATCCGATAGCGCACGCATATCATTACCCCTTTTAACTCTATTACTTTTTATATAGTCCTAAGTTAATAAAGGCGCGAGTTTTTGAGCGAACACTATCTATAAATTCGTTTTAATTGGTGTGGCAACAACTTAATACAGCATGATGGCCTCCATCAAGCCTCGTATTACATACAGTCATGCTACTGAAAGCCAAGTGAAGCACGTTGGGCTTTGGTCATATTTGCAACGATAAGTTTGTATGAACGTTCACACAAATCTTGAATTAGACCGTCCTCGACATCTCCGTTGAAATACACCGTGACCCAGTGCCTTTTGTTGAGATGATAACCGGGTGTAATGTCCTTGAATTGAGAAGTCAGCACCTCCCCATCTTCTGGTTTCACCTTTACACTGACGTACTCACGACCACCACGCTGCGCAAGTATCGCGAACATTTTACCCTTAATCTTAAATACCAAGGCTTCAGGTCCAAACGGAAAATCACTCTCCGCACACATAAAGGTATTTAGATACTGCTCTAATTCTTCTCTTATCATTGACGTTCCCTGTCAGTTGTTACTCGAATTGGGGTAACAAGGCCTTTAACGCCTTATTAACCTGAATCTTTTCTTCGTCAGACAAGCCTCGGATAAAGTCACGTTGTACTTCAACATGCTCCAAAATTAGATTATTGATAAGCTTCAATCCGTCAGAGGTGAGTTCAACGGTGACACTGCGTCGATCCTCTTTACTGTGCTCTCTGGAAATTAGACCTTTCTTTTCCAGCTTATCCAAACGGTTGGTCATTGCTCCTGACGTCAGCATCATGGATTCAATCAATGCAGAAGGAGTCAAGCAATAAGGCGCTCCTGCTCGGCGCAAGGTTGCCAACACATCAAATTCACCCATTTTAAGATCATACTGCTTGTGAAGCTCTGCTACGCGCGTCTCCATATGTTTGGCGATTCTCATCAGCCGTCCCATGATAGCCATCGGCTGTGTATCAAGATCAGGCTTTTCCTTCAGCCACTGCTCGACCACTCTATCAATTGCGTCCATTACTAAATGCGCTCCAAAGCAACGTTAATTTGCAAATTATTTTAACATAAAGATACTTTACAAAAAGTAACCTTAGGCGTATCTTTGCATGCAATTATCTTAACGTAAAGATATTTAATGTGAACATTTTACTCGCGATGATCCCTTCGTTTTTCTGGGGAACCACTTATGCCGTGACACAGTTTACTGTGCCAGACTGGCCTCCCGTATTGTTGGGTGCACTAAGAGCACTCCCAGCAGGTCTTCTGCTACTGGCAATAAAGCCAACCTTACCTAAAAAGCACGAGTGGAAATCGCTGTTTGTCTTGGGAACCATCAATATCGCATTGTTCTTTGGACTGATTTTTGTCATGGCATTGACTTTACCAGCTGCTATCTCCGGTGTTGGGATGGTTTCAGTACCAGTTTTTGCGATGCTCTACAGCTGGTTAGTCTATAAACGCAATCCAAGCGTGATGCATATATGCCGAGGTATCGTTCTGATTGTATTAGCCTGGTTCTTGTTTGATCCCAGAACTATCACACTGGATCCTATCGGTTTGCTTGCGATGCTAGCCGCCATCATATGTATTGTCGCCGGTAGCAGTGTGACTAAATCACTGGGAACCAAAATGCATTGGTGGACAGTCCTTACCTGGCAGTTGATCATCGGCGGTGTTGTCCTATCGGTAGCAGCGGGCGTTCTCGCGAGCCTGAACCCGGAGCCTTATGTCAGTGCGATAAGCAATGTATCTATCACAAACATCATGGGGCTACTCTGGGTTATTTTGCTCAACACGGCATTGGGCTACACCATGTATGTTTGGCTTCTGCAACGAATGTCTGTGGTCGACTTTACTTTTGGCGGAATTATTAATCCAATTGCGGGGATTGTTTCTGGGCTTTTGTTGCTTGGAGAAAGCTTCACCCTACTGCAATACAGTTTGATGCTAGGCATGATCCTGATGTCACTGCTACCTCAACTCGTGGTTACTTTTTTGAAATCAAAAGAGAGGCTCGCTGAGCCAGTTACAGATTGATAGCAAAAAGAAGAGGAAGTCGCTGACTTCCTCTTCTTGTTTAAGACGAGTGCGTTGTTGCTCTATTACGCAAGCTCGAGAATGATTTTTTCCAGCTTGTCTAAACCTTCGTTCAGTACTTCAGACTCAATAGTCAGTGGTGGAAGTAGACGAATAACGTTCGCTTTTACACCACAAGAAAGCAGGATCAGACCGTTTTCTTGCGCTTTACTGATGACTGCTTTCGTCATTTCTTGCAGAGGCTTACCTGATTCTGGGTCAGTGAATTCAATCGCCATCATTGCACCAGTGGTACGGATTTCACCAATAGCAGGCACTGATTTTTGCAGCGCAGTCATGCGCGCATTAACGACTTCGCCAATGCCCATCGCTTTCGCACACAAATCTTCTTCTTCGATGATTTTCAGTACTTCAAGACCTGCAACACAGCCTAGTGGAGAACCAGCATAAGTACCGCCTAAACCACCAGGTAGCGCAGAGTCCATCACATGCGCTTTACCAACCACTGCTGAGATCGGGAATCCACCAGCAATACCTTTTGCCATTGTCATCAGGTCAGGTTCAATACCTAGGTATTCTGTCGCAAACATTTTACCGGTACGGGCAAAACCTGTCTGGATTTCATCTGCAATCAGCATGATACCGTGCTTATCACACAACTGACGTAGGCCTTGTGCAAACGCTTCTGGTGCTTTGTAGAAACCACCCTCGCCTTGTACAGGTTCAAAGATGATTGCCGCAACGCGTGATGGTTCAATATCGCAAGCAAACAGGTCTTCAATTGCTTGCAAGCTTTGCTCAACACTAATGCCGTGGAACGCATTTGGGTATGGTGCGTGATAGATTTCGTTCGGGAACGGACCAAAGCCAGCTTTGTAAGGTGCAACTTTACCCGTTAGACCCATCGTCATATTGGTACGACCGTGGAAACCACCTTTAAATGCAATCACGCCGCTACGGCCTGTATGTGCACGTGCCACTTTCACTGCATTTTCTACTGCTTCTGCGCCGGTAGTCAGGAAGATCGCTTTCTTCTTCGTCTCGCCAGGGGCAAGTTCAGTTAGCTTTTCAGCCAGCTCCACAAAAGAAGCGTATGGCGTCACCATTGCACACGTGTGCGAGAAATTATCCAACTGAGCTTTTACTGCTTCAGTGATGCGTTTGTTTGAGTGACCGGTATTCGTTACCGCAATGCCAGCAGCAAAATCGATGTATTTATTACCTTCAATATCCCATACGTGCGCGTTTTCTGCTTTCTCTACGTAAAGTGGGTACAAAGCGCCCATGCCCTGAGCGATTACTTCATTTCTTCTTTGTTGTAGTTGTTGGTTTGTCATTGTTCTGTCCTTAAATTAGTTGCCGCCAAAGCAGAGATATTTCACGTCCATGTATTCATCAATACCTTGTTTCGCTCCTTCACGCCCGATGCCGGACTGTTTAACACCACCGAAAGGAGCCACTTCAGTAGAGATCATGCCTTCGTTAATACCAACCATGCCGTATTCAAGTGCTTCAGCAATTTTCCATACACGGTGAATATTCTGGCTGTAGAAGTAAGATGCCAGCCCGTAGATCGTATCGTTCGCCATTTCGATAAGTTGTTCATCATTATCAAAGCGAATAACTGGTGCGACAGGGCCGAAGATTTCCTGAGAAACAATATCCATCTCATGCGTCACATCTTTCAGGATCACTGGCTGCATGAACAGACCATCCAATTCTTTCAAATCTGAAACTGGTTTCGCGCCTTGCTCAATAGCACCATCGATAAGCGCCTGGATACCTTGCTTTGCAGACTCGCTGATCACTGGGCCAATATTCACGCCAGCTTCCAAGCCGTTGCCGACTTTAAGCTTCTGAACAGCAGCATCAAATTTAGCAACAAACTCGTCATACACTTTGCTGTGTACATAGAAACGGTTAGCACAAACACAAGTTTGACCGGCATTGCGGAACTTTGAAGCCATCGCTCCCGTAACCGCAGCATCAATATCAGCGTCATCAAATACGATAAACGGCGCATTACCACCCAGTTCCATTGATGTACGTTTTACATCACCCGCACATTGCTGCATCAGAACACTGCCGACCTGAGTAGAACCGGTGAAAGAGAGCTTACGAATCAGTGGGTGCGAGGTAAAAATAGCCCCAACCTGACGCGAACTTTCACCGAGAACCACTTGCAGTATGTCACGCGGAATACCTGCCTGATACGCTAACTCAGCCACCGCAAAGGCCGAAAATGGCGTTGCCTCTGATGGTTTCACTATAAAGCTACAGCCTGCAGCCAACGCCGGACCTGCTTTACGTGTGATCATTGCAATCGGGAAATTCCAAGGTGTAATTGCACAAGCGACACCAATCGGCTGCTTGATGGTGACCAAACGCTTATCTGCGCTCGGCGCAGGAATGGTTTCACCGTAAGTACGTTTAGCTTCCTCAGCGAACCATTCTATAAAGCTTGCACCGTAAAGCACCTCACCCTGAGCCTCTGCCAGTGGTTTGCCCTGCTCTAAGGTCATGAGGCGACCAAGATCTTCTTTATTTTCAAGTAGAAGTTGGTACCAACGATGAAGCATTGCAGAGCGTGCTTTTGCTGGCAGCTTTGCCCACTCTTTCTGCGCGACACTTGCGCGCTCTATTCCATTTAGGATGTCGTTTTCTGTGGTCACTGGCGCGTATCCAAGAACCTCGCCAGTGGCAGGATTGGTTACGGCTGTACCTTGCACTTCACTCGCCACCATGAACGAAAGAAGGCTTGTATTTTTAATCTGTTGCATGGTTATTCCTTTTAACAGCTTTTCTGCACCACCCTAATGTTAGTCACTGGTGGCAAAGCATTCGCTTTTTAAGCTGGGATCTGCTGCGTAATACAGTGGATGTTCCCACCGCCAAGCAGCACTTCTCTTGACGGTATAGCAATGATTTGATGTTCCGGCATCGCACTTTGCAAAATTTCTATAGCAAGCGAATCGGCTTCTTCATCAAGCATCGGTAAAAACACATGGTTGTTAACGATGAGGAAGTTCGCGTATGAAGCACTGAGTCGCTCTCCCGCTTGTCGGCTCATCCCTGCGCTCGCATCGATACCATTGGCTTCCAACTCACTATAGTGCAATGGTCCTGGCAGCGGTAAACGTACAATTTCGATGTTTCGTCCCTTTGCATCTTGCTGTGACTTCAACACTTTTTCAGCTTGCCGAGAAAGCTCGTATTGCGGATCACTTGGATCATCCGTCCAGCTCAACACCACTTTGCCCGGTGCTATCACATGCAGCAGGTTATCCACGTGCCCATCCGTTTCGTCATTGAATAAACCATTTGGTACCCAAATGACTTTTTCGATGCCGAGATATTCTTTTAGCTGCTCTTCAATTTGCGCACGGCTGAGATGCGGGTTACGCCCTGGACTAAGTAGACACTCTTCCGTGGTGTAAAGTGTCCCTTCTCCATCCGTATGAATCGCTCCGCCTTCAAGTACAAACGGGGCTCGGTAGTAATCGATGCCGATGATGTCACATACTGAACCTGCGACTAAATCGTCTTGCTGCCAGTTTTCATAAAGGCCATTGTATTCACCACCCCAGGCGTTGAACTGCCAGCTAATCCCACGTCGTTCACCTGCCTTATTGACAAGAACCGTCGGACCTATATCCCTCATCCACGCATCGTTAAACGGGATTTCCACCAAGCGCACTTCTGGGTGCAGCAACAGACGGGCCTTATCAAAGTGTTGTGATGAAACGGCAACACTTACTTTGGTGACTTCAACAATTGCATTTGCGATTCTGGCGAACGTTTCCTGAGCTGGAATCGCATCATCACGCCAGTTATCACGTCGTTCAGGCCAAGCTAGCCAGACTTCACTTACCGGCTGAAACTCAGCCGGAAAATAGAAGCCATCTTGCGCTGGTGTTGTAGATAACTTCATAGTAACGCCTCTTTAAACAGCCAGCTTACCAACACTTGTGTATAGCTCAGGACGACGGTCGCGGAACAGACCCCAAGCATGACGAGCTTTTGCCGTTGCTGCTAAGTCGATTTCTGCGTAAATGATCGTCTCGCCTTCGCGTGGTGCCTCAGCAATTTTTGCACCTGTGTGGTCAGTGATGAAAGAAGAGCCGTAGAACGTCGTTTCAATGTCGTCATCCACTTCTGTACCAACTCGGTTTGAAGCGATGACAGGAACAAGGTTTGCAGCCGAGTGACCTTGCATCGTGCGCTGCCAATGATCACGCGAATCTAATGTTGGATCTTGAGGCTCAGAACCAATAGCAGTCGGATAGAAAATCGCTTCCGCACCGTGTAAAGCTAAACAACGAGCAAGCTCTGGGAACCATTGGTCCCAACAGATACCAGCACCAAACTTACCAAATTTGGTTTGCCATACTTTAAAGCCGGTATCACCAGGGCTAAAGTAGTACTTCTCGCTGTAACCTGGACCATCTGGAATGTGCGACTTACGGTAGTTATCCAGTACTGTGCCGTCTGCATCAATCATGACCAGTGAGTTAAAAAAGTTGTTGCCCGCTTTTTCAAAATAGCTGACCGGAATAACCACACCCAGCTCTTTCGCCAATGCACTCATCTCTTTGATAAGAAGACAATTTTCTTTCTCTTCTGCCAATTCAAAATACTTCGCTTCTTGCTTTTTGCAGAAGTAAGGCGCTGCGAATAGTTCCTGAGGAAGAATCACGTTCGCACCGTTTTGTGCCGCTTCGCGAATCGCTTTTTTAGCTTTCTCTAGGTTATCTTCCAGATCCCAGCTCTTGGTTAGCTGAAGGGCTGCAAATTTAACTACTTTGCTCATTGGATATTCCTTATCTCTTAAATCGCCAGTTTGTCACGTAGGTTGTAATAAGCCGCACCCATTGCAGTAAATGGAATTTGGAAGTGACGGCCACCCGGGAAGGAGTAATGTTTTAGTGCTGCAAACGCATCAAAGCGCTCAGCGTGTCCGGTTAATGCTTCTGCAAGTAACTTACCTGCCAGGTGTGTACAAGTAACACCGTGGCCGCTGTAGCCTTGCAGGTAGTAAATGTTGTCAGCAAAAGAACCGAACTGAGGCATACGTGAATAAGTAAGCAGGAAGTTACCTGTCCACGCATAATCAATCTTAATACCTTTCAGTTGAGGGAAAACTTTTTCCATCTTAGGACGGATCAGCGCTTCGACGTTTTCTGGGTCGCGTGCACCGTAGACCACACCACCTCCGAACAACAGACGCTTATCAGCAGTTAAACGGAAGTAATCTAATAGGTAGTTACAGTCTTCAACACAGTAGTCACTGGTCAGTACTTGTTTCAGTTGATCTTCTGACAGAGGCTGAGTTGCTACCACTTGCGTACCACAAGGGATCGCTTTATTACTGATGTTTGGAGCCAGACCACCCAGGTAGGCGTTACCAGCTAGCACAACATATTTGCTCTTCACGCTGCCTTGTGCGGTTTTAACAACCGGGTTTACGCCTTTATCAATCGACACGACTGCAGACTGTTCAAAGATTTGTCCGCCAAGTGAGATAAATGCCGCTGCTTCACCTAACGCAAGTTTAAGCGGGTGAATATGACCACCACGCATATCCAGTAGACCGCCGGTATACACTTTAGTACCAACGGTTTCCTCGATTTGGCCTGCATCTAACAACGTTAGTTGGTCGTTGCCGTAACGCTCCCAGTTTTTCTTGTGTTCTTCTAGCCCTTTAAGCTGCTTGTTGTTCAACGCAGTGAACAATCCACCTTGTTTGAAATCACATTCGATATCGTATTTGTTGATGAGACCGCGGATGATGTCACCGCCTTCGAAAATCATTTCACACAGTGCTTTAGCCTGGTGTTGGCCGTAACGGCTTTCAATAACGTCAACATCTCGGCTGTAACTGTTAACGATCTGGCCGCCGTTACGACCAGTTGCTCCAAAACCTACTTTTGCGCTTTCCAGCACGACGACTTTAAAACCTTTCTCTGCCAAATGTAGAGCAGAAGAAAGACCAGAGAAGCCTGCGCCAACGACACATACATCACATTCAATGTTGTCTTGAAGTTGTGGGTAGTCCGGCATATTTGGCACAGAGTGAGCGTAGAACGAATCCGTATGCTTGTTCATAGTGATATTCCTTTATTAATCGTAATCGTCAGCAGGCTTAAGGCTGTATGCGAATCCAAGTGGTTTTGGTTTCAGTGAATTTTTCAATGGCATGAAGAGATTTATCGCGACCATTGCCGCTCATTTTGAATCCACCAAATGGGACCGTCATGTCACCTTCGTTATAGTTGTTCACCCAAACCGAACCGGCTTGCAGACGTTTAGCTACGCGATGAACGCGGTTGATGTTGCTACTCCAAAGTGCCGCACCTAAGCCGTACTTCGAGTCGTTAGCAATTTCGATGGCTTGCGCTTCATCCTTAAATGGAATCACGCACAATACCGGGCCAAAGATTTCTTCTTGAGCAACGCGGAAGTGGTTGTCCACGTTGTCCAGTATGGTTGGCTCAACGAAAGCACCTTGCCCTTCAACATTGCCACCGCAGCGTAATACCGCGCCCTCAGACAGACCTAGTGTGATGTATTCCAACACTTTAGATTTATGGTCTTGGTCAATAAGCGCTCCCATAGAAGAGCTTGGGTCCATTGGATCTTTTGGTGCAAAAGCTTTGGCGGCTTCGATGACTTTTTCAATAAACTGATCTTTAATGCTTTCATGAACGAGTAATCGAGTCGCAGCAACACACACTTCGCCCTGGTTGTAGAAACAACCTGCCGCCGTTTCAGCCGCAGCACGGTCTAGATCTTCGCAGTCTTCAAATACGATGTTTGCGTTCTTACCACCAGCTTCTGCAAAAACGCGTTTTAGGTTGCTTTCGCCAGAGCGAATCATTAGTTGGCCAGCAATGCGCGTAGAACCAGTGAAAGCGATACAATCAACGTCATCATGAGTGGCAAGCGCATCGCCCGCCTCATGGCCAAAACCTGTAATTACTTGGAAAACACCGTTTGGTAGGCCAGCTTGTGAAGCTAGTTTGCCTAAGAAAATCGCAGTGAGAGAAGACTTCTCTGACGGTTTTAGAATGACACTGTTGCCCGCAGCAAGCGCCGGACCTAGCTTCCAGCAAGCTAGCCATAGAGGGAAGTTCCAAGGAACGACTGCCGCAACAACGCCAATCGCTTGGTGAGAAATAAAAGCGTGTACATCTTTTTCGGTTGGAGCAACTTCTCCGTACACTTTATCGATCGCTTCTGCGTACCAGCGTAAAGAGTTTGCTGCGCCAGGAATATCAGTAGAAAAGCTATGAGAAATAGGTTTACCGGTATCAAGAGTTTCAAGTAGTGCCAACTCTTCACGGTTTTGCTCAATCAGGTCTGCAAATTGTTTTAACACGGCTTTGCGGTGTGCCGGGCTGCTTTCGCTCCACTGGCCTGATTGGAATACTTTACGAGCGTATGATACCGCAAGATCGACATCTTCACTTTGGCAACGGGCGATTTCGGTAAAGATCTCATCCGTCGCTGGGTTAACGACAGGGATCGTCTGTCCACTTAGTGCTGCGCTATATTCACCGTTGATAAACGCCCTGTTTTCGATGTTTAGATTGTCTTTAAGTTCAATCCATTGTTCTTGAGTTTTCATACGCTCTCCTTGTTATCACACAAGGCAAGCACCACTTAGAATGTGGTTGGCGTATGCGCACTTATCATTCGACAAGCCTTGTCTGTGTGATTCGTAAATCTGTGTGGCTGCGTCGTATCAATCACGTACGACTCACCCTCTTTGATAACGAATGATCGGCCTTTGTATTCCAGAGTGATTTCACCCTCCAACACAGTGCCAATTTCTTCGCCTTCGTGTTTAATTTCAGCAGCACCCGTTGTTCCATGTGGTGCATACTCTTCGATCAAGAATCCGATAACCTGATCTTTATTGCCGTTAGTCACCAGCTTCATCGAAACTGTCTCACTGCCCATTTCGACAAGTTCTTCTGGAGTAACGACAACTTTCACATCATCATTCTGAGTTTGTTCAAAAATGAAAAACTCCGACAGAGATAAAGAAAATACGTTCACTATTTTTTGCAACGAGCTAACCGACGGGCTCACTTTGCCGTTTTCAATAGATGAGATGGCACTGTGAGTAATCCCAGCTCGCTCGGCCAGTTCTCGTTGTGACAATCCATGTTTCTTTCTTAACTGAACAATATTTTTACCAATCTCTTGATTGTCCATTCATGCGGCTCCAAAAATTAAAGAGAAGCCGCCATAATAAATTCTTTAAACAAAATTTGTGAGAAATGATTGGTTTTTGCTTTCCATTCTGGGTGCCACTGCACGCCTACGAAAAATTTTTGTTGCGAAAGACTAAAAGCTTCTATTAGGCCATCCGGGGCTTTCGCTTCGACTTGTAGTTGGGGAGCCAACTGATCGACACCTTGATTGTGAAGTGTATTCACTTCAAAGAAGGTCGTATTTTCCCAATGGTTTTCTACTAACCACTTTTCAAACAAGCTCTCTTTTTGAACCAGAACGGCATGTGCAGGCGAGTATTTCTGTTCAAAATCTTCAACAGGCGCTTCGCGATGGTCATTAAAGCCAGAATCATGAACCGCAGGATTAAGTGTCCCACCTAACGCAACGTTCATTTCCTGAAAGCCACGACAAATACCCAGACAAGGAATATTTTTATCAACAGCGTGTCGAATCAGACTCAACGACAACTCATCGCGCGCTTCGTCTTTTTTATTCTCGGTGTGACTCGCATTGTAACGATGCGGAGCAACATTTGAGTGACTACCAGGGAACAAGAAGCCATCACATAGTTCCAGAATTGATGCGATTTCGTCGCTCGACATATCAGGCGCTAATATCACTGGTAATCCGCCAAAGTCTTTGACTGCGCGTAGATAAAAGTCATTGACCGCCTGAATCTGATAGCCACCTAACTCCTTTGTGCAGCTAACAACGCCAATGATGGGTTTGCGTTTATTTGACATGACATTTCCGTGTTCAATTTATTTAACAACTACACTACAAACCGTGTACAAAATTATCAACACCGATGTTCGATATTATCGCCACAACGTGATCAAACTCACTTTTTAAGCCAATAAATCGAATATTTATGCTCATTATATTGAACAAATCAAAAACGACTGTTACAAAATAGTTAACAAGAAAGCACAAGAACAAACCATTAAAAAGCCAAGACGCAATGTAAGTGCTTGTTTAAATTAAATATACCTGAATTAACACACACGTTAATTATCGCATTGTAACTTATTTGTTAAATCAGCTATCTCTAATTTCGACTCGTCTGGTTATTTGGAGAAGAAAATGGAATCGTATCTACAGGAAGTTCAAAATTTTAAACACAAGTGGCCTGATATCGAGTTTATCGATCTGATTTTTACCGATATCAACGCATCCCCACGAGGAAAGCGCGTCCCAATCGACGCTTTGGAGAAGTTACATAAAGGCGTTGCACTGCCTCTTTCTACTATTACTCTCGATCTAAAAGGCAACGTCGTTGAATCAGCAGGACTAGGAGAAGATTTAGGCGAACCAGACAATCTTTGTTTCCCTATCAGCGGTACATTGATGCCTACAGCAAAAAAACAAGTTGGTCAGTTACTACTGAGCATGGTGGATGAATCTGGCAAACAACCAAATGCGTTGTTTATTCGTAACATTCTCGCTTCTATGTTGCAGAAGCTACAGGCTAAAGATCAGTACCCTTGTGTTGCTTTAGAGCTAGAATTTTACCTGGTCGATAAGCAACGTGGAGAAAATGGATCACCTTTAACGGCAATTAACCCAACGAAGAAAACTCGTGAAAAAGACACTGAAGTGTATGATTTAGATGGATTAGATGACTACGCAGACTTCTTATCAGATCTAAACAAATTCGCATTGGAACAAGGCTTAAATACTTCAGGTGCCCTTTCGGAATCCGCACCAGGCCAATTCGAGATCAACTTCAATCACTCGCAGGATGTACTTAGAGCATGTGATGAAATCGTCATTGCTAAACGCCTGATTCGTCAGGTTGCCCATCAACACGGATTTGATGCAACTTTCATGGCCAAACCTTTTGGTGAACAAGCTGGTAACGGCATGCACATTCACTTGAGCTTGATGGATAAAGATGGCAACAACCACTTTAGCCAACAAGATGGTCATGCCAGCTCCCTCTTCTATCAAACGATGGCAGCGATGCTTGAGCAAACATCGGATGCCATGGGATTAATTTGTCCTAATGTTAACTCTTTCCGCCGTTTTGTACCCGGCGCTTACGTTCCGACGAAAGCCGACTGGGGTGAAAACCATCGTGGTGTTGCGTTGCGTGTGCCTATCAGTGATAGCAAAAATCGCCGTATAGAACATCGTATCGCTGGAGCTGACGTTAACCCTTATATTCTCGCTGCAGTAGTACTTTCCGCAGTATTAGCGAGTGAAAACTATACCAAAGATCAATGCCCACCGACCCTGAGTGAAGATGCAATTGACTTGCCAGTGCGTATGTCAGAAGCTCTTGATCAGTTGGAACACAGTGAGCTGGCACAATACATTTCAAGGGACTTTATCGACTTGTATCTTGCTTGCAAACGAAGTGAACTCGCTGAATTTGAGCGCACGATCACACCACTGGAAATCGACTGGATGTTGCACTCGGCATAATACCATTAATCGTAGTAAATAACGGGGCATTCTAGCTTGTTATTTACTGTGATTGGCATAAACAAAGGAAATGTAATTTATGACTACGCAAACAAAGGCGATGGATGCGCCGCTAAAATTCAACATGCAACATATGATTATCTCGTTAATTTGTGTTTCGACCTTCGTACTTTTTACAACGATCGGATTGAATCACGAAGAGGGGCAAGTCTACGGATGGATGAGCCTTTTGCCTACAGCGTTGGTTTTAGTCTTCGCTTTGACGACTCACCGTACTGTAGAAGCGCTCTTTAGTGGCGCGATTGCCGGGGTACTACTACTCAACCCCACAGAAGCGGTAGAGCAAATCGTTGATATTTCGATGAGCGTAATGATGGATGAAACCATCGCTTGGATCATCCTGGTGTGTGGTTTGATGGGCGGCTTGATTGCGGTACTTGAAAAAGGCGGCAGTATTTTAAGCTTCTCAGATATGTTGGTGACTAAGGTTAAAAGCCGTAAACAGTCCATGCTGATGACATTTGCTTTAGGTATCTTGATCTTTATCGATGACTACTTAAACGCAATTGCAATCTCTTCATCGATGAAGAAAGTCACTGACGGCTATAATATCTCTCGCGAAAAATTGTCATATCTAGTTGACTCAACAGCGGCGCCAATCTGTATCCTTGTGCCAATTTCAACTTGGGCAATCTTCTTTAGCTCTTTGCTAGAGTCGAATGGCGTAGCGGAAACAGGGAAAGGTATCCAAACCTATATCGAAGCGATTCCTTACATGGCATATGGTTGGGTAACACTAGTAATCGTTCTTCTCGTTGCATTAGAAAAGATCCCAGATCTAGGTGCAATGAAAAAAGCAGAGCAACGTGCAAAGAATGGCCAAGTTCGTCCTGACGGCGCAACGGATGTAGACTTTGGTAATGACATTGTTCCACACACGAATCCAACAGTGGGCCTGATTAACTTCCTGCTACCTATGATTGTTCTGGTTGCAGCGAGCTGGTACTTCGGCATTGACCTGCTGGCGGGTGTATTCGTTGCTCTTATTTTCACGATCTGCTTCTATGGTGCTCAAAGACTTATTTCGATGAACGATATGTTTGAGGCTGTTTATGATGGCATTAAAGTCATGCTATTGCCTCTTGCAACCGTTATTGGCGGCTTTATGCTGAAGTCGGTGAATGACTCATTAGGTGTGACACAATACGTAATCGAAACCGTTAGCCCATACCTAAACGCCTCATACTTCCCTGCAATCATCTTCTTGATTACTGGTGGTCTGGTATTCGCGACTGCCTCTTCTTGGGGTACATTTGCGGTAGCGATGCCAATTGTTCTGCCATTGGGTGAACAGCTTGGCGTGCCTCTACATCTAACGGTTGCAGCTCTACTTTCTGCATCAGCTGCTGGTAGCCACTCATGTTTCTTTAGTGACTCAACCGTACTTTCTGCACAAGGTTCAGGTTGTACGTCAATGCAACATGCGACTACCCAGTTCCCTTACGCTCTGATTGGTATCATCGCGACTGCAATATTCTTCCTTGTTATCGGTTAAACGTTAACAGTGAAAATCAAAGCCCTGCTTATTCACAAAGCAGGGCTTTATTTATACCCTTCCCAAACCACCACTCCCATAACCCTCACTCTATACTAAGCACAACAACCTCTGTTCTTTCCTCTTTATACAAGCGGCCTGCTTTAGACCAGAATGTTAAATTCTCGTGTTATTAGCGACATTATCTTGAGCGGCAGATTATTTCGTTTTAACCGGTTAACACGCACCAAATAAGTTGCCTGGGAAGCTCTGAACACCTCAATCAACTTCGTAATTACGCACTAGTACGATATGAAGATGAATAATAAACCATTTAATTTCAATGACATATAAAATTTTTATCAATAATAGCACTTAAAACACTTCTTCCCAATCCCACTCTCATACACGCCACATTTACTGCTGTAAGAAATCATAAAAAAGTAGATTTCTGTTTTTGTGACCTCGTATTAAACGTCATCTGCTGTAGGGGTGTGATGTAATGAAGTTGTGGCAAAAATGGAGGCAAAAAGCTTCGGATTGTTACTTTTAAATTCAGGTTGTTACTTTTAAATTTAAGGATGAATACGATGAGTGCACTAAAACCTAAATACATCTCTTTCGATTGTTACGGCACGCTAATCAAAATGGAATTTGCGATTATGACTCGCAAGATGTTTGCTGATCGTGTTCCTGCGGACAAAATGGATGCATTTGTTATCGACTTCTACAAATACCGCCTAGATGAAGCGTCATCAGCATGGCGTCCATATGATGTAGTTCTAAAAGCGGCTCTAGAAAGAACTTGTAAACGTTGGGATTTGGAATTTAAAGAGGAAGAAGGTCAAGCATTTTACGAAGCCGTACCAACTTGGGGCCCACACCCAGATACAGTTTCAGGTCTAAAGCGTTTAGCGAAAGCTTACCCGCTGGTTATCTATTCTAATGCTGCTGATGAACAAATCATGCAAAACGTAGAAAAATTAGGCGTCCCCTTCCACCGTGTATTTACCGCTGAAGAGGCTAAAGTTTACAAACCTCGCTTAGCCGCATTTGAATACATGATTGATAACCTTGGTTGTAAACCTGAAGAGATCCTCCACGTTTCATCGAGCTTCCGTTATGACCTTTTCTCTGCAGATGATATGGGTATTAAGAACAAAGCCTTTGTTAACCGTGGTCACGACCGTCCTGCTGACAGCAGCTATTCATACCATGAAGTAAAAGACATTAACGGACTTGCAGACCTACTTGGGCTGGACTAACTCGAAAAGGTGAGGAGTTTTTATGATTAATAAATCATATTGGATTGATACCAAACCCGAATTCACTAACGGCTCAAGCGAACTAGTGAAAACGCACTACGACGTTGTGGTTGTTGGCGGTGGGTTAACTGGATTGTCTGCTGCTCTTTCACTGGCTAAAAAAGGGGCGTCTATCGCCCTGTTTGAAGCCGAAAATATCATGGAGAACGCATCTGGCCAGAATGGCGGCCAATGCAGTAGCGGTGTAGTCCAGGATTTTGGCTCTTTGGCCAATTCGATCGGCATGGATAAAGCGAAGCGTTACTACAATGCTTACGGTAGCGCGGTAGATTCTCTACGCCAGGTAATCAAAGAAGAGCAAATCGAGTGTGAGGTTCGTGAAAGCGGCAAATTGAAGCTCGCATCAAAACCTAAACATGCAGATAAGATATTTAATACCTGCGAATTGATTCGCAAAGAAGTCGACCATAACGTTGAGTTTCTCGATGGGAATCAAATCAAAAGCGAAATTGCCTCAGATCTGTTTTATGGCGGCATGATTCAGCGTAACGGATTTCAGCTTCATGTTGGCAAGCTAGGCATTGGTCTGGCAAACAGTGCGGTTAAATATGGCGCAAATATCTACGAACACAGCCCGGTTTTGAACATCAAAAATACCGGCAACCAATTCGTTCTAGATACACCAAAAGGCAAAGTCACGGCCAAAGACGTCATCATTGCAAGTGGTATCAGCCAGCATGGCCCTCTGGGCTGGTTCAGAAGACGTATCGTCCCAGTCGGCAGCTTCATCATCATGACCGAGCAAATCGATCCTGAACTGATCAATCAGTTAATGCCTAACAAGCGCTCGTATGTCACCAGCAAAAACATCGGTAACTATTTCCGAGTAATGGGGGATGACCGCTTATTGTTTGGGGGACGAGTTCGATTTGCAGCCTCAAACCCGGAGTCGGATGCTATCAGCGGAAAAATGTTGACCCAAACCATGGAAGATCTCTTCCCTGAATTAAAAGGGGTGAAAGCCTCTCACTGTTGGGGTGGACTCATTGACATGACGCCGAACCGTTTACCTAAAGCTGGTATGCATAAAGGGATGTTTTATGCGATGGGTTATAGCGGGCATGGCGTGCAAATGTCGACGTATATGGGTCAACAGCTTGCAGAAATGGTTGCTGGTAATAAAGAAGCGAACCCTTGGCGAGACGAACGCTGGTTCCCTATTCCTGCCTATAACGGCAAACCTTGGTTCTTACCTATGGTCGGTGCTTATTACAAATTACAGGACTATTTGCACTAAAGCATACTCACTTAATGTAGTTCATAACTAACCGCTAAATCGTAATATAGAAAGGAAGCAATATTATGAAAAATAAGCATATTATAACGGGACAAGAGTGTATTAATGATTACGAACGCCTCACAGAAGATGGTCGTTCAAGAAGACGGATCCTTAAATCATTGGGTGCTGCTGGTATTCTGTTTGCAGCCTCTGGTACATCTCTTGCTCCTTTTAACGTATTTGCAGATGACAAAACCACGCTGGCGAAAGGCAAGCCCGGCGGTAGCATAAAAGTAGCCAGCCTTTCTATGTCTACTGCTGACACACTCGACCCGGCAAAAGGTGCTTTTTCAACTGACTACACTCGCCACTACATGGTGTATAACGGCCTGACTAAGTTCGATGAAAAACTGGTTCCTCATCTGGAACTTGCTGAGAGCATCGATAATGAAAATGCGACGATCTGGCACATCAAACTACGTCAAGGCGTTCTATTTCATGATGGAAAAGAGCTGACTGCTGATGACGTTGTGTATTCATTGCAACGTCACAAAGACCCAATTACTCAATCAAAAGTGATGGGGCTGGCAACCCAGATGAAAACCATCACAAAAACGGGCAAGTATGAAGTGAAGGTTGAGCTGGAAAGTCCAAACTCAGGCTTCCCTTCTGTTCTCGCTGTATCACAGATGATGATTATTCCTGCTCATGTCGCAGATATCAGCAAAGGCATTGGTACAGGCCCATTTAAAGTTGCGGACTTCAAACCAGGCATTCGCACTGTCGTAACGAAAAATAAGAACTACTGGAAACCAGGTTTACCTTACCTGGATCAGGTAGAACTCTTCGCTATTGCAGATGAACCATCGCGTGTTAATGCGCTCCTATCTGGTGAAGTTCACGTTATCAGTGAAGTAAACCCACGATCAACCGAACGAATTAAGCAGAGTGCCGGATATGAGTACATTAACGCGCCATCGGGTAGCTATACAGATTTGATCGTCCGTCAGGATATGCTACCGGGAAGCAGCGCAGAATTCACTGAAGCCATGAAGCTTCTCATGGATCGCGATCAAATCAAGTCTGCCATTTTCCAGGACTTCGCAACCGTTGGTAATGACACACCAATCGCACCTGGTTCAAGGTACTTCAATAGTGACTTACCACAGCGCACCTTCGATCCAGAAAAAGCCAAGTACTTAATCAAAAAAGCTGGCTTTGCTGATGCCACTATCCCAATGGTTACGTCTGGCGCAGCAACTGGCGCAGTAGATATTGCCGTCTTAATGCAGCAATCTGCCGCCAAAGTGGGGATCAAAATCGATGTTCAGACCAAGTCCATTGATGGCTACTGGTCAAATCACTGGGCCAAGCACCCTCTGAGTCTCGGTCATGTAAACGCACGCCCAAGCGCAGACATCGTTTTCTCTCAATTCTTCCTCTCCAGCGCCGCATGGAACGAATCTCAGTGGAGAAATGACCGATTCGACCAACTATTGCTCGACGCTCGTAAAGAAACCGACGAAAGCAAACGCGCGCAAATGTATGGCGAAATGCAGTCCGTCGTTCACGATAAAGGCGGTATCGGTGTCCCTATATTCGTCAGTAAAATTGATGCGATTGACTCTCGCCTGAAAGGCTACGGTGCTAACCCTCTCGGTAACTTCATGGGCTATATGTTCGCCGAGACAGTCTGGCTTGATGCCTGATTGGGTCAATTCGACTTTACCTCATTAAAGCAAAGCGACGCTATAACCATAGCGGCAGTAGCAACTGCCGCTCTTTCAACACAGAGGGATGCTTTATGAATAACGCTATTATTTTGCTGATTGCGCGACGACTACTGAGTGCCCTACTCACTTTATTTTTAGTTTCGATCGTCGTTTTCTCCATCACCAATATTCTTCCTGGCGATGCAGCACAACAAATACTGGGCCAGTTCGCGATGCCAGAGCAAGTGGCAGCACTACGTTCTCAACTCGGCTTAGATCAACCACCAGTTACACGTTATTTCAACTGGCTTTTTAGCCTATTAAGTGGCGACTTAGGCCAATCATTTACTAACAGCATGCCTGTCAGCCAACTGCTCGACGGGAGATTACAAAATACCTTAATGCTGGCAGCCGCTACATCTGTGGTGTCTGTGCCTATCGCACTCGTGCTGGGTGTATGTGCAGCAATTTACCGTAACGGTAAGCTTGATAAATTTCTAAACACGATGACATTAACGCTTGTGGCTGTCCCTGAGTTTTTGGTTGCTACCGTTGCAGTCTTGATCTTTGCCGTGGAACTTCGTTGGTTCTCAGCCATATCCTATGGCGGCGGCGGTGAAGGCATGATGGACTTTCTGCGCTCATACACGCTGCCAGTGATGACATTATGTTTTGTGATTACCGCACAAATGGCTCGAATGACCCGCGCGGCAATGGACGACGAACTCAAGAGTAGCTATGCAGAAATGGCAACACTAAAGGGCTTGTCTACGGTCAGAATTGCAATTTTTCACGCCCTTCCGAATGCTGTGGGCCCGATTGCGAATGCCGTTGCCTTGAGTCTCTCATACCTGTTTGGTGGTGTGGTTATCGTAGAAGCGATTTTCAATTTTCCAGGCGTTGCCAGCCTGATGGTTGACGCCGTAACTAACCGAGATATCGCGCTTATTCAGGCATGTACCATGATTTTCTGCTCTGGATATCTGGTTCTAATCCTTATCTCTGACCTTGTATCAATTGCCTTCAACCCGAGACTAAGGAGTCAAGCATGATCTATTCATCACCGATTTCCAACATATGGCAAGAAATGACAAAACCAAGCTCGGTTATCTGCCTGCTTTTCTTTGTTCTGGCAATCATTGGACCTTGGGTTCCACCTCATGATATTGGCGATGTGGTTTCTAAAAGCATTTTTGCACCAATGAGCTCACAGTTCCCTCTAGGGACCGATTATCTGGGCCGAGATAACCTTAGCCGAATCTTAAATGCTATTCGTTATACCGTGGGACTCTCTCTGGTTTCGGCTTTGCTGGCATCATGTATAGGTACTCTGGCTGCCCTGCTCGTGGTGATGTCACCACGTTGGTTTGAAGAGGTTTCCATTCGTGTCGTGGATGCGCTTATCTCAATTCCAAGTAAAATGCTGGCACTGGTTATCGTAGCTGGATTTAGTTCTTCTGTTGAAATGCTGATCATTACCGCCGTTGTGGGTTACGCGCCAGGTGCATTCCGTATTGCTTACAGTATGGCCCGTAGTCAAAGCCAACTTGAATACGTTCAGGTCGCCAAAATCCGAGGTGAGAACTCGTTCTACATTGCGACCAAAGAAATCCTGCCAAACATCCTCAACCCTGTGATGGCTGATTTTGGCCTGCGATTTGTATTCATCGTCCTTCTACTGAGCGGTCTGAGTTTCCTCGGGTTAGGTGTGCAACCACCTAATGCGGATCTTGGTTCTCTTGTACGAGAAAACATTGGAGGCTTAAGCCAAGGTGCGGCGGCACTCATCGCTCCAGCTGTGGCCATTGGCATTATGACTATTGCGGTCAATCTGGTTATCGACCGAATTTCCGATCAACGAAACAAACAGCGTTAAGGGGTGCACAATGAAAGAGTTTATCGACGTAAGAAACCTTTGTATTAGCGCAAAACAGGAAAGCGGTCCGGTACAAATTGTGAAAAATGTCAGTTTTTCTCTCGATAAAGGACAAGTACTGGCACTCATTGGTGAATCAGGCTCAGGGAAAACAACGATTGCACTGTCACTAATGGGCTTTACTAAACCAGGCTGTTTTTTCTCCGGTGGCGAAGTGCAGCTGGGTGAAGATAATTTACTGGAGGCGACACCAGTTCAGCTTAGAAACTGGCGTGGTCGACGAATGACGTACATTGCACAAAGTGCTGCTGCTGCATTTAACCCAAGCCAGCGTTTGATTGATCAGGTCATCGAATCTGCTTTAATCCACGGTCTGGGAACACGCAATGAATTGATACATAAAGCAATTAAGCTATTTAAAGAACTGGCACTACCAAACCCTGACGAGATCGGCCAACGCTACCCCCACGAAGTTTCCGGAGGGCAATTGCAGCGTATCATGGCGGCGATGGCACTGATTGTCGATCCTGAATTAGTCATCCTTGATGAGCCTACGACGGCGTTAGACGTGACAACACAGGTTGAAGTACTGCAAGTGTTTCGAAAAGTTGTTCAGCAACGAAATGTAACCGCTGTTTATGTGTCACACGATCTGGCCGTTGTTGCTCAGGTAGCGGACAAAGTAGTAGTACTCAATCATGGCGAAGTAAAAGAAACCAGTCACATTGATACTCTGATTACGGCTCCATCCCACCCTTATACACGAGAACTCATGAATGCGGCCGTTCCAAAAGTGGTGAGAAGTTCGGTCCACCCGGTATCAAACACCGTAGAGCCTGAACAGCCGAAGAAAACACCGATATTGTCAGTCAGACGGTTAGTTGCGGGTTACGGTAAACGCGATTCCAGAGGCATGCCTGAATTCCCGGTATTAGACAATATCAATTTCAACCTCTATCCGGGGCAAGCTATTGGCATTATCGGTGAATCCGGTTCAGGCAAATCGACGCTAGCGAAAACCCTGGTGGGTATGCTACCTGCGGCATTAGGCAGCGCAAAATACAACGGAAGCGATCTGCCAACAAAACTCAGCCAGCGAACGAAAAGCCAGTGCCAGAAAATCCAAATGGTATTTCAGAGTGCCGAGACTTCGCTAAACCCTAAGCAGACGATAAGACAGATACTAGGCCGCCCTCTTAAAACCTATTTCAAATTATCGAAAGCAGAGCAAAACAAGCGTATTGAAGAGCTGATTGAGTTAGTGCAGCTCCCGAGCAGTGTTATCGATCGGAAACCTTCTGCTCTATCAGGCGGACAGAAGCAGCGCATTAACTTAGCAAGAGCATTAGCCGCAGAACCAGATATCATTATTTGTGATGAAGTGACCTCTGCATTGGATACCGTCGTGGCAGCAGCAATACTGGAATTGCTCAACGATTTGAAAGACCGATTAGGATTTGCTTATCTATTTATCAGCCATGATATGAACAGTGTTAAATCACTATGTGATGATGTCATTGTGCTTTACAAAGGCAATCAGGTTCAGACATCTCCAACAAACGAGATCTATTCAGGGCCGTTACACCCATATACCGCACTGTTGATGGATTCGATTCCGCAGATCCGCACAGACTGGATACACCAGCCAAGACTAGCGACTGCGAGCAATCATACAAACGTCAAACGAGAACATACCGAAGCGTGTGTCTTTATCGATAGATGCCCCAAACGGATAGCCAATCAGTGTGCTCAGGCAGCACCACCTCGTAAAAGCGTTAATAAACAGAGTCATATTCTCTGCCACTTAAAAGATGATACGCTTCCAAGGCTAAAGAGCGTATCTGCAGAGAACAATGAAGCTGATCTTCGCTTTGTGACAAAGCAGCGATATAACAACAGATACGCCTGACCTGTGATTATGACGAATAACTGACCCAGCTTTCAGTGCAGAGACCCCTTTGCACAATGAACATACATAGTTTCAACGGAGTGAACATGATTAACGAAACGATTTTAAAACAGCTCAAAAACCCAGAACTCTTAACTGACAAAGTGTACATCAATGGTGACTGGTGTTACTCAGACGATGGGAAAACCATCAATGTAGTCAACCCTTCTAACCAAGAAGTGATTGCAAGTGTGCCAGATTTATCAGACCAGCAATTGCTTTCGTCAATTGAGATGGCTGACATTGCATTTAAAAAATTCAAGCAAACTACGGCGTTAGAACGTTCAGAAATGTTGATGACCTGGTACCAACTGATGCTCGATAACAAAGATGATTTGGGGCTTATCATGACGCTGGAACAGGGTAAGCCTCTGCCAGAAGCCAAAGGCGAAATTGTTTACGCATCAAGCTTTATAAAGTGGTTTGCTGAAGAGGCTCGCCGTGTCCACGGTGATACACTGAGTAACCCATCTCTCGATCGTCGAGTAATGACCATCAAACAGCCTGTTGGCGTGTGCGCTGCTATCACACCATGGAACTTCCCGGCGGCAATGATAACCCGTAAATGTGCTCCAGCAATTGCAGCGGGTTGTCCAATCATCGTCAAACCAGCGGATCTTACACCACTTACCGCACTCGCACTGGGTGTACTGGCTGAAAAGGCGGGCATCCCGGCCGGTATTTTTAACGTAGTAACAGGTGATGCTGCTCGCATCGGTGAACAACTCACGGCAAGCGAAACTGTACGTAAAATTACCTTTACCGGTTCAACGAGAGTTGGCAGCCTGTTAATGGCACAAAGTGCCCCAACGATTAAACGCCTTAGCCTCGAGCTTGGCGGAAACGCACCATTTATCGTATTTGGTGATGCGGATATTCCTCAGGCTATCGAAGGTCTGATGGCAAGTAAATTCCGAAATGCGGGACAAACTTGTGTGTGCGCCAACCGGGTACTGGTTCATGACTCTATCTACGATCAATTCACTACCGCACTTATCGACGCGGTAGAGAAACTCAAGGTCGGGGATGGATTGGAAGAAGGCGTAACTATCGGTCCCCTTATCAACACAGCGGCTGTGAATAAAGTGAAATGCCATATCGAAGATGCGCTAAGCAAAGGCGCTGAAATTGTATATGGTGAAATTCCGGATCCAAGCAGCCAGTTTGTGACCCCAACGGTGATGACGAACGTTACGACGGACATGCTGGTAGCACAGGAAGAAACGTTCGGTCCTCTCGCTCCGCTGTTCCGCTTCCAGACTGATGAAGAGGCACTCGCGATAGCGAACGGTACACCTTATGGGTTAGGTGCTTACTACTATACTCAGAACCTGAAACGAGCGTGGAAAATTGGCGAGGCTTTAGAGTTCGGTATGGTCGGATTAAACTCAGGCGTCATTTCCATGGATTCTGCACCATTTGGCGGAATCAAATTGTCTGGCTTAGGCCGTGAAGGCTCTAACATGGGGATCGATGAATACCTCGAAGTGAAAGCCTGGCACGTTGGAGGGCTCTAAGCCCTCCCCCTTGATATCACCTCTTGTCGCGAAATCAGTAACCCCGAATTCGCGACACTAACCCCTCCAGATCCTCTCCCGCCATCCACTTCAGCACATTAGTTTCAAATGTATTAAATGCAGAATCCGCACGAGTTGAGCCCGCGATATGAGGCGTGATCATAATCTTAGGATGAAGCCAAAGCGGGCTTTCAGTATCCAATGGCTCTTGTTCTGTAACATCTAAAATGGCGCGGCCGATTTGTCCAGAATCTAACGCAGCAAGTAAGTCACTACTAACAAGATGCTCCCCTCTACCCATGTTAATGATCGAACAGCCTTGGGGTAACAATCTGAACAACTCTGAATTTAAAATGCCCTGCGTTTCACTGGTTAACGGTAAGACACAGATAAGTATATCAAGCGAAGATAGAAACTCTCCCAATTCGTGCTCTGCGAAGCAGGTGACACCACTTATTTCATTGCCGGATTTAGACCATCCGCTCAACTGGAAATTGAATGGTTTCAGCCTGTTGAGAATCTTTCTTCCCTGCTGACCGAGCCCCATAATACCAACCCTTATTTGACTGGCAGAAGGCACTGAAAATTCTTGCCAGCGTTGCTGTTTTTGATTTTCAAGATAATCAAACGCTCGTCGGTATAACATCAATACAGACATTAAAGCGTATTCCGCCAGTTGATCGGATAAATCATTATCAATCATACGCACAACGGATACATGGTCAGGAATATCGGAAAAATCAATCTGATCAACACCAGCAGATACGGTAAATATGGCTTTCAAATTAACCATTTCATTTAACAAGCCCTTAGGTACTTTCCATACGATAAGAATATCGATGTCAGTAAGATCGCCCACATCCGGCCAGATTGAGAAGTGTATATTTGGATGACGTTCTTCTATTCTTTGTTTCCAAACACGACCACGCTCTTCTGTCGAACAATATAGAATATTAAGCTTTTTTCCCATGTCACTTCCTTTTCGAGCAAATCATAGTCGATCAGCTCGTTGATAATTAACCAGAAAACATTGTGATAAATCGCCGCCGCAGATGACGATAAAAGACGAGTGGTAAACAGCAGATAATAACGTATCCACTGCGTCTGACAGCAAAGTTAAACGCAACGAAAAATGATGCTGTTTTGACCCCTAAATACAGTCAAATGTGTATATATAGATGGCCAATTAAGCGTTGTGCTCCGGCCAAAAATGTTACTTTTTTCATAAGGAATCTAGTTTGCTATGGAAAGGTAACATTATGAATACAGATAAATCTCGCTCTAAAGCTCTACTTGAAGACAAGCTTCGCCATGTTCCTCGAGGGCTGGTTAACGCACATCCCATTGCTCTGGAAAAAGCCTCCGGTGCGGAAATGTGGGATGTCGACGGTCAACGCTACCTGGACTTTGTCGGAGGCATCGGTGTGCTCAATATCGGACATAATCACCCGAACGTGACAAATGCCGTTATCGAACAACTCTCTAAAGTGACACACCCTTGTGCTCAGGTATCGGTATACGAACCCTATATTGATGTTGCAAAGAAACTCAATCAACTTGTAGGTAAAGGCGAAGAATACAAAACGGTTCTTCTCTCTTCCGGCGCTGAAGCGGTAGAAAACGCAGTAAAAATTTCTCGTGGCTATACCAACCGACCGGCTGTGATCGCTTTTAAAGGTGGCTTCCATGGACGAACACTTCTTGGTAGTACCTTAACGGGAATGAGTGCCCCCTACAAACAAAACTTCGGACCGATGGCTGGTGAAATATACCACGCAACTTACCCGAACGAGTTTCGTGGAGTGAGCAGTGAAGAGGCTCTTAAATCTCTGGACGATATCTTTACCACCGAAGTCACACCAGACCGTGTAGCCGCCATTATTATTGAGTCTGTGCAAGGTGATGGTGGCTTCCTTGCTGCCCCTAAAGAGTTCCTGCAACAACTTAGAGAAATCACAACACGTTATGGTATCGTTCTGATCATGGACGAAATTCAGGCAGGATTTGGCCGTACAGGCAAAATGTTCGGCTATGAACACGCCGAAATTCAGCCAGACCTAATCACAACAGCGAAAAGCCTCGCCGGCGGATTCCCACTCTCGGCAGTTGTTGGTAAAGCAGAAATTATGGATGGTCCATTGCCAGGTGGTCTGGGAGGTACTTATGGTGGTAATGCAGTTGCATGTGCAGCAGCAAATGCTGTATTGGATCTCTTTATGAAAGACAATTCTCTGCTATCGCTAGCAAGTCAGCGCGGGCATTTTTTCGAAGAGGGTCTCTTGTCTCTCAAACGTGATTTCCCGGCAATTGCGGATGTTCGTGGACTTGGTTTTATGCTCGCGATGGAACTGGTTACAGAAACCGACACTCCAGATGATAATGCTCAACTTACACAGACATTGATTGACGAATGCCGTGAACAGGGCTTATTGGTTATAAAGTGCGGTACACAAAGGAATGTCATCCGATTTCTGCCTCCAATAAACACGTCAGAATCCATACTAAGTGAAGCTTTGGAAATGCTAAACCAGGCTTGCACAAACGTACTTGGATAGCTTTCCATTACCCTGACCTACAGTAGTGCAATTTGTGCGTTATATTGCACAAAATTGAAAAAGGAGCCTGCGTGGACATAACCAAATTCACAACTATTATCATCGATTGTGATGGAATTCTAGTTAACCACTACAAGGGTATTTTGAGAAAAATTTACGATCTTGATCAGGATTTACCGCAGGATATTCCGTCTCAAAAAACCATCATTAAGCAGTATCTGGATTATTACTACGGCTTGTCAGAATCACTGGTTTCTAATGGTTTCCTTGCATCACATGGGTTTGCGTATCAGTTCATCATGAAAGAACTTAACCGCCAGTATAACTGGCGGAAAACCTTTCAGTTTGGCCGTGCAATGACCCGTTGGCCGTTATATGAAGATGCTTATGGAGCTCTTCATTATTTAAAGAAATTTTTTAAGGTTTTCATAAGATTAGATATAGAACCGGAAGACCTTCCACACATACTAAAAAGCCTGGAACTGAATAAAGAGGAGTTGATCATTCGCGGGCAAGAAACCAGTGCGTTATCAAAAATCTTAGAGGAAAAAGGAGAATCCATTGATGACTGTTTGTTACTAACAACCACCAGCCTTGCAGAAGTGACTCAGTTTCCGAATGTTCGTATCTTACACAGGAGCCCGCTGTATGCTCCAGACACAACTAAGACGGAATCTCTTGCAAGCTTGGTTATCGAGCATCAGAACACTATACGCAGTTCATGGCATTAGAATTGCTTTGAATTCATACATCGTCCAGTAAACCCATATATGTTAAGGATAGCGCTATGGATTCAAGTATGAGACTCGATCGCATTGATATCAATATATTGACTCAATTGCAGAAAAACGGACGAATGACCAACGTGAAGTTAGCTGATGCCGTTGGTCTTTCAGCCAGTCCATGCCTTCAGAGAGTGAAAAGGCTTGAGCAATGTGGTTATATAAAAAACTATAAGGCCTTCCTAAACCTGACAAAAATAACGGAATATGTCACGGTGTACACTGAAGTCTATATCAATAGTCACAAGCGGGAAGATTTTGTAAAGTTTGAAAATTACATGAAGAAAGTTGATGAAGTAATGGAGTGCCACCTGATCAGCGGTGGTTACGATTACCTCGTACGATTCGTCACAAGAAACGTTGCTCACTATCAGGAGATCATTGAGAAACTTGTCGACAATAATGTGGGAATTTCAAAGTATTTCAGTTACATCGTTATTAAGTCACCAGTGATAAAAGAAGACATCCCCATAAATAAGTTATTGGAACGCAGTGCTCAGTAAAACGTTATTTCTTGTTCTTTAAATGAGTATGGAAATGAAAAAATTTAAAATTGCGGTAATACCTGGCGATGGCATTGGTAAAGAAGTCATCCCCGAAGGGATAAAGGTAATCAAAGCACTTACAGATTCCAGAATGGATGTGGAATTTGAATTTGATTATTTAGATTGGTCATGTGAAACATACTTAGAAACTGGCCGAATGATGCCTGAAAACGGTATCGAAATCCTTTCTAAATACGATTCGATTTATCTCGGTGCGGTGGGCTTCCCTAATGTACCTGACCACATTTCTTTATGGGGACTGCTGCTCCCTATTCGCCGCTCGTTTGAGCAATATGTAAACCTTAGACCCATCCGTCTGTTCGAGGGTATTCCTTGCCCGTTAGCCAACAAAAAGCCTGGAGACATCGATTTCTATGTGGTCAGAGAAAACGTCGAAGGTGAATATTCGTCTGTTGGTGGTATCCAGTATGAAGGTTCGGCCGACGAGATAGTTTCTCAGCAGAGCATTTTTACCCGCAAAGGGACGGATCGCATCTTAAAGTACGCCTTTGAGTTCGCTTCCAAACGCGATGCAAAACGTGTCACGTCCGCCACTAAATCGAATGGGTTGTATCATTCAATGCCATACTGGGACAGTCGTTTCGCAGCTATGAGCAAAAATTACCCGGACATTCAAACGGAACAATTTCATATCGATATTTTGACCGCGAATTTTGTTCGAATGCCGGAACACTTTGACGTTGTTGTCGGTTCTAACCTGTTTGGCGATATCTTGTCTGATTTAGGCCCTGCATGTACTGGTACAATTGCGATTGCTCCTTCAGCAAATATCAACCCAGAGCGGGACTTCCCATCCATGTTTGAACCTGTTCATGGCTCAGCACCAGATATTTACGGTAAAAATATTGCGAACCCGATCGGTACTATTTGGGCTGGTGCGATGATGCTAGATCATCTTGGATTATCTAAAGAGCACGACATTATCTTAAAGGCGATGGAAAACGTTATTCGTGAAGGAAACAGCCTCACGCCAGATATGGGTGGCAAAGCCTCGACTCAGGAATTGGGTACTGAAATTGAAAATGAAATCCTTCGACTAATTTAGAAATTTCCTCACAACATTTAGTAAGGCAGTCCAGGCTGTCTTACTATTTAATATTAATAGTGTCTCGTGGCCCCGGTGCCATTAACGCCGTCGGTTGTTGCTGCGAATACAGTTTTCATTGGGTCCCCTTCTGCCGTTGCCATAAGAAAAACGTTAGGAGTTTAACGATGACAAATAGCTTTAAATTAAAACGTCTGATCACGCCTGTGCTACTGTTGGCTGCCTGTGCAATAATTAGTGGCTGTACTCAGCGGGACTGGCGGACTGCCAGCCGTGAACCTGCAGGCATTGCTCCAAACCCATCGGATGTTAAACAGGCAGTGATTGAGTTTTATGCAGCAGATGCATTTGGTTGGCGTGGCTGGTTTGCAGTACACACTTGGCTTGCCATCAAGCCAGAGAATGCGGATGAATACACCGTCTATGAAGTGGTTGGCTGGCGAATAAGTCGTGGTCAACCGGCGCTACATAACTATCAGACTGCTACTCCCGATCGCTATTGGTATGGAGCTCGACCTGAAAAAGTTCTATCGATTCAAGGGGCACAAGCACAGCAGCTCATCCCCAAAATTCAGAGTATTGTCGAGAACTACCCTTGGGCAAATGAATACAAACTATTTCCTGGGCCAAACAGCAACACCTTCCCAGCCTGGGTTGGCCAGCAAATACCAGAGCTAAACTTAGATATGCCGTTCAGAGCCATTGGTAGTGGTTACATCGACTGATGTTAGTGAGTAAAAATCGCAATATTGAATTGAAAAGAGAAATAAATGCTTTAGAGCACAAACCTCAAATCGCTTGAGTACTATAGAATCTCTTCTTCATCATCTTTGCGAAATCAGCAAAAGAATTGTATCTCACCACTTACTGTTCTCGCCCTAGCATTGATGCCACATGAGCACTTAACCAATTGGTTAATCATCAAAACTACTCGCATTAAGTAAAATTACTTCAATTTCTTCGGTAATCTCTTCCCTGCGTAAAATATTACATTGCTGGGTCAATTCATCCGCTTTGCTTTCAAGATGTTTAACTGCACCTTCAAGATGCATGATTCGATTGTAATTTTCCTCTAATAAAGAGGTATAAAATATTTCATGTAGAGCAGTAAAAAGAAACTGTTCGGCAACATTGATCAAAAAGTCTGCCGGAGATAAGTTGAGTTCCGGAGGATACGGAAAACTCGCTGACTGCGGGTGTTTGTGCTGAAACGGTGGCAATAATTTTTTTGTGCTAATCTCCTGCTCACCGCTATGGTAAATACTATATAAGCTCATCAACGGCTGTTGCTGCTGCAACTGGGTAAGTATCTGAACAGTTTGTTCGAGAGCAGTGGACACCTCTTCGACAACATTAGGGCCATCTATTTGCGCATATACGTGTACATCATCTTGCATTAAGTTACAGAGCTTACGGCCAACAATAATTAAAGTTGGCTTTACATTGGATGGAATATTTAAAAACTGCTCAATATAATCCACCAACTCCTGATTGAAATCACCACAAAATCCCCGCTCGGATCCAATTAAAAGATAAACAGGAAGCTCTTCAGATTTTTTTAACAGTGTTCCCGGATAAAAACTCAGAAAGTCGGAAGCCGCTGAACTGATGACATCGATCGCACGATGTTGAGTATCAAGAAATGTCCCCAACTTATGAGTTTCCATATAAGCTAACATTTTCATAGCATCTAAGATTTTTATAATTTCGTTCAGACTATGATGGTGATTGTCCAGATCCAGGCGTCGGCTCATAACGTACTGTCCTGTATTTTGGTAGAAGATAACCATTTAGCCACAGCTGAACTCCACTCCTCTCTGGGGCTATCAAGGATAAGGCTGGAAGACTTCACTTCCTGTTGAAGAATATTAAGAAGCGACGCAACTTGTTGTCGTCCGCAATCCTTGAAATGTCCATCATTAAAAGCCACAAGCCATGTCAGCTGAAAAGTCTCGTGGAGAGGGGAAAATTGCTCCTGCTTGAGGATCTCCCTCAATATCAGACCACGTTGAATCGCTTCCTCCATCGAAGCTTCAAGCCGGGCACCAAAGCGGGTGAAACTCTCAAGTTCCAGAAACTGCAGGTAGTGTAACTTCATACTTCCGGCTTCTTCCTTGATTCTGGGATGTTGCGCTTGTCCCCCAATACGAGAAACCGAACGGGCAATATCAATGGCCGGACGGAAGCCTGCTGAAAACAGCCCTCGTTCCAAATAGATTTGCCCGTCAGTTATTGATATTAAATTAGTCGGGATATAATCTGCGATTTCTCCCTGTTTAGTCTCTACGATTGGCAACGCAGTCATACTACCACCGCCATGAGACGGACTCAGGCAGGTCGTACGTTCTAACAATCCCGCGTGTACTGAAAAAATGTCACCGGGATAGGCTTCTCGCCCGGGAGGACGGCGCAGAAGCAATGATAATTCCCGGTAAATCTTGGCATGAGTGCTGAGATCATCGTATACGACAAGGACATCATGCCCTTGCTGCATCCAATACTCAGCAATAGCACAACCGGCAAAAGGCGCTATATGCTGTAATCCCGGAAGGCTACTCGCTTCAGCGACGACGACAGTTGTGTACTCAAGAGCACCAAACTCTCGTAATATCTCAATAGTTTTAATGACGGTAGAACGCCTTTGCCCAATGAGCACATAAACACAGCGAACATTTCTGTCTCGTTGATTAATCACGGTATCAAGAGCAAGGGCACTTCGCCCAAGGCCCTCATCACCAATAAGTAACTGCCTCTGCCCTTTACCTATCGGGATTAACGTATCAATGATCTTTATACCCGTATATAAAGGCGCATTGACGAAATCACGGCTGATAATCGGGGGAGACAACGTATCCAGACGCATCCATGCTGAAGGGATAGGAGGTGCTTCCCCATCATGTGGACTGCCTAAGGGATCAATCACCCGGCCAAGCAATCTGTCACCCACAGGTACACTTAAGGAATGCCTGGAGAGATGAACGGAGGTTCCGGCGGTCAACTGGCTGGTTTCATGCAGAAGAACCGCACTGACCAACTCTTCCGTCAGGTCAAAAACCATTGCCCGACTGCCATCCTCCATCGTTAAAATATCATTCACCGCAGCCGAAGGAAGCCCGGATATTCTGGCAATACCATCTCCGATGGATCGCACCGCTCCCCGCTCTTCAAGACGTAATCCCGGTTTATAATCCTTGAGCCACATCGCCTGCTGTGCCAACGGGCTATTGAGTTCGTCTTCATCGGGTAACATAGGCAAACTCCATAAACCCCTTTAAATCATCTCTTATATTGGCACGCAGACACCACGCACCTATTGTGATAAACAATCCAGCGATCAACTCAGGGTTCTGAACATATTGAACAGGAATGGATAATTGGCTGACTGTCATCAGCGCCTTTTCCAGATCTTGCCGCTTTTCTTCAGGGATTGGATATGCACTGCTTACCTCAATAACTTCAGGCGATACTCCCCACTGAAGTAACAATTTGGCAGCGCTCTCATGGGAAAGAGACGATAAATCATCCAACAGGGTTTCCAGCAACCGAGCCTCCAGCTCCGGTCCAGAAGCCCTGCTAAGCAAGGAAGTCGCAAATTGAGCGCTCTGTTGTAATGCCTGTTGTTCACTATCACGAATAGCTTCCATACGCTGGCGGGATTCAGCAACCTCAGCTTTTTTCTTTTCCTGTTCAATTGACTGCTTCAACAGCTCTAACCGAGATGCTCGTTCTGCATCAATTTCCCTCGCCAATTCCTCTTTTGCCAACTGGCACTGACGCTCCCAATTAGACAGACGATTTTCGTACTCATCTTTCAGTGCTGCCGATTCATCATTGAGGCGTTGGGATTCACTAAACTGCTTATCAATACCGGCCTGGCGCTGACTAATAACAGCCATCACCGGCTTAAACAGAAAGCGTTTGAGAATCCAGATCAACACCAAAAAATTGATGATTTCCAGCACAAAAGTAGTCCAGCTAAACTCCAAAGTAATTGCTCCTCAATATTGGTGATAAACCATCATAGAGTGATTGCCGTCCGGTAAACTAACAGCCCTTATTTTATAAGGTATTCAAGCAATGGATTACGGAACAGCACAATCAACACAATAACGAGCACATAAATGGCCAATGACTCTATCATCGCCAACCCGATAAAAAGCGTCCGCATAATTGACTTTTCAGCCTCAGGCTGACGTGCCAGAGCATCCATCGCCCGACTCACAGCCCACCCCATGGCTATCGCTGGTGCCAAGACCCCAATAGAAATACCGATAATGGCAACAGCGGTGGAAGTCAGAACAAAAGTAGATAATTCATTCATTAGTGGCTCCTTCTTGTTGCTGTTGTTGATATTGTAGGCTGCCCGCTATATAGATGAGTGCTAGCATGCCGAAGATATAAGCCTGAACTAATGCTTCAATGACATGGAGCATCAAAATTGGAACTGGCGCCAGAAATCCCGCCACCATCAGAAATAGCAAGGCCGCCATTTCTAGGCTCATCATGTTGCCAAATAACCTCACAGCTAAAGCAACCGTACGGGTTACTTCGCCGATAAGGTGAAACGGCAATAGAATCGGACTGGGTTTTAAATAATGGCTTAAGTATTGCCTTATCCCTTGCAGACGAATGCCATACCAGTGTGTCGAAAGAAAAACGATGATTGCCAGAGCAGATGTAGCAGATAAATCACGTGTTGGGGAATGAACGCCCGGAATAAGCCCACTCAGATTGGCAATAACAAGAAATATCCATAGGCTGCCAATAAATGGCATCAGGCTTTTCACATGCTGAGGAGCAACTTCTCTAATCACATTTTCAATACTGGCAATCATACCTTCAATAGCAGTCTGCACCAGCCCGGGTTTTATCGATAACTTCTGTGACAAAAGCCAGGCAAGCAGCCCGATTACGCCAATGATTCCCCATGTTGTGACTATAGTGTTATCTATCATAATTACAGTCTCACTGAGTTGGATTTACCCCATCTCAGTTAAAATCCATGGCATTATTGCCGAATCAGAAGATAGACATTAATCATCCCTACCATCACGCCGAGCAAGATAAAACTGATTGTCCAGCGAACCGAGTATCCCTCTATCATGCTGTCTATCCAATGACCGAGGTAAGCACCGCCCACAATGGGTAAAGCAAGCACTAACCCCAGCGTTCCAAGATAAATAGTTTGGCCGATAAGGGTACGCCGATCACGCTCAGCCTTCTTCATACGGTCAACCTGACACTCAGTTTTCTTTTTCAAATCATCCAGTTTAGGCATGACACTAAATTGTCTCTCTCTTACCTATTTTCCACAGTCGCATAAATACTTCTTCTTCCATACGATGTAGGCTGTCTTTAAACGTCTGTGACTTTTCTTCTTCTGCGAGCAATTGTTGCTCCAGTGCCAGGCTAATACGGCTATAGTCATCGTCCAGCAAAAAGCGGTAGGTACATAATGTTAGGATGTTATCTTTAAAATAGAGCACCCCACCTGCCGCTGCCAGATATTTCCAGTCACTATCACCCGTGCGGTACTTTGCTATTCCCGTAGAAAGAACCGTCATAAAACGACTGTGATTCGCCAGCAACCCGAAGCTACCCGTTTGGTCTTCACCCACAAAAGATGTGACATCCTTGATTTCTTCTGCATGCGTTGCATCCAGCAGGCAGAGCATGAAACTTTTCATCGTGGCTGGCTCTCCATACTCCCCCGCATATAACAGCGCTCTTCCGGTATTTCATCGTAGTGACCAAGGAGAAAATGTTCACAATCTATTAGCGTACTTTCCAGCGGCACTGACACACCCGACATACCTGTATGTGCTGCAGTTGTACAAAATGGCTGGGTCAGATAACGCTGAAGTTTGCGGGCTCGCATGATGATTGTACGATCAGCCTGAGACAGCTCCCCCACACCTAACATGGTTATAATATCCTCCAGCTCATGGTAACGAGCCAAATGTTCCCGGACGCCTTCAGCAATACTGTAGTGACGTTCACCTAATGTATGACGATCCATGAGCTTATTGCTTGACTGCAAAACATCGACCGCAGGATAAATACCTTTACCCGCTTGTGCCCGGGATAACATTACCGTGCTATCAAGGTGACTAAGGATGGTACTGACAGCTGGATCGGTCATGTCATCAGCAGGGACATAAACAGCCTGCACCGAAGTGATGGTTCCATTTTTCGTTGAAAGGATACGGTCCTGAATCTCTGCAATATCTGTCGACAATGTAGGTTGGTAACCTACGGTAGCAGGCATCCTACCGAGTAAACTGGATACTTCACTGCCAGCCTGCACAAAGCGGAAAATATTATCCATGACAAACAGAACATCTTTTTTCAGGGTATCGCGCAGGTATTCCGCATAAGTCAGGGCCGACAGTCCGATCCGAAAACGGACACCCGGAGACTCGTCCATTTGTCCGAACACCATCAATGTCTGTGGCAGTACTCCTGCATCACGGATAGCGTGCCAAAGTTCATGACCCTCACGTATACGCTCACCAATCCCGGAAAAAACCGACACACCCTGGTGTAATGAAGCCATCGCGTGCATGAACTCCATAATTAGCACCGTTTTTCCAACACCCGCCCCACCGAGTAATCCTGTTTTCGCGCCCTCAATGAAAGGACAGAGAAGATCGATAACTTTGATTCCGGTTTCTAACACTTTTCCGGCACCGACAGATTCATGGATCGGTACTGGGGCACTGTGGACATTGCGATACATTGACGCCTTGAGTTCACTACCGCCATCCAGCGGCTCACCAAAAATATTGAGCAGACGACCAAGGCAATCCGGCGTTACCGGGACATGAAGAGAAGCACCGGTATCATAAACGGTGACCCCACGATGCAAGGAGGAATTTTTATGTAGAATAATGGCGCGGATGTGCCGCTTATCAAGATGTTGGTGAACCTCAAACAAATAGGTTTCATTATCGACATTCGCACATAAAGCCTGATGTAAGGGAGGCAACACGTCACAAGCAATCACTGTTACTGGACCGTGGATCTCAGTAATGACACCAATGGGGGTATGTTTCCTTCCTGACTCCATCTTATACCTCTGATTAGGGACTGTTGACCCTAGGCATAGTTGCTTTAAGCAATTCTATTAACGGATAATTTACGTCTTCAGTTTTTAGTATAGGGTATACCTGTTTAACTTGAAGTCTTGTTATCTGCCAAAAGTTTCAACATATAGTTGCAGTAATGAATATCCCTTTAGCCAGTTCAGTAAAGAATTACAGCTAACTGATGGTCGGTTTACTTACACCGGATAGCCCAGCTTAATAGAAGGATGTCAGCTGCTTTTCTCAGCTATCGTTGATAGTACTGTGGAAGAGCTGGTTGAAGATAAATGACAGACAGCAGATAAACGAAAGTACTGCAAATTGGAAAAAATAATGTTTAAGATCACGTTAACGTTTGTGATAGGCGAAGCTCCACTCACGGTTTGCGATCGTCGGAAGAATTTCCGGCATGATGATTCATTACTTTTCCTCCAAACTGTTGGCGCAGCCGATTCAATTCGCACAAACGTTCACTCACTTTGCCATTGACGCTCGTCGCCGGATACTTACCGTTGACCAGTTCCCCGATAGGTAAATTAGTAAGCAGCGTCATGGCCTGATCGACATGCTCAATCGCCCAAATATGGAACAGGTGCTCCCGGACAGCTGCACGGACATCTTCCCGCAACATCAGATGGGGAATATTCGCCGCAGGAATGATCACCCCATGCTCTCCCTTGAGCTTACGCGCCAGACAAATATCGAAAAATCCTTCAATTTTCTCGTTGACGCCGCCGATCGCTTCAATCAGGCCATGCTGATTGACCGCCCCAGTGATGGCTACCGATTGTTTAAGCGGGATCTGCCCGATCGCCGATAATAAAGTGCACAATTCCGCAGCGGAAGCACTATCTCCTTCCACACCACTGTAGGATTGCTCAAAGGCCAGCGAGGCACTCAGTGACAATGGCTGGCTCTGGCCATAGCGCTCCCCAAGAAACCCACTCAGAATCATCACGCCTTTAGAGTGAATCGAGCCACCCAGATCCACTTCCCTCTCAATGTCGAGTATCTGTCCATCGCCCAGACGAATGGTCGCGGTGATCCGTGAGGGCATCCCAAAGGGATGGTCACCAACCGCCACAACCGAGAGTGCGTTGATCTGGCCTACCGCGAAGCCCTCGGTATCAATCGTTCTTATCCCCCGCAACACACTTTCCTGATTACGCTCCTTGAGATAGCTTACTCGACGGCGCTGGGCTTCCACCGCAGCTTCGACAGCCTCTGCGGTGATCACTTTCTCTTCACGCTGTCTCGACCAGTAATCCGAATCACGCAATAAATCCATAAGTGAATTCATATGCAAGGACAGCTTTTCCTGATCGGCCATCATCCGGCTGCTGTATTCGATCACCCGGGCCACAGCTTCCCGCGCCAAAGGGAGCAACCTTTCCCGGCTCTGCACCGTCTTAATCAGCTGGGCATAGAGCGTTATCGAAGCTTCATCCCAAGTCAGTTCCTCTGAAAAGTCGGCCTGAACCTTAAATAATAAACTAAATTCCGGGTCATAATATTTGAGCAAATAGTAGAGCATCCGATTGCCGCAAAGCACCACTTTCAAGTCAAGCGGTATCACCTGCGGCTCAATTGTAGTGGTCGTTGCCACGCTCAACATTTGTTCCAGAGACTGGATCCGGATTTGACTGGAGCGCAATGCGCGCTTGAGCGAATCCCACAACAAGGGACGGTCAACCAATCGGGCTGCATCCAACACCAAATAGCCACCATTAGCACGATGCAGCGCACCGGGTTTAATCAACATAAAACTGGTATACAAAGTACCTGCATGGCTGAGGTGCTCCACCCGCCCCACCAGATTCGATACAGTCGGGTTATCCTCGTAAATCACGGGCAGCCCGTCGACACCACTGTTATCCACCAGCAAATTCACCTGATATTCTGTGAAATACTCCGCCACTTTCTCACTTTTCTGCTCTTCTGCCAGACTGCTCAGGACTTGTTGAAAACGATCAATATTATCGATGAGGTCTCGTTTGAAGCTCTGTAGATAGTCAATCACCGTCTGGTACGCACCGAACTTTTGCTCCAACTCAAGAAACAACTGACTGATGGTGATGGCGACGGTAGCTCGCTGTAACTCTTTGATGGCCTGGAGACTTTGACGTCGCCAGACTGGCATATCCCGGGATATCTGATTCAGTTCCTGACGCAATGCTTTGAGATTCGCCTCTATCTGATCCTGCTGTGCCTCCGGCAGTTTACGGAACGCCTCCTGACTCAAGATTTCCCCATCAAGTTCGGGCATAAAAGTGTAACCGGTCGGGGTTTTCTTCAAAATAATATGATACTCATCCGCATGGGATTCTGCTGTTGCAAAGGCTTGGTGACAACGTTCTGTGTAATCCGCTTGAAGTGCTTGTGTTCGTGCCTGAAGTTCATCACTCTGCAGTGTTTCCGGTATCGCCTGAACCAGATATTCCACCAACTGTTGCACATTCTGTCGCAGCCGTCGTCCATCCCCAGCCCGGAGCTTTAATGCCAATGGTTGCTGTGGATTATCGAAGTTATTGACATAACACCAGTCATCAGCCGATGGGTAATTACGGGAGCGGTTCTGCAGCAGCCGGTCGATAAGAGTATGTTTGCCTAAGCCAGTTGAACCGGTGACAAAAATATTGTATCCGGCATGAGGCATGTCGAGCCCAAAATTCAGGGCTTCCATCGCCCGATCCTGTCCCAGATGTTCGGCCAGCGGGGCCAGTTCATCGGTAGTCTCAAAATTCAGCAGATTGAGATCGCAGACATGGTAAAGCTGCTCCTCCGTCAGGGATAGACGTTTCTTTTGCATAGGACGCTCCGAAGCCTTGAACTAATTCGGGAATTTATATTCCAGTGTAGTACAGACGCGCAATACATATGCACAGCATCACCGACACCGGAAGCAGCATTCTTTTGGAAAGACAGAGTTAAACCAGAGCTCTCTTTGGTGGGAAATACCTGTTGCGTGGCTAATAGAATTCAATAAAACGATATTATTTTCGCATTCATTTAGACCATCCATATACTAAGAGTAAAGCGGGAATAAATTACTGTTAACTCTGCCTATTAGTGAATGTTATGGAATATCGTGATTACTATGCAATTCTTGGTGTTCCCCGTGATGCAACGCTTGCGGACATTAAACGCGCCTATAAAAAGTGTGCGCGCAAATACCACCCGGACGTATCAAAAGAAGCCAATGCAAAGCAGCAATTTATTCAGGCGAAAGAAGCATACGAAGTCCTGAAAGATCCTAAAAAACGCGCTGCTTATGATGAGCTTGGTGAGAATTGGACATCTGGAGAGGAGTTTACAGCACCACCTAACTGGAAACGTAATTTTCAGTTTTACAGCAATGGTTCCAGCCAAGGCGATCCCAGCGCATTTTCTGATTTTTTCGAGTCACTGTTTGGTGGTTCTTTTAGAAGTGACCCTTTTCACTCTCGTTATACGTCGGGAGATCACTCCTTCACAGCGAAGGGAGAAGATTTACATGCCAAAATACAGATAGATATTGAAGATAGTTTTCATGGCGCAGTAAAGACCCTAACGTTACCCAACTCTTCGCCCAACAAAGAACATGCTCAAACAATTAACTTACGTATTCCGAAGGGAATAAGGGAAGGACAACAAATCCGTATCGGGGGTAAAGGGCTACCGGGATATTCAGGTGGCGCTCCGGGGGATTTGTATCTTGAGATCAGCTTTCACCAACATCCTTTCTATCGCATAGAACAAAAAAATCTGTGTCTGACACTTCCCATTACACCGTGGGAAGCTGGATTGGGAGCGAAAATAAAACTACCCACGCCTATGGGGCCAATCGAAGTCACTATACCTGCCAATTCAGCTTCCGGACAAACTCTGCGCCTACGTGAACGTGGACTGCCTGGAAAGAATCCTGGTGATATGCTGGTCAAACTCAACATAGTATTACCCAAAGTGAAAACTGAAGAAGAAAAAGCGCTGCTACGCCAGATGCAAGATTTAATGCCCTTTAACCCCCGCGGCCAGTTAGGTGTCTAACTATGACGAAGAAAATTACTCCCAATCAGCTCGTTATTTCTGTTGTTGGTGAATACGAGCCGACTCTGACACTAGCAGAGTTCTGTCGCGCTTGTGATGTGCCAGTTGAATGGGTAATCGCTCTGGTTGAAGAAGGAGTACTAGATCCGCAAGGTGACAAGCCAATACATTGGTTATTTTCAACATCCAACTTACGCCGCGCCCTTCGGGCTCAACGAATGCAACAAGACTTAGGATTGAATATTCCCGGTATAGCAGTTGCCCTTGATTTACTTGATGAGATAGAACGGCTGGAGCGTAAGCTCAACAAGCTGCTTTAAAATAATTAGGATGAATAGCCATCGATTCAATAGATACTCAATTTCATGCTAGAGGTATTAGATAAATTAAATCAGTTCAAAGTGGCTTGATGAGGTTAGCTCTACTTAAAGCGCATTATGACAAACTCGATGAACAGACGTACCCGCATCGGCAGGTGGTCGCGATCACGATATAGCATATACAACGTGCGGACTTTGCTGCTCCAGTCAGGTAGGACATGATTCATTTCACCCTGAGCTATCATTGGTAGCGCAAAGTAATCCGGCACGTATCCGATACCTAACCCTGGTTTGATACCGTGAGTCAGCATCATAATCTCATCAACTTCCAGTCTTACCCCCTTACTCGGGTGATAATCAAACTCTTCACCGCTCTCTTTGTGTACCAACTTTGTACCAATCTTCTCTGTGTTAACTTCGTTTATGCTCGGCCAAGCAGTTACTGGGTTGCAACTACTTGGTATTGCAGTTGTTATTACAGGCTTGCTTCTGCCACGTATTTCACTGTTTAAACGCAAGCCTAAAATTTGCTCTGAATCCTAGGTAGACTCTCAATTACTCCATGATAAAGGCGGAAGGTCTCCGCCTTTATAGTGTTTGCGGTATCTACCTATTGTTCCGATGCGTAGCTTCCTTGAAGTTAGATCAGAACAAAGTCAGCTCAGAACTGATTGAATGGTTGATGGATATTTGTGAGTTACAAGCTTTACTAAATTAGCATTTAACGGATTAAAATTGGTAAGGAAAACTCCTCTTTCCTGCGACCAGTTTTTGGCTAGGTTTACACTCAAACAATTATTTTAAACCGAGACGTTTCATTAGTCGGTGTAGATTACCCGGATTAACTTTCAACTGCTTTGCGGTAGAACTTAGGTTCTTATCATTTTCCAGATAGGTACTCTGTACAAACTGAGCCTGAAATAGATCAATAGCCTCTTTTAAACCCTGATGCTTGTATTCAGACATACCTTCATTTGGCTTATATTCAGCGGCTTGTAAGCCAGCCTTCTCTATGGAAAAGTTAAAATGGTGCGGTAGCAAAGTTATCTGTTCAGATGGAGAATCCGACTTTGCAATCACTGACGCTCTGTTTATTGCATGCTCAAGTTCGCGGACATTACCGGGCCAAGTGTAGCTTTGGATAACGCTAAGGGTTGCAGCATCCAAGCTGATATTCGCAACACCTAACTTATGAGCACATCGCTCAGCAAAAAAACCGGCAAGCAATACAATATCTTTATCACGCTCACGCAATGGAGGAACAAATACCGGGAAAACGCTCAATCTATGATACAAATCTGCCCTGAAATTACCTTCCTTCACTTCGTCATGCATTACTCGGTTAGTAGCAGCAATAATACGTACATTTACTTTAATGTTTCTATCATCACCTACCCGTTGTATATCCCCATATTGAAGAGCACGCAGTAGTTTTGCCTGAAGAGGAAGTGACAGCTCACCAATTTCATCCAAAAATAGTGTGCCGTTATCCGCAAGCTCAAACTTACCTTTTCGGTTACTGATTGCACCGGTAAAAGCCCCCTTTACATGCCCAAACAACTCACTCTCAGCGACAGATTCCGGAAGCGCGGCACAATTCAAGTAAACCAGAGAATTTTCAGAGCGACTAGATTGGCTATGAAGCGCATTTGCTACCAACTCTTTACCAACACCAGTTTCACCCATAACAAGCACGGAAAGATCGGTATCAGCAACAGCATCAATCTGAGATTTAAGCTCCAGCATTGACGGAGATTGTCCAATAATTTCTCCCAGTTGCCTCAATTTACGGGTACGTCTTGGAGAGTTGGCTTCGACACCAGCCGTTCTTTCTAATTGCTCCATTAATAAGGCTGTATTCAGACTGCTGGCAGCCAATGCACTGATAATTCGTAGATCATCGTTTTTGAAACTCTCAAACTGAGTCGGATCAAACGCATCTATAGTGACCGCTCCTATCAGGCGATCATCCAGCATAAGTGGCAACCCTATACAGGAATGAACCTTGAGATCTTCTTCATGGTTTGGGATAAGGCCGTCATAAGGATCGGGAAGATCACTGTTCGAAGGAAAGCGAACGATATCTCCTGCTCTTGCGATAGCCTCAAGACGAGGATGCTGTTGAACATCAAACCTGCGGCCAAGCACATCTTCACTTAGCCCATTAATCGCCAAAGGAACAAACTGCTGATTGCGAAAAAGCAGTAAAGCGGATGCATCGCATCTTAGTGTTTGCCTGATAGTCGACAGTAATCTGTCGAATCTGTCCTGATCGGAAATACCAGAGGTAATATCCAACGCTACCTGTATCCACTCTTTACCAACCTGATCCATAACCATGGCTTTAACCCTGAAATTTATCTAATTGACAATGACCTTATCATAAAGACAATCCATTTTCTTTGTTAAAAAGACAAAGAAACAAAATAAAACAACATAAGTAATTGATATTTAATAAATAAATTTTATGGCACACAACATGCTCTTATAAAGACAAGTGTTATAACTGTTTTAAGGTAAGAGAAAAAATGACGATTCATGTAAAAAACAATATTCACTGGGTTGGCCAACGTGACTGGGAGGTTCAGGACTTTCATGGTACAGAATATAAAATAACGAAAGGAACCAGCTACAACAGTTACCTTATTCGTGAGGAAAAAACCGTACTAATCGATACCGTTGATCACCGTTTCAGTTACCAATTCCTTCAGAATCTGGAGATGGAAATAGATTTGAACGACATCGACTTTATCGTTGTAAACCATGCTGAAGAAGATCACTCAGGTGCTCTGTCTGCCCTAATGGATAAAATACCCGGTACGCCAATCTATTGTACAGAAGCGGCGATCGACTCTATTGTTGGTCACCATCACCATCCTGAGTGGAATTTCAGAACGGTTAAAACCGGCGATTCCATTGATATCGGTAACGGTAAGCAACTCATTTTTATTGAAGCCCCGATGCTACATTGGCCGGACAGTATGATGACCTATTTAACGGATGATGCCGTTCTGTTCAGTAACGATGCTTTTGGTCAACATTACTGCGACGAACATCTGTTTAACGACGAGGTAGATCAGAGCGAGTTGATGGAGCAGTGTCTTCGTTACTACTCCAATATCCTGACTCCATTTAGCAGCCTGGTCACCGCAAAGATTAAAGAAGTTCTCAGTTTTAATCTTCCGGTAGATATGATCGCAACCTCTCACGGTATCGTGTGGCGCGACAATCCAACTCAGATTGTGCACCAATACCTTGAGTGGGCAGATAATTATCAGGAAGACCGAATCACCATTCTGTACGATTCTATGTCTAACAATACCCGCATGATGGCCGACGCCATTGCTCAGGGGTTTTATGATGTTGACCCGAAAGTAGCAGTTAAAGTATTTAACGTGTCTAAACACGATAAAAATGAAATCCTGGCTAACGTATTCCGTTCTAAAGGTATATTCGTTGGCTCATCCACAATGAACAATGTGATGATGCCAAAGATTGCAGGCATGCTTGAAGAGATCACAGGGCTGAGATTCAAAAACAAAAAAGCCGCAGCATTTGGCAGTTATGGCTGGAATGGTGGAGCCGTTGACCGCATTCACGCCCGTTTAACAGACGCCGGATTTGAAACAGCGTTAAGCCTGAAAACAAAGTGGCGTCCCGATGGTAATGCAATGCGTGAATGTCGTGAACATGGCCGCCAGATTGCTAAGCTGTGGGCAATAAACAGCGAAACTCAGGTAAAACCAGAACCGACACCAACTGAAATTACAGAGTCTTCTGACACCAGTACACATCCAACAGATTGCCAGTGCATGATCTGCACGGTTTGTAACTGGGTTTACGATCCTACTATCGGTGAAATCAAGCAGGGCGTAGAGCCAGGCACAAGATGGGAGGACGTACCAGATTACTTCCTGTGCCCTGAATGTAATCTGGGCAAAGAGGTTTTCGTTGAATACTCAAAAGAGAACAAGGAGGCAGCTTAATGAATGCTCCTTTGATTATAATTGGTAGCGGCTTTGCCGCTTACCAACTGGTAAAAACACTACGCCGTAAAAATAGCGATATGTCTATCCAGTTATTTACTTCTGATAACGGAGACGAGTACAACAAACCAGATCTGAGCCATGTATTTACTCGCCAGAACAGTGCTGACGATCTTATATCTATGAAGGGAAAAGAGTTTGCTGCACAGCATCAAATTGAGCTTTTCGCCAATACCAGAGTAGATAAGATAGACACGAAAACTCACACGATAACAGCCAATGGTACTTATTATCGTTATTCCAAACTTGTTCTGGCAACGGGTGCAAAAACATTTGTTCCTGCATTAAATGGTGACGCTGCCGGAGAGATTATTACGCTAAATAGTCTGGAGGAATACCGTACTTCTGAACAGCGTATTGCCGATGCAAAACACATTCTGATCATGGGCGGAGGTCTTATCGGTACAGAGCTGGCAATGGATCTTGCTGCCAGTGGTAAACAAGTCAAAATTCTGGAGCCTGGTGCTCACCTGATGACAAACCTGCTCCCTGACTTTGTCGCCACAGCTCTTGAAAAGCAATTACGCAGCGACGGCGTTCAGATTGAGTGTCTGGACTATGTCACCTCTATTGAGCGTAGCGATAGCGGTCTGATTGCCACAACGAGTAAAGGTTCACGATACCAGACAGACTGCATCGTCTCTGCCGCCGGATTAGCACCCAACATCAAACTAGCCCAGGAAACCGGAGCAGAAGTGAATCGAGGCATAGTGGTTAACAAGCAATTAAGAACCTCAATAGAAGATGTCTATGCTCTGGGCGACTGTGCCGAAATAGATGGGAAGGTGATGTCATTTCTTCAGCCAATTATCCTTAGTGCAAATACGTTGGCGAGTACACTGCTATCTGACAGTACCTCATTGAATATACCTGCCATGATGGTGAAAGTGAAAACACCAAACTATCCTATCCAGCTGGGCGGACACCATAACTCTGACTCCAGTTGGCAGGTAAGTTTATCTGAACAGGGCGTGATCGCTAAGGCTTATGATCAGGAGCAACGTATGACTGGTTTTGTCGTTACTAAGGACAATGTTAATCAGGCATTTCCACTGTTAAGAGAGGTGCAAACCAGATACGCATAAATGACAACTAAAAACAAATACAGGTTTGCTGGTAAACACATAACTGCGTCAGAAGTTACGAACGTTATTCCGGTGGTATACGTTACTACCAGCACACCACATTATTAGCATATTGTTGAGCTGAGTAATGATGCTCAGTTCAATATCAATTTCCAGGCGGGGTAATTATGTAGCCTAGAACTGACATACCATTAGTCAATGGCTGCCACCACAATCTGCACCGACACCTCAAATTTTACAACCTGCTCAAAAGATTGATGCTAAAGATCTACGTACACAAAGCTAAACCTGCAATAATCTGATCTGCTGACCCCAAACCTACACCGTTGTCATTTGCTGAGTATCCTAACTCAATATTCAGACCAAACGGTGTCATATAAATAGCAGATGCACCATAACCGTCTGCTCTGACTCCCAGAATCCGAAGCCCTTCAACTCACTAGATAATTCAGTTTCACCTTTGATATTCAATCGTGCACGACTTTTGTTTTTCATCGTCCCGTCAATCTCTTCTCCGCTTTCTGCTTCGTTAAAGTCACCACGAAATTCCAGTCGACCGCCTATATTCAACTCCGTACCTTCACTTTTATAGACCGTTTCGGATATTGCAGAACCTGATATCAAAACTGTAGTTATAGCGGCAAATAATATAGTTTTTTTTCATTTTTACTTCCTTGTTATTGATAAACTAAAATGTAGGTATTCAATTATTTAATTTTACTTTAATTATTATCTATACGAACTTTAAAGTATTAAATTAATACTTTAATAAAATTCATATTAAAACTGATAATATTAATTTATTAATAACGAGAGAAAAAAAAGAGCCGCCGTATGGCGGCAGAAAAATAAAAATCAAAAAGTAATGCAAGTGCTGGGAGGAGCTTATTTGTTCGTGTAAAAAGCTCGTTTCAATGCTAATTCAACGCCACGAATTTCTGCTAAGCCTTTCAGACGGCCAATACAGGAATACCCTGGGTTAGTTTTCTTTTTCAAGTCATCGATCATTTGATGGCCATGGTCGGGACGCATTGGAATCAAGCGAATATTTCCCGCTTGTTCTCGACGATATTCCTCTTTGAGCAGCGCGTTGATGACATTATACATGTCAACATCTCCATCCAAATGTGCCGCTTCATGAAAACTCATTGGATTACTTTGTTCTCTAAGCGTTGAGCGAAGATGAGTAAAGTAAATACGATCGCCATATGTTTCAATCATATGAACTAAATCGTTATCTCCACGCACACCATAAGATCCAGTGCACATTGTGATACCATTCATCATACTTGGTACCGCGTTGGTTAACGCTTTAATATCTTCAATGGTCGAAACGATACGTGGCAAACCGAGAATAGGTCGAGGTGGATCGTCAGGATGCACAGCTAATTTCAACCCGTACTGTTCACAAGTTGGCATCAATTCTTGTAGAAACAACACCATATGCTCACGGAGTTTTTCTTTATCAATACCTTGATAAGTGTCAAGACGAGCTTGAAATTCGTCCAGCGTGTAGCCTTCTTCAGCACCAGGCAAACCAGCAATGATATTTGATGTTAACTTATCAATTTGAGCCTGAGTCATGTTTTCAAAACATGTCTTAGCTTGAGCTTGCTCTTGTTCAGTATATTCAGACTCAGCTCCCGGACGCTTTAGTATAAAGAGTTCAAACGCTGCAAATTCTATTTGATCAAAACGTAATGCTTTGGAGCCGTCCGGCAATTGATATTCTAGATCGGTACGAGTCCAATCCAGTACAGGCATAAAATTATAACACACTGTATCAATCCCACATTCAGCCAGATTGGTAAGCGACTGTTTGTAATTCTCAATCCATTGGGCATATTTACCTGTGCGGGTTTTAATTTCTTCGTGGACTGGCACACTTTCTACCACTGACCAGTTGAAACCTTTTTCGTCCAAAATAGCTTTACGCTTTAAGATTTCCTCTTTGCTCCACACTTCTCCATTTGGTATATGATGCAAAGCGGTTACAATTCCCGTTGCGCCTGCTTGTTTAATATCATCCAAAGAAACAGGATCGCTTGGGCCATACCAACGCCAAGTTTGTTCCATGACACTCACCTTTTTAAGACACACTTAACCCGCTCAAAACTCTCAAGCTTCAAGTTAAGTGTTATAACGACTTATTAAAGACAACTATTAATGTTGTCCAGACCGAAGAACCACGTTCCGATGGTAATTATTTATCGTTTTGTGTTACCCAAAGATACAACTGGGTTTGAGCTAAATAAGTAGCCGTCGAAATTCGGGTCATCAACGTCAGACAGCTCTAATAAACGCTGCTTAACATTTTCTAGGTGTTGCCACATTGCATTTTTGGCAGCTATTGGGTCTTTCCTTTGAAGAGCAGAAAGTATTTTGGCGTGATCTTCCATCCATTCTGCACGATAGTCTATGCCTTTAATTCGAGTATGGAGCTTATTCCACATCGGACTGTTTTCGCGACGCTCCCACGAATGTTTCAACATGTCGACCAGTACAGAATTCTGTGTAGCTTGGGCAATACACATATGAAACTCAGCATCCCCTTCACTCACAGTGGCACCACTATCGAATTCCTGGCGTTCAAGATCGAGCGCCGTGCGCATTCTTAGGATGTCTCCTGGAGTGACCTGAGTGGCAGCAAACTCAGCAATATTACTTTCCAGCAACTGCCTAGCTTGCAACATCTCAAATGGGCCTGCATCATCAGTAATGATATTTTCACGGGAACCAGAATGGGTTGGAACGTTAAGGACGTATACACCAGAACCTTTCTTAACCTCTACTAAGTTCTCCAATTCCAACATGATGATTGCTTCACGAACCACAGTTCGACTGACATCTAGCTGCTCAGCAATATCTCGTTCAGGAGGAAGCCTGTCTCCGACCTTATATTGGCCATCAATAAGCTGTTTTCTTAGTACTAACCCTATTTCTTGGTAAGGTCGTTTGGGCTCAAAAGGCATCATGATGATCTTTTTCAATACGTCCATAACTATTTTCACCATAATAGCGACCAAATAAAATTGGTCAACCTACTTAAATGCAAAGTGTGTACAACACTTTTGATAGTAAAGATATGCAGTAATCTACTTCACATCTTTGATACGTTTAACCAACTGACTGAGTTCTGGATTGCTGCTCTCTAACTCTGTGTACATTGGTTGAACGGCAGCGACAAAAGCAGCCTTATTAGGTTGAACAAAGGTCACACCCATACCTTCTGCTTTTGTACGCTCACTTGCTTCTGATTCAGCCCAAAGCTCTTTCATGTATTCAGACGAATCTTTAGCAGCTTTCATTAATGCTTCCTGCTGTTCTGCTGTTAGCTTGTCATAGGTTTTCGTTGAAATAACAAGAACATCAGGAACCATTGTGTGTTCATCTAAGCTGAAGTATTTTGATACTTCACTATGACGACTTAGGCTAAACGATGGAATGTTGTTTTCCGCCGCATCCACCACGCCTTGTTGCAATGCGGTATAAAGCTCACCATAAGCGAGCGGCGTTGGGCTACCACCAAGAGACTTAACCATAGCGATTGCTGTTGGACTTGGCTGAACACGAACTTTTAACCCCTTCAAATCCTCGGGTGTGTTAATAGGTTTTGACGTGTAAAAACTACGCGCACCTGCGTCGTAGTACGTCACGCCGATAAAGCCACTTTCTTGCGAAGAATCAAGAATTTCTCGCCCTAGATCACCACCAGTTACATTGTAATAATGCTCTTTATCTCGGAACAAATAAGGTAAGTTGAAAGCGGAATAGGCAGGAGAAAAAGCTTCTAGTTCTGCAGCATTACTTTTAACCATGTCCAACGCACCGTTTTGCATCAATTCCATCGATTCGCGTTGCGTTCCCAGTTGTGCATCTGGATAGATGCGGATGTTCACCTCGCCATCAGTCAAGTCTTTAACTTCTTTAGCAAACTGACTCATCGCTTTGTGTACCGCGTGATCGCGGGGATGGTTGTGACTTAACTTTAGAGTCGTCGAAGCATAAGCAGAAGAGATAGTACCAATACTCAGTGCTGCTCCAACTAGGCTGAAGACTAGAGTTTTACGCATGTTCATTGAATTCTCCGTTTTATTATTGGTTTACCATTTTGTAGGGCATGTTCGTTTCGCAATCAATAATCAGACTAAGAACCCTAGTTGTCAACCAAAACATCCAAGTAAATGACCAATATCACATAAACACCACTCAAATTGGTCAACCAATTCAAATGTGAAGCGGCTCACGTGAAAAAATTATCGACAATTTTATAATCTTCTCGATTACAGCGTGTTTTGACATTCAACACACGAGACTATGAACCCACTTTGGTATACCAATTATTAAAACGTGGGCATTATATTTAAGGGAATGAACATGAAAAGACTGGTCGGTTTTATTAACAGAGGTCTAGCTGCCTTTACTATATCTCTATCCACCTTCCTGGTTTTCTGCGTAGTGTGGCAAGTAATATCACGTTACGTCGTCGGTAAACCGAGTACGATTACAGATGAATTAGCACGTTACCTATTTATGTGGGTAGCCTTAGTTGGCGCTGCATACACCACTGGTCTGAAACGTCATTTAGCTATCGACTTGCTGACGATGAAACTAAGTGGCAAGCGTAAACTGATTAATGAACTCTTTATCCAAATAGCGATTGCAGCGTTTGCATACATAGTCCTTGTCCATGGCGGAATACAACTAGCAGCGAAAACATTAGCAACTGGTCAAGTAACTCCGGCATTGAACTTACAAATGGGCTATATCTATTTCTGCCTACCCATCAGCGGCGCTCTGATGATTTTTTATTCTGCTGCTTTCTCTTACGAGCACGTGAAACAACTTATTTGTGGCCGCACCTTAGCTACCGAATCAAAATTTGACTAATACGAGGACCCTACGATGGATTGGCAAGTCATACTCACTCTGTTTGGAACATTTGCAGTGCTGCTGACACTTGGTATACCCGTGTCTTTTGCAATAGGACTTTCATCTTTAGCAACAATTTTAATGGGGCTACCTTTAGAACCAGCTATTGCAGTTGTAGCGCAACGCATGGCGGCAGGCCTGGATAATTTCGCTTTGCTGGCAATCCCATTTTTTATCCTGGCGGGTAATATTATGAATCAGGGCGGTATCGCGCTGCGCTTAATCAACTTCGCTAAAGTACTTGGAGGGCGCTTACCTGGCTCACTGGCTCACGTTAATGTCATGGCTAATATGATGTTCGGGTCTATATCCGGGTCAGCTGTAGCTTCTGCCGCAGCCGTAGGTGGCACAATGTCACCCCTGCAAAAAAAAGACGGATACGATGAGCACTTTTCAGCGGCGGTTAACATCACCTCCTGCCCTTCTGGCCTTTTGATCCCGCCAAGTAATACCTTAATTGTTTTCTCGCTGGTTTCGGGCGGCACATCAATAGCGGCATTGTTTCTAGCCGGATATATTCCTGGCATTCTGATGGGCTTAAGCATCATGCTTATTGCCGGCTTCATTGCAAAACGTAGAGGATATCCTGTTGCTGAGAGACCAACACTCGCAATGGTATGGAATACATTCTTGAAAGCCGCACCATCACTAATGCTAATCATCGTTATTATGGGTGGCATCATAGGTGGCATTTTTACAGCGACAGAGGCCTCAGCCATAGCCGTTGTCTATACATTTGTGCTGGCTGTTTTGGTTTACCGTGAAGTGAAGTGGACTCAGCTTCCTAAAATTGTTCTTGAGTCAGCGGTCACAACCTCTATTGTTTTATTGCTCGTTGGCGCTTCGATGGGCATGTCTTGGGCGATGGCAAATGCCGATATCCCATATATGATCGCAGATGCCCTGCTTTCGATCTCTGAAGATCCAATGATGATCCTTCTCATCATCAACGTCATTCTTCTTATCGTCGGTATCTTTATGGATATGACACCTGCCGTACTTATCTTTACTCCAATTTTCCTTCCAATTGCGTTGGATATGGGTATCGACCCCGTGCACTTCGGGATCATGATGACGTTCAACCTCGCCATCGGTATCTGTACGCCGCCCGTAGGTAGCGCTCTATTTATTGGTTGCTCGGTTGCTGACGTTTCAATCGATAAAGTCATTAAGCCGCTGCTCCCTTTCTATGGCGCACTGATTGCGGCATTGCTTGCCGTGACCTTTATTCCTGAACTGAGCTTATTCTTACCTAATTTAATTTTAGGCTACTAATCCCCCTCATTGATTAAACACCACTTCGTCGAATTCTACCCGGCGAAGTTTTAAGGACGAAAAATGAAAAATATTGCTAATACCACACTTAACTCCGATGTTTCTCTGCCTAAGTACGACCGCAACAAATTAAAAAGTCGTATAGTCCACCTAGGTTTCGGAGCATTTCATCGCGCTCACCAAGCATTATTCACCAATGAAATGCTGGAAAAAACGGGCAGCGATTGGGGGATCTGCGAAGTGAATCTATTTGGGGGCGAAGATTTGATCAAATCATTGCGCTCACAAAATCATCTTTACACTGTAGCCGAAAAAGGCGCAGACAGAACCGACGTTAAAGTCATCGGTTCTGTGACTGAGTCACTTCACCCAGAACTGGATGGTATTCAAACTGTGCTGGAGAAAATGGCCGAACCGCAAGTGGCGATTGTCTCTATGACCATCACAGAAAAAGGCTACTGCGCTGATCCAGCAACCGGCAAACTGGATAAGAATAACCCACTCGTTCTAGCCGACCTAAAAACACCTCAAACGCCAAAGTCTGCTCTGGGCTATATCGTTCAAGCACTTAAACTTCGTCGTGATCGTGGTTTGACTCCGTTTACCGTGATGTCTTGTGACAATGTTCAGGAAAACGGACACGTTGCAAAAGCAGCGATTCTCGAATTCGCACAATTACTTGATCCTGAATTCCGCGATTGGATTGAAACCAACGTGACTTTTCCTTGCACTATGGTTGACCGCATTGTGCCAGCCGCAACGGAAGAAACACTCTCCGAAATTTCAGCTCTCCTTGGCAGTGATGATCCTTGTGGTATTGCCTGTGAGCCATTCCGTCAATGGGTCATCGAAGACAATTTCGTCGCGGGAAGACCTGATTGGGATATTGCAGGAGCAGAGTTTGTCGAAAATGTTGTGCCATATGAAGAGATGAAACTAAGAATGCTAAACGGCAGTCACTCATTCCTTGCGTACCTTGGCTATCTTGGTGGCTATGATCACATCTCAGATACTATGACTGATGAGGGCTACCGCAGAGCTGCATTCAATATGATGATGAAAGCTCAGGCTCCGTCTCTCAACATGCCGGAAGGAACGGATTTACATTCATACGCGACGCTTCTAATTGATCGTTTCACCAACCCAAGTCTTAAGCACCGTACATGGCAAATTGCTATGGATGGTAGCCAAAAAATCCCTCAACGAATGGGGGGGAGCTTAAAATACCACCTTGCAAATGGCACTGATTTTTCATTGATCGCCACTGCCATTGCCGGATGGATGCGTTACGTTTCTGGTATTGATGAAGCTCAGAACCCGATTGATGTGCGAGACCCTATGGTTGAGCAACTTCGTACTATTTGTGACTACCATGGACTCAATGTTTCAGTCGTTCAAGCTTTGCTTAGTGTGGAGGCGATTTTCCCACCTGAACTTGGGCAGAACACTTTAGTGATTGAAGCGGTAAGCCGCGCTTACCAATCCTTACTGGATAACGGTGCACGAGCCACTGTTGCAGCACTATAGGGATCCTAACGATGAAAGCTTTTATGTGCGAAGATTTTTTACTGTCGACTGAAACCGCCCGTCGTCTATACCATGAGCATGCCAGTAAACAACCTATTTACGATTACCATTGCCACCTTAATCCTGCAGAGGTAGCAAACGATCGTAACTTCGAAAACCTGACTCAAATTTGGTTGGCCGGTGATCATTACAAATGGCGCGGCATGCGCTCCGCGGGAGTTAGCGAGCAACTGATTACTGGTGATGCAAGTGACTACGACAAGTACCTCGCCTGGGCCAATACAGTACCTCAAACACTCGGGAATCCTTTGTATCACTGGACTCATCTAGAACTACGTCGCCCATTTGGCATCAATAATACGCTATTTGGATCAGAAAATGCCGACACTATATGGCACCAATGCAATGAGATGCTCGCGTCACCTGAGTTCTCCGCACGTGGCATTATGCAGCAGATGAATGTTGTTATGGCCGGGACTACGGATGACCCAATTGATTCGCTTGAACACCACCGCACTATCGCGCAAGACAGTAGTTTTGATATTGCAGTATTACCGAGCTGGCGTCCTGACAAAGCATTTAAAATCGAATTAGAAAGTTTCGCGGGTTATATCCTTCAATTGTCTGAGGTTACGGACATAGAGATCGCCACTTTTGACGAACTGTGCGATGCATTAGAAATACGTTTACAGTATTTCAACGAGCACGGCTGCAAAGCCGCAGATCATGGTATTGAAGTTGTTCGTTTCGCTAATATCCCTGAAAAAAGTGTCCTAGACGATATTCTCGCTCGTCGTCTTAATGGTCATGTTTTAAACGAAAGAGAAGTTGCTCAATTTAGTACGGCACTTCAAGTCTGGCTGGGCCAGCGCTATGCCAAATTGGGTTGGGTGATGCAACTCCATATTGGTGCACAACGTAATAACAACAGCCGCATGTTCAAACTATTGGGTGCAGATTCTGGTTTCGATTCAATTGGAGATCGTCCGTTTGCTTTTGAACTCGCCCACCTGCTGGATGAGATGGATAAATCTAATGAGCTGCCTAGAACTATTTTGTACTGCCTCAACCCTAGAGACAACGAAATGATGGCAACGATGATTGGTAACTTCCAGAGCGGTGGCATTCCGGGCAAAGTGCAGTTTGGTTCCGGTTGGTGGTTTAACGATCAGAAAGACGGCATGCAGCGTCAGATGGAACAGCTCTCACAACTTGGCCTGCTAAGCCAGTTTGTCGGTATGCTAACTGACTCTCGCAGCTTCTTATCCTACACCCGCCACGAATATTTCCGCCGTATTCTATGTGACATGATTGGTCGCTGGGCTGAAAATGGCGAAGTCCCGAACGACTTATCACTGCTTGGCCCAATGGTTGAGAATATTTGCTTTGGTAATGCCAAACGTTATTTTGAAGAGAGGGCTTAAGCAATGAAACACATCGCCATTATCGGCGAGTGTATGATTGAGCTGAACGGCAAGCCGTTCGGCCCTATGCAACAGACTTACGGCGGAGACACTCTTAATGCTGCCGTGTATCTTTGTAGAGGGCGTGAAGCCAATTTACACCCTGAAAAAATTAAAGTGTCTTATGTTACCGCACTGGGTACCGACCCTCTTAGCGAAGGTATGCTTAACCGCTGGGAGCAAGAAGGAATAGATACGTCGTTTACACTACGCGATCACCATAGATCTCCAGGACTGTATCTTATTCAACTCGACGATCAGGGCGAACGAACATTTTTATACTGGCGTAATCAATCTGCGGCGCGCTATATCATGCAGCATCCCCAAATTGCCGATATCGAGTCCGCATTAGCAAACGTCGACATGGTTTTCTTAAGTGGTATTAGCCTTGCCATTCTACCTGAAGAGGATCGGGTTGAGCTTCTGAGCTTATTATCCGAGCTACGTCAGAATGGAGTGGAAATAGCCTTTGACAGCAATTTCCGCCAAGCACTCTGGCCAAACGACAATAACGCTACCGTCAAGTTCATCTACGAAGCTATGTACCAGTTGACCGACTTAGCACTAGTAACGTTTGATGACGAGCAACAATTGTGGGGTGATGCAACACCATCACGCACACTTGACCGATTGATAAGCCTCGGCGTACGCCGTTGTGTAGTCAAAACAGGACCGGATGGATGCTTAGTTCAGGAGACAGGAAAGGAAGCCCGCATCGTCACCACTACCCCTGTTGAGCAGGTGGTCGACACAACGTCTGCCGGTGATTCATTCAACGGAGGCTTTCTATCGGCATACCTAGACGGAAACGGATTGGTCGAGTCATGTCATAGAGGTAACCAACTTGCCGGAACCGTAATTCAGCATCGCGGTGCGATCATCGATAAAATTTATACTCAATCAGCTTTAAAAGCTCAATAAGGAAGAAAAATGTCTGACATTATTCAACAAATCAAAGATCTAAAAATTATTCCTGTTATTGCCATCGACAATGCTGAGGACATCATTCCTTTAGGTAAAGTGTTGGTTGAAAACGGGCTGCCAGTAGCCGAAATTACTTTTCGCTCAGAAGCGGCAGAAAAAGCTATTCGCCTACTACGCGAGTCGCAACCAGAGATGTTAATCGGCGCTGGTACCGTACTTAACCGTGAGCAGGTTATTGCAGCAAAAGAAGCAGGAGCAACCTTCATTGTTTCTCCGGGTTTTAATCCAAACACCGTGCGCGCCTGTCAAGAACTCAATATCGAAATCATTCCTGGGGTGAATAACCCAAGCGCTGTTGAAGCAGCTCTTGAGATGGGTCTTACCACGATGAAGTTCTTCCCAGCAGAACCATCTGGCGGAATTAACATGGTCAAATCTTTGCTAGCGCCTTATACCAATCTGGATCTGATGCCGACTGGTGGTATTAAACCTTCTAATATCAACGATTATCTCGCTATCCCACGAGTAATCGCTTGTGGCGGTACCTGGATGGTTGAAAAATCCTTAATTGAAAAAGGAGACTGGGACGAATTAGCTCGGCTCACCCGCGAAGCAGTTGCGTTGATTCAATCCTAAAACGTGAAACAGAGTGTTTTTAATAAGACACACAAAGAGTGTTTATGCATGCGTTAAGTCTTAGCAAAATCTCTTGATTAGCCCTTAATCAGGATGATTACGCGGTATTGACTATTACGACTTATTGTCAGTGAGGCGATAAGTCGTTCGTAATGTGGAGATGTCACATGGAAACGTGGTTAGCACAAAGTGTTGGCGGCATAGCTTTTATCATAGGCTTAGCCGCATTTTTGCAGAAAAATGACCGTCGCTTTCGAATTCAAATGGTTATATTTTGCTTTTTTATGGCCATTCATTTTTTCCTCATGGGTGCATTAGTTGCTACCATTGGAGTGATATTTAATGGCTTGAGAAGTTTAGCCTCTATTAAAACTCAATCTAAAAAGGTCATGTGGTTTTTCATTCTATCGATGTGGGCGATGACATTGCCTAATGTCGATAGTATTTTTGAAATTATTACAGTATTCGGATCCTCTATCGCGACTTGGGCACTATTTACAAAACAAGGTATTAAGCTCAGGCTATTTATTTTATTCAATTCCTTCTGTTGGATAACACATAATATTTGGTTAGGCTCAATCGGAGGTTCGATGGTTGAAGGATGTTTTATTTTTACGAATTTAATCACTATATACAGGCTATACAATTTAAGTAAAAAACAACCTATAACTCAAGTCGTTACTACAGATTGATACCTTATTACATAACTCATTACGGTGTCATATTCTGAATATATTTCATCGTACTAAATCCATTGAAAAATGCTGGTTTAATTTAAGTCCAGTTAAGCTAAGTTAAATTATCTATTTTTTTCTCACCGCTTCAAAGTTTCATTTCCCTATCCTAAAAGCACTTAGGTCAACCAATTTGGTTAATTGGTAGATCAATATCTCAATATTAAAACTATTTGGTTGATCAATATTTAATCCCTGTTAACTTTTAACTGAACCCTACAACAGGAAAACAACAAATGAAAAAATCTTACTTCTGCCTTACTCCTCTGGCGCTAGCCATTTTATTGAGTGGCTGCAACTCCAATGACAAATACGATCAACCAGTATTGGGGACACGAGTAGCGACAGTTCTCGAGAAAGACGGCTATCAGTTCAAAGACCTAAACAAAAATGGCGAACTTGATCCGTATGAGGATTGGCGTAAATCAACTTCCGAGAGAATTTCTGATCTCGTAAGTCGCATGACTCTCGAAGAGAAAGTCGGCATGATGCTTATTGATACTATGAATGCAGCACCATACGGTCAGACCAACGAAACCCATGTCGATTACATCGAGCAGCAGAAGATGAATCGCTTTATATTCCGAAACTCTATCTTAACTCAGGATGAGGTAGACGCGTTGGAAGTCTCTGAACGTAATCCAAGTGGTGATGTAATTACAGGCCGCAGCAGTGCTCCGATTTCACCAAAAGAAGCGGCTCAGTACATGAACTCTGTACAAGAGCTTAGTGAAAAAACACGTTTAGGTATCCCTTCTCTGTTCAAGTCTAACGCGCGTAATCACTTAGACCCAAATGCCAAACCAGGAATTAACGTATCAGCTGGCGCATTCTCGGAATGGCCTAAAGAAGCAGGTTTGGCTTCCATGGCTTTAAGTGATGGTAACATGCAGGGAATCGAAGAGTTTGCGGAAATCATGAGAAAAGAATGGCATGCCATTGGTCTACGCGGTATGTACGGTTATATGGCCGATCTGTCTACAGAGCCTCGTTGGTATCGTGTACATGAAACTTTCTCTGAGGATTCAGATCTAACCGCAGATATCATGACAGCTCTAGTTACCAAGCTACAAGGTAAAGAAGTCAGTAATGAAAGTATTGTTTTGACTATGAAACACTTCCCAGGAGGCGGCCCACAATTTCTAGGTTTAGATCCACATTATTTAGCCGGTCAACATCAAAGCTACCCAACCAATAATTTCGACTATCATGTAAAACCGTTTAGCGCAGCTATTAAGGCAGGTGTGGCATCAATCATGCCTTACTACGGTGTCGTTGGTGGTGGTGAATGGAAATTAAGTGATCTAGCAGCAGGTCAGACAGTCGCTGATGATGGTACTAATCTCTATGTTGGAACTAGCACGTCTGATGGGGAAGATCTCTCATTAGCTGACGTAGTTTCAAGCCGCGTACAATATACTATTAGGGTTCCTAGTAACGATTACAACACAGAAGCTACTGCCGGTACACCGACAGGTAACGTTGGTGTTGCATTTTCGGCTGGTATTCTTGATGGTCTATTACGTCAACAATTGGGCTTCACTGGGGTAATAAACTCGGATACCGGTATCATTAATGAGCCTAACATTGGTCTACCAGACGACGAAACTGTGCAAAATAACCGTGCCTGGGGACTTCAAGATAAGTCCAAAAACGAACTGTTTAAAATCGCAATTGATGCTGGAACCGATGTGTTCTCTGGTTTCCACCTGAATGCTGACATCCTGAGTGCAGTGCAAGAGGGAGAAATTCCGGAATCCCGCATTGATGAATCTGTAACGCGCCTGTTGACAGTACAATTCGAACTAGGGTTATTTGAAAATCCATACGTCGACGCTAGTCTGGCAAACCGCATTGTCGGCAGTGCAGAACATCAGGCCAAAGCCGATCTTGCGCAACGTAAGTCAATCGTACTGCTAGAAAACCAAAATTCACTTCTTCCACTACCATCTGGTGCAGATGCATCTAGCGTGAAGCTGTACACCCTGGGTGTCAACGAAGGCGTTGCTGAAGATTACGGATTTACGGAAGTGACAGACATGAATACAGCTGATAAAGCCGTAATACGTGTTCGTGTTACAAACAAAAACACTGGCTTACTAGTCTTTGGTGGAGCCAAATTTGATGAAGTTGACGTACTTGACTTCACCAATATGGCAACAGCTGAAACATGGGATATCAGTCCTTCCCTCGCGGAAATCCAGCAAGTTATGAGCGCGGTTGGAGCGGAAAATACCGTACTTTCAGTTTACTTCCGACAACCGTTCGTCATGGATGATGAAAGTGGTCTTAAGAATGCGGGCGCAATTCTCGCGACCTTTGGATCTAACGATGAAGCTCTATTCGACGTTCTTACAGGCCAATTCTCACCGAAAGGTAAACTGCCGTTTGCTCTAGCAAACAAAGCTCAAGCGATCGTTGATCAGGCATCCGATGCTCCTGGTTACTCGGAAGCAGATACGCTATATGAGTTTGGATACGGAAAAGACGGATACTGATAGACCAAATAAAAGTAGTGTTAACTAGAACTTAAGAACCGAAAGGCGCTGGACTCTATCTCCTGATGCCTTTCGACTTTCATTATGTTTATCAACAAGTCGAGAGATAAAGTAAAAACGTCAAATCAATCTATTAGTTCGAAGCTCAACTATTTTTTCATTAAGCGCAACTTTAACGAGGAATATATGTTCAAGGGGAACTTATCAAACCTAGACGGGGAGCAGATACTCTCCCCTGCTCTGCTCTACTCAACATAATAAAACATGTAAAACACCAACTAGATCAATCTATTGATAACAGGCGATATTCGATAAAAGGCGATGATGTATTTTTCTTTGTTGTTGATGACAACACTGAAGTTCTGGAAGCCCGAAAAGCAGAAATTCACAAAAAATATATTGATGTACAAATTTTGTTAGAAGGTGAAGAACGCTTTGGCTTCAGCGTACACCCATTTCTCAGTATTAATGAAAATTTTCTAGAAGAGCGCGACATTGCATTCGGTGAAGAAATTATCAACGAACAATATATAGATTTGAAGAAAGATGATTATGTAATTTTTAATACAGAGCAACCTCACCGACCGCTTATTTCAGTCAACCGACCAATGTCAGTGCGCAAAGCGGTAATCAAGATTTCTAGAACATGGTTGGAGGCCCAATAATGAAAAGACTTCAATGGAACGACGAACAAATTCAGCATCAAATTTATCTCGAGGCAACTGGTCAGCAATCGCATATAACCATGACGATTATCAAGGATGTTGAACCTGAAGTATTAACTTTAACCCTCGATGTCGCACTGAAAGAACTGCAACAAACATGGAGCGGGGTTGCTTCCCCAGTGTCGGATGCATTCGATGATGGCACTCTGTACTCGCAAGTACGCTGCTTATTTAATTTAGAACAGGGTTGTGTCGTTTGGATGGTAAACCACATAACACTTCCAAATGGTGCGAAAATGTCTGCTGATAAGTTGGCCTATTTACCAGGATTGGTAGTAAGATCTGGAAAATTAGTGGCACTCTGAATCCGTTAAGATTGGATGAGGTTTAGCATTTACTGTGACAGCCCAAAGCGTAGACAAAACAAGATGAATAAAAAAAAGACGGTCAAATATGTTATTTTTGATTGTGACGGGACTCTGATTGATAGTGAGCGATGGTGTATTCAGGCTCAGGTCGATACCCTTAACTCTGTGGGAGTTCAAGTGGAGTACGAGTGGCTCAAAAATCATTATCAAGGAATTAAAATCCATCACATTTTTGACAGTTTGGTATCGAATAAGTCGCTGCTTTCTGACGGCGGTTTAGAGCAGTTAATTGCTAGATACAGGGTGAGATGCAACCAACTCTTCGTTGATCATTTAACTCCGATAGATGGCGTTAATAAGGTGTTGGATACACTGATCAGTAATCAAATTGAAGTCTGTATCGCGTCGAATGGCCCTCATGAAAAAATGGACACGACGTTACAGCTAACCGGGTTGCAGCACTATTTTGAGGAAAGGATCTTCAGCGCGTTTGATGCCAACAAATGGAAACCTGATCCTCTTTTTATTCAATATGTTATGGATAAAATGCAAGCCACTGCGGATGAATGTCTATTTGTCGACGATTCACTTGTAGGAGTGGCAGCGGGTGTGGAAGCTGGGGTGACAACCCTGTATTTTGCACATGCCGATCCAGATAGTGAACCGGCTGAACGAAGCCATTTGTTACACAAGATACATCATCTTACCGACGTTCTTAAATTTGTGTAATCCAATCTAAATCGAGGTAGTTAGAAAGAGCCATTCAATCTAAGTAGCTAGAGAATACTCGTTTCACAATCAGAGCTGTAATCATAGCTAAGTTGGTGCTCCTCCTAAGCCTACCTCACTTGTTCCACTTGCTTTGCACGACAAAGCCCCGTCAGCAATAGCTGCGTAGTCTATTTAAGGTACGTTTGTGGGCTCAATGAGAAAATAAACGTACTTTTACCTCGGGTATGCCCCTTAAGAATCGATTCGAAAGCCTGTTGCGCATCAGAAAACAGGAATTGCTCACTAACCTTCCACTGATATCGGCCTTCTGCGACGCCCTGTACTACCTTAGCTAAGTTGGCTGGATTCCGTTTTACCCATATGTTCTGGACACGGGTTGAAGAAACCGGACGACCAGCAATGGTACCAATAAAGCCATTGGGTTTTACCCGTGCCAATGAGGCTTGTGTGGCCTCTTCATTGCCTACCATATCAATAGATGCATCGAATAAGTCAGGATGAATATCTTTCAGCCGACCAATCAGGCCAGGGCCATATACTACCGGCTCAGCACCGAGCGATTTCAGATAGTCCTGATTTGCCTCAGATGCAGTCGCAACCACATGAATTCCAAGCTCTTTGGCTATCTGAACAGTAATAGAGCCGACGCCGCCGGAAGCTCCATGAATCAGTAGAGTCGATACGGGGCCAACCTCCTGAAGAATCGTCATCGCCGTCTGTGCCGCTCCTGCTAATGAACCAGTTATCACCCAGTCAACATTAGTAGGACGAGCAATTAGATTGCTCAAAGGTACATCAATAACCGTTGCATGTGTAAAGCTGGCACCGGAGCCAAGCACTTCGTCACCGACAGACCAGCCTTCAGTACCGAGAGGCAACTCAACAATCACACCTGCAAACTCGGTACCGAATGTCTGTGGTAGCTGGCCATGGCGAAACTCCCCTGTCATACGACGAGCATCTATAGGGTTGATACCGGCCGCACGTACTTCTATGCGGGCCATGCCTGCGGGCAAGTCAGGCAATTCGCTCTCCACAAACTCCAAAACACTGGATGGACCGTATTTTCGAGCTATTAGAATATTGCTTTTCATAATGTCTCCTGATTCAGACATGTTATGCCGAAATCGCGCTGATTTGATCTTTGGCTATAGAGATAGCATTCGCTTTAATGTCTTCCCCCATAGCCAAGCCTTCAGCACGAATAATGGATACATCTGTAAGACCAATAAATGCAAGGGCTGACTTGAGGTAACTTTCCTGATGCTCAAGCGCAGTTCCGGTACTCCCCTCGGAGTAAATGCCACCACGGGTCGATGCAATGAACACCTTCTTTTCCTTTGGCAAAAGCCCTTCTGGTCCATTCTCTCCATATCGGAATGTCTGACCGGCAACAAGAACACGATCGATCCATCCCTTTAACTGAGACGGAATCGATAGGTTGTACATTGGTGCTCCGATAACAATGATATCCGCAGCAAACACTTCATTGATGTACGTGCTACCCAGCGCAATATCCTGACCAAGTGATGGTGACTCAGGCTCACTACCCTGAAACACTGCCAGATGTGAATCAGAAAGGTGTAACGCAGCATCTTCAACAAGATCCCGATAAGTGACTTCCGAGCCCGGATTAAGTGTTTGTTGCCTTTCAACGATGTCTGCCGAAAGGGTACGACTAACCGAATAGCCTCCAAGAATGCTGGAATCGATATGTAGAATATTCATAAATACAAAAAACCTCTTAATTATATTCCTGATACTCACAAGAGCATCGGTCCACAAATGCTAGCTTGGCTCTGTATATCTGAATAGACGTTGTTTTATGATACTATCCATCTGCATTAGAGATGGATAAGGAGAACTTTCAATGCTTGATGGCGTAACCCTGGACCAACTAAGAACTTTCGTAGCCGCAGTCGACGAAGGCAGTTTTTCTGCAGCAGCACGAAAATTCAGACGTGCTCAATCAGCGGTAAGCGACATGATACGCAGCTTAGAACTACAAGTTGGTGTTGCACTCTTTGATCGTAGCGGGCGATATCCTACGCTTACTCCACAAGGTCATGCGCTTATTGCCGATGCACGAGCCATCATTGCCAAAGTCGATGCGATGAAGTCTCGTGCAAAAGGTATGTCAGAAGGTCTGGAACCGGAATTATCAGTAGCAATTGATGTGTTCTTTCCTATCGATACCATTACTCAGGCGGCAAAAGAGTTTCACGCAGAGTTCCCGGATATTCCATTACGCATCTACATGGATTCGCTGGGTGGCGCAATCCTCCCTGTTCTCAACAAAAAAGCCAGTATTGGCATCGTTGGTTATTTGCCTACAACTACGATACAGCTAATAAGCGAAGGCCTGTGTAACATCGACTATACGTATGTGGTAGCAGCTAACCATCCACTCGCCTCATATCAATCCCCTATTCCGAAAAGTGTTCTTTCGGAACATATCCAGCTGGTACTTACCGACCGTTCCGATCTATCCGATAAAGCCGATTTCGGCGTGATGTCGACCTCTACCTGGCGCCTTGCAGACGTGTTCGCTAAACGCGCCTTTCTAATTAACGGTATTGGATGGGGAGGAATGCCAAAGCACACGGTTACAGAGGATATTGATAAAGGAAAGCTCGTTGAAATCGAGATTGAAGGGATGAATCGCGAATTGAACATCCCTATGTCGGCAGTTTATCGTGCCGACGGTGCACCAGGGCCAGCAGGAAGATGGTTAATTGAGCGCCTAAGGTCTTTCTGACAAAATGCTTCCTTAAAACAAATGTGGTTTTGTATATTTCAGGAGATTGTGTGAATTAAAGCCGTATTTAATATGTTGTGTGAGAGTTGTCAACCTATCTGAGAAGATGGGCGTCCAAAACCCCGTTACCTCAAGTAAGGGAAAACCGGTTCCATTTCTATACATAACCCTTTGAATAGTTGAAACCACAATTCCGGGATTATCAAGGATCATCATCATGGATTCTCGCTCTCAGCTTATCGTCGATGTGATCGCGAAAGTTACACTAGGTAAGATCAGAATCAACAGCGTAACAATATTTCTAAGAAGATCCGAAAGGCACGATTGAAGTCGCCAATCTAGAGGATCTTGTGATTCTATCTTCCAATCCTCTGACCATTGAGCCTGACAGACACACTGAAATTGCTAATAACCAACAAAGAACGTCTACGCGTCTACACTCAACAATTGATTAGACCAAAAGGCTCAACGAGCTCATTCCCGAATCGGTACCAAGCAACCTTCATTGACACACCGTAAGGTAAGTACCCACCCCATTTACGTCAATAAATTACATATGTGAATTTTAAATTAAATTTAAATCTAAACTTGATCACATTAAAAACAAATACTACGTTTTAAATATACAATTTTGTAACTTAGTTACATGGAGGAAGTTACTATGTTATCAGCTATCAAGGAAATGTTGATTCATCCCAAAGATTATGTCGGTCACGATGTCGATACGGTGATCTCCCAACTCGCTGCACAAACAGGAACAGAGGCCTACATCTGGTCTTATATCCAAGAGCAATCCGTTTATGAAAACACCTTAAACGGAATGAGAATTTACCCCCACGAACTCCGCAGATACGTCTGCTAGTTCTCCCGCCGACTCCACAACATGTGCCCTACGGTGTACTTCGGTTGTAGGGCACATTCTTAGTATCTGAGATTTCTGTTTTGCACAATGAGACTTACGCGGACAACTCACGTAACGCTTCAAGTGCGACAGCTGCTTTAGACGATTGGACAAAGATATGATCGTGATAAAAGGCAGCAATGACATTCGCACTGATGCCTTTTGACGCGAGTTTAGAGGCTACCGCAGCTGTTAGCCCAACGGCTTCGAGGCTCGAATGAACCGTGAGTGTAATTTGCTTAAATGATCCTTCAAACGATAACCCTGCCTCCAGAGCATTCGATTTTTCGAGCACTAGCGTTAACCCTTCTGCCTCCATAAATGTGCAGACAGGATTAAGTGCAAGATAATCCTTAAGTTCACCAGACACAGTACAAAATACAAATTCTGGCGCCAATAACCGAGGGCTCAATGATTTCAGCAGTAGATCTAACTGGGTGATTCCTGTCATTTAAGGCTATCTCCATATAGAGAAGTTAATGGTTATAAGGCTCAGGCTTTCTTGACGAATTTGGCGGTTACCATCATTTCTCCAGCACCATCAACCTTACAATCGAGTTGATGATCTTTACCTTCAACGATGCGTCTAATCATGGCTTTAGTGCCGATTTTTAATATAAGGGAACTACCTTTCACCTTGAGATCTTTGGCAAGAGTCACTTTGTCCCCTTCAGCCAGCAACGTGCCATTTGCGTCATTGACGCTGAAAGCTTCTTCAACTTCTGAAGGGTTCCATTCGTGACCACACTCCGGGCAAATGAGATGGCTCTGGTCTTGGTAAACGTATTTCGATTGACAGTTTGGGCAAGGATGGAAAGACATAGCTACCTCTTGTTAATTGAAATCTGCGTCTTATGTTAATGCTAATCTCAGAAAATGCACGTGCTACCAATCAACTTTAAACTCTCTGCACAAATTTCAACTATGGCATGTGCTTGTGACTACTAGTTAATTTAAATTTGAAACAGCAAACGTTACTAACGACTGGACACGCTTTTTATTTGTAGCTTATCAGCATCCCGAATCATCGCTTTCTCGGTACTCTCTTGAATCTCCTGAGTCGTTTCAGAAAGGCTTTGCTTGAGTAGAGGTAGATATTTATAACTCAATTCATAGAGTTGATTGAAAGGCCTATTTCCCGTTAATGAAACGACGTTATCGGAGTTTGCTCCCCATACTTTTTCTGTTCCAACCAGATCTTTGAGAACTATCTTTGTAAGCACATTGCTCGACTTCGGATAATTCTTTGCTTCCAAGTAAGAGCCATATTTCAAGGTAAGCTGATTAACCAAGCTAGAGTAGAAATACTGTTTTTCTTCAATAGGTAGCTGAGCAACTATGAAGCTGGCTTTAATTTTGTATAATTTCTGTGTCCGTTGGGTGAAAAACAGCATGACTTTAGCCCTATTCCCTGCAATTACTGAACTGTAGGTATAAATTCTTGCCGTAGAATTACTATCTAAAAGCCTAGCGTTGAATTGACTAGTTAGTATGGTTTGACCGGGATTAATTGGTAACTTCCTAAGCTTAGACTGCTTTTTAACAGCCAAAATATTCATGCCATATTTCCACCCATCAAAAGTGTCAATTTCCTTTATCCCATAGTCATAATCTTCAGCGCATGGCGTATCTTGAAAAACGGTACTGTCACCAGATTTGCACGTATATATTGTTGAAGTATAAGCAACATTACTGAATACCAATAGAATGGAAAAGGCGGCTAAAAACCTAAGCAACATGTAATTGTACCTTGTAAGACTAATAAAAACTCACAAAGGAATACTAACTTATAAAAATGCTCTTAGAAAAAATGAGCATTATTCAATTACCCTGATTTCGATCGAATTCAACTTTTCGATTAACCTTTGAGACATTGGTGTTAGGCTCGTACTCCCTTCCAACGAATATTCTTGTAATGAGTGGATAAGATCTATCCTTAGCTTTTCTAGTTGTTCGATTTGATGTCCAGAATGGTCAGTAAAAACCATACCGTCTAATTCATCTAACCACCTTTCAAAAGAAGGCTTGTTTACTGACAGCATTTGTAACGTTAACTCTGGATGAACTTTAAGCCCTACAGCTATTAAAGGGGACACTTCACCTGATATTGAGCCATCCCGAGTTAGCCAAAGGTCAATAAGCGTGTTAAGTGTAGGAACAACGACCGAGGCATCGCTCTCATATAGGTTTGTTTCTATCACTTTATAATTGTCGTTCATCCAAGTATGAATTAGACCAACATCTAGTTCTTTCGCATTAATTAATCCAGAGATACCTAAAGATATTATTAGTAGAGTTATTATTTTTTTCATAGTCATAGTTCTAATTGATTAGATATATTAATGCTTGCGCTATCATAAGTTAAAATTTCAGAAAAAATTTCTTTTAATGCAGCCTTACTATTACTTACATAATAATGAGTGTCAGATACACTACCCCATGCTTTTCCAGGCAACAAACAACCCAACGTATCTTTATGATAATTTCCGGCATGAATCAAAATGAATGTCCGTCCTGGAACATTTTGCAACTCATATACATTGGGATATTTTCCTGAACTATAAGGAGCCAACTTGTAAGTGCCTGATTTAATTCTTTTGTCTGAACCTTCTACTATTGAGTCTGGTCCGGCAGGCTCTAAGACAAACCAGCTGTTACTCACCCCCTCAATCGTAAGTTTCCCCAGAGTGGTTTCTCCCTTTTGCTTTATTCTTTTCAGGTTTAGTCTAACGTGTTTTTCTATAGCCATAGTCACTTGCTCCTAACTTGAGAAGTCAAAAGTTAGCAAATATATTTAATGTTTATATTCATTATTTTTAAGCTATAGAAGAAGAACTAAATTTTATGAAAGTGATTATATTAATGTTTACATGCTTATACGTGTTTAAGCCTCTAATTAGAATAAATCTAAAATAGATCAATAACAGTTAATCGCCTGAGTAAAAATAATTATCTACTTTACTAAAGTTATCTCCACCCGCTCTTTACCTTTACCAACATTTTTACGTTTTAGGGCGATTTTTCCGACTTCGGACGTACGTTTTAGATGCGTGCCTCCGCATGGAACTTGAGCGAAGCCTTCTACCTCCCAATAGCGTCTCTCCGTGGTGCTATTGGAAAATTCACTGGTAATGATCGAGTCAGAATCAATTAAAGCCTGGGCTTTGAGCTGAAGTTCTGGTAACAACGACGTGATGTTTTCCGGCCATTCAAAGTCGATTCGGCTTTTGTCTTCTGAAATATGCGCGCCAATTTTAGTTATCGAGTCAAAGTTTTGCGTAAAAAGCTCAAGCACCACCTCAGCCGCAAAATGCAACTTCATAAGCGCATACCGTCGAGACCAGTCAATCTCGGTCACAACCTCATCTCCAACGGCAAAAGTCGGTGTGGTTTCGAGAGTATAAATAATCCGCGAACCTGCCTTTTCGGCGTTAACCACACGAATGCCAGCGATGGTTCCTCTATCGCTTTCCTGTCCACCCGATTCGGCGTAAAAAATGGTATGAGACAGTTCCACGTCATTACCCGTAATTTGAGTAACGACAGAGCTAATCTCCGCTTGATATGGATTGCTCCAAAACACTTTTTCTGTCATATGCCTTCCTTGTGCATTAAATAGATTTACTCGATAGCTACGCTACATCACAGTTAATGTCACGCAGCTTAGGAGTACTTAAATGAAAACAGCTACGAGCATCCTAATCGCTAATAAGGTGAGTAGCGTTTTGATTATCAGAATTACTTTTTTATTTCCCGCATTAAATCTAGCCTTGGTACCAATAAACGATCCTAGAATCGATCCCAGTACCATATAAACAATAACACTCAAGTTTGAAGCTAAATCACTCGTAACCGCTACGTAAACAGGGATCTTTGCCAAATGACTGATGGTCAAAAACATTGAGCTTGTGGCGATAACAGCATCATTCGATTTCAACTGTTTGGTAAGTACTGCGAGTGACAAAGGCCCCACCGCACCGACGATAAGCCCCAAGCCAGTTTGTAAAAAGCCAATAAGGTAGAAGCTTTCGTAGCGACGTATAAAGTGAGCAAATCGCTTACTCCAAAGATTCAACAAGATATACGTACCAATTGCGGCAGGGACATATTCAAAGGAGATATTCGATAGAAATAGACCAAATGCCAGCATACCAACCAGAGAGCCAACTAAAAACTTGGGAAGTAACGACCATTGCACATGTACTAGTGAGAAAAACATTCGTGATGAGTTACTAGCTAACTGTGTGACACCATGTATCGGAATAATTAAGCTAGGGCTGAGAAAACTGGGCAGAATAGCGATAAGTAACATCCCCCCACCAAATCCAATAAAACCCGCAATGGCCGAGGTTATCATCGAAATGAACCCTAAAATAAACTCTACTGGCACCACTTTCCCCTAGCACTAACGCTCTAATATTTAATTTTTATTTTGCTCAGGCAATTGTTCAAAACTTGGTACTTGAGACAAATCTTTTGCCCAACTGGCACAGTTCCCTGTAAATATTTTTGCCGTAGGTGAAATTGGAGCCGGACTATCAAGACTCCCTGCGGGGACGACAATACATTGAACACTTTCCGCTACCGTTGGTAATGCTGAACCACAGTTTTGACAAAAGCTCTTGCTATGTAATGTATGCGGATGTTGATAAGTCTTAACGTCACTATCACCCTGAGTCCAAACTAACGTTGACTCTTGAGCAAAGAGGTTAGCTGCATGCACTGAACCTGTATCCTTCTGGCAGCGAGTACAGTGACATAAAAAGAATTGCTGAAATGCTCCCGTAAGCTTGTACTTCACACTGCCGCAAAGGCACGATCCTTTATACACATTTGCCATGGAATGCCCCTCTGCATCTAATTATCAACGCTTAGTTCGCCGAATACTTCTATCCATTGATTTGGTTCTGCGATGATAAACTCGAAGGCTCGTTCATCAGATAACGTAATGCGAATTGCATCACTTGTAATGGGCATGATTCCAGCGCCTTTTCCTATGCACTTTTCTACCGAAACGATTTCATCACGTTTCAATATGTATGGACCAAGTGCAAGCTTCTGATTATAAGGCTCAAAAATGACCTCTGAATCTGTTAGAGACAGCTTCCCATCTGCTCTTGCAACACCAACCTGTATTGTAGCAACAGACGATTTGATAATTTCTCCGGACATACAATCTCCTTATCCACAATAACCGACATTTAAATAGCGCCATGTTAAACACCGCTGTCTACGGACGTAATTCGCATACTTTCTACATAAACGGTAAAAGACTCAGACATAAAAAGCATAGTCGCTTAGCGTATTAATGACTAAAGGTACACTAACGCTTCAACATTATTGCCATCCGGATCCAACAAAAAGGCGGCATAATAATGAGGCGAGTACTTTTTTCGCTTATTAACGATCGCTACCTAACTCTCTAGCATTTAAAACTCTAATCCAAGTGACTTCAAATCCGCTTCACACTGCACTGGGTTTTCAAACTGAATCGCCGAGATGCCAACTGTTTCAGCACCTTTTACATTGTATGGCATGTCATCAATAAACACGGTTTGTGACGATTCCAATGCGTGCTGAGTTAACAATGATTGATAAATCTCGGGTTGCGGCTTTAACAGTCCAACTTCGGCCGATACCGTAGCGCCTTCAAAAAGGTGCCAAAACGTATAGGTCTCTTTCAAATACGAAACAATTTCATGCACGTTATCAGTAAGCGCAAATACGCGATAACCTGCCGCTTTTACTCGCTTGATTAAATCGACAGATCCATAAATTAATATCTGAGTTTGTTTCACATAGTAAAACAGACGCTCGCAATCTAGTTCAGACAAACCATGAAGTCGTTGGTACTGAAGTTTGGCTTCACTTTCAGAAATGATACCTTTGTTTAGCTCTAACCAAGTATCTGATTGAAAGATACTTTTCACTTTCTCTTCTGCGGACTCAATATTTCCAAACGTTAGTCTTACGATCTCCAGTGGAGCCCAGCGAACGACCACATTTCCAATGTCAAACACTACATTCTTGATGTTCTTCGATTCCATTTGTATTTCTCTCTTATAGCTCTTTGTCCGGGAGTGATTGCTCAATATCCCCCCTCAGAACAAGATACACACCTCCCCGATAAAAGAGGTGCCATGAGTAACAAATTCTTCTTAATCGACTGACCGAGCTTACCTTTTGGCCATTGGATGGTCAGGATTCAACTGAAGAAGATCCCAGAGGTTGCCATACAAGTCTTCAAAGACTGCGACTGTACCGTAATCCTGTTCTTTAGGCTCACGTACAAACTTGATTCCTATGGATTTCATACGTTCATAATCACGCCAAAAATCATCAGTATTTAAGAAAAGAAATACACGTCCACCAGCTTGATTACCGATAAAATCAAGTTGTTCTGGTTTTGATGCTCTCGCCAGTAACAACGTCACACCATGCGAATTAGGCGGAGCAACCACAACCCAGCGTTTATCCTCCTCCGGCTGGTATGTATCTTCGATAAGCTCAAACTGAAGCTTGTTTACGTAAAAATCGATTGCTTCATCGTATTCTTTAACTACCAACGCGATATGGACAATGTTCTGCTTCATTTCGTTTCCTTATTATCTGACAGGAACACCACAACGTGATGAGACTTTAATACCCATGTGCCAGCATACCATCTAATATCTCGAACCCACGCATGGAAAACCGCCGCGAGCGGAGGTCAGCCTTTCCAGACTTTATTTAGACCAAGTGTTTTTACTAAGCCCATACACCGCATGGTCAACAACACGACCATTTAAGTTTTCACAGCGAGTGATGATACCTTCGAGACTAAAACCTAAGCGTTCACAGACACGTCTACGGGGTGCGTTGTCAACAGCGGCCGATATTTGAACCTTTTCCATTTGCAACTCAGTAAACGCCATTTCAACCAGTTTAGAAACTGACTTGCTCACAATCCCCTTACCTTGATAAGCCTCACTGAGCCAATAACCAATCTCAGCCTTGTTGAGTTCGTGATTAATACTATTAAAGCTGATGTTTCCAACCAGCTTTTCATCATAGAACATCGCGCAAACCAATGACTTCCCTTCCGCGTAATCTTGCAATGAACGCTTAATGAAACTCAAAAAGAAATCCTTACCGTCTGCGTGCGGTGGCCAAGCCAGCCATTGACTTAAATATTCTCGCTCTCGAGTGACGATTTCGAGATATAATGGAGCAAAAGTCGGCTCGATCAAGGCAAGCTTCAGTCCTTTTTCTACGTCCAGTGTAAACATGCTTTCCCCCTTGAGAGATTTAACACCTTACTAAACAGCCCAGTAAGATATTTATAAATAACGATTTGTATGACTTAACCGTAAAATCCACGCCAGCTTTCTTTAGATATTTTGTACAAGCAATGTCTTTCTAATGGATGCCCTTTTGCGACCTTAGGATGGTTGAAGTTTTGCTTTGTATCAATCATGCCTATTTTCCTCATGACACGTTGAGAGGGCTCATTTTGTAATGTCGTAAACGCATAGACAGATGGAGCATCAAGTACTTCAAAAGCAAACTCTAATGCTTTTTGCGCGGCTTCTGGTGCATAGCCCTGGCCCCAAAATTCGGACAACAACCGCCAGCCAATCTCAATAAACGGCGCGTTTGGGAAACCGCTGTTTTCATCCTGATGATGCAGCCCGACAAAGCCTATAAATTGACCCGTTGATTTCAGTTCAACCGCCCAAAATCCCCAGCCGTTTTCAGCAATAAGATTTTGAATTTTATTTGCTTGCTCATCACTCTCCTGATGGGAAAGTGTTGAGAGAAAATATCTCATCACATGAGGATCTGAGCATAACTCAGCATAAGGCTGGAAATCTTCATTTTTCCACTGCCGCAGAATCAATCTGCTTGTTTCCATCTTCATTAGTCTTTCTCTCAATGAACTTTAAAACTTCTCAGCACTCAGCTAGGTTCGTTGCTCGACAGTCACCATTTCCACCCACTTTGCACGCCACTCTGGTGCTGTCATTTCGTCTGACCAAAAGATTGGTAAACACCTTACCTATTACAACATTCTCGAGTTGACCACCGTTGGCTTCGATGGCTTTTCGCGATGCGATATTGTCTTCATCTTCGGTTATTAACACTAGGCCAATAATAGGCCTCTGGCTTTACGCAAAGTCAGCCTGAACATGAGCTTACCATTACCTTGAAATCGGTAGGAGCACAAAGGCCCAAAAATGCCGTACGTAGCGCTTCATTTTTGAACCGCTACTCTTCACCTTCAATGTGATAGTGAATTTCGATGAACTGATGCTCAGCAACGATTTCAATTAACTTATATTTTTGATGGCTTCTAGACATAAGATTTCGCTATATAGTGTTTTTTGATTTCTTAGTTTTTGCATAATATTGCCATATAAGAATATACTCTTTGGCGCGCCCACCTTCTACAAATCGCACATTAGTGGCAAAAAAGAAAGAAACCACAAGCATGAAATATCTTATAAAGTGCATATGTTGTCTGTGTATTGTATCGTTCGCCAACGTAGTTCGAGCGGAAGCTGAGACCATACTAGTAGGTGGTGATCATAACTATCCTCCTTACGAGTTTCTTAACACTAACGGCGAGCCTGATGGCTACAATACGGAACTCACCAAAGCTATTGCTGATGTGATGGGATTGGATATCAAGATAGTGTTAGGCCGCTGGGATGAAATGAAACGCAGCTTTGATGAGGGACGCATTGATATCTTGCAGGGGATAACGTATTCAGAAGCACGAGCCGAACTCATTGACTTTTCTCCACCTCATTCACTAATACATCATTCACTGTTTGCCCGTAAAGGAAGTGCTCATAGAAGAAATGCCTCAGATTTATCTGGAAAAAGCATAATCCTACAACGTGGTGGGATCATGGCTGAACAGTTGGCAAACTCTGGACTGGAAGCACAATTTATCTATGTAGATACACATGTCGCTGCACTTAGACTTCTGGCATCCGGAAAACATGATTACGCTGTTGTGGCCAACCTACCCGGTCTATATCTTGGTAAAGAACTGGCACTTTCCAATATCGAGCCCGTAGGGCAGCTATTCGATTCTCAGCGTTATGGGTACGGCGTTCTAAAAGGTAATGAAGCACTTCTGGCGCAATTTAACGAAGGACTTGCGATATTAAAAAACACCGGCAAGCAGCAGGAGATCTACAACAAGTGGTTCGGTACAGACACTTCGTTGGGAGTTAACTGGGAAAAAATTACCATTTATTTGGTCAGCGCCACCATAATCCTCTCGGCAATATTCGGCGCAGTGATGGTCTGGAACCGGAGTCTTGCAGAGCAGGTATCACGCAGAACAAAAGCACTGGAAAGGCAACAGCAACAGCTTATCCAGGCCGATAAGATGGCCTCTCTTGGTATCTTAGTATCCGGTGTTGCTCACGAAATCAATAACCCGACCAGCCTTCTCCTTCTGAATTTGCCGGTTTTAAAAGAGTCTTTCAACGATATCGAGGATATCCTGGAAGAACACTATCAGACGCATGGTGATTTCGAACTCGCGGGACTCAGGTATAGCCGGATGAGAAATGAGCTTCCGGTAATGCTCGGCGACATGCTTGAAGGCACTCAACATATACGCCGTATAGTTGATGACCTGAAAGATTTTGCACGCAAGGAGCCGTTGGAACTGACGGAGTTGGTCGATCTCAATCAAGTGATCGCGGCTGCAATTCGTCTGACCGACAGAACAATCCGATCATCAACGGATCACTTTTCTGTCTACTATGACGACAGCCTCCCACCGATCAAGGGAAGTGCACAGCGTCTTCAGCAAGTGGTGATTAATCTGATCGTCAACGCTTGCCAGGCGCTTGATAACCATTCACAGAGCATCACGATTAGCACCCACTACGAGACTAAAAAAAACAGGATAAGAATGTCGGTAAAAGATACGGGCGTCGGTATTGAACCAAAGTATATGAAGCGACTATCCGATCCTTTCTTTACCACCAAAAGAGAGCAAGGCGGTACCGGATTAGGTCTCTCTATTTCTTCGACCATTGTGGAAGAGCACGGTGGTCAATTATTGTTTAAATCTAAACCTTCAGAAGGCACTGAGGTTATTCTGTATCTCCCATTGGATATGGCATAAAAGTAAGGAAAAAAATAAGGAAATGATAGACTCCCTTTATCCCGAATTCGGCATCCTGCTTGTGGACGATGAGCCTGCATTTATCCGTAGTCTGTCACTGGCTCTGGAGAGACGCGGGGGCATCACTCATCTTTATCAGACCAGCGACAGCCGTGAAGTTATGACGCTGATCGAGAAGAATCCGGATATTGAGCTAGTATTGCTTGATCTTAATATGCCTCATATCTCCGGAGATATGCTTCTGAAGCAGATAGTAGAGAGGCACCCAAATGTGGGTGTGATCATTGTTAGTGGCATGAACCAGATAGAATCAGCGGTAGACTGTATCCGGCTCGGTGCTTACGACTATTTTGTCAAAACTACAGAAGAAAGCCGGTTGTTGGAAGGGATCAAACGTGCGATCACTATGCAGGAGATGCGTCGAGAAAACGAAGCTATGCGACGGCATTTTCTTTCCGATACCATAGAACGCCCTGAGGTATTCAAATCGATCATAACCCAAGATAAAAAGCTGCGATCAATATTCCAGTACTTGGAATCTGTCGCAGGAAGCCGCCAGCCCGTAATGATTTCCGGAGAAAGTGGCGTGGGTAAAGAGCATATCGCTGAAGCAGTGCATAAGCTAAGTGGGCGTAAAGGGGATCTCGTAAGTGTCAACGTTGCAGGAATAGATGACGAAGTATTTGCCGATACCCTTTTCGGGCACAGCAAAGGCGCATTTACTGGTGCTGATCGTAAACGTGCTGGTATGGTGGAAGCGGCAGCTGATGGCACCCTATTTCTAGATGAGATAGGAGATCTTAGCCACACGTCTCAGACCAAACTGTTGCGACTGCTACAGGAGGGTGACTACTACCCTCTAGGCAGTGATAAACCGAAACGCAGTCGTGCCAGAGTAGTGGTTGCTACTCACCACGATGTTAGAAAATTGGTGGAAGAGGGAAGCTTTCGCAAGGACCTCTACTTCCGACTCTGTATCCACCAAATAGAGGTCCCCCCTCTTAGAGAAAGAAAAGGGGATATCCCGCCGTTGTTTGAACATTTTCTTGCGCAAGCGGCAGCAGACATGGACAAAACGGTTCCTGCTTTCCCAAAAGAGTTGCCGATACTACTCTCAACCTATCACTTTCCTGGGAATATCCGTGAGCTACAGGCACTGGTCTACGATGCAGTAAGCCAGCATAAAAGCCATACCCTTTCGATGGAAGTGTTCCGAAGGGTGATAGACAACTGCAATTTAGAAACATCTGATGTTGAAGAAAACAGCACATTATTTGACCCGAACAGGCCATTACCGACACTGCAGGAAATCAGCGAGCTTTTAATAACTGAGGCAATGACACGATCACAAGGTAACCAATCCCTTGCTTCGCGTATGCTAGGGATCTCGCAACCAGCGTTAAGTAAACGCCTCAAAAACAGCAAAAGCAGTCGAGATTAACCCCTATAACTTTGGTTATAATATTACTAAAGTTATAACCAATATAACGCATTGTTTTATATAAATATTTACACGAAAAACTGACAAGCTATAACTTAGGTTATACCCCTTCCCTTCAGCTTAATTAAAAATTTGTATTTATAAATCAATCAATTAAAAGCACAACAAATGCTGGCACGCCCATTGCATTTATTATTGTTAACAAGTCGCTTCCCAGACGGGATGTCGTGATTAATATTGACAGTAATAAAAGGAAAGTACACATGACTGTAAAGGATAAGGCAGCGAGTGGAGGTTTTTGGAGTAGCTTGGAGCTGTGGAAGAAAATCGTAATCGGTATGGTATTAGGGGTTATTGTTGGTACAGTTATGGGGCCGGAAGCAGAGATCTTTAAGCCTATTGGTACACTGTTTATCAACGCGATAAAGATGCTGATTGTTCCCCTAGTATTCTGCTCACTGGTAGTGGGTGTAACCTCAATGCAGGACTCTCGTAAGATGGGCCGCATTGGTGTGAAAGCCATCGCTCTCTATCTGGGGACCACAGCAGTTGCTATAACGATTGGTTTGGGTCTTGCTGCAGCCTTTGGTCCGGGTGAAGGCCTGAACATGATTGCAAAAGACGCTGGTACCGCCAGTAATGATGCTCCATCACTGGTTCAAACTTTACTGAACATTATTCCCCAAAACCCAGTTGGTGCGTTAGCTGCAGGTAATATCCTTCAGATCATTGTATTTGCTATCGGTCTTGGTATCTCACTGACCCTGATTGGAGAGAAAGCAAAGCCTGCTATCGCTGTTTTTGAGAGTTTAGCGGAAGCTATGTACAAACTGACGGAACTGGTGATGAAGCTGGCACCGTATGGTGTATTTGGCCTGATGTCTTGGGTAGCTGGCAAATTTGGTATAGATATCCTGCTACCTCTGTTCAAGGTAATTGCGGTTACTTTTATGGGCTGCCTGCTTCACGTGGTTGTTTTCTACTCGGGCTTAGTTAAAGTTTTTGGCAAGCTGAATCCGATTCGATACCTGGAAGGACTTAGCAATCCCGCGGCTGTGGCCTTCACCACAACCAGCAGCTCGGGTACCCTGCCAGCGAGTATTAAAGCTGCCAGAGAAGAACTTGGGGTATCTAAAGGGGTCGCAAGCTTTGTTCTACCACTAGGCGCAACCATCAATATGGACGGTACTGCTCTATACCAAGGTGTCTGTGCTCTATTTATTGCTCAGGCATTTGGTATTGACCTTGAAACTTCCGACTATATCTTAATTATTATGACTTCCACATTAGCCTCTATTGGTACAGCTGGTGTACCTGGTGCAGGTCTGATTATGCTGTCTCTGGTACTGACTACCGTCGGCCTGCCTATTGAAGGTCTGGCTATCGTTGCTGGTATTGACCGTGTCCTGGATATGGCTCGCACCACAGTAAACGTATGTGGAGATATAATGGTGTCTGTTCTTATCGCTAAAAGCGAAGGAGAATTGGACGAATCAATCTACAACGCAGAAGCACCAGTGACCAAAGAAGAAGTTGCATAACTTGTCCTAGTAAAAACCGCCTCCTAATAATGAGGCGGTTTTAATATCTGCCCCCCTAAAAGGGAGCGACGAAATTTCTAAGTTTCAGCGCGTTATATGTTAACTATGTTGTAATGCATTTCGATTAGCTGATGCTCTCCGACAATTTCAACTTCTCGAATAAACTCAAAGCCAAACTTCTCATAGTAACTTCGGAGATACCCATGGGCATGAATTTCTATAAAGCTTACCCCATCGTTTCGAGCGTATTCCATTAATGACTGCACAACTTTAGAAGCGATGCCCAAACCTCGATAAGGCTCTGTAACAGCAACTCTGGCCATAACGGAAGATCCGTCCTCCTTTATCGTTAATCGAGCTGTCGCGACTGAAGCATCATTTTCCGTTACTAACGCATGAACGGAACATTCATCTAATCCATCCAGATCTAATTCTCTGGGTATTTGCTGCTCAATGGTGAACACCTGATAGCGAATAGCTTGAACCTTTTGTATGATCTCAGGACTGTTCCCAGTGATAATTTCCATGCCAACTTCCTTTAAGCATTTAACGAGGTATCTAGAGAAACAGGCTAACACGCTGACTGAGACTTAGCCCGTTTTTAGATGTTTACTGTTTATGCCGCAGGGACAGGTATCAAATTGAATGTAGCATCAAAGATAGCTTTATCCTCTTCAGGTAACAACCCTTGAAAAGCTAGCGCTCGTTCATAACATTCCAACGCACTAGATTGTTCACCCGAGATCTGAAATGCATGGCTTAAAATGGCATTCGTAAACGCCTGAATCCAATCGGCACCTGTTCCATCAAAATAGTCGAAAGCTATTTTTGCATACTGAAGGCTTAACTTCGATTCATTCACGCACAGCGCTCGCGCAACGGCTAAATGAGCAAGTTGTTTATTCTCATCGGTTCCTACTTCTGACCAATGATAGAGTGAAGAAAACGCAACGGTTAATAATCTCTGTTTCTCTGCAGCATTTGCCGAACTCTCAGACAGGGACCAAAATTCATTGTTACTCTCAATGGCAAAATATCGGTGTAACCGCGAGATATCTTCATTACTTGGTATAGCCATAATTTGTCCTTTTTTAATTACCTAATGCCCATTCAACGCCATGCGCTGCATGAATTTCCGTGGTGTCATACAAAGGAACAGTCGTGTCACTTTGCTTAACTAATAATGCAATTTCAGTACATCCCAGAATCACCGCCTGTGCGCCTTGAGCATACAAATTGGCGATTATCTTTAAATAAATGTCGCGGGAATTAGCCTTTATCTGCCCCAGGCAGAGCTCTTGATAAATAATGTCGTGAACGACAGTTTGCTCATCCGTACTTGGAACAACAACTTCTATTCCAAATTTCTCTGTGATCCTTCCCTTGTAAAAGTCTTGCTCCATTGTAAAACGCGTTCCCAATAGGCCAACTTTCTTAATGCCGTCTCGAATCAGGCTTTCTGCTGTCGCATCTGCAATATGTAAAATTGGAATCGATATTTGTGACTCAATCTCTGGCACAACTTTATGCATCGTGTTCGTGCAAATCATCAAAAAGTCCGCACCACCGCGCTCTACTGACTTTGCAGCTTCAGAAAGAATCGAAGCTGTTTCAGACCACTTGCCCTGATGCTGGAGCTTTTCAATTTCATCAAAGTCGACGCTGTATAAACAGATCTTCGCTGAATGTAAGCCACCCAGCCGATCCTTTACCCCTTCATTGAGCGCTTTATAATAGCTGGCGGTTGATTCCCAACTCATCCCGCCTAACAATCCTATCGTCTTCATTTACCTTCCCTTACTTAAGCCACAGAGCGCTCAATTATGATCATTCCTGCCAGTTGTACTCCATTTGACGCGCGACCATTTTAGCGAGGTTACGACTATGTAACTGTGAAACAAGATATAAACTCATGTCGATGCCTGCAGAGATGCCTCCAGAAGTTGTGTATTTCCCTGAAGTAACCCAGCGCTGATTATCGACTACCACCAAATCTGGAAAGCAACGATTCAAATCGGGAATGTCCTCCCAGTGCGTTGTGACCGTTAAGCCGCTGAGTAACCCGGCACTGGCTAATATGAATGCACCGGTACAAACCGATACAACCCGACTGGCACGTTGATCGACCGATTTTATCCAGTTCAGTACAGTTAACTTCGTCATTTCCTCAGTGTGCACACCACCCACAACAACCAATAAATCAATATCGGGGTGGTCATGAATGGAATGGTGAGGCAAGACGTTGAAACCACCTCTTGCAGAAACAGTCTCCAAATCTTCTGCCACTAAAAACACATTCCAGTCGTTTGTTTCTAATCGCTTTGCTGTACTAAAGACTTCGAAGGGTCCGGAGAAATCCAGGACCTCCGCCCCATCATAGATATAGATGCCAATATTCATTGCGCCTCCATGCACATAACATTCCGTTAACACTTTAACTTTTTACCCACTGTTTGAGCAACCCTTGCATACTTTTCCCCACTAAAACAATGAGAACGGCCCCCACTAAAACTGGGGTAATGAGGAAAGCCCACCCCTGCCCTGACAACATGATTAATAAAGGGTTTGCGCCAGCGGGTGGATGCGTGGTTTTCGTCGCCAACATAAGACTCACTGCAATCCCAGTTGCTAACGCTAGTGTCAGTGGTGAGACACCAACATACTGAGTAAAGATGACACCAACCAACGCTGTGATTAGATGACCGAAGATGACGTTTTTGGGCTGAGCCAAAGGGCTATCCGGTACACCAAAAACCAATACAGTCGTGGCTCCAAAAGGTGCCATAAGTAATGCAACATTGCTCATTGTCGAATCAAAAAAAGAAAGCAACCCTATCGCTAGAAATGCGCCAATTCCTGCGACAACCGATAATCCAATATTTTTCATATTTACCTCCAAACAAAAGTAGACCAACCTGTCTACCAAACTAAAATAGACAAATTGGTCTACTTTTGTCAAACTACTTTTTCAGGAGGTGCCTTATGAGCAAAAAACGTCAGTTACTGGTGGATACCGCGTTATCCCTTTTTTATACCCATGGGATAAACTCGATTGGAATTAATGAAATACTTAGCGTCTCCGGTGTCGCGAAGCGCACGCTTTACACCCACTTTGCAAGTAAAGAAGCGTTAGTTCTGGCCGCTTTACAGCAAAGACACGACACATTTGCTTCCTGGCTGGAGCAAAAGTTGGCAGGTGCAACATCTGACAAAGAGTTGATACACAGGTTGTTTTCGGCACTAGCGAGTTGGTTCAGTAGTCAAGAGCCTCAACTAGGTAACTTCAGAGGCTGCTTTTTTATCAACACTTCTGCTGAGTTTAGTGATTTAAACAGTGAAGTCGCGCGTTTCTGTGGGTACCACAAGGAAGAAGTGCGGCAAATCATCGCCAGTCATCTCACAAGCAATGATAGCTCATTGATTGATGCCATTTGCATCATGAAAGAAGGCGCGATTGTTACTGCGCATGTAAGCGGAAATGGGCAAGAAGTCGCAACTAAATGTATTACTATTCTGGATAGATTGATGGATTAATAATGCGCTTGAAATGAAAAGAGCGACCTGCTGAGCTGCCTCTGGCGCTTAAAACAAGAAACCCAACGCAGACGATATGCCAAGCGTTGGGAATCAGTTCTATTCAATTATGTTTTAGCGATATTGCCTAAGCCATAATATGAGTCGCGCAAAGCTTATTGCCTGCTGGGTCTCGTAAATAAGCGAGGTACATTTCGCGTGGGCCGACCGCTCTCACACCTGGAGGATCTTCACACTCTACTCCACCACTTTCCAGACCGGCTTTATGCCATAACTCGACCAATTCAGGACTTTCCACTTTGAAGCCGATAGTCATACCATTACCTGAAGTTGCTTCTTCACCGTTGATAGGTGCGGTAATAGCAAAAGTCCCCTCGGGATGAAAATAGAAACAGCGCCCGTGCGGGTCTAAGACACCTTCCTTGTAGCCAAGAACTGACAGGATTGCATCATAAAATTGTTTGGATTTATCGATATCATTTGAGCCAACCATAACGTGACTAAACATGTATGCGTCCTTATGCATTGTTATTGAACTGACTTACTCTGCTATATCCACATTCTTATGTCTATCAATGCGTTGTTAAGGTGTGAAGCACGTAATAGGGTGCTTTCTCATATCGCATCATATTTAGCGTTAATGTCAGCCCCAAAAGCACCTATTCCAAGCCTCTAGAACACGCTTAACACCTTTTGGTTGCTTGTATATGATGACCTGAAATTGTGCATAACACTAAACAGATCTCTTTCGACTCAGAGCTAAAAACCAGCTCTCCGCTTGAGTTCCAAATGGAGTTGTTACCACAAGTTGACCACCCACCCGTTACAGATATGTGATTACTTAAAAGAACCGGCAAGTTATGTTTTTCTGCAATGCCAGATAAAATTTTCGCGTCAGTCTCAAAACCGCTATCTGAGATGAGAGCACTTGCAATGTACAGGTCAGCACCGGATTCGCGAGCTTTGTTTGAGTGCTCAGGTGAGCAAAAGTCTGCACAAATAGCCAAGGCGATTCGACGCCCCTTTATATTTATCGAGTAGTCAACCGATCCTTGGGAGCAATATTTCTCTTCACCCTCATGTAAGTACTGTTTGGAATAAAACTCGACTGAACCATTCGGAAAGCAAATTGCAGCACCAATTGTCGGTTTATCGGAGTGATTAGAATTTAGAGGGCACCCTGCTATAACGATGATCTTATTTGCAACGGCGGCTTGAGAGAGTTCTTTAAAAACAGACGATTCGTGATTCATCGCCAACTCTTGAGCCCATTCAAGTTCATAACCGGTCAAAGACAGTTCCGGAAATACAACCACATCCGCGTTGTATGATGACGATTTTTCGATCATCGCGAGATGATGAGAAAGGTTTGCCCCTAAATCACCCTTAGAAACAGGAACCTGAGCCAAACTGATAGTAATATCTGATTTCAAATTCTTTCCTTAGAAGATACAACTTATCTAACTGACGAAACACACCGTCGCCAAGTGTATGCGCAACCCTAGTCACTAATCTAATAGCAAACTTAAACACTCCATTGCTGCGAATCTCTCGCACTCATGGTCTATGCGCTTTCCTCGAACATTTGTTTGTACGACTTCGTTTGTAGTTCAGATTTGTACCTTACTAGCTGAGACTCATCATCTGTCATGATGGCGAACTCAGCAAAATCACCAATTCCAGCCAAAGAGTCGACCGTGATATGGTACTCCCCAACGAAGTAAATACTGCGAACTTTCTTGGCTTGTAAAACAACCTCGTAGCCCATGTTTTTCAGCATACTAATGGCATTCGCAGCATTGGTGATATTTGTAGCCTCACATCGATCTGGCTCAGGCCCTTTCACAATCCACAAATTGATACCTGAGGGTTCCATCGTACGAATACAAAGGCTCTTATTATGGGCTTTTAGTGCTTTATCAGGAGCATCAAAATACCAGTCATGCTCAATGTTGTCTTGAAGCATGACTTCATGATGAATTTGGTTCAAAGTTTTCAGGAACTCTGATTTTGAGCGAAGACGAAATTTTAGTTCTACTTCGAATTTGCCTTGAAAATGGTCGTTACTCATCTGCTATTTCTGCTTGAAAATAACGATAGTACCATACGGTAGAAGCTCACAACATGTACGCATGCTAGTCCATTCTAGCGGGTCGTTATTACTTTTCGTAAAGCTCTAATGGAAGACCATCCGGGTCCTTAAAAAAGGTGAATTTCTTACCGGTGTACTCGTCAATACGAATCGCCTCGACATCAACCCCTTTCGAGACCAAGTACTTTGACATCTCTTCGACGGAAGCAACAACAAAAGCCAAATGTCTTAGCCCTCTTGCCTCTGGCTGACTTGGTCGTACTGGCGGTTCTGGAAACGAGAACAACTCAATCTGATTCCCATTAGGCAAAGCGAGATCAAGCTTATAAGATTGCCTTTCTTCCCGATAATTTTCAGCAATGATGGTTAAACCAAGAACTTCAGTATAAAACTCCTTAGATCTTTGGTAATCCGAACAAATGATCGCTACATGATGAAAGCTTTCTAGAAACACCTGATTCCCCCAATACCAAAACAGACCTATTGCCGTGCCCTGACGCGAGAGCATGAACATTTTTAAACACCAAGCCTAACCCATTGCACCATAAATACAAAACTCAAGCTTCTATTCAAAATAGTCAGGCATCACAAAATCTTCTTCCGCAGCTTAGCTCATCAGTTTTTCAGGATACAAGGCGTAAGATAACGAAGCATTCCAAAAAGCATGAAGTACAACCGTGAGGGATACAGCACACCAATGTCCTTGCCTTATTCTGAAATACTCGTAAGTCGTAGCAAATGCAATACCCAACCCTAAGGCATTAACTGCATTTGCAATATTATTAGTCAGATGCGTCAAGGCAAATAAAAAACTGGCAATCAACACTGATACACAGAGGCTGCTTGTAATTTTTCTTGCAACATTTTGAATAATAACTTGAAAAATAATTGTCTCTAAAACAGGTGCAATTACGACTAATGCTAAATAGTCAACTTCATCCCACATTTCACCGTATGAATAAATATAGCTTAAATCTAGATTAAAATAATGATCGATTGCGGTAGAAATAGACAGAAGCGTATCATGTGTCAAACTTGACCAAGTGCACATCAGTGCATAAATAATGAAAAGAAACATACCACTAGAGAAGTCATGTATTTTCATAAACTTCTCATCATAACGTTGAAAGTACTTCATAACTCTCCTGGAGAATGCACGCCATGCTAGAAGAACTGAGGACAATCAGGCGACTTAACACCTTGTTGTTAAAACACTAAAATCATTTATGGATAAAACGCGAAGTTTGCAGTAGCACACTCAAACACGGTCTTCCTCTTCCGAAAGCTCTCTTTTATCAACTGATTTTTTATATTGTGATTCTTGAATTAGCCATGCACCCCAAAATAGAAAAGGTAACACGAGCAAAGTAAAGCCCATCACAAAAGATTGAGTAGAAGCAAAGTGCTGGATTGAAGCTTGTTCATTGCTTATAAAATACACCATAAACCGTACAGAAATGATTACCAGTAAAATAGAAATGCTATTAAGTACTACATATTGGAAAAAGCCGTTGGCCCTAGTTTTTGACCATCTTTCAAATTGTGCGTTATTCATTTCCAACCATCTTTAGCTATATAACCAAAGACATGCTAATTATTTATTAGGAATTCACTACCCTAATTTTTCAAAGATTCGATCAGGTTAGAAAAAGTAATAGCGCATAAAGAGCAAATAAAGTCGCCTCACATCTTATTTCTTTGCGCCATAAGTAAAAAACCCACTCTTGGACTCAAAAAAGCCAATCGATCCTTTTCTATTGAGTGCTGACTGTCATCGTCAGTTCTGACACAGACTCTCCATCAATGCGATAGCAATCTGACATTTCACCAATCACTCGAAAACCGCATTTCATATATAAGTTCTTCGCGGGAAGGTTTTCGGAGAGTACGTTCAAATCCAGCCAATCGACACCGTTAGTCTCGCGGCAGAATTGGATAACAGTCTCTACTAATTTTATCCCTAGCCCCTGCTTTCTGACGTTCCGGTCCACTCCCATACCCAACAATACTCGATGAAACCTATATTCATCGCCGCAATGGCGCAGGTCTATATGGCCAAGTATTTGTCCGCCAAAACCTTTAACCAGCCAAAGCTTTCTCCAACCCAATTCACCCAGACTGAATTTAAAGCCGTCTCGAAACTTAGCTTGAAGCGGTTCCGATATCTGGCAATGTGCCTTAGCAATCGGTTGAAAGAGTGGAGAGTCATCGGCCGCATTATCCAATAACTGCGTACCCAAATACTCAAAAAAGAGCTCTAAGTCTGATAATTTTGCTTCTACTATTTCCACGTATACTCCTGATTACGTGCAGCGACTTATCGAAGAGTCACTGCGAGTATCTAACGCCTCATACCAAGTGAATTACATCAATTGGTGCAGAATAAAATGCCAAGCGTTGTTAATCGCTCTTAACTGCTTTTTGGTGAATATGATTCAAAGGGAGTGAGCTCAATTCCTTCAATCTTACAAACCGCTTTTATGGTTGTATTTTGACAAAGACGTTTTAAGTACGCGGCTAAATGTTCAAATTGCAGCGGAGATTGTTTTATTGGCAACGACCATTCGGCAAGCATAAACAAGAAGTAATCACACGCAGTTAGCTTATCGCCAAGCAAAAACTCATTCTGCTTTAATTGAGCATTGATAATCGCCAATGCATCCGCGATTCGGTCGTCTTGAGCGGCGACAACATTGGGGATAGTGGCTTCGTCATTAGTGTGGCGATGCGGATAGTAACGAACCATGAGTTCCGCTTGAAGTGTGTTATTAAGAAACGCTAGCCACTGATAAAACAGCGGTCGCTTTGGATCGCCTACTGCTGGCATCAATTCCGCTTCAGGGTGCAGCTCGCAAATATGCATACATATAGCGGGACTCTCAAAGATGGGTTGCTCGTTGACCACCAGCGTCGGAATGCGACCTGCTGGGTTTAGTCTCAGGTAGTCCGCTGATTTTTGAGAGTTCGACTTTTTGTCAACCAACAACAGTTCGTAGTCTGCATTCACATGATGCAGTAAGAAGTGAGGCGCAAGACTCGCGTTATTAGGGTAATAGTAAAGCTTGAACAACATTGACTCCTTGTCTTTGATTTAAGGGATATTCATTACACTGTGAACGGTTACTTCCCTGCCCTTACCATTTCTATGATTTTATGTGCTTTTTCGAAGTGATCTAATTTGTGCGTTTGAATCCACCACGTTGCCGCTTCCATCAACAACTCTGAATCATCATTTTTGTTTGCAAAGAAAGCATAAAAGGAAACGCCAACGTTCACCCCTTTTCGCTCGATTTTCTTTTCGCAAACCGCGATAACTTTACTTCTTAACGAGTCACGCATTTATCTCTGACCAACTAGATTAAAGTGAGCAAATACCTTACACAGCGGCATATACGCGCACAAGAAAAACTGGGGTTTTATACAGCACTTTATGAGGTCAGACATAAAACCTTGTTACTTACGTAGTTGATTAATGTACCTCTTTGCCATTTTCGGGTTTGTTACGCGGACAAAATTGATATGTTTATAGTTAGGATCAGCAATCATATCCTCGTAACGTTGACGATTACGTTTGTATGTTTTTAGCGTTCAAAGAATCACTGAATCCTTGCTTAAAAACGATTTGCTGAATGTTTCGATCGTTTCTGCGAGCATCTGGCTAAACGTACTTTTACCACTTCCACTTGTACCAACTACGTTTATTCTCTTCATCCTGATTGCCTATTGGGTTGATACAAATAAGACAGAGTAAAAATGCCACACGTAGAGAATCATACTGAACACTTGTTATTTACGTTCTAACTGATAGCGTAAAACATGACGTGACTCTTTTTCAGAATAGAAAGTGCTTAAATAGTTACCTCCGCACTTTTCGATTACTTTTCTTGATGCGATATTGTTCTCATCACAAGTGATAATCACGTTGTGCTCAATTACGTTATTGAGTACCCAGTTAAGCATCTTAGTGGCAATACCTTTGCCGCGAGCGTGTACTAGAGTTTCATAACCGATATGACCAATTACGTTTTCAATATATTCGTTTGTACCATGACGAACTCTGATTGAACCAAGTATTAACCCAGACTCAATACAGAAATACGTCGATATGGGAGCCCAACCAACCGGTAATTGTTTTCCCTCAGAATAGGCAATCCTCTTTTTCAAATAGGCGTTACTGTCATTTTTGGCTTCATCATAAAGCTCTAGGCCATCCTGGACACAGCTTTTTGCATAGTCTTTAAACCACTCTTGATGGCTGATATTAGCCTTCGTAATTTCCATTTTACTCCTAGTAAATAAGGCTCAACTAATGGGCAAAAACCAAAACCTCAAAACCCATTAACCAACCCGAACCCAAAACCAAACCGAATCGAAATGCCATATGTTTTGTGCTTTTAAGTTGTTTGTTATGTGGCGGCGCGCCACACCATTATGGTCGTTTCAAGGTGATTACTGGTTGATTGATGCAGAGATATAAATCCTTGCCCACGATACAAACCCACATTACGACTTTCACATTGTAAGTAAAGCTTCTTTACCCCATGATTGACCGCAATTTCCTTTACTTCATTCAACAGCGCTTTGGCAATACCATTTCCCCGACTTTCAACAGGAACATAGACTCCACTAACCAATGTTCATACTCTGGGTAGTTTTTATTTTCTCGAAATTTGAGTTCCAAAGTACCAATAAGATTTCCGTTTTTATGCGCGACAATACTTAACGGAATGCCCGTATTTGAAGCTTTGAGTGCAATGTCTTCTCCACCATTTCCTCTGTGACGTTTGGTACTCTGGAAGCCCATTCTTCAAAATACCAGCGAGCAATCATTGATACATAGCTGCGTTAAGGTGTGAGTAACGCAATACCGAAGCCTCTGCAAACCTACCTTAATCACTTAAACCAACGCCTAGTAAGAATACCACGCGTTGTGAATCCTTCTTGAACAACTTGTTAGGTTCTTCTACCTAGCTAAACGAAAAAAAACACTTACAATACGTTTTTTCAAAAACCAAGTAGGTAACGCTTGAAACTTAGCAACCGTTTAAAACTCATCGAAAAAATGGTCGAATCCCACTATGCACACATTTGGGACTGTTGCTGCGATCATGGTTTTCTAGGGGCTTCCTTGTTATCCAAAAAAACCAAAGCTACCGTTCATTTTGTTGATATAGTGCCGGATCTAATCGATGAATTAGAAACTAAATTGAAACGATTCTTTTCTGATTCCGCATGGGAAACTCACTGCTTAGATGTATCCCAGCTCCCGTTGCAACGTTATGATGACAATCATTTAGTTATAATTGCAGGAGTTGGTGGAGATTTAACCGCTAAATTTGTTGAGTCAATTCGCACAAGAAATCCAACATTAAACATCGATTTTTTACTATGTCCGGTTCATCACCACTTTTCTTTGCGACAAAAACTAATAGAGCTTAATTTGGGCTTAAAAGATGAAGCATTAATAAAAGACAACCAGCGTTTCTATGAGGTTGTTTTAGTTTCATCTAATGCCCAAAATAATAAAAGTATCACCGCGGTCGGAAACAAAATTTGGCATTCTGAATCGGCTAAAGAGTACTTAAACCAAACTTTAAATCACTATCAACGAATACAGCAAGGGCAAAAAAATGATGTCCAACATATCATTAGTGCCTACAGCAAATTAACTTTGGCTGAATAAACCTAGACTAGTTAAGGTGTGAGGATCACAATACCAAAGCTTCTGCATTACACCTTAACCACTAATACCAACGCATAGTAAAAATACCACGCGTGCCGAAGCACTCTTGAACAATTTGTTTGCTTTATAGCTCAGTCCAACTACCGGCCTTCAGGGCATACACACTCGGAACTTCTTTTGTTTTAAACCAATCATTTGGATGAGGTACTAAGGCTACATTGTACTCACTTTCATCTTGAGGAAAGATATTTTTTAGATCGTTAAGCACCCAACTTGCAATTGTCGTTGACTTAGGAACTACAAACAACTTCTTCTTAGAGCGTCCCATAAATAATTTACTCAGATCAATGATCGACTCTCTACTATTAGTACGATGAAATTCACTTTCAACAAGCCACTCACAAGAGCTGATAAATTCTAGCTCTGACTTTTCCGAAACCGAATTTACTTGCCCAACTTTCACAACTGATACATCGTATAGAAGCTCATTTATCTTAAAAGTTTTTCTATTTTTATCGTAACCTGAAGAAAAAACTCTGTAATTGGGGCGATCAAACATCGATCTAAATTCATTGGCAAGCTCCTCTATCCAAAGCTTACTCTTATGTGAGTATTCCAGATCAATGGATTTTTCTTTAGCCCTCTCATATGCACGATTTCCTTGATCATGATGACTCCTCTAAGTTCTTCCTATCATCGTACTTCAATGTCGAATTTTTTATAAAGCTAACGCCCCGCTAAGGGGTGAACAACGCAATACCGATGCCGCTGTAAACCACCTTAATAACTAAACTCAACGCATAGTGAAAATACCACGCGTTGCGAATCCCACTTGGGCAGCTTGTTATATTTTACTGCTCTGCAAATTTAAATTCGCCCGTCACATACACCGGTATATTCAATGAGTTAGACTCAGATGGTACATATTCAACTTTGCTTAGAGCTTTTAGCGCGATTAGATCCCACTCACCCTTAGGAGACGACTCTACGATTGTAGGATTAAATATCTCTCCATTCGAATCTATTAAATAGTTAATTAACACATAACCATCTGTTTTTGGTAGCCTAATATTAGGCTTTAAACTAAACCTAAGACTTTCAGACGACTGAACCCAATAATCATCTAAGTCATGTTGCTCAACTTTTATTGGAGATTGTGTCAGATACACTTCCTGTTTTGATGCACAACCACCTAAAACTAATAGGCTTAGCGATAATACACTCAATTTTTTCATATGCACTCCTTGTAAAATATTACGCTTTGTTAAGATGTGAGCAACGCAAATCCGAAGCCAACGCAGACCACCCTAAACACTTAAACCAACGCATAGCAAAAATGCCACGCGTTGCGAATCCCTCTTGAACTGTTTGTTATGTGAATTTATACCTCTGATATATAAACACTTACTTCACGATCTTTCCCTTGCATGCGGTTTATCTGATCGCCCACGTATTTTATACCAAGCTTTTCAATGACTGACTTTGAACGCTCATTTCCAACTAAATGCATTACTTTTAACCTTGTTAATCCATAATGCTTTTTTGAAAATGAAATCAAACTCTTAGATGCTTCTGTGGCATAACCACAACCCCAGTAGGGGACGCCTAACCAATAGCCAAGAACACCCAAACCATTTTCCAGTTTTGGAAAACTAATAGCACCAATAAGCTCAGAACTATCTTTTAGAACAATGGCATAGACAACACCTTTACCACTCAAAAATAAAGCTGCATGAGTACGAATCCAACTTTCAGCATCACTGACGCTATATGGATAAGGAATATTTGCCGTCATTTCTGAAATTTGCTTGTCGCCAGCCAACTCTGAAACACGCTTAGCGTCAGACAGAGAAAATTGTCGTAATATTAGTCGTTCACTTTCAATTGCTTGCTGCATAATTTCCCTATTCACATAACGCCCTGCGAAGGGGTGAACAACGCAATACCTAGACCGCTTCATAACACCTTAAACACTAAAACCAACGCATAGTAAAAATGCCACGCGTGCTGAATCACTCTTAAATTGTTTGTTAGTTGCCCATCTCCAAGGGTAGTGCTAACATTTGTACACACACCAACAAAAGGATACGTCATGGACACTAGAATTCAATTTCGTGTTGATGAGGAAACAAAACGCCTAGCTCAACAAATGGCTGAAAGCCAAGGTCGCACATTGAGTGATGCTTGCCGTGAACTTACTGAGCAACTCGCTGAACAACAACGAAAAACATTATCTCACGATGCCTGGCTAACTGAAAAAGTAAACCTAGCATTTGAGAAGTTCGACTCAGGAAAAGCGGTGTTCGTTGAACACCAAACTGCTAAATCTCGAATGGAAGAACGAAAAGCAAGAATCCGAAATCGAGGTAAGCAATGATTTTATGGGAAGAAGAATCACTTAATGATCGCGAAAAGATCTTTGAGTTTCTCTATGACTTCAACCCAGATGCAGCAGAGAAAGCTGACAACCTCATTGAAGCAAAAGTAGAAAACTTGCTAGAGCAGCCTCTCATGGGTGTACAACGAGACGGTATTCGTGGACGATTGCTCATTATTCCCGAGATTTCGATGATCGTTTCATATTGGGTTGAAGGCGATATCATTCGAATTATGCGTGTACTCCACCAGAAACAAAAGTTCCCTGTGGATTGATTGCTTCCTCTGGGGAACTAACACCCAGTTAAGGGGTGAAGCACGCAATGACCAAGCCGCCGCATAGCACTTCAACACAAAAACCAACGCATGCCTAAAATGCCACGCGTGCTGAATCCCTCTTGAACTGTTTGTTGGGCTAATCTTTTTTTGAGAACTTTCGACCTAAAATAGCTATAACCAAAATCAAAAACAAAATGTAAAAACTGTAACTCTGAAATGAGTTAAAAAACAACCAGGCGACAAACGCAATTGACAATCCTGAAACTATCAGCATAATTTTGCTTCTTAATATCATAAACCTTCGCTCACAATAGCTTTACCCAAATAACTGGTTTTCTTTTCGACCTTTAGCGCTAGAATTTCTCGGTTTGTCGCATAAAATTGATGACTATTAGGATACTTCAACCCATGCTTGTTTTGAAATGTGAAAAAATCACTTAGGCTTAGCCCGCAGGACAAAGTTTTTGTACTTGCTACTGCTATACTGCCTACAACAGCCCCGACATAAAAAGACGCAAGTAAAGCCCCTGCAACTTTTAGTTTTTCTAAACCAGTTGTTGCCTTTATCAATTCGGCAACCGTACCCCCCGACCTAGAGTCTTCAGAGCCTCAATCATTACACCAGCATTACTTATTGCCGCAGCTGCCGAATCAAATAATGTTGTTGGAACTGGTAAACCCAGTGCTTTCATATTGGCATTAAAATGTTTTGAAAACTCAGCAGTGCTAATATTGCACGTTGTCATATATTATCTCCCATACAATTAGAACATATGAGAGAAGTATAAAAACGTTTGTATATAAAAATATAACAGGATCACATTCGCTCGAACAAGTTCACCATAAGCTATTTGTAAATTACATCAATTTGCACGATATCAAGAGAGTAGCCTAACGCCCAGTTAAGGGGTGAAGCACGCAATGACCAAGCCGCCGCATAGCACTTCAACACCGAAATCAGCCGCATACCCAAAATGCCGCGCGTGCTGAATCACTCTTGAACAATTTGTTATATGCACAGAATTTCGACTTGCTTAATGGCGTCAGAGAACAATTTATGACACTTAAATGTCGATTCATCACCTACCTTATGCCAGAAAAAATTGAATTCATGCCCACCGTCATCTTGCGTATAGAAACTCCAGTGATTCGGTAAGCTTTGCTCAATTTCACAAAGGACAAAATGCCATTGTTGATTTTGAAAGCCGCTTTCCCAACTACCTAAATACTTGGTACTGGAAACTTTGGATATACCAGATTCCTCTTTCAGTTCCCTAAGTGCGGCACTTTCAACAGAGCAATCTGTTAATTCTAATGTCCCTTTTACCAACTGAACATCAGCGAGAGGATGCTCAAATAGCAACAATTCAAGAGTAGTACCTGTTTTTCGAACTACTATAGGACACACTTTGACTTCTCTATTTTGAATCCTTTCTTTCACTGAACTTTCCCGTGCATATAACGCCGCATTAAGGTGTGAGCAACGCTACCACTATACTCAATTATTACACCGTAAACACAAAGACCAAATCAAACTAAAACCGCCGAGCGTTGCGAATCCGTCTTAAAGCGTTTGTTATATGCATTTTTCAAAGTAATTTACTGGCATATTTTGATAGAAACCTTCACCACATGCTTCGAACCCGAGCTTTAATAGTATGTGCTGAGACAGCACATTTTCAGGTTCAGTTAAAGCGAGAACTTTCGAATAACCAACTTCACGAGCAAAAGATAAAACTGCGGAACTAGCTTCAAACGCGTACCCTTTACCTCTGGCTGAAACCTTGAGCCTGTACCCGAGTTCCACTACAGTTTCGCCGTTATAGTCATATGACTCTAGACCACAGTAACCAATTAGCTCACCAGTTGAACGTTCTATAACACAAAACTTTCCGATGCCTTTATTGTGAAATGCATTAACTAGCGCGTCAAAACGAGTTTCAGCTTGTTCACTGCTCATACCTCCAGTAGGAGAAAATGCCATAAAGTCAGCATCTTGTAGGAGCACGACTACTTCATCGCGATCTCGCTGAGTAAATTGTCTCAACTCCAAATGTTCTGTTTTGATCACCGTCTGCCTCCATGCATATAACGCCCAGTTAAGGGGTGAAGCATGCAATAACCAAGTTTCCGCATGGCACTGCAACACAAAAACCAACGCATACCATAAATGCCACGCGTGCTAAATCCCTCTTGAACTGTTTGTAGGCTAATTTTACGCTCGCTGTTCGCCAGTAGCTGACAAGAATAGCTAATACAACCCATTGAGTTAAATACCATAAATAGTACGATGCTTGGCTATCAATTAAGTAAAAATAAATTACTAGGCCGAAACTCGCGAATACCGAAAAGGCATATAGAAACCATAGTGCGACACAAACATTATTGTTGAACTCAGAAATCTTCTCTCCCCGATCTATACATGAGAGAAATATAAGTCCAAAACCAATAATGCTACCCACTCCCAGTTGGAAAAATGAAAGCGGAACCAAAACCCAAAGTGACATCATTCTCTCCCTGAATTAGCCTAACGCCCTGCTAAGGGGTGATCAACGCAATACCGATGCTTCCGTACACCACTTTAATCACTAAAATCAACGCATAGTAAAAATGCCACGCGTTGCGAATCCCTCTTGAGCAGTTTGTTAGCTTAAATTATGTAGCACCAAACCACACCACCCCAAAACAGAATATTTAGTGTCCAAACCATTATGCTTTGAACAGGGAGCATATGAAAAACTAACAGGGGACATGCTTTTAGCTCACTTGGAGAAAACAGCATTTGAGGTTGAAAATCCCAACTAGTAGCTAAACGACAACCACGTTTGAATCGAGGATGATTAACCAAATATTCTGCGTAGGATGAATAAATTGTCCATAAGCCCAAAAAGCCAAATAACTCAATTAGGGAGATCACTTCCAAGCTAAATGGCAATAGTGAAGGTCCACCAATGAGTAAAATCGCCACAAATACCCATTTTTTGATTCTCATTACACATCCTTGTTAATGATTTAAGCTAACGCCCAGTTAAGGGATGATGCACGCAATGACCAAGCTGCCGCATGGCACTTCAACACCAAAACCACCGCATACCAAAAATGCCACGCGTGCTGAATCACTCTTGATTTGTTATGGCGCTCCACTCAACGTTAGCTCTTGTATGTCAATTTGGTCTACTTCCCTACCCAATATCCGCTTGTACTCGACTAAACGGTGAACTGGGATAACTGGCAACTCGATACCTTGATAATCTTTAATAACTGATTCTGAAAAGTAAATTTCAAGCTGGTGCCAAGAGCCATCATGATGTGATTGTATCTTCGTATGTTCAGACAAACCGATTTCAATTTTTTGATTTTGGTAAACCAATTGGAAATACTCTAGATCCCAACCATATTCGGCATAATGAGTTAACGGTTTGGATATGTATTTTGCTACATGCGATAGCACTTTGTCTGCGTCTGAGTTTCGAATATAAAGATCTATATCTGCGATTTCCCGACTTCCACCATGAATAGTTGCCGCTAATCCACCTACTATTTGATACTCCACAACCTCTGCATCCAAGATCTCTTTGATCCACTGCAAGGCTACTTTAACTTTATCACTCATCTAGTTCCCTTAGCTGAATTCTGCCCTGCGCCATAACGCCCAATTAAGGTGTGAGGCATGCAATACCGATGTTTCCGCATGCCACCTTAACCACTAAAACTGACGCATAGTAAAAATGCCATGCGTGCCGAATCACTCTTAAATTGTTTGTTATGGCGCAATTCTCAAAGAAGACCACCTTGCTAACCACCCTTTTGAATTTACACGATTTTCAAAGGATTCTCGTAACCTTTTAGGATTATATGTGACGCAGTAACTAAATAACGATTCAAAGCCAAACGCAGCAATACACTCATACTGACTCGACCCTATCTGACGAACAGCAACCGCTGTTTCTTTTTCTGGCCAGTAACTCATTGCATCCAACGAACTTTGATAAGGTTTATCACCGTTACGCTCATGCATTGTCGCTTGATTACGCACTTGCCAGTTAAGCTTGGGCATGCGAGCTTTAAGAAGCACTTCGTAATCCAAGTGGGCATTGGAGTTAGATTCCATCGGATCAAAGTAGATTACATCGACATCATTTAAAGGAGTCGGTTCGTTGAAATCATGTAGTGAATCCCAAACTAAATTTCGAACGAAACCTGCTGCAATATAGCATTGAGGCAAACCCAATTGGGACACATGATAAAGTGCCTCAACTCTGATTGGATCTTGTTTTATTAATTCTACGATTTTGTCCATTTTTGCCCTGCGCCATAACGCCGCGTTAAGTGGTGAGCAACGCAGACCACCAAACCTAAACCATTGTGCCGTAGACACTAAATTCAAAGAAAACCGAAAATGCCAAGCGTTGGGAATCCGTCTTAAACGCTTGTTAGGTTTGTAGTATGATGCTGGGTGTGTACTTTGATTGACCTTTAACTAGCTCTTCTCCACGCTTTATACGAGCAAAAGCTTTCAAACTCAACCACGCAGGAAAGCCAAACATTGCCAATGTAGTGCCAAATAAAAGAAAAGATTGAACTTTGCTAATCCCTAAAATCCCGTCAATGAATAGAGGGGAGCAAGAGATAAAAGCGAGCAAAAAGTATAAAGAAGCATACAAAGACTTCCGCCAATTCCGCGAAAAACTCGAAGAATATTTTTCTTTAAACTCAAGAGTCAGCGCCCCATGCAACTCAAGCTTTTTTAAGTATTGCTTTGACAGTACATAGTCCCTTAAACACTTCGTTGAGTTTTCCAACGTCAAAATATACTCGACTTCTTTTACTGATATATTCTCTGTGCCAGCAATAGCTTGGTAGCCTTTTTCCACAGCATAAGGATGTAGTTTACCTTCCGCTATATCGGACAGTAACTCTTTAGAAAAACGGTAATCGTCTTTCAATCTAGCGTGCTTACCACTAGCCAATTCAAGTAAGAATTTGCTCAATAGAATGAATGCTGAAACTAACGCAGGGATCTTGACCCACAATGAAATGTCCAAATTTCCTCCAAAAACCTAACGCTTTGTTAAGGGGTGAGCCAACGCAATACCGATGTCTCCGCATACCACCTTAATCACTAAAACCAACGCATAGTAAAAATGCCACGCGTTGCGAATCCCTCTTGAACAACTTGTTATATGCTTATCTTGCACCTATAATTTATGCGCACATACAATACGCATAGGTTGCCATCATGAGAAACGCATATAGTACGCAAGCACCCAAAAAAGCCACGAACTTAAGTTTAAACAGTGAGTTACTCGCTGAGGCTAAACGCCTAAATATAAACCTTTCAGCAACAATGGAAAAGGCACTTGAAAAAGAAGTAAGCCAACGCCTTAAAGCTGAATGGTTGGAGCAAAATGCTGATGCCATTAACGCCTGTAACGAGCTAACTGAAAACCACGGGCTATTTTCCGATTCTTACCGAGTATTCTAATGTCACAATTTTCACTATACAAAAACAACGATAAGAGCACTGCAACTGCGTACCCATACTTTGTCGACGTTCAAAGTGAATTGCTAGACACATTGAACACTCGATTAGTGATTCCGTTGACACCTATAGAGTTATTAGAGAAAAAAGCGCCAAGTCACCTATGCCCAATAATCCATATTGATGGAGGTGACTTCGTAATTCTGACTCATCAAATGGCAAGTGTACCAATAAAAATTCTACAAGAACCTGTAAACGATCTAAGCACTTTTCGAGACGAGATCATCTCTGCTATCGACTTTCTGATCACTGGCATATAACGCCCAATTAAGGGGTGAGTAACGCAATATAGAAGTCGCCGCAGACCACCTTAAACACTAAAATCAACGCATAGTGAAAATGCCACGCGTTGCGAATCCCTCTTAAACAGTTTGTTATACGCCGTGCGCTAAACGTTATTGTTACTAGAACTATTATATGAGTACATTCGAACTTCGTCCCTCGGGAACCAACCAAGCTTTTCGTAAAACTGCTGGGCGTTTACGTTTTCGTTGTACACAAACAAATGAGTTTTTGGAACCCCAACATTAGCTAACGCACTGATAGCCTGGCTGACCAGTTTACGACCTAAGTTCTTACCACGAAAGTTCGTAGATACAGCTAGGTGTTGCAGATAACCTCGACGACCGTCAGTACCGACTAGTACCGCGCCGACAATTTCGTTGGCTGACACTGCGACGAAACTTAAATTTGGATTGCGAATTAGGTAGTTATTGATGCTTTCTTTAGAGTCTGCATCTCGAAGGCTCATACCCTCAGTTTGTCCCCAAAGCCTGATCACGTCATCATAGTCCGCAATGTCCATTTCACGAATTTTTATCACATATCTCTCCTTGCGTATAACGCCCGCTTAAGTGGTGAGCAACGGAATACCTAAGCTTCCGCATACCACCTTAACCACTAAAACCAACGCATAGTGAAAATGCCACGCGTTGCGAATCACTCTTAAACAGTTTGTATGTTTATTTTTCCACCGATTCTACCTTTTCGTTACCTGTTACTTCAGGTTGAACGACGGGGTCTATTGGATGATATGGAGGCAAATAGGTTATGTGCATTGGTAACGAACGCTTGCCTTCTAAAACAGCTAACACGCCTTCACGGACTTTGTTCTGTTCATTTTCGACACGCCCATGCGCTATAGGGCTGTAACAATCTCTTTTAAGCTGGACTTCATCGAAGTCATAACCTAATGACTGAGCCATAGCGTAAAGAAGGCTTGTAAATAAATCATTGCTCCGCTCACCCCACGCATCGAGCCTTTCATCAGGAACGCTATTATTTAAATGATCGTTATATATTTTCCAAGCATTCGTAACTTTTTTATCAGCTTCGGACTGCCAACGTTTCCCAAACACAGATTTCCCGTAGAATTCAAGATCTATCATATTTAGTGCAGAAACATGAGCTCCAGATAATCTCGTTGCACGCGTTTCCATTAGAGTGTGAAACAATTGAAGTTTTCTTCTTTTTCGTTCGGTTATATTTTCAATTACTTTCTGAGCTTGGACTGCCAATATTGGACCGACAATAACCGCCCCGACTGTAATCCAATCTTTGATATCCATGTTTAATTCCATATTTTCCTCGATAAACATAACGCCATGTTAAGGGGTGAGCAACGCAATACCGGGGTTGCAGCAAACCACCTTAATCACAAAAATCAACGCATAGTGAAAATGCCACTCGTTGCGAATCCCTCTTGAACATTTTGTTATGTGAATTTATGCGTCTGATATATAAACACTTACTTCACGATCTTTACCTTGCATGCGGTTTGTCTGATCGCCCACGTATTTTACACCGAGCTTTTCAATGACTGATTTTGAACGATCATTTCCAACTAAATGCATTACTTTTAACCTTGTTAATCCATAATGATTCTTTGAAAATGAAATCAGAGCCTTAGATGCTTCTGTTGCATAACCACAGCCCCAGTAAGGAACGCCCAACCAATAGCCCAGAATACCCAAACCATTTTCCAGTTTTGGAAAACTAATAGCACCAATAAGCTCAGAACTATCTTTTAGGACAATGGCATAGACAATACCTTTACCACTTACAAACAACTCAGCATGGGTACGAATCCAATTTTCAGCATCACAGACGCTATACGGATAAGGAATATTTGCCGTCATTTCTGATATCTGCTTGTCGCCAGCCAACTCTGAAACTCGCTCAGCGTCAGACATAGAAAACGGTCGTAATATTAGTCTTTCACTTTCAATTGCTTGCTGCATAATTTCCCTATTCACATAACGCCGCGTTAAGGGGTGAACAACGCGACACCACCCAACTTAAACCATTGCGCCATAAACACAAAAGCTAACCTTTGAACCAAAACTGCCAAGCGTTGAGAATCCCTCTTAAACGCTTTGTTAGCCGTTTTATGCCAAGGATAGCCCGCCATCAACTACAAGCGTGTGACCAACGATGTAGCTAGCCTTGTCTGAGACCAGAAACTCAATAGCATTAACTATTTCGCCCGCATGACCAAAGCGTTTGATAGGCACAACTTCAGAAACTTCACTCCGAATGTTTGGTGAGTCCAATTGCTTGCTTTCCCACCTTGGTGTCCATGTCACACCTGGGGCTACCGCATTAATACGAACTCCAGAGCCAATACACTCTAAAGCAACAGAACGGGTTAACCCTTCAAGCGCGTGCTTGGACGCGCTGTACATTGAGGCATTAGGTGTCGGTCTTAAACCATTCACAGAGCTGACGTTAACAATGGAGGCCCCCGCATTCATCAGCTTTAACTCATGCCTTAAGCACAAGGCTTGAGACCAAAAATCGACATTTAATGTTTCCTGTAAGCATAAGACGTCGACTTCTTTAAATTGACCACCGGATACCAAAGCCGGTGATGCATTATTCACTGCGATATCCAAGAAACCGTATTGATTCTTGATATAGTCGAATAGCTTTTCAAGCTCAGACTCTGAGGAAATATCTACAATTTGATAGTCCACAACGCTTAATTGTGGAAATTCATTCAGCGCCTCCAACCATGACTGTTTAGAACGAGAGCAGGTTATCACCTGATAGCCCAAGTCCACGAATCGAAGAACAGTTTCCAGCCCTATTCCTTTAGAGCCTCCGGTGACCAATGCTACTTTCAATTTAGACTCCTTTCCTTGTTTCACTGTCTGACGGCTAACGCCCAATTAAGGTGTGAGGCACGCAATAACAATGCCGCCGCATACCGCCTTAATCGCTAAAATCAACGCATGGTAAAAATGCCACGCGTGCCGAATCACTCTTAAATTGTTTGTTATGCCGATACTACCAGCTGCCACATAACTGGCTCTCACAAGGGGTGCCATCACGGTCGCCGTCTATTTTAACGTTCGGGCAATTTGACAAATAAAACTTAGCTTCGTCACAAGACACCATTTCGCTACAGTACGTTTTACCTTGACAACTAAAACCCATATTCTCATACGCTGGGTTCAGCTTAGGTTCGATAAGAAATACGTATAATCCAGCACCTAATAAACCTAAGATAACTGCTGATATTACAACTGAAAGAGGGTTTGTTTTTTGTGGTTCCACTCCGATTAAACGAGCACTTGCCGCACTTAATTTAGGCCGATTATTTGCCAGGTGAAACTCTACATGATCACCTACTTGTGGGCGGCGGTAGCCTTTTGGAAACTTGGATATATGAACAAAAACGTCGCCATCAAGTTCGTCAGATTTAATGAACCCAAATCCGCGTTCATCAACCCAGCGAAGAATCTTCCCTTTCATATATTCTCCCGTTTTCACATTAAGGCATAACGCCGCGTTAAGTGGTGAACAACGCTAAACACCCTACTTAAACCATTGTGCCTTAAACACTTAATTTGACTAGAACTGAATTCGCCAAGCGTTGTGAATCCGTCTTGAACGCTTTGTTATGTTTCGTAGCCCAAGATTTCGATACCCTTCTCAGTCCTCACTATCGGAAATACACCAACCTTACAGAGTTCCATCAGAAACCTCTCTAAATTCAGGTCACGGTATGTAGTAGGAGCATTTTCATAAGGCTGATATGAATAAGTTCTTGGGATAAATATACGTTCAATGTGCTTGTACTCGACAGGTCCACCACAGCCTTTAACGGGATCATCAATTGCCGAATCCCACACCTGTTGGTTACTAGGAGCATGACCAAAGAAAACTTTTTCAGTATCCGTAAAATGATACTCAATACCAGAAAAATCTGCTCCATGCTCTGCCATTGTAAGAAAGAACTTCTTCCATTTATGGTTGGACATTAAACGCACTGAGTATCTCTGTCTCAGAGCTTTATCATTGTGAGCTTTCATTTGAACCTTCTAGAAACATAACGCTTTGCTAAGGTGTGAGTAACGCAATACAAAAGCTACCGCACGACGCCTTAATCACTGAAGACACCGCATACCAAAAATGCCACGCGTTACGAATCACTCTTAAGCAACTTGTTAGTACGCTGCCCGTGAACATTTGGCACATGCCAAGATATTGAAATATAGCACGAAACTAATGGCTTAAAATGCTGAAGCTAAAGGGACAACTGCCAAACTAGAACTCACTCTCAAAACGCAAGTTGGGGAGAAGAAAAATATGCTTAACTGCCCTATTGTCGCCGTTTTCAAATTTGCAAAGGATACAGGCTGCAGAACTAAACGGCAGCGCCAAAGAAACTCAGTGTTTGACGAGAATTTCCCAGCACCAAAGAAGCCACACCAGAGAAATAGCCCAAAAGTTAGAAACCGTAAACGGTGAAATCAACGCGAACACAACTCATATAGTGCCACCGGAAAGAACGTGAAAGGCACCATTATTCAGGTGTAAAGCTGGGAAAAGAAACCAATAAACACCGAATTTTTAACCTTTGATGCCCATCCAGTACTAACGCCCGCTTAAGTGGTGAGCAACGCAATACCGATGTTTCGGCATACCACCTAAATCACTATATTTGCCGCAAACCACAAATGCCACGCGTTGCGAATCCGTCTTAAAGCGTTTGTTAGGCTTCTAGCTCACGATATAGCACTAAGCAATTGTATTCTTTGTCGAATTCTATTTCTTGATCGAAAGCTCGAATTTGCGTAAAACCTTGTCTGTACCAGAACCTAAAAGCAGAAATGTTTTCTGCATAAACATTTAAACCTACGTTTTGTAGATTTGCGTACTCACAGGCTACGGCGATAACACTACTAACTATTTCTGAACCCAAGCCTTTACCTTTAAAACTCGGTAGAATTGTTAACATAGGAAGCCAAAGTGTGCCAGTTGACGGAGCATGAAACTCCATCTGTATGTAACCAACCACTTGACCTTTCTTTGTGCTAATTTTTCTTAGGTAAAATGCACCTTGCTCGTCAGATAATTTTGACTTGTTGCTTTCAGCTATTAATTTTTCATACTCGGTGATAGACCATTCCCTGAACGTTGGGTCCATTGCTTTTACATTTAAGTTACTGTCAAAAATTGACTTGGCTAGCTCCGCCTCATCACTTGAAAACTCAGTGAAAACCAAATTTTTGGATTCCCATTGTGGTATTAACACTAACAACTTCCTCCTTGAAGCCTAACGCCGCGTTAAGTGGTGAACAACGCAAACCACCAAGCCTAAACTATTGTACCTTAAACACTAAACTCAACTTGAACTGAAATCGCCACGCGTTGTGAATCCGTCTTAAACGCTTTGTTAGCCCAATGACTCAACTACTCGCTATACTGAATTACGACTTACATAGATTTTCATTTTTAGCATAAACATGCCAGCTGCTTTTAGCAGACGTACGAGATTCATTTGTGCATTGAATATAATTAGCTTGGTCGATCTTATACCCTAAGTACAAACGGTTGAAAAATGCTAACGCTGCTACAATAACAGTGACAACTATAATAATTTTCCACCATCCTCCGTAAGAAAAACGATCTCTAGTTGGATAGAACAACTGATGACAACACACAAAAGCTAAACCCAACATAATTACTGGTCCCGCAATCAAAGCCATATAGTTTAAGTATGAAATTAGCCTTATACGATCAGGCAATGTCACATAAGGTTGTATTATTTCTCGAAACAATCCCAACCATACGCAAAGAGCCGCGAACAACAATCCACCGATAACACCTGAAACTCGAATTACCGACATTTTCACTCAGCTACCTCCTTGAGCTTTTCAACTAAGGTATCAGAAACTCCATAGTTATTATCAGCTTCGTCCAGAAGCATACTCACAACAAAATTAACAGCTGCAAACGCTAGTCCTACGCCTAGAATTGGCGCGCCAACAGTACTGGCGGCGATAGCAGCGACCGTACCAACACCAGTAGCTACTAGACCTTTTGTAATATCAACGCCTGAACGACCAACAAAATCCTCCATTGTTTTTTCATCGTGCACATAAACATCAACGGCATTTATTGCAATAGCGAAGGTGATGTCGACAACCAACCCTACTTTCAACATGTTGCGTGCCATATTTTTTGTGCCCAAACCAAGCTGAACAACCTGAGGATTGTTTGCACGCCAATGGTTACCTTTAACGAGAGTTTTTAGGTGTTTTTTGTAACCTTTGATTATTACGTAGTCTTGACCATTGGCAGGTTTTACATAAGCCACTACACCCATACCACCTAACCCTTTAGCGAGTTGATAGGCATCCTTAGCATTTGCTGCACCATCCCAGATTTTTTTGGAGTTATCTAACGTATCTTTGCCGTTGTATTCCAACCATAAGTTATTGGCAAACTCTTCAGCTTCCTCTAGCGACATAACCGCTAGGTCAACAACCTTTTGGGTATACTCAACATCAAGTTGTTCACTTTTAGTAAAATCATACGGGGGCCAATAACCTGAACCTTGTGGAATTTGAGCGGTTTTCGAAGCAACAGCTTCGGTTACACTCGCTGAAGAATGCGCTTTTTGAGCTTTAGTTTGAATAGCAGCTTGAGATTCTGTTGAGGATGATGAAGCTGATAACGCAGACATTTCCGCAGGCTGATATACATCACCGATGTTCACTGTACCACTACCAATCGTTACCCCTCCGCAACTAATTGCGCCACCAGTAATGGCTGCTGGTTTACCATTTATTTTGACGGTTGATGAACCGGACGATATCGTACGTCCATGAGGGGGATGCTTGGGTTTATCGTGTGGAGCTAACGGGTCTCCAACCCTTGCAGCGGGTTGACCATCAAATTTCACATCAGGAGAGCCTGCCGTAACAGGAGTAGGTGGAAAACCATCATGGTCAGTACCTATATCGCCAACTTTAACGCTTTTAGACATAACGTTCGTCCTATCTTTATTTTGTCCGAAGATTATATCAATATGCACCACCATGAATAACAATCCACTATTCTAGTTTGTGAACTTACTCCAAAGTTTGCGATAGTGGGCTAACGCCTTGTTAAGGGGTGAGCAACGCTACACCGATGCTAACATTACCACCTAAATCACTTACACTAACGCATGCCGAAAATGCCACGCGTTGCGAATCCCTCTTGAACAATTTGTTATGCTCGTTCTTTTAGGGATTTCACAAGACTTACAAGAGCTAAAACTTCGGGGGTTTTAAAACGGTCAAGTTTTGGTAATACATAACTATCATTCACCGTTTTTAAAGTGATCTCTTTGATAACTGCGCCGTCCTTTAAGTAAGTTGCATCAAACGATTCAACATCACATACACTCAAGTGCCAAAGTGCACTGCTTCCCAGTCTAAGAGTAATACGCCCATCTAGAACCTCGATGCTATAAAGGCTATTTTTATCTGGAAATTTTTGCTGCAATAATAAGCTAATTACGGCTATCGCGCTCAAACCTAGCGCAACAAATAAGCTTCCTGATGCAATAGAAATACCGATAATACCTATAGTGCCGATTAAAAATGCACCTTTATTTAAAGCTTTCTCTTTTTCCCTGAGATACAAAACTTCCTCCTAGAGCATAACGCCGCATTAAGGTGTCAGCAGCACTTGGCTATACTTGAGTGAAGCGAAAGCGCCAAGCGTTGCGAATCACTCTTAAGAATTACCAGACACGACTCATTAGGTCTCACCAACTCTCACAAAACCACCTAACCACTTGATTTAAAATAACATAACACTCTTTCATGGTCACATTCTCTCACTACATCTCACAGCTCTAGCACCCCCTTGCGTACCCCAAAATCGATTGATAAGTTGAAGGGGAACAAACAAATAAACAGGAGGATAGCAGCATGGCTATCAATAAATTAACAAATACACAAATCAAGAATGCAGCGAAAAGTGACAAGGAATATTCACTATCAGATGGTGGAAATCTCTACCTAAGAATACGTAAAAACGGCTCTAAAAACTGGTTATTTATCTACACAGACTTTAGCACTAAAAAGCGTAAAAAAATGGGGCTTGGCTCATTCCCTAATATGACGCTGGACGAAGTACGCAAGGTCGCGAAAGAGCTTCGTAAACAAATGGCAAAAGGTATTGACCCAAAACTGTTTCGTGAAAAGCAAAAGTTAGACCGTGTGGTTGAAAGCCAATTGACCTTTAAAGCGGTCGCAGAAAAGATGCTTCTGAAAGAAGAAATTCAAGAGACCACTAACCGAGAAAAGCTGATTGTCGAAGAACGTGAGAGAGCTAGAATTTATGGCACGGCATTCGGGCAAGATGAAATCGACCGCATCACCAACAAAGTACGCTCATCACATCGCAAGCGTCTTTTCTTAAAACGTAACCTATATCCTAAACTAGGCAACCTCCCCCTAACCTATATCACTGCCGCTGGAGTCATTTCGGTCATCGAACCTATGCAGACTAAAGGACAATTAGAAAATGTAAAACGTGCATGCTGTATTGCCAATCAAGTGATGAAATTCGCGGTAAACTCAAACATCATTAAATTTAATTGCTTAGCCGACATTAAAGACAACTTTGCCAAATCAAAAGTCACTCACATGCTCAAAGTACCGCCAAACGAACTTGGTGAAGTGATGGCTATCATGTCAAACAACCAAATGAAACCCGTCACCCGTTGCGCGTTCGAAATGCAAATGCACACGATGGCTCGCGCAGATGAACTCGCTGCCATGCGCTGGTGTGATATCAACGTTAAGAATAAACTTTGGACAATCCCAGCTTTCTACACTAAAAGCAAACGTGAGCATTTAGTGCCGCTGAATGACTACACGTTAGGGATATTAGAGTTCATTCGACCAATATCAGGAGAGCACGTCCACGTATTTCCATCTGACAAGCCTAATACCAAATTCCCGCACATAAGTCCTTACGCCGTGAATTCATCACTCAACCTCACTAGTTTGAAAGGCAGGCTCGTCAGTCATGGGTTTAGGGGCATTGCTAGCACGTATCTCAATGAACACAAACAATTCCGTGAAGATGCCATTGAAATGTGTCTTGCTCATTTAGATAAGAACACCACTCGAGCTTCATACAACAGTGCGTTGTATCTCGATGAACGATACGAAATTCTTCAATTCTGGAGTGATTATATTGTGAAATCGACAGGCAACTACTATTCGATTGCAGGACAATATCAAGCGGAGAATAAACAGAGCGCATAACCAGCGCTTCAGTATGCATTACCACTGAGCCTGAATGGCTTAACACCACTTAACTCACCGTCAATTATGACACCCTCAACCAGTTTAGGGTGCAGCTTTCTGCATCCTAAATTCAGCCAAGAAGGAATCACGCCTATGCCAAATTCGAACTTACATCAAGCTCACTTAAGCCCATTTAAGGTAAAACCCATCAGCGAACATCCTCGCTTTGGTGAAATGCAAGCACTGCGCCGTCTACGTCGAAAAGGCCGCCCAACCGTCACTCATCAAACTGAAAACATCGGAATAAAGCAACACCGTCAGCTTAGCGCCCATCATATCTCCACCAATCAGCATGGCATTTATCAAGTCAAAATCACACCGCCATTATCCTTAAGAATCTCAGGCCACACTAGGTCTCATTATTTTGTGGCACTGAAAACAGATGAACCGCAACATGCCATAAGCAGAGCGAAAGCAGTGCGCTTACAAGCTAAGTGCTTTTTCCAAAACAACCCCCATGCCCTTCCCGACTCTCTGTCATTGAGTCAGCAATTATTAGTGCAAATCCACTTAGTGGCTAAACATTTTCCTGTGGTTCGTGTTTACAAACACAAACCGACAAAAGACGATTTCCCAACCTTGCCCCCTCTAGACTTGAGCAATGCAGAAGAGGAACTCCGTCTTCCATACTTCAACTTGTTAAGTGAATTGATGGAAGAGCGTGCTCATTCAGGGATGTCTCGATTCAAACTCAATCAGATTGCAGATTACCTTCATCAGTTTTTACGCTTCGTTGACGACAAGCACTCCAGCAGCAAAGAAACGTTATACATACAGACGCGAGACATTCGTCAATATCGCGAGTCACTCCGCCAATCTAACGTATGCCACAAAGAGCAAAAACAGCGTATTGACGCCATTCGTTTTTACTTCCGCTGGCTGACCTATCGAGGCTATTACGCTACCCCAAGACTGACACGTCCTCTTTTCTCTTAATTAGGAGCTTAACCATGATGATGACTAACCCTATACGCCTCAGCGTAATCTCTGCACTCGATGAAGGCTTGGCTTACTCCAGCTCCGATTACTTTGCTCCACTTCTGATGCAAGGTATCAGCGCTGTGGACATCGGTCTAATTGAACTGGTCACCACGATTTTGCGCAGTGAACCTTATCTCAATGAAACCGACCTGCTCGAGCGTGGTGTGAGCCAAAAACAAATCCAACGGACGTTGGGTGGTTTTGACAACTTCAAGCAACTGTTGAAGATTGATGATTATTGTTTTAGCGATTTACTACGAGATAACAAATGGGATATTAGCCACGGCATTACGCTCTCGTACTTCCAATATCAGAAATTTTATCAAGATATACGACGAGATTACATTCAAGGGCATATTGCTAACATGCATCCCAACCTGTCGGTATTACTCAATGATGATTACCCTATTCACTCTATTCCTATCACCCGAAGCCATTATGCCACCGTTCCTGCTACGGACACCGAAGCAGCGGCGGTGAGTTTTGCTTTATTGTTTCGAGACTACGAGTTTATTGAGTATGACGAACCGAAATCACTCCTGACCTTACGAGCGCATCGCCGCGATAGAGCCGCAGTTATCGAGGTACGTTGCCTGGCTTCTCAGTTTTGCCAGAACACCGCCGCTGGGATTTGTGTGGTGGATGATGCACAAGCAATGACCAAACTCAGAAATCAGAGAAAAATTCTTGATTTTAAAACCCTGATTGAGCGAAATACACGTAACACCATAATACCAACTTAGGTGCCTTGAACGCCTCAAACATCTTATTCAAATTAGAGATACAGCTTTCTTGCAAGAAAGCTGTTTAACTCTCTTTTGGACAGAAACAATTTAGGCATTCCACTCTAAATTGTTTTGCGGTGGTGCTCATTACCGGACAAGTGAGAATGGACTATACTTTAAACTCAAGAAAGGAGGCATGAAGAATATATATGAATGAAGCTTTAGACTTTCTAAGTTCTGAAGATGTGCGAAAAGTAATAACTTGGCTAGCCGGTGGCATCGCCACTATTATTTCGGCTTTGTGGGTCGCATTTAAATTTTTTATAACAAAACGAGACAAGAGTCCGAATGACGAAAGAACTAATAAGGGTAGTATTCACATTGTTAGTGCCGACAATAAAGGTGTGGCAATAGGAAGAGACCAGCATAATGGATTAAAAGGAATATACGTTGTAATTATTATTGCTCTTATATGTATGGTTATTTTTGCGTCTTTTAGTGAGATAGGTAAAAATGTCATCAGTAATATATTAGGTAATAAAGAAAAAATAGAATCCTATAGCTTAAATATTCCTTGTTATTGGTATGGTGAAGAATCTTATAGTATTAATGAAAAGGAATTTAATGATATAAATGAATTTTTTGAATTCTCAATGTATAACAGTGGTGCCGTAATTTATTTATCTCTAACTTTAACTAAACAATGTAACGCCTGTGGTTGTATGCGCGCTGATCAAGATAACCTTCCCGATAACTATTTAGATTGGCGAGAAAACAAAAATTTTTGGGCAATTCTCGAAGTAGACCCCATTTATGTTTTAGAACATAGAAAGAATAACCTAAATCAATATTACAAGGAAGAGTTAATTAATGGTCTGGTGTTAGCCCTTTACTCCAGTGACTATGCAGTTGGACACTTTATATCGATACCTAGGTACAGATACTTGAATGATCAACATTACGAGTATGAAACTAATAGTGATTTTTATTTTTCTGTAAATGGACTCTTCAAGGTTTTATACTCATTTCCTACAGGTAGTAGGTCCGTTATTTTAGAAACCATTACACCTACTCCAATACAGCTAAAGCAGCTCAAATGTATGCGGATCATGAAAGATATTACTAAAGATCAGAATATTGGCTTTTGGAAAAAACTATATTTAGGATGCTAAAGTAAGACGTTACAATCTTTAGTTAATACATAGTTTCTCACAACGATAATATACTTGGCTGAATCGCTACTTATTAAACTGACGTTTTGAGTTAGATAAACTAAGCAAAAACAAAACTCTAAAACATGCTTAGAGTAATAGTACTAACACACCTTGGGGCAAAAGTAATTCACGAAACAGGTTGTTTCGCAATTGTGCAAGAACCTCTTGCAAAATTGGATACTAGAGCTTTGTCCAACAGCCTGTTGGACAATTGGAAGCATGTAGGAGTAGTTGCTAATTAACTAATCCTATGGATTTTACTATGGATCATGAAACGTTTTGGGGCATAGGCTCGTTACAGCTACCGAGGACGCAATGACTAAGTGTTTCTTAGAGCTGGAAAGCAACCGAGAAGGATCCCTTCCTAGTTGCCAGCACGAAAAGGGGCAAGCCTTTGTTAACTAGGTCTCGCCAGCACGCTGATGGACAGAAATGAGCTAGTGACCTTGAATGATTAAACCCTACCGACTGTGATGATGTGGGAATTCCGATCAAAAGATATAAAGATAAGCTCTTCAAACACTTTTAAGATAACTGAAAGACGTGATCTAGAAGGTGCGAGATTCATCTTATTTGGCAAGTACTTCTGGAACACTCAGAAAATCATTGAATTATGGAATGCAGACAGGATTTTTATCTCGGTAGATGAAGACTAAAACACATTGGTCTGAACCTGTAGTTCAGAACCCCCTAGTAACGCTGAAGATAAGCCAGCAACTGCACCAAGTTTTTTCAGAGATTTAGATGATTTCTTCATGCTCGATTCCTTCTTGGTTGTAGTTGATGTTGAAGTGCCTTCTCTTTGGGTCTTGCTAGTCAATGGGTAGCTTGCTGTCAGACAAGCCTCTGCTTTTACGTAGTCAGTGATTTCGTAAGTGGCACAGATGCGACCATCGGTAGCGCTTTCAGACCAATATGCTCTAGTCGACTACGTTAACTATATCACACTTTTATGAATTATAAACAAATTCATTGGCTTATTAGCGTGAACTAAGAACGCGCCGCTCAGGCGCTGATTTTGTCATTTGCCCATCACTAGTTCAAGTATTTCGAAATCACGTGTTCAAATCTGAGTAACCAGCGATGCCGACACATTTTTGGGCAAAAATAAACTGGTCGCGTAACCATCGATTTGCTAACTCGATGATGATTGTGAGAGAACAACTTAGTTATACAGTTGGCTTTGTTTTATAGGATTTTACCAATCATCAGGGTCAAGAAGCTTTGCCTGTTCACGGCTTACAGCTTTGTCTTGAATATGTAGCTCAAGATCTAGTGATGACAGCAGACGCATCAGACTTTCGATACTCGACGAGGCAGGAGCACGTTCAAGTTTTGATACCGTGGTCTGTTTTAGACCAACAATATCGCCGACTTTGGTTTGGTTGCGCCTTTGATTCCTGCGAACATCACGCAAGTATATTCCCAGTTGCTTCGGACTTGTTATGAGCATATCTGCCTCAAATGTAAATTAACCCCTACAGAGGATATTAGCACTTTAACCCTTCAAGGGGTTAAAGTTAATTTTACCCGCGTACAGGGGTAATCAGTCATAGCTAGGATTAAGAGGTTTAGTTGACTAGGTAAGAACATTAGAAAACACAAGAGCTTGATATATAGGCTTTCAAAGAGATGGAATTTAACCCTCACCACTCCATACACTTAAGATACTGATAAATAATCAGTTTTCTCATAACCAGCCCACTTAAATGACGCAATGAGTCAATTGAGTGAGGCAATGTATCAGTATATAAAGTCACCATTCTGTCTACTATGGTCGTGTTTGCGCTACCAATCGCTTTGTAGTGCTTTGAGATCAGTCTTGAAACAAAGCTTGCTCTGTGGGCATCAGTGACGATGCCACCTTGATTCTCAAAGCTGGCATTGATAAGAGCCTTAACCATGTCTATCGACCCTACGTTACAGTTAGGCTTGGAAAATCTCTTGGTGTGGGGATGATATGACCCACGTAGTGTTTCTTGTTCATATCTTCCATCAGCAACAAAATGAAGTAAGTCAAAACGCTCGACAGGCTAATGTGTTGGGTCTCTATTCAGGCAGGACGCACAATAGACTCAAGAGATGGACGTGAATGTCGGAAGACAAAAATATTTAGTATTTTCAAACACACTTTGGGACACGTATGCGCTAGCTATTTATAACACTTTTAAAATTGAGAAACGTCCCTAGAGCAATATCATCAGTTAGATGTCCGCTAATTCTCTGTACATAAACTGAGTGTCTGACCAGAGCTTAACCAAGCTCAAGTACAACTCTTCAAGCATTACGGTAAACTACAAAAAATTTTCGAGACAAATAGTAAATATACTGGCTTACGTGCAATGACTTTATGGACACTTACTACGAATCCAATTGCCCGTCTCTTTAACAAAGAGATCGAGGTAACAGTGGACGATAATGGGATTCATGTTGCTCAAGGAGGAGAAGATGCTCACTTTAACTGGGCGGAGCTTGATTATCCACCACACCTGTCACTCGCTATTGATGGCGGGTGCTTAGTCATAGTTTCACAAGAACAAACTTACCGTTATCGTATGCTGGGCTATCTTACACCGTTTAGGTATTCAAAACGACTTTTCCCATCTTGGGCAAATCAAAGTGCGAAGCGCCTGCAAGATTTTCTCAGTGATGCATACCTTCAATGCACATCAAGATTTCTGAGAGACTCTTCTGTTGAGATAATTAGAACAACTGCCAGTAATGAATTAAAGCGTTGGAAAGGTTGGGACAAAGTACAAGGTATCTCAGAACTAGCTCAAATCACAGCATCGCAACTTACTAATATCAGTAGTTGGAGCGCTTCGGATGTCCAAAAAATACGAAGTCGGTATGTGCAAAAGCAGCTCGCTCAATACAAGTCGTTCTTTGATTGTGTGGAATCCAACCCGCTAACTGATAAACAGAGAATCGCTTGCGTTACCGATAATGACAACAACCTCCTATTAGCTGGTGCAGGTACAGGCAAAACCAGTGTCATGGTAGGAAGAACAGGTTACCTCATCAAAAGTCGACAAGCTAATCCTAGCGATATCTTGTTATTAGCTTATGGCCGCATCGCAGCCCAAGAGATGGATGAGAGAATCAAAGACAAGTTAGGTTTTGAGGACGTGAAAGCTAGTACCTTTCATAGTATTGGCGTAAGGATTATCTCATCCGTTGAAGGTAAGGCACCGAGTCTGTCTAAGCTCGAAGACAGCGCCAAGATGAAAGCCAAATGGATGCACGATGAAGTCGAGGCCTTGATGTCTGCCAGCAGTTACAAAAAGGCATTACTCGATTACTTTAGCTCCTACTACTACGTAGATAAAAACCCTTGGGATTTTGAGTCCCGCGGCTCATATCTCAAATATCTCAATGATAACGACATTCGTTCTATGCGAGGCGAGCAAGTTAAAAGCTATGGCGAGCTAGTTATTGCCAACTGGTTGTTTCGTAAAGGTATCAACTACGAGTATGAGGCTAAATATCGCTTCGACGTTGCAACAGCGGAATATCGCCAGTATGAGCCAGATTTCTATCTCCCAGACTATGATATTTATATCGAATACTACGGCATTGATGAAAACGGTAACACCGCACCGTACATAGACAGAGAGAGTTATCATGCAGGTATCAAATGGAAGCGTGAAACCCATAAGAAATATGGGACAGGTTACATCGAGTTTTTTTACCACCAACACAAGAAAGGCACCCTACTCACAGCACTAGAAAAGGAGTTAGATAAGCATGGTGTGGAAACTCAACCAGTTTCCGAGAGTGCTTTGTTAGACAGCTTGGAGCAGATGGGTCGGGTAACTGAGCTAGCTAAGCTACTCGGTGCGCTAGTTGATATGTATAAAGCAGCATGCCTTGATGACGCTGGCGTAAACAAAATCATCAAAGAATCGATTGATTCGAAGCAAACAGCAAAAGCGCTTGAGTTATTAATGCCGCTGTATCACAGCTATGAGAAGTACCTGCGAGACCATCAAGTTATCGACTTTAACGATATGATTGGAAAAGCGTTAAAGTATGTACAAACAGGTCAATTCCAGTCTCCTTGGAAATATCTGTTAGTCGATGAATTTCAAGATATTTCAGAACCGAGAGCCAGGCTTGTTAAGGCTCTTAGGGATAGTGTGCAACGCTCATCACTGTTTTGCGTTGGTGATGACTGGCAAGCGATATATCGCTTTAGCGGTGCCGATGTGCGTCTTACCACAGCGTTTTCCAACTACTTTGGCTCTACATCTGAAACCACCTTAGATATGACCTTCCGATTCAATAGCTCAATTGGTGATGTCGCAACTCGATTTGTCACACAAAACCCCGTTCAGTTAAAGAAAGACATAGTTTCACTTGTTAAAGTAGATAAACCTGCGGTGAGTATCGTTCGTCATGGAAAAGATGAACAAGGAATCTCGGCATTAGAAAAGGCGCTCATTTCGATATCTAATCAATTGCTCGCATCTCAGAAACCGAGCAAGAACAAGGTATACTTGCTTGCCCGCTACTGGCACCAACTCCCTGATTTACACCAGCTAAGGACTTTGAAGCATCAGTTCCCGACTTTGAACATAGAGAATCAATCTTTCCACGCCTCCAAGGGGAAAGAAGCTGAGTATGTAATTGTACTGGGGCTTACCACTGGTAAGCATGGATTTCCCTCAGAGAAACAAACTCCACCGTTAGTGGATGCATTATTGCCACAGGGAGATAGATTCGAACATGCTGAAGAACGCCGCTTGTTCTATGTTGCTCTCACTCGTGCAAAACACAGAGCTTATTTGCTTGTTGATATGATGGATGCTAGTGATTTTGTTACCGAGCTGATTAAAGCTAAGTACCCTATAGAAACCAACGAATTTGATGTTTCTCTTATTCAAAAAGAATCCGATAAAATTTCTTGCCATCAATGCGGTGAAGGCACTTTACGCCCCAAGTCAGGTCAGTATGGTAAATTTCTGTCTTGTTCTCTCTATCCACGCTGTAAGAACAAGGAAACACCATGCAGCAAATGTGGCAGCCCGATGAGCCGAGGTATTAAGAGCGGGTTCCAAGTCTGTATAGATAAGAGTTGTAATGATGAACGTCCAATATGTAAAAACTGCGGTGGTGAGATGAAGCTTTGGGAAGGTAAGTATGGCAATTTCTGGGGATGTTCTACTTACCGAAAAGGGACTACGAATACCTGCACATACAAGAAAAAAGGATAGACAAATCGTAACTGAACTAATATACACAAGGAATCATTACTAAAATTTGGTCAACTTAAAACCATCAGACCTCACATATGAAACTCTGATAACTTGGCATGAATATGTCATACAAGACAAACGCAGTTGCGGCATCCCATGAAGAACTTGGAAAAAAACAACGCCATTATGAATAATAGCGTTGTTAAGTACGGCCTCAGTTTCATCAAGACGTGGTAGCAACCACTTTATATCACTTATTTTCAGATAGCTTTAAAGTGGTAATGAGGCTCTTTCTCAGAAAAATGGATGAGCACTTGCTCTGCCACCTCAAAGCGAAACACTGTCCCAGATTTGGCTTGAGTCACCCAATTTTTCTTACTACCACCGCTTGTGAAGCCGCCCGCTACGACACCCACCCCTTCTTCAACTCTTGCTCCTGAATCACGGTCAAATGCGCGTGCGACTGGGTAACCAAGGCAACACAGTGTCCCCTTTTCTTCGTACACATCATAGTCATCATGAATCGTCACTTCGACGGGTACGAGAGAGGAATTGAAAATATAAGCCAGTTCATCAACCTTTTCTTCGATAAGGCCGCTAAAAACCCAACACTCACTGGACTTATCCCATTGTCCACCCAGAGCGCGGCATTTATCAACGAGATAAGTATTGTAAGTGCTGTTTAAAGTAATAAAACCAGACTCATTTTGCTCCTCAATCGAGGATTTAAGTTTGAATATGAGGTCGGTTCCATACTTTGAACGAATAGAGATGTCTTCGACATCCAGCAGTTGCGTACCGATTGAGAGATTCTGGGACAGCTCATCGATTAAGATTCTGCACTTGTAGCCGTTAAGCGATGCAGCAAAATACTTTCGATTTTTCTTTAAGACGTTAAACTCTTTCATGTTTCCTCCGAAGTAATAATGAGTGACAACGTAATAACTTTTATTGATGGCTTTCAGCCACTTATCTTGTTTTTATCGTTATTATTTTTGCTGTTATATTATTATTCAGAGCTTTCAAAGAGCAGATCGATTTGGAAGCCTTATCAAGCTAACTTAGCCTGCGCTTTAATGTCAAGAGTTTTTTGTCCTCCTCAGATTGAGCGCAAAAGTCGTTGAAAATCTTGCAATTACCACTGAAGTTGAGCAAGCTCTGTGCAACGTATGCACAGAACTAAAAGATAGATTATTGAAAGTTCATGTACTGCAATAACGGATTCGCTTGTTTAAGCGCTTGTCGCTGCGCAAGAAGCTCAGATACAACTCGCTTTTTATCTTCTCCCAAAGCGCATGCAATAAGAAACGCATCGACTTCATGCGACATGAATCCCACAGCCTTGGGACCCAGTTGCACTGCGGGCGGAAATGTGCCATCGTTTATACGTCTGTGAAGCGTGGCTTGGGATAAGCCAACGCGTTTTAAAACATCGACTTTTTTTTCTATTTTTAATTGGTTAATTGGGTGTATAAGCGTCATTGGACGCCTCCGTTTATTCTTTTTTTATGACTACAGGAGTCGTTGCAAATATAATATTCGTATTTAGAAGTAAAAAGCAATCACTTTTTCGCATTAATTTCACAAAGTGAAATATACAAAACCTATATATTTAAAAACGCAAAAAATATACACACACCATATATTTAATATCATACAATATAACCAAGCGAAGTAATCAAAATAAATAAATGATAAGTGCATCCTTTATTTTCATTTAACTCAACCATCAAAAATACACTTCCTTTTTTATTACTTCTTAACTTAAATTATATAACATCTGTCCCGACAACTACCTACTGACTTTCAGTGAGATGGCGTAAAAGCGGATGAAAGCGGCTGAGACGTAGTGAGAGTGCGGCGCAAATTCCTTGTCGCAAAAGTCACTTTCGATGCCGTAACGCGCACTTTCCCTGTCGCATGCGACAGATTCCCAATCATATTCCCCAGTTACACTCCATATTACACCTGCCATCACACAAAATATATTCTACTTATTTTAAATAAGCACATTTAATATTATAAATTATATTGTTATAATAAAAATAGATAGAACAAAAATAGTAACAAGCTGATATCGCTCGTTCTTATTTGTTCCAAATAAACGCACGAAAACTTGCCCTACTTAGTAGGGTTGCGATAACAGCCTTCGGCGTTATCGCTAAAAACAATACACTCTAAATAATTAAAATAATAAATAGAGAATTAAAAAATGGACATTAATATAAATACAGTCGCAGCGGCTATTATTCGCTGCACCTCCAGAAAACAAAAGCAACATCTAACATCATGGATGGAATATCATGACTATTCCGTTGATGAATTAACGGCCCTACTCCCAGGGGTTTTACCTTCCCCAATTGAATCAGGTGTCAGTATCAAGGAGCAGCAAGCATTTATCACGACATTTGCTCATACCCTATTCATCCTCCAACATCCTCAAACGTCTTCCAATCAAGATGAACTTTTGCAGGTAAAAGCCCTCATTCGTACCGTTAAAGCCAATTTCAAGAAACAACGAAAAACTGACAAAGAGCTGTATTGCAGAGCAGTAAAAACCAATCTAACAGAAAGCGAATACCAACAGTTTCTTGAAGTCATGCATAGCTATAACTATAAATCCGCTAGTCGGTTCCTGAGAGATGTCATAACTCAAAAACTCACAATCAAACCTCAACAAAGTTCAGAAATTACCGATTACTTCAAGCAAACTAAATGTATCGCGAATGTAATGGAATCACTCATTGAACAAGATAACCCCCTTTACGACCATGAAACTGCCCGCCAACTGGGTGATGCTCTATATGAACTAAAGCAGAATTTACAACTCATCCGAAACCTCGCTATCGATGCACATAATTCTCAAACTGCCGAGCTGTTAGCAATGCAATTTCTGGATAGCCGTGCCTTACGTGAGCTTTACCGTCGCAAACTTGAACAAGAGAACGCCAGTGATGATATTTGAGGAATTGAAATGTAAGAATGATAAACAAACGGTGCATGATGCTACGCAGTTAGTTCAATATAGCGCCAAGCAAAATGACGACGTCACGCTGTTGGTCGAGTATTCTTCAAGTCACTCCAAGGGTGACGAACTCGGGGGAACATCGCAGTTTATCTGCGCCAACGAAATCGCTTCGGTTCCCCTGAATGCAAGAAACCAAGATGCCCGAGACATTGATTGGAGCCGTGCGATTGCTGAACTACAAAGCGCTCACCTAGCTAACCCTAATACGAAACAACCCTTCCGCCATTTTGTTGTCTCCCTCGCAGAGGGGGAACAGTTACCCCTAACCAAATGGCGAAACACGATTAAGAAGCTGATGGACCATTTAGGATATGAGCATGCTCGTTATATCGTTTTTAAGCACTCCGATACCGACAATGAACACGTCCATATTGTAGCGTCTACAACTGATTTACTTACTGGAAAAATCATTTCTAACTGGCAATCGCACCTCAAAGCCCAAGAAATCATGAGGGAGCAAGAAGTTACGCTAGGGTTACAAGCATTACAAAGCTCACGGGAACTCCACTCAAGTTACGACACTGATGTACAAGGCGAAAAAGAGAAAACGGTGATTCGTATGATGAGAAGAAAAGTTGATACTGCAATTCGTACTTTGCGGCCCTCTTGCTCGTTGACTCTGTTTGAAACGGCATTGCTCAAACAAGGAATTGAAATAGAGCTAATACCAGACAAAACAAACTCTCGATTTAAAGGTATTGCTTATCGATTTCATCAATATCGCTTTGCAGCATCCTCGCTACGAAGTGGCAATAAGTATACATTAGGTAAACTGATTCAAAATGGCGTACTGAACGCTTCATGCCTTGAAAGCACCAATTACAACAAGTGCAAAATTGAAGTGGATCAAGCCATCATTCATTTTGAGACGATTCGGAAACAGGCGATTGAACACGCTGATAAACTCAAGAAACAACTAGAGGAATACGAGCATCAGCAGTATCGTTACCTGCTGTTCTCGTTTTCTCGTGCTCATGAAGCTGCTCAGCAATCACAAATGGAGTATTGGTTTGAATATGCAAAGCGTATACGTTCAACCCGTGACAAAGCGATTGTAAGAGCTATTTATGAGTGTGAACGGGGGATTTACACTGCATCCAGTATGATAAGCAACTTGTTTTATCATCTAATACTGACTGTCTTCGAGTATTCTTTTCAAAATAAGTTTAACCTCTCGATTACACCTTTGGATGAACTGGCAACAACTCAGCATGAAAAGAACCCTATCGTTCAACAGACATTCGGTAGTTAGAAAAGTGAGGCTCAGAGAGCCTCACTTATTGCTACTGATTACACAGAACTTTAATCATTTCAGCTTCATGGTTAAGGATATTGTCATGCCCTGCCCCTTCTGACCCCCACTCATCGTAGCTCATCATTATCGCTTGCTTTAAGCTCTCGGCGCGATTGTTCTCTTGATAGAACTTCTTCTTATCTTGAGGAGAGTAATTGCTAAGTCTTGAGTTACTGCTTGGCGAAATAAGACAGAGATTGCCAAATCGATCCACATCGTCCATCTTACGTGCGCCAGATGGATCGGTTTGCGGGAAGTAATGTTCAACAGAGGTTCGGAATGAAAACTGGAAATCATCAAAGTGCTTCCCAAGTTCTTTTTTACCTATACCATCAAACGACTCATCGTCAGATAGACGCTTCCACAATAGGTAGTCTAGTCGATTAAACACGAAGTTTTGGACGCCCGTCCCTTGATGCAAGACGCCAACATTATCCTCCCTAAACTCAAGTTTCGAACCACCACAAATTTCATCAAAGTAGCTATCACTCAGAGCTTCAAGATCTATCAAGTACGTACTACCATCGACTTCCAACCTTTCATTGTCAGTAGCTAGGATATTTAATATCCTTAACGCATCATTTAACCAACGCTTATAGACTAATGCTGGATTCGATACATGGAACATTGCCAATATCATGCGAATCTTTTCGTTATGGTCACTAAAGGCATTTGGATACTCAGGACTTAAACTATTACCGTTTTTATAAGCATTGAGCCTTAACAAACTCCACTTACGTTTTTCATCGTGTTGATCAGGCTTAATTATGTAGCTATCAAATAGAATTCGGTACTTAAGCAGTTGATACACAAAGTCTTTGGCACCAACCCTCAAACCATCGCCTTTAGAAATAAATGAATCGATCAGCTTCTTGTCATCTAACGAAACGTTTTCTTCTGTCTTCATAAGTTTTAAAACATGAAGCAAGAAGTTTGAGAAGTCGATAACAGTGCCAAAACGCTCTTCTTTCTCTCGATCTTCATCATCACTGTTTGAGCTGGATGTCTTGTTGGCGATAATTTCTCGTAGCGTCATTGCATCTTGCTTTTGCAGCTTGCTCGTGTGCTTATCTTGTATAGCTTCAAAGCTATGTGGCATGGTTTGCCAGTCGTCACCGAATACTTCTTTTCGCAAGTCAGATTGAAAGCCCATCTGCGTATAGCGCTTCATATTCGAGCAAGCATCCCAAATTGTAGAAAAGCAGCTTCTTTCCTCATCACCGAGCGTAGCCATAAACTTCGCTTTCAATACTTCATGTTTTTCTAACTGCTCGCCACGGTTATTCATGATCTCAAAGTAGTGGTTGAGATCGGTTTGCGGTGGAACAACAACTCTTAGTATAGTGACGCTTTCTAACAAGTAGTCGAAAAAACGCTTAGTTTTATCGTCTGCGTCTAACCCTTTGGTTTTGAAGTAACGCTGAATAATGTTAAAGGCAGCATGGATGTTAGGCTCTTCAGACTCGCCATTATTGTTACCTGTATAGATATCATTTAACGCTCTGGAAGACTTTGGGCGGCTATCAAAGGTTAAATTAATATTTAGCCCTTCGAGTTTGTCGGCACCCAGCACCTTACGGTGTTTCAGATACGCTAATAATATAGAGAGCGTGGTATGTCTTTGCTGTCCATCAATAGTTTCGTACACTACATCAGTTTGGTGCGTGTGATTTGTACGCTGATAAACGACGAGGCTACCCAGATAATATTTAGCTTGTTTGGCAGTAGCTGTTTCATCAGATTGAGTAATAAGCCCTGCGGCATCACTGATATCTTGAATTAGCTGCTCAATCTCTGTCGCACCCCAAGCGTAGTTACGCTGGTAGATAGGAATTACATATTGAGTTTTACTATCGAAAAGGTCTTTAACTGATAACTGTTCTACTTGGTTCGAATCACTCATTTACACTTCCCGATTTCATTGCTTCAATTGATGCCTGCACGTCCTCAGCGTTATTGAACTTAGGTTCTTGGATATAACGGGGCTGATAGTTCAGTACCTGCTGAGGGTGAACGGCTTTGCTAATAGCCCTGAAGAGTCCACTTCGAGCTTTGGCGTGATTATCTACCGACTCCATACCAATACGCTGCAAATCAAGACGTAAGAAATACGCCCAGCGATAACAGATCTGTGCTGCTTTATCTAATTCCACATCACCAAACTTATCGTAGTAGTACATCACCGCACACAAGAACAGGTTTCGCACATAGCTATCCCCTTTGCGATTACTGCCACTGTATTTTGTGTGCTCCTTTACAAATGAAGCTAGCCTTGCATCCTTGCCAACAAACAACTTAGAGTGAATCGCCATATAGTGCTGAATGTACTCAAAGAACCGTTTTCCGTTGATCATCACTTGGTCAACTCGGAATGGATAACCCTTAGTTTGCTTGTCCCATTTTCTCGCAGGATCGGCATTGAAGGTTTCAATCGCGTAATCAAGCGCAAGCATTGCATCAACATAGGCGTACTGAGTACTGTCTAGGTTAATGCCTTTGAATACATCAATGTTATGGCGACTAAACTGGATGCCGTAGTCACCGTCAATCCAGCGGCGCATACGAAACAGAAACTCCCCCATGATGGTGTGCAAGTTCGCCGACTCATCATCAGGGTTGACGCCCTGCTCCCACAAGCTTACGTGGTGAAGACGCTCGTTTTGCTCTGTTGAGTCCATCATTTCACGTAGGTGGTAAGCCTTTAGTAGATCGTGAGGGGCAAGTGCTTTACCACGGGCATTTTGTGAATCGAAGAACTGAAACGCTTCACTCAGGTCATCCAGCGTTACTTGAATAAGCTCACACTTATTAAGAACAAAATTGAGTAGTTCCTGCTTTTCTGTGGCAGGCAGATTCGCTACCCGTTCAGAGATAATTTGCGCATTGTTCTTGAGGCTTTCGATACTGACTGAGGATTCAAATTGGTGCTCAAGCAGAGTTGATGAGATGGTTTTCTCTTTTCCATCCAGAATAGTGCAAAGTAGCGTTAAGGTAAGAAGGCGCTGCTGACCATCAACGATGTTGAGGCCACCTTCCCCCCCACTTTCTGAATCTTTGTCTTGATGCAGTACCACAGTACCAAGCCGATAACAAAGCTTAGTACGATGGTTAAAAATATCATCAATCAGTTGATTAACATGCTTTGGCTGCCATTTGTATGGGCGTTGGTACTTAGGAATCGTGAGTTTTTGCTCCAACAACTGTGCAATGGTTTGAGGTTGATTAAAGACAATTGCCATAATTACGCCACCTACTCAATAATAGCTTCAGTTAGATACAGTTGAGTAGCTTGAAACTCTTTTAAGCGAGCTTTATGTTGGTCGCATAGTATCACTGACTCTTTAAACGCAGACAGAATAATCCTAGTTATAATATCAATTTTATATAGCTTAGCTTTGTTGATGCTGGTGACCATTTTGTGCGTTCGCTCAGTTTATCTTTTCTAATCAGTATACCGTAATCAACATATGAATCCGATAGTCTATCGATAAGCATAACGTGCTGTTATGCATAAAAAAGTAAAAGGATTCCACTGAGCAACAACTCAGTGGAATATGGCTAAAGGCATACTAAGCAACTTGGTAGGTGCCGCCCTTTATTTCCAAATGACCTAATTGAACTTGCTCAGACAGTATTGTTTCTGTTCTATCTTTCATCGCTTTACTTGTGCTAGAAAAACCGAGTACTTCCGTAATCGACTTAACTAGGTCATCGCTAGATATAGAGAAAGTATCCTTAACAGTCTCTATTGCGGCTTTTGCGATTTCACCATCATAGATCAAATCATACTTGCGCTCGTTTGATGGTAGTTCAACTCGATTACGAATCGTAATTTCACCTTGGCTTTTAGCAATAATGAATTCACCGTCTAATTCAACTTTACCTTGCCGATTGAGTAAACCGATACCATCTAGAATCGATCGATTTATCCGAGCACCACTTCGTGAGCTACCCACCGCAGACAAAAGACGAATAGTTAGATGTTTGACGTGAATTGGAGATTCAAGCTCTACAACTTTGAGAATATCCTCTGCTAGGGCAGTCGTGCTTGCTTCTGGGATCGTATCGCCATACCCAAGGTATAACTGTTCTGTAGGGAAAACTTGGTAAACGGCAGCAGATGCCTGATGTTCAACTTCCACCCTTTCAATCGCCGCTTTTGGCTTTGATTTTACAGTCTCTTCAACAATAGGCTCTGAATCATAGGCTTCATAATAAGCAATAGCTGACTTGATAGCATCATTTAGCCTTTCTGTTTCTTTATGACGGTTGCGGAACCAATCAGTACTCCAAATGCGGTGGAAGCGCCAACCAAGTCCTTCAAGGACACTCTGACGAATACGGTCTCTATCACGTGCGCTCTTTGAACTATGGTATGTCGCGCCATCACACTCTACTGCAAGCATATAGCGACCAGGTTTATTTGGATCTCTCACTGCAATATCAATATAGAAACCTGCACAACCTACTTGTGGTTGAACTTGATAACCTAGAGAGCGAATTGAAGAAATCACGTCCTCTTCAAAAGGTGAATCAGGTGCCTTGCCTGTTTCTTCTCGCTTAACGAGATCACCTGTTTCAGCATAATGTAAGAAGTTCTTCAGCGCTCGAACACCAAACGGAGATGCCTCAGTCGTTGGCATCTCATCACCTTTGAAGTTACTGAATACTTCCATACACATACGAGCACGTGAGATAAGAACGTTGAGTCTTCGTTCACCACCATCACTGTTTAGTGGACCGAAACTCATTGGCAAGCGACCTTCGTTCGTCTTACCATAGCCGATACTGATATATATGGTGTCACGCTCGTCACCCTGCACGTTTTCAAGGTTTTTAATAAAGAAGTCTTCCCCCTCCTCATGCTTTCCAAAGAAGTTCTCAAGATCTGGGTTCGCTTTTCTTAGTCGTTCAACTTCCAGAAGGATTGCATCACGCTGAGCTGTACTGAATGCAACAACACCTAGTGTTTGATTTGGCGTTGTCTTAGCATGTTTAATTACAGCTTCTGCAACCTCTATCGCCTCTCCCACGTTACTTCGAGAGCCACCACGATCGTATGTAGTATTCGGCAAGTAGTTAAAACTCAAACCTTTCGCATGAGGGTTAATGCCCGACGAAGGGAAAATCATCAGCTTATTGTCATAAAACTCTTGGTTAGACACTGCAATCAATGACTCATGACGGCTACGGTAATGCCATTTAAGCATCTTTTCTGGTGTACCTGACGCTAAGAACATGCCCAGAATACTTTCCATATCCGCAGTGAGGCTTTCTTCTGCGTCTTCATCATCTAAGATTAATTGTTTGCCGAAGAAACTTGTTGGCGGCATCTGCTTGGTATCACCAACCACGATAACCTGCTTACCACGCATAATAGCCCCAAGTGCATCAGCGACTTTAACCTGTGAGGCTTCATCGAAGATTACCAAATCGAAATCAACCACACCTGGCTCTAAATAAGTCGCTATCGACATTGGACTCATCATAAATACGGGCTTGATCTGCTGGATCACACGACCTGATTTATTAAGCAGTCTTCTGATTGGCATTTGACGTCGCTTCTTATTGAACTCTCGTCTTAAAGTTTCAACTTCACCTCTTGCTGATGGGTTGGGTAAATTATCGTAGAGCTGCTTAACCAATGACTCTTGAGCAAAGTGGAACAGTCGCCCGTCTATAAAGCTAAACTGCTCAATCTGTTTTTCATGCTCAACTCGATCGAAATAACGGATTTCATCTCTTGAATCATACTGATGTTCAACAAGTGAGCGATAAAACGTATATTTGAAGCAGTCACGGAAAAGTGTTGGCACATTAGCCCAAGTAAATGCCTCCTGTTTCCATTTTGAAAGTCCAATTCGGTCTAACTCAGCTCCTAAGCGGTTAAAGCGAGTTAGAGGGTAAAACTTTTGAATATCTTTCCCCAACAACTCAACATCATCAATAGATAAAGAGTCACAACAGTCAGTAAAGTTCGTCAGATCTAGCTGAAGTAATGAAGCTAATTCGCTCAGCATACCTTCACGCTTACTGATTAACTCTTTTACATGGTTAAGCTCTGTTGTGGTAAATCCAATTTCCTTTGAAGGGTCTAAGTACTGCGCAGCACTCGCATCGAGTGAGCCAGACTTAATTCCTGAATGGCACTGGTGAACCCATTGAAGCGGTTTTAAGATCGCTATCCAGTCAGTACTCTCATTTTTAAAATGGCTACCGATAGTATCTATTGCTAGTTGTGCAGAATCGATGAAGCGCTTTTGAGTCGAGCGATATTCCAATACGGTATCAATTTTTTCAATCCATTCACTTGCACCACCAGCAAGTCCATTCTTACACATACCAGCATAAGTACTTTTCGCTCTTCGATAATCACCTGATAAGAATCGCCACCATTTGTGACCAGTCGTCAGCAATGATCCACGAACAGGCATCCAATCGTAATCTAAAGCGCTATCGACAAAGTAATCAGATAACTCTGCCTTTTGATCTTGTAGGGTTGCACCTTGAAGAGCGAACTCGAGTATCGCATCACCTTTAGACTCCCAAGCGGAAGAGTTCGCATCAACGCTTTCAAGCTCAGGTCTATCTGCAATAAGAGAAAGCCCCTCTAAAACCGAGATACAGTCTGTGTAATTAGTGATAGGTGAAACATAACCAGCGCATGTATGAAGGCCTTTAACCTGGGTGATAATTTCTTGCTGTGTTTCTTCTAATTCAGAGACGAGCTTTTGAGCCAGCTTGTCATCAGACGGCGAATAATCTTTAAGGGTTGTTGATGAAAACAGATTAAGGCTTGGCGCATCGTGCTCACTTAAATAGTCAACAGCCTCAGTTATCTTCGCCAGGGCAGATAAGTAATAACTCTTATCCCATACATTTAAATCAAAGTCGGTACTAGGCAGTTCATCCAAGTCGATTGAAGCGTCAGTAATGATTCGCTCAAACTGTGAGCTATAACCTAGAGCATCATGATAACTCACTTCGGTCTTAGCAATGCTTTCATTCACCGACAGACAGTAATCATCCAGCTTATTACGAAGAGATACCAAGCGGTCAATATCGTCACTTCTCTCTGGAGTGACAGGAGCGTACTGCATCAATGTACTTTCTAATGAAGAAAGTACTGATTTCTTGTTCGCTTTGTGGGAGTGTAACTCTAATACTGAATCACCAATATGGCAGTTATCTAGTCGGCGTTTAACAACATCAAGCGCCGCCATTTTTTCAGCAACAAACAGCACTTTTTTATTATCAGCTAAAGCCTGAGAGATGATGTTTGTAATAGTTTGTGATTTACCTGTACCAGGAGGACCTTGAATAACAAGATTAGCCCCCGACTTTGCCGCTAATACGGCTTCTGTTTGGCTTGAGTCCGAATCTAAAACCAGTTGAACTTCTTCAACACGGTTGACATCCATTGGTGTTGAATCGAGCAAAGTTGCATCACGTTCAAAACCCTCCGTAAACAGCTTTTTAATTAAGCTATTTTCCGATGGTTTTTTACCTTCGGGCCACACTTCATCTGATAAGTCCTGATACATCTGAAACTTACCAAAAGAGAAGAAACTTAATACTATTTTATTGCTTTCTACCGACCAACGCTTTTCACCTGAAATAGCATTCGCAACTGAATTTAAGTATCCTTGGAAATCATAACCCTCTTCTCCTTCTTCAAAATCAGGTAAGACAATACCGAACTCCATTTTAAGCTTAGCGGCAAGGGTAAGGTTTGTTCCTAGTTCTGATTCTGTGTAGCGAATTTTATATGCATCACCCGCATCAGCTCGGAAAATTTCGACAGGGATAAGTACTAAGGGAGCATGTCTCGGTTTGTCAGAATTAGCGTCTTCAAACCACTTAACGAAACCAAGAGCAAGATAAAGTAGATCAACTCCCTGTTCTTGGACAAAGGTCGTAGCTTCCGTGCTCAGCTTTAGTAGGCGAGTATCGAGTGATTTTCTAAATAACTGAGTTTGCAGAGCGTTATCAGCGTGCCTTTTATCACCATTTGTTTCTTCAAGATGAGCTGTCAAATCAGTTAAAGATATCGAATTGCTATCCTCTTTCTCTAGAGAGTCAGGAGCTGGAAGAAATGACATTGTCTTTGAGTCTTCAACCAAATGTTGAAACACTTGCTCGGACTTTTCGTCAACAATGTCTAGAATTTTGGCTCCCTTGCCGACATTAAGTAATGTATTTCCTCTAAGCCCCATATCAAGGAGTTCTTGACGGCTTTTATCAAAAACATCTTTAAGATTCGAGTTCATTTTGCTGTTAAACCTTATATTTCGTTAACCGTATTGTATAGAAACTGACTAAGCAATACACAACTATGGTTCAAAAACTGATTATTTAACAAATACATTAATCACTTAACTAATAGCCAGCAACAGGCTTCAGTGAGGCGTTACGCAACCATATTTTGTACTCTTTTGCTAGAGGTGACACCGATACTCTAGCTTTTTGCTCCTTTCCTCCGTATCTTCCAAGCACAAACCCAAGCTTAGTTAGCACTGCTTTTAAATAGCTTGTGGCTTTGTAAGTCTGCTCCTCTTTACCTAAGCTGGGAAATTTAAAGTGTGGTGGGAAATAGAGATCAAAGCCATCACCATCCATCTTTCTTAATACGTCGGCTACAGAAGATTTAAATAAGAAGTGATTGGACTTTTCTTCTTCGAAGTTATAACCATCAAACACTACTAGATAAATCAGATTCGCAATGTATTTTTTCTGTCTAGAGTAAATACCGAGCCTTAGAAGACTTGGCTTGTCTAACACAAACGGCAGGTGAGCAAATAGCTCTCGATCGAAGTTATCATCAAACTTCACATGCTCTAACTTGATTTTGTCTAAGTTGTAGACCATTTTGATCTCAAACTTTCTTACCTCTGCTAAATCTATTGACGATAGTGCATTGCAACGTTGTTTAGTGGCAAATTCCGTCAGTGTGATATCAACTGCTTTCACGACTGCAATTTGCTGCCTAGCTTTGAATTCAGCATCAAACTGCCTTTTGTGTGTGGAAACGACAGTATGCTGCTGCATAGAGTTTTTACAAGAGGCTTCAAAGCCAAGCTTTTCTAGTGTAAATCGCATTGATAGAGCTAGATGCTCATTAAGCTCTCGCTTTTGCTTTTCGAATTTCAACCTTTCTGTATAACGTTGCCCGAGATGTGAGTGGTGATGTTTTTCAAGACAGTCGCTAATAAATTGGTTAGTAGTACGAGAGCTTTTCAAATTTCCACACAAAAAGTTATATTCCTTTGCACATCGAAATCGCCTCGAGAAATTAACTAACTCTCTTGGTATCAAAGTGGATTCACAGATGACATTCACTGTTTTGCTATAGTTTTCAATAATAGAAAAGCCAGCACCTAAGCATGGCGAAGCAATAATAGCTTTGTACTTTGTCACTTCTCGATTCGGATTTTTTAGGAATGCTTTCTGAGCTGGCATATCTCGATTATCACTATGCAGCACAAGAACACCGTCATTTAAAGCTTTCGTTTCGCAATCTAAGCCCAGATGATTTTGATAGCCTAGCTCACCAACAAATCGTTTCAGCGTTTGAAGATTGTCAAACAGAAACACTTTATCCCGTTCTAATACATCTCGAACGTGCTTCGGATTTAAAAGTTCCTTTTTGTTCAAGATCGTTGCGTTAAGGCCTTTATATGGGTTTTCTTCGCACTCAATTACTGACAGTTCCCCGCGAATCTGCTTGAGAAAGGATAATGAGTTATCAGTAAGATCAGCGTCAGCTACTATTACCCTTGGTACTGTTTTTAAAATATGAACTAGTGCATCAAACACTCTATCTGCTTGCATCGTTCGACTGTTCTCGCTACATACGAGAGTCTTAAAGACCTTCTCGAACTCATCGATTAGTAAAGTATGTGATGAGCATATCTTCTCGAAGATATGGGGTTTCCAAATGCTATTAATTACACTCCCCATGCTGTTGGCTTGCCCTAACTTCATTAGATCTTGCTCTTGATAGGAAGCACAGCTTGCTTCCAGACAAAATTGCTCCACTAACGAAATCAAATGCGAGATATAAATCACATTTTTATCTGCCGAAGCGCTACGAGCAATCGGAGTATATACATAGCTTGTTTTACCCACTCCTGTCGCAGCGATAATTGCTGTAGTTGACGAGAGTTGAGAGAGTTCTAGATCTCTCAAGCTGTCTACTCGCTGATAGTTGTCAGATGAATTGATTTTAAAATCACGCTCTACAGCCTCTTTCACCCTTTCTATTTTGCGTTCAATACATCGAATGAAAGGAGCTTTCAAGCTATCATCCTGAATATATGCTGCTGCACACTGTTCAGCACAAGAAACGACAAAAGGAATTTTTCTGATCGCTATCTTCGCAGCTAATTGAGCAAGGTTTCCAGAGCGTGTTAACTCAAATGCTTTACATAAGTACTCAAGCTTTGCATTTTGAGGATTCGGGAGGGACTCCGATATTGACAAATCAAACACGGAACAACCTAACCCGAAGTAATTCTCTTGTAAGACCCTAACTGCTTCTTTGCGAAAATTTTGACTATCAATAGCAATGGTTACACGATAGTTTGCATATCGATAATATTCACAAACTTTCTGGAGGTTTTTTTTATCTAAAGGGGTTACGATCGTTGCTGTTTCTGATTGGAAATTGATTTTGCCTGATGCCTTAACAACGATACTTTTCGTTTGTCTTTCTTGCTCAACTAAATGAGCAAAATTATAATTTTTAGCTACTAGTTTCATTATTCTTATTCTTATTCTTATTGTTTCTTGCAGCAGGTACTGAGTACCTGCTTACCTATACTGGTTTAACTAAATGTCTGCTCAGACAGATGCTGCTCTAATCGCCCTTCAAGGCGGTACCTTTCGGCCATTGAGAACTCATACTCTTGTTGTAACCGCTGGTTTTGCTCCATGAGTTGATTAGCTTGATTTTTTAGCTGTCGATTCATGACATGAAGCTCCGTTATCACTCTCTGATTTTCAGCACCTTTGTCTCGTAAGCTTTCAATTTCCATCTGACATTGCTCTAGTTGCATTAGCTGAGCCTTAGTCTCAGAAAATTCCTCCATTTTTATTTGAGACTCAATCGCCTTCCTTTCCAATACTACTAACTGGTCCCTCAACTCATCGATGAGTTCGCCACTTTCTATCAACTGAAGTGATAGTATTGATTTTTCAACGTCGTCTTGAGCAGATTTTTCAGCTAGGGCATTGTTAATCTCTTCCTGTGTCTGCCGCCATATGCTTTCAATATCCACCTGAATCGAACCCATTAGCTTTTGGGAAAAAGCCTGCGGAATAGGCTCTAACGCCAGGTTTGAAGAATGGAACTCCCAGTACGCTTCATAAGCCGCTCTCGATTTATTGAACTTACCGCCGACCGCTTCATTCAATTGAGTCACGTTTTCAATTGGCTCCCCTGAGTTTTCGCCCTCTTTCATTGCTTTGTAGTAATCAGAGAATGGCTTTCCTTTTTGGGGGCTATATCCCAACGATTTCAGTTTCTCTACAAACGATGCTTCCATCAGCAAGTAAGTTTGGTCAGTAAAGTTAGTATGTTCGTCAGTAAGTAAGTTACTTATAGTCTGCTCACTGACTGACTTTGTTTGGTTGTAATTTTGTTTTTTCATTTTTGATTTTCCGACTTATGTGTTGAACATGACTTCACTTTAAAATCTCTGTACCATACACAAAATAACCAAAAAACCACCCAACCCTATTAACATGAGATATAAAGAACTAGAAGCCGAATTAGTATCCAACCTTGAAAAACTCAAAGCTAGTGCATCTCAAAAAGGGCTTAACCTCCTCAAAAAGAAGTGTCACAAGAGTTCGGGAATTCTGGTTTCAACAGCATTTTCTCAACCACAATTGTCAGCCCATTATTCAAGCTTAATTTCAGATACCATTCCTTTTTGCAGGAAATATGAAGGCCTGAAGCCACAAAGTGTTGAAGAGTTAATACGCTACTGTGGTGGACTAAGCACAGCTATAAATAACATCCAATATGCTTACGAATTCGAATTACCGATGAGGGTGGAAGTAGATGATGATTTAGAGTTCTTACTTTTTTCGTTAGAAAGCGTTTTGCTAAAAGCAAGGAGTGCAACTAGCCAAACTAAAAAGTGGATACCTTTTGAAATCGCTCAAGAGCAAGGACGATTAAATCTTTTTGAGTCCCAATACAAAACTCGTTTGCCTATGTGTGCTGTTTGTTGGAAACGGACATTTTCATCCAGTTACTATTGTAAAGATCACCATTCCATTCACAACAAAAAAGCGTACAACTCGGCCGTACGAAAGGTTCTATCATTTACGGAAAGACACTCTTCTAATTCAGAGTTAAAAGATTTTTCCAATGCATATAGAAAGAAGAACGTAAAGCAAAGAGGCCTAGCTGCTAAGTTGTTCAGCATGGTGAACGATAGCATCCCAGCAGTAGTTGATGTTCTCAGTTATCAAACCGATGAACACTGGGAGTCATATGCCGAATCGATAATTCTCTATGCTAAAAATAACTACCCTACTAGCTTTCATCGCTTACAACAGGCCGATAACTTAACTCAATTCTCCAGCTTTAATTCTCTTCTAGGTTGGGGATTCATGGTTATCGAAAGCCTCGATGACTCGGAGGGTGAATCTTCACGATGGGAAGCTTCTGAAGAATTAAATCATGTCAATAACGGTCAATTGAGGTTTGCTATTCTGAGCATTTTAGCGAGGTATGAAGCTACGCAGCGCATATATCAGCCATTGAAGTCGGGTCCTATGAAAGGCTATGGTGCAGACGTGGAGCGCCGAGAAATTTTGCGTGAACTCTACCGTAAGCAGTTAGAAGATAACGGACGAGTCAACTTATCCCAAATTGCCAGAGAAATGGGACTCTCTAGGCAAAGAGTGAGTGTGTTAGTGAAAGAGCTTCTGTTAATGTAAAAAGTGCATTTGTTCAGTTTATATATATAACCTACCAAAAATGCACTTTTCTGAATGCACAAGCGACAAGCGCTTGTGCTGACCTATAGTCCGACCAATCAAGCTTAACCTCGCTAACTCGAAAGTGTACAAAAGTGAGTTAGGACAACCACTTCACTCACTTGTAAAGCATAAGAATGTTTAACGAACGACCTTGCAAACCTACACACTCATCCCATGTGTAGAAAGTTCAATAAGATACTTGTCTTTCCTCAGCTCATTTGACTACGTGATTCATTGTTTTTATACACATAAAGTTGCACAATATTCTCAGTGTGTTTTTATTTGAGAATAATCAAATGAGTAACTTTATCTATCAAGGCGGTATTGCAATTTCTGAGGATGACTTTCGAAGTCATCTAGGCTCTTTATGCCAATTAGAAAACATTGGTGTTCTTCTTGGTGCTGGTGCATCCGTAGGATGTGGCGGTATGACAATGGAAGGAGTATGGCTTGATGCAATAAACAGTTCGCCTGATCTACTCGATGAATTACTTACTTTTAATCTCATAACTCAAGAAAATATTAATAATAAAGATGTAAATGTGGAGCAACTTTTAGATCAAGTAACTCAATATTTATCGGTATACAAAAAGACAACACCATTAAACATCGAAACAGATTTTGAGTCCCAACCAGTGGGCAAGCTTCAGAAAATCCTCCTTTGCTTATATCAATCAGTAACTAAAGCTGCACTACTGGTAAAGCAAGAATCTTTTGGTGATGAGAAATTAGGGTCTCAAGACAAGTTCAAATATCACAGAGAACTGCTTGAAAAATTAATTTCAAATCGCCAGCCAGGTCAAGCAGCTCCGATGCTTTTCACCACCAACTATGATCTGTCATTAGAATGGGCAGCCGAAGAAATAGGCATCCAACTTGTTAATGGTTTTTCTGGACTTCATACGAGAACTTTCCAACCACAAAATTTTGATTTGAGCTTCAGAAACGTTAATGCAAAAGGTGAAGCCAGATTTGGACACTATCATGCTTACTTGCATAAATTACATGGCTCATTGTCATGGATTCAAGAGCATAACAGTGACATTAAAGAAATCCCATCTGCTCTGGCTAAAAGTCGCTATATTGATCCATTGCTAAATGGAGAGCCTGTTTATGACAAGCAATTCTTAATTTATCCAGGTGCGAATAAGTACCACCATACAATCGGCTTTGTATATGGCGAGATGTTTCGTCGGTTTAGTGAGTTCTTATCAAAGCCTCAAACAGCTATCATCATCAACGGATATGGTTTTGGTGACTACCATATCAATCGGATAATTCTAGGCGCACTACTAAACCCATCTTTACATATTGTTATTTTTTATCCTGAACTTGATAAAATCTCGGTAGATGCCGAAGGTTTAAGCGAATCTCAAAAGTGTATTAAAAAGCTCAAATCACTGTCATTGAATCAAATTACAATTGTTGGTGGAGGATCATCTGCTTACTTCGATTCATTTGTTAAATACATCCCGAAACCAGTTTTATTCCCTCGAGATACTTCAACGCAAGATCTTGTAGCTGCGATCAATGATTTAGTTCAAAGTGGAAATCAGATATGAGCATTGAGACTATTGATTCTATTGGGTATGTTGTTGCTCTTGAGGGAACGAAAATTCGCGTTAACTTACTGGAAGGACATAAAGGTCAATTAGCATCTCACCGACGCGGTATAAGTTCTGTTTCTCAGCCAGGTGATTTAATTGGATTAGATGCAGGTACTAATCTTGTGATTGCCAGAGTTACAGACATGGCATTTGTTGATCCTGATAAAGCCCACTCTTCTAATGTGGGGACGATGAATGTAATTGACACCCCTTTAAGGCAACTCATAGCGTATTCCATCGGCTATGTATGTCAGGATGGTGATAACCGAAAATTTATTTCTGAGAGTTGGAAGCTACCTACGCTAGGCGCGAAAGCTATTCCACTATCGAGCGACTACCTAGAAAGTATCTATGGTGTTAATGAAGATGAAAAAAATTCCACTGTTGAGCTAGGTCGAGATTCTAGAACCAAAACAACGAAAATTAATGTAGGCATCAACTCGCTACTTTCTAGACATCTTGCCGTGCTAGGCAGTACAGGTTATGGAAAATCAAATTTCAATGCTTTGTTGTCACAAAGAATTCGTGGAAAATTCAAAAGTTCTAGAATCGTTATATTCGATATAAATGGCGAATATGCTGATGCTTTTATTGGGCAAACACGAGTTAAGGAGACAATCTTAGGAAGTGTTCCACCTCCTCCCGCTAAATTATTCTCGCCTTTAGCAGTACCACCTCCGCCCCCCGAGGTTTTTGACGGTAAACACCCTGTTTATCATCGAATCCCCTATCAAGCATTTGGCTATGCTGGATTAATCAAGTTACTAAGACCAAGCGATAAAACGCAACTGCCTGCACTACGAAATGCATTGAAATCACTCCATATGGTTTGTGCAGGCTCCAATAGCTCCATATGGACTGGAGAAACCATATCACCTTCAACCACTCAAACTTGGTTCGAACTAGTTGATGATTGTCGGCAAGACGGGCAAGAGCAATTAAGCCTGTGGCTGAAAAAGTTGAGAAGTAACGCAATACCTCCCTTTCAAAAATGGCCTCCATTTAAGTCACTAGCTAACCTCGTCGCAGAGTTCGGCTGCCAAGCATTCACACCTAACGGCGCAAGTAAAAGGGATGCTTTTAGCTATGGTAACGTATTACCATTAGTTAAGATTATTCAACAACTCGCCGATGACCCACGCTTTAACAATGTAGTTAACCTATCAGGTGACCAAGCTATCAACAATCCTGCAAGTATGTGGCAAGAAGAAGTTGAAAAAGAAGTCGATTATATTTTTGGTAAAAAAGTGGGGGAAGCGCAGGATTGGGATGTCCATATCATTAATTTAAAGAACATTGCAGACGACCATGCCCCAATGATCTTAGGTTCACTTTTAGAAATGTACTCAGATGTGTTATTTCAAAGAGGTCAATACAACAATTACCCCACACTGCTTCTTTTGGAAGAAGCCCACCACTACCTTAGAGACCCTTTCGCTGAAGAAGGAACTCAGCTTAAAGCATACGAAAGACTTGCAAAAGAAGGGCGTAAATTTAATTGCTCATTGCTCGTAAGTACACAGAGACCATCAGAGTTATCTTCAACTGTTCTCGCCATGTGCTCGAACTGGATCTCTCTGCGTTTAACTAACGAGAGGGATATCAATGCATTAAGATATGCAATAGAAAACGGCAATGAACATACACTTAGTGAAATTTCAGGTTTGCCTAGAGGTGATGCTATCGGTTTCGGTTCAGCTTTCAATATCCCAATTCGCTTTTCCATTGATGAAGCTGCACCAAAACCAAAATCTTCAGATGCTGCATTTGCATCAATATGGTCATAAGTATCTCAATTGGAATATTGGCTGTAGTTGCCAGACTTAATAACAAGTCAAAATTGATTAGCATTTGTATGGCACATTAAAACTAAAAACTCGTAGTAGTTATGTCGACCTAAAATGTTTTGGGGCAAAGGTGTGTCTGCCGTGATCGGCTAAGGCACACCTCTGGACAAACTGTGTCAGTTATATTATTAAATTAGGATGCGGCGGATTACCTCACCTCACGTTTGAAAAAAGATGTCCAATTAAGGGTCGCTACCACAGCACTAAATTTGGACACCATAAACAATAAACAAAACCCAAAATGCCAAGCGTGGATAATTACTCTTAATTTTTTATAAATTAATCTCCTAGCGCTTCAGATTTGGAGTATCCAAACTTATTTGGTCTAGTGGGTATGTCAAACAATGAAACATTCAGAACGTCGTCTTCAATAACATGCAAATGGTTCAAGTAGTATCTAGATTTAGGAAAAAGTCTCCAGTTGACAACTTCTTCAGCTACAACTTGACACTCCCCATCCCCTGTAAATAGTTTTAAGTCATCACCAACTTCCATAACTGTTCCAAATGGCGAAGATTGAGCTTTAAAATACTTAAGAGTTGATAACTCAGAATTTGTATCAATTAACTCATACTCTGATGGATGATCAAGGCTGTTCCAATATAATTTTAAGTCTTTGGTTACACTAAATAATCCCTTACCAGAAAACCATGAGGAAACAATAGATTGACCATGAATACTTTTGCTTTCTCGAATCTCTGGCCTCGTATTTTTAAGTGCTTTAACTAGATCCCAATACTCTCGATCCGTACCTTCAAAATCTATTTTGTTGGGTATCGAGGCAAAAGAAGCTGTAAACTGACCATTAACGGTATCAGCAACCAAGTTATTACTGTGCCAATGACAATCTGAGCATGGGCTATCAATTAACTGATGTACGTGTTCTTTACGTGCATATTTTTTTTCTGGAGTTACCGAGAGCAATCCTGCTGTACCTGCTGCTATAGCCAAACGATAATGAGAACTAGTAGCCAACTTAAAAGAGACTTCATCAAATATTTTTGTGGGACGTTGGAATTTTGATACCTTTCCATCCCCCCAATCAAAGTCAAAGGCATCAACTCCACGTTCAGAGGCGACATAAAATCTATTTTTGTAAATATTAATATCAGATGGCCATACTCTTAACTCTTTTGAACAAAGCTCAAATTCCGAAAGAGATTTTTCAGAGATCGAGTATGTACGACTTAACTCATCAGTTATAGAAACTGTGCCTCTTGAGTAGTTTTTCAACCTCATTTTGTGGAAGGTTCCTAATCCATCTAAACAACGATCAAATACATTATCCCAAGAATACGCTTTCAAATTTAAGTCGGAGTTAACCAAGAACAAAACTCCTGAATACACAAAAGAGTCAATGTAATCGCCTTCAATTTCAATCTTAACCTTGCCAGCCATTAGAATTGTCCCTGTGCCATCTTATTTCCAATACGTTTACGTATGATTTTTTTCTTTACCCAATCATTGATAGCAAGTGTCGGGGGGCGATCTAGCTGTCGTTTAGTTGATACAGGAAAGCCATGCCACTCACCTTGATTGCCCCAAAACTTAGCTACATATAGTTCACCGACAAAATCCTCACCGATAACACAAAAGTTATCGTCAATCGACCATAAGCACTTTTTAGGACAAATCCATTCGTTTACTTTAGCCTTATCAAACAAAGCTGTTTCTTCTGCTTCGGTAACCCTCCACTGACTCTTCTGAGAAATCGGTAAGGCTCCTCTATGCTGAGGGTTCACTTTATAACTTACAAAATCCAACTCTACCTCCGCACTTCTATAATTTATAGACGGAATAATTCTTTATTTGCATTCCTTCTATGTTGCTGTCATTCACTATGCAACACAATAGGTATCAACCTATTGTGTGAATCGACAGAGAATTTCGGTGTAGAACTACGAAAAGGTTCTGTATAAGTCCCCAAGCACATATTAGATTAATTTGGTCTACTGCTGGACTGGCTAGGTAGTCAGTTCGTTGGGACTAAGAAGGTTTGGGGCAAAGGTGTGTTTGCCGTGATTCAGCGATATCACATCTCTGGACAGAAGCGAGTCAGCGACTTTGCTAAGTTAGCAAATTATTGATAACTACAAATATGGAAAGTCGCTTAAGTTGGTGTCCACTATTGATGGAGAAGATTACTTAGCGGGTTACCACATCATTATGGCGTTCAACTAGCCAGTCATGTAGTTGAGGTGCGTTAAGAAGTCCGTGCACAAGTATTGAGTTCCAATTGTTTTTTGAACCTGTTTGCTCATCATAGCTTTCGAGTAAATCTTCTAGTTTTTCGACCAACTCATCCTTGTCTATTGTCCTTCGTCTTGAAATGCCTTTAACAACATTGGCAGGAAACTCTACAAGCGTATTCAGTTGTCCGCGTATCCACCCTTCTATATCATTTTTGATAACTACGTTCTTGGTATGATATTTAATCGATTCGATTTCAGGATGGTTATCATCCACATAGCAGACTTTTGCTCGTATCAAACTGAAGTCGTTTGAATGAATAAAGGTAGTTGTCAATATTCTTTCTTGAAGGCACATATCAAAATACGGATGTAATATTCGAGCTTGTTTATCAGCTCGCCCTTTAAGAAGCCTACCTCGCTCACGATTACAACTGCATGCTGGAACTAAATTTGGTGAAAAAATTGACCATGCAGGATAATCTTCCTTCGGCAATAGATGGTCTAACTCCGTAGGCTTAAAACCACCACACATCGGGCATACTTCTGGTGAAGAATCTCGTAGACTTTCTATAAAATTTAATGACGTAGGAGGGCTTTTATAGTGTGTTCGCAATGCTGTTTGTAGATCCGCTGTAATGCCTACATTAGCGATATTCCAAGGGTTACCATTGCTATTTGTGTAATCTACGTAAGCAGCTTCAACCAAATGAATCTGCTGTCTCAGGATAGGGTAACTAGTCTTATGGAGGTTCTGATTTTGTGCCAGCGTATGCAAAATGTTAACATCTTGAATTTGAGGTAAGTTAAGTTTTTTCATTCACTCAACATCTTATCTTGTAGTTGTAACATAGCTGACATAGACAGCTCCCCCTCAAGCTTACTTTTTACTTCTTCAAATGACAGGTTTTTTACCTTGCTGAAAAGTTTCTCTGCCAATCTGTTATCAACATCTTCATCAAAAATAAACTGAGAAATCGATTCTATATCCGCTCCGAAAGTCCGTAGTCTTGGAGACACAATAGATATTTCATCTGACTCATTTTTGAGAAGAACATGAACTTGTTCACGACTTATTTCCCTTACGAAATATGCAGAGTGAGTTGCAATAAGCGCTTGAGAGCCAGTATCTTCGAGCAATTGATCCAATAATCCTACAAAATCTGCAATCATATTTGGATGCATATGCGTCTCTGGCTCATCTAAAAGAACAAAAGAGCCATTTTCAATATAAAGACAACAAAGAAGAGCGAACTTTAGAAATGTAAGCTGTCCACTACTAAGAGAGTGTGAATCGTCTCCAATTTTGAGCTTAGGTTCAGCCCCCGTATCAATGCTCCCCCAATGTTCGAGAGACTCTTGTTCCCCACCCAGCTTGTTCAATTTAATTAATTGTAAATAACTTCCACTAGTTTTCTGCACCACAACCTTGTCGATAGGTATCGTATTTGATAAAGCTTCGATAAAAAGTTGCCATCTAGACTTGCTTCCTATTACTTCGTCAGAGCGAACCAATTGGATGATCAATTCATTTATCGACCGAGATCTCTTCGCTCGACCATTTCTAGTTAAAGATAAACGACGGTAGTATAACTTTTGCGTAGCTACCCTTTCACCAGGAAAGGTATTTTGAGTTTCTCCTGGTGTCGCAATAGCAAGGAGCCTATTAATCATAGGGCGCCCTTTGCTATAACGATCAACTAGGGAAATAGAAGGGTCTTTATACTGGAGTGCGGCCCTACAAAATGTAGTGGTTTAATGATCCCGGACACCAAATTAGGTGGTAAAGTCTCCACCATAAATGAGGTGTTCCATGACAAAACGACAACGACGTACATTTTCTGCTGAATTCAAAATGGATGCTGCAAGCTTGGTGCTTGACCAAGGATATTCGGTACCTGAAGCAGCACGCTCCATGGATGTTGGTGAAACAGCTTTACGACGTTGGGTCGACCAACTCAAGATTGAGCGTGGTGGTACAACTCCGGCGGCCAAGGCCCTTACGCCTGAACAACAAAAAATCCAGGAATTAGAAGCCAGAATTAGTCGATTAGAAAGAGAGAAAGCCATACTAAAAAAGGCCACCGCTCTCTTAATGTCGGACGAACTCGAACGTTCTCGTTAATTGATCAGTTAAGGGAGCATGAGTCGGTCAAGATGCTTTGCGAACTGTTCAATGTGGCTTCTTCCTGTTACTACGAGTTTAAACAGAGAAAGCCGGACGCTAATCGCATTCGGCTAGCAAGCCGAATTAAAGAGCTCTTCAACATGAGCCGAGGTGCTGCTGGCAGTCGTGCCCTTGTATCCATGTTACGTTCAGAAAACATCGACATCGGGCGATTTAAGGTGCGGAAGATAATGCAAGAAGCCGGTCTGATGAGCAAACAGCCAGGCTCGCATCGATATAAGCAGGCCAAATCAGAGCGGTTGGATATCCCGAATCTGCTGAAGCGTGAATTCTCTGTGGTTGCTCCAAATCGAGTGTGGTGCGGTGACATTACTTATATCTGGTCAGGTTCTAAGTGGAGTTATCTCGCCGTGGTACTTGACCTCTTTAGCCGGCGCGTCGTGGGTTGGTCTCTATCGGATAAGCCTGATGCTAAATTAGCTTCTAAAGCCCTAGATATGGCCTGGGAGCAAAGGGGGCGGCCTCAGAACGTGATGTTCCATTCAGACCAGGGATGCCAGTACAGCAGTCGTAAGTTTCGTCAAAGACTTTGGCGATATCGCATAACCCAAAGCATGAGTCGTCGAGGTAACTGTTGGGACAACGCTCCAATGGAGAGGCTATTTAGAAGCCTAAAAACTGAATGGGTACCAGCAACGGGTTACTTGACCCAAACTCAAGCGAAGAAAGATATCAGCTACTATTTGATGGACTACTATAATCGGCAACGGCCTCATCAAGCCAATGATGGGCTGTCGCCAGTCAATGCCGAAAATCGGCTTAAATCTGTGTCCGGAATTTGTTGACCACTACA